>NZ_LRUN01000008.1 GCF_001679645.1 Pseudomonas bananamidigenes | reverse complement strand
GGGGCGAGGGGGAAAGGGAGCTGATCGGGGGGCTTTTCAAAATCGGAGTTCGACTTGGTATTTCAGGTCGATGCAGTTCGAGAGTACAACTCGGTCAGTCCCCTCTCCCTCGGGGAGAGGGTTAGGGTGAGGGGAAAAGATCCAAAGCCGATCAATCAATTACTGATCGCCAGAATGCTCGCCTGATACGACCCGACAAACACATCGAAATCGCCAACTTCGTTCTGCTCCAGCTCAGCCTGTTGCGCCAGCGACGAGCGCGCCAGTTCTTCAAACTTCGCTTGCTCGTCAGCCGCCAACGGCTCGCTGCGGAAGAACTCGGCGTGAACCTGGCTCTGACGCAGGGAGAATTGCGCGAAGCTTTCCTTGTGTTCGGTCATGGCTGCCAGCACCTGGGCCGAAGGCGTCAGGGACGCGTCCCTGACCTTGGCCAGTTGCGCGTCGAGGGCCTTGCTGTGGGCATCGCCGCCATGGCTCTGATCGAGCATCGCTGCCAGCGGAGCAATGTTTTCCAACAGTTCTGTCGCCCATTCCTTCAAATCGACTGGCTGGCCATCACGCTGCAGTTGCAGGCCCGGACGCCGACCTTCCTTGACCACGCTGAGGAAGTTGGAAGTGGCATTGCCGCAGCTGATGTTGGTCAGCAGCGGGCTGTCGTTCAGCGCGCAGTACAACAGGAATGCATCGAGGAAGCGCGACTCGGTGACGTCAATGCCCATCGGCAGGAACGGGTTGATGTCCAGACAGCGCACTTCGACGTACTGGATGCCACGGGCCATCAGGGCCTGGATCGGCCGCTCGCCGGTGTAGGTCACGCGTTTCGGGCGGATATTGGAGTAGTACTCGTTTTCGATCTGCAGGATGTTGGTATTGAGTTGCACCCATTCGCCATCCTGGTGCGTGCCGATTTCCACGTACGGTGCGTACGGCGTGGCCACAGCCTTGCGCAGACTGTCGGTGTAGCTCGACAGGTCGTTGTAGCACGGGGTCAGGCCGGCCTGGGCGTTGCTCTGGTAACCGAGGTCGCTCATGCGCAGGCTGGTGGCGTAGGGCAGGTACAGCGTGTCCGCATCGAACTGTTCCAACTGGTGCGGACGGCCCCGCAGGAAACCTGCATCCAGTGCCGGCGAAGCGCCGAACAGGTACATCAGCAGCCAGCTGTAGCGACGGAAGTTGCGGATCAGCGCGATATAGGACGACGACTGGAAATCCCGGTCGGTGCCGACGAAGCCTTCGGCTTCTTTCAGCAGCGGCCAGAGCTTTTCAGGCAGGGAGAAGTTGTAGTGAATCCCGGCGATGCACTGCATGGTCTTGCCGTAACGCAGGGCCAGGCCCTTGCGGTAGACGTACTTGAGCTGACCGATGTTGGAGGTGCCGTAATAGGCGATCGGGATGTCTTCCTCGGCCGGCAGCGGGCACGGCATCGATGGACTCCACAGGTACTCGTTGCCGAGCTTGCTGTAGGCGAAGCGATGAATTCTTTCCAGGCTGGCCAGGGTATCGGCCGGGTCGGACAGGGCGGGGGTGATGAATTCCAGCAGCGACTCGGAGTAGTCGGTGGTGATCTGTTCGTTGGTCAGCGCGGAACCCAGGCTTTCGGGGTGCGGCGTTTGCGCCAGTCGACCCTCGCCGGTCACGCGCAGGCATTCGCGTTCGATGCCGTGCAGACACTGTTGGAGCAGAGAGAGGTTGGCGCGCTCACCGAGCAGAGCCAGGCGGCGGTTGAGAAGTTCGCTCAATTTGGATTCCTTCACGCGTCAGTCGCCCCAATATGGGGGTGGGCAGGACGGTCTACAAGGGTGAAGTTGAAACTGGCGTTTTCGCCTGGTTTTTCGGGCCCTGAAGCCCCCGTTGAAACGCCAACTTCGCTCCCTGAATCTGGCCGATGCACGCGAAGATTACGCGATCCCTGTGGGAGCGGGCTTGCCCGCGAAAGCGGTGTATCAGACTAGTTGATACTGGCTGATACGCCCCATTCGCGGGCAAGCCCGCTCCCACAGAAAAGCTCGACGCTGCGATCACAGCGCCGAAATTAACCCAAATCGATGACGACTAGCTACAGGACAGCGAACGTGCCTTGTGCTTTTGCGACCAGTTTGTCGCCCTGCATCACGTCGGCTTCGACCACCAGCGTGCGCCGGCCCGGATGGATCACCCGGGCCGTGCAGATCACCTCGCCTTCGGAGACGGCGCGGATGTAGTTGATCTTGCACTCGATGGTAGCGCTCTGCTGGTCAAAACCGTGGGTGCTGGAACAGGCCAGCCCCATGGCGATATCGACCAGACTGAACAGCGCGCCGCCGTGCAGCTTGCCGCCGCGGTTGCGCAGTTCGGGTTCCAGCACCAGGGCGACTTGCGCCACCCCGGTTTCCAGGCTCTGCAGGCGGCAGCCCAACAGCTTGTAAAACGCGCTCTCGACGAGCCCGGCCGGAATTTCCATCAGCGTTTCTTCAACTGCTTGGCGTTGGCGAACAGCGAGGCCATGGCGTTGTTCGCCGGGGCAGCCGGGGCGCTTTCCTTGCGTGGAGCCGAACCCTGCGACTGGCGTGGCGCCGAGCCCGGACGCGAGCCGCGGGCACCGTCGACTTTCTCGCCCGGGGTGTCGCTCATGCGCATCGACAGGCCGACGCGTTTGCGCGGGATGTCGACTTCCATGACCTTCACTTTCACCACGTCACCGGCCTTCACCGCTTCGCGTGGGTCCTTGATGAACTTCTCCGACAGCGCCGAGATGTGCACCAGACCGTCCTGGTGAACGCCAATGTCGACGAACGCACCGAACGCGGTCACGTTGGTCACCACGCCTTCGAGGATCATCCCCGGTTGCAGGTCTTTCAGGTCCTCGACGCCTTCCTGGAACTCGGCGGTCTTGAACTCCGGACGCGGGTCGCGGCCCGGTTTTTCCAGTTCCTGCAGGATGTCGGTGACGGTTGGCAGACCGAAGGTCTCGTCGGTGAATTTCTTCGGGTCCAGACGCTTGAGGAACCCGGCGTCGCCGATCAGCGAGCGGATGTCGCGGTCGGTTTCGGCGGCGATGCGTTGCACCAGCGGATAGGCTTCCGGGTGAACGGCCGAAGCGTCCAGCGGGTTGTCGCCGTTCATCACGCGCAGGAAGCCGGCGGCCTGTTCGAAGGTTTTCTCGCCCAGACGCGCGACTTTCTTCAGCGCGGCGCGAGTCTTGAACGCGCCGTTTTCGTCACGGTGAGTCACGATGTTCTGCGCCAGGGTCGCATTGAGGCCGGAGATCCGCGCCAGCAGCGCCACCGACGCGGTATTCACGTCCACGCCCACGGCGTTCACGCAGTCTTCGACCACGGCATCCAGGCCGCGCGCCAGTTTCAGTTGCGACACGTCGTGCTGGTACTGGCCGACACCGATGGATTTCGGATCGATCTTCACCAGTTCGGCCAGCGGGTCTTGCAGGCGACGGGCGATGGAAACAGCGCCACGGATCGACACATCCAGATCAGGGAATTCTCTGGCTGCCAGCTCCGATGCCGAATACACCGATGCGCCGGCTTCGGAGACCATGACTTTGGTCATTTTCATGGCTGGATATTTTTTGATCAGCTCGATGGCCAGCTTGTCGGTTTCACGGCTGGCGGTGCCGTTGCCGATGGCGATCAGGTCAACCGAGTGCTTGGCGCACAGGGCGGCCAGAATCGCGATGGTCTGGTCCCATTTGTTGTGCGGTACGTGTGGGTAGACGGTTGTGTGATCCAGCAGCTTGCCGGTGGCGTCGACCACCGCGACCTTGCAGCCGGTGCGCAGGCCCGGGTCGAGGCCCAGGGTAGCCCGTGGACCGGCCGGAGCGGCCAGCAGCAGGTCATGCAGGTTGTGGGCGAAAACGTTGATCGCTTCGGCTTCGGCGCCGTCGCGCAGTTCGCCCAGCAGGTCGGTTTCCAGGTGGGTGTAGAGCTTGACCTTCCAGGTCCAGCGCACCACTTCACTCAGCCACTTGTCGGCCGGACGGTTCTGGTTCTGGATGCCGACGTGCTGGCCGATCATGCCTTCGCACGGGTGCAAAGTGCCCGGCAGTTCTTCGCCGACTTTCAGCGCAGAACTGAGGATGCCTTCATTGCGGCCACGGAAAATCGCCAGCGCGCGGTGCGACGGCACGCCTTTCAGCGGCTCGTCGTGTTCGAAGTAATCGCGGAACTTGGCGCCTTCCTCTTCCTTGCCGGCGATCACGCGGGCACTGAGGGTGGCTTCCTGCTTCAAATAGTTGCGCAGTTTTTCCAGCAGGTTGGCGTCTTCGGCAAAACGCTCCATGAGGATGTACTTGGCGCCTTCCAGTGCAGCCTTGATGTCCGCCACGCCTTTTTCGGCGTTGATGAAGCGCGCGGCTTCGGTTTCCGGGGTCAGGTTCGGGTCGTTGAACAGGCCGTCGGCCAGCTCGCCGAGGCCGGCTTCCAGGGCGATCTGGCCCTTGGTGCGGCGTTTCTGCTTGTACGGCAGGTACAAGTCTTCGAGGCGGGTCTTGGTGTCGGCGAGTTTGATTTCGCGCTCCAGTTCAGGGGTGAGTTTTCCCTGCTCCTGAATGCTGGCGAGGATACTGATGCGCCGTTCGTCGAGTTCTCGCAGGTAGCGCAGACGCTCTTCCAGATGACGCAGTTGAGTGTCATCGAGGCTGCCGGTCACTTCTTTCCGGTAACGGGCGATGAAGGGAACTGTCGAGCCTTCATCGAGTAGCGCGACGGCCGCTTCGACCTGTTGCGGGCGTACGCCGAGTTCCTCGGCGATGCGGCTGTTGATGCTGTCCATAAAACCACCTGACAAATTGTGAAAAGCAGGCTCGCAGGCACGTAAATGAAGGCCCGGAGTCTGGTGGGGCGGCTCGCTCACGGCCGCTGCCTGGGTCAAAAGGCATTCCGTTGACCCGTGAAATCGAACAATTACTGCGACGCCCATGAAAATAAAGGGCGGCCACCTGCGGTAACGATTCAGACGTTGCCTGACTCAAAAGGCCGCGCATTATAACCGGCGTTCTGTCATTCGGGGGCGACACGGTCTGTAGGCTCAAGCCCCGGTTTTCTGGCAGTGAAGGAAAAATCTGCTAACAATGCACACGGTGCGTATAACGGCAGCTACGCCATAATGCGCGCCGAGCTAAAAGGAGCATCCAATGAGCAGCACTGCACAAACTGCTGAAGGCGAAAAAATTCTTATTGTTGACGACGATCCTGGGCTGAGCAGCCTGCTGGAACGCTTCTTCGTCAGCAAGGGCTACCGTGCCCGCGCCGTACCGAACACCGAGCAGATGGATCGTCTGCTGTCTCGTGAAGTATTCAACCTGGTCGTTCTTGATTTGATGCTGCCGGGCGAAGACGGCCTGACCGCCTGCCGTCGCCTGCGTGGCGCGAACAACCAGATCCCGATCATCATGCTCACCGCCAAGGGCGACGAACTGAGCCGGATCAAGGGCCTGGAACTGGGCGCCGACGACTACCTGGCCAAGCCGTTCAACCCGGACGAGTTGATGGCCCGCGTCAAGGCCGTGCTGCGCCGTCAGGCTGCACCGGTGCCGGGTGCGCCGGGCAGTGAAGAGGAAAACGTCACGTTCGGCGACTATGTGCTGTCCCTGGCCACCCGCGAACTCAAGCGCGGTGACGAAGTACACATGCTCACCACCGGTGAGTTTGCGGTGCTCAAGGCTTTGGTGATGAACGCTCGTCAGCCGCTGACCCGCGACAAACTGATGAACCTGGCCCGTGGCCGGGAGTGGGATGCCCTGGAGCGCTCCATCGACGTGCAGATTTCCCGTCTGCGCCGGATGATCGAACCCGATCCGTCCAAGCCGCGCTACATCCAGACCGTCTGGGGCGTGGGTTATGTATTCGTGCCGGATGGCAACTCCACCAAGTGACGGCTGATTTGCAGGAGCGGGTCTGGAGGCAAGCGCGAAGCGCTGCGCCAACAGACTCGCCATCTGCAATATGCGAGCATTGCTCGCTCCTGCAAGCGCGTAGCGGTTATCCATGAAAACCCCTGTCTGGTTCCCCCAAAGCTTTTTCTCCCGCACCCTCTGGCTGGTGCTCATCGTCGTATTGTTCTCCAAGGCCCTGACCCTGGTTTATCTGCTGATGAACGAGGACGTGCTGGTTGATCGTCAGTACAGTCACGGCGTCGCCCTGACGCTGCGTGCCTATTGGGCGGCCGATGAAGAAAACCGCGCGAAGATCGCCGATGCCGCGACCCTGATCCGGGTGATTGGTGCAGGCGTGCCGGAAGGTGAACAGCACTGGCCCTACAGCGAAATCTATCAGCGGCAGATGCAGGCGGAACTGGGGGCCGATACCGAAGTCCGGCTGCGCATGCATTCACCGCCGGCACTGTGGGTGCGTGCGCCAAGCCTCGGTGATGGCTGGCTGAAAGTGCCGCTGTATCCGCATCCGTTGCGCGGCCAGAAAATCTGGAACGTGCTCGGCTGGTTCCTCGCCATCGGTTTGCTCTCGACCGCGTCGGCATGGATTTTCGTCAGCCAGCTCAACCAGCCTTTGAAGCGCCTTGTTTATGCGGCGCGGCAACTGGGACAGGGCCGTAGCGTACGTCTGCCGATCAGTGATACGCCCAGCGAAATGACCGAGGTGTATCGCGCCTTCAACCAGATGGCCGAAGACGTCGAACAGGCCGGGCGTGAGCGCGAGCTGATGCTGGCCGGTGTTTCCCACGACTTGCGCACGCCGCTGACGCGGCTGCGGCTCTCGCTGGAGTTGATGGGCGACCGCACCGACCTGACCGACGACATGGTGCGTGACATCGAAGACATGGACGCGATTCTCGATCAGTTCCTCGCGTTCATTCGTGATGGTCGTGACGAGTCGGTGGAGGAAGTTGATCTGAGCGATCTGGTGCGTGAGGTCGCAGCGCCGTACAACCAGAGTGAGGAAAAGGTGCGCTTGCGTCTGGAACCGATCCAGCCGTTTCCGCTGCGCCGGGTGTCGATGAAACGCCTGCTGAACAACCTGATCGGCAATGCCTTGAACCATGCGGGCGGCAGCGTCGAAGTCGCGGCCTACGTGTCGGGTGACAACAGTGCGCCGTATGTGGTGTTGAGCGTGATGGACCGTGGGGCGGGGATCGATCCGTCGGAGCTCGAGGCGATCTTCAACCCTTTCACCCGTGGTGATCGCGCACGAGGCGGGAAGGGCACCGGGCTGGGCCTGGCGATCGTGAAGCGGATTGCATCGATGCACGGTGGCAATGTCGAGCTGCGCAACCGATCCGGTGGTGGTCTGGAGGCGCGGGTGCGGTTGCCGCTGGGATTGATGCTGCCAAGGGATGCCGTTTGAAAGCAGCCCCGAGCTGCAAGCTTTGAGCTGCAAGCAAAAGCGGATTTTACTCGCCTCATGCAGCTCGTAGCTCGCTGCTGTTTATTTATCCTTTGCCCTTGGTGCGGGTCATGTTCGGGCCACCGTTCTTTTCGAGGTGCTCGATGATGATCCCTGCCACGTTTTTGCCGGTGGTGGTTTCGATGCCTTCCAGACCCGGCGACGAGTTCACCTCCATCACCAGCGGTCCGTGATTGGAGCGCAGGATATCCACGCCTGCGACCGTCAGGCCCATCACCTTGGCGGCGCGCAGCGCGGTCATGCGCTCTTCCGGGGTGATCTTGATCAGGCTGGCACTGCCCCCCCGGTGCAGGTTGGAGCGGAATTCCCCCGGCTTGGCCTGGCGTTTCATCGCCGCAATCACCTTGTCGCCGACCACGAAACAGCGGATGTCCGCACCGCCCGCTTCCTTGATGTATTCCTGCACCATGATGTTCTGCTTCAGGCCCATGAACGCCTCGATCACCGACTCCGCCGCCGTCGCGGTTTCGCACAGAACCACGCCGATGCCCTGGGTGCCCTCGAGCACCTTGATCACCAGCGGCGCGCCGTTGACCATGTCGATCAGGTCGGGAATGTCGTCGGGCGAGTGGGCGAAGCCGGTCACCGGCAGGCCGATCCCGCGACGTGACAACAGTTGCAGCGAACGCAGCTTGTCCCGGGAGCGGGCGATGGCTACCGATTCGTTGAGGGGAAAAACCCCCATCATTTCGAACTGACGCAGCACCGCGCAACCATAGAACGTGACCGATGCACCGATCCGCGGAATCACTGCATCGAAACCTTCCAGCGGTTTGCCGCGATAGTGGATCTGCGGCTTGTGGCTGGCGATGTTCATGTAGGCGCGCAAGGTATCGATCACGACCATTTCATGCCCGCGTTCGGTTCCGGCTTCGACCAGACGGCGGGTGGAATACAGACGCGGATTGCGCGACAGCACAGCGATCTTCATGCAACACCTGTGGAGGAGGTAGATACCGGGAACACCGGCTTGTCTTGTACATACTTGATGCCCGGATTGACCACCAGCTGGCCGTCGATCAGGGCTTTTGAACCGAGCAACAGGCGATAGCGCATGGACTTGCGGCAGGCGAGGGTGAACTCCACCGGCCATACCCGGTCACCGAGGGCCAGTGTGGTGCTGATCACGTAGCGCACCTGGGCCTGGCCGTTGGAGCTCTTGATGGTCTTGCGGGTCACCAGCGGCGCTTCGCAACGCCGGTGACGCAACTGCACCACCGTGCCCAGATGCGCGGTGAAACGCACCCACTTCTCGCCGTCCCGTTCGAACGGTTCGATGTCGGTGGCATGCAGGCTGGAGGTGCTGGCGCCGGTGTCGATTTTTGCCCGAAGGCCTGCGACTCCCAGATCCGGGAGCGCCACCCACTCGCGCAGACCGACAACGGTCAAATGGTCAAATGTCTTCAAAAAAATGCTCAACCGGTGAAAGCCGATCGGCCCGCAGGGAGCCGCATCCGCGGTATTCACGCAGAATAATGGATAAAAGGCGACAGATATCTGCGGCCGGAATTTGCGCCTTATCAAACACATCCCGGAATGTGTGGATTGTAATCCGGGACAGCACAATTCATGGCACGACAGAAACGGTAGTACAGTTCATCAATATTTCAGAATGAGGAAATTCCATGGCACAAAAAAGCGAAGAGGACGACAAGGTCCGTCTCGATAAATGGCTGTGGGCTGCACGCTTTTTCAAGACCCGTGCCTTGGCCAAAGCCGCTATTGAAAGCGGCAAGGTGCATTGTCGAGGGGAGCGCTGCAAGCCTGGCAAAGAGCCACGCATCGGTGATGAATTGGAAATTCGTACCGGCTTCGATGAGAAGACCGTAGTGGTGCAAGCCCTGTCGATCGTGCGTCGCGGCGCGCCGGAAGCTCAGACGCTGTATGCGGAAACCGACGCCAGTATCGCCAAGCGTGAAGCCGCTGCGGCGATGCGCAAGGCCGGGGCGTTGGGTGTGACGACCGATGGCAAGCCGAGTAAAAAGCAGCGGCGCGATTTGTTTAAATTTCGTGGGAACAGTGGCAATGAATAAAAGATCGCAGTCTGCATGCGCTCCCGAAGGAGCGCCGCAAACCGCGATCTTTTCAGGCGCATCGTTTTATCGGAGCGCCACCACACTCATCCGCGAAACCAATGGCAGCTTGCCCAGAAAAGCAAAAATCGGCGCGGTGACCTTCAACCAGAAGTTTGCCGCGTGATAGGCAAACGGCGTGTAGTAACCCCACCCCAGTGCCCATACCGCCAGCAGCATGCCGCCGATGTAATCGTCCTGGCCCCAGTGCGCACCGGCCACCAAACGCGGCAGCATGAACAGCAGCGCCAGGCCCCAGACTGTCAGGAACTGTCCGGCCGAGCGACTGAACACACCCATGAACAAAGCCCAGATCAGCAACACCGAAGCATGGTCACCGGGAAAGCTCTGACTCGAGCGATCTTTCAGCTCAAAGGTCTTTTCCAGATGCGGGAAGTAGTCACTCATATGGACGGCGCCTTCGAGCACCATGGAGGGACTGTTGTGCTGCCAGCCCATGTGGTCGGCGAACTTGGAAAACAGCGCGCGAATCACCACCATCAGCAGCAGGATGGAGAAAAAGCCGAAGAAGGCGCGGCGTACGTCAATCGCCTTGAAGACCCAGTCGCCCTTGATCAGCAGCGTCAGCAGAATCAGTCCGACGACAATGTCGAACGGACGCAGACTTGCAATTGCCCATATGTGGAGCCATATGGGGTTGCTGGCCAGCGGTGTGTTGAGTGAGCGGAACAGCCACTCGTCGAAAATCACACACAGCATCTGACCCGTAGGCCATAACCAGAAAGCCAGAAGTGCCAATGGCACCGCATTGCACAGAACCAGCCGGCCGAGGTTCCACCTTGATTGGAACAAACCCGGATTGTTCATAAAATGCCTCCCGTGGCTGAACACAGGCATCAAAATCGACGCCGGAAGCGCGGAATTTTCATTCTTTGTAACCTTTTTGTCATTAAATTCAGAAACCTAGACCTATGACCGATTTCCTCGATACCGATTACACCCAACGCTTCATCTTCGATGACAGCGACACACGCGGCGAACTGGTGTCGCTGGAGCGCAGCTATGCCGAGGTGCTCGCCAAGCACCCGTATCCCGAGCCGGTTGCGCAACTGCTGGGTGAACTGATGGCTGCTGCGGCGCTGCTGGTGGGCACCCTGAAATTCGATGGCCTGCTGATTCTCCAGGCGCGTTCCGAAGGCCCGATTCCCCTGCTGATGATCGAATGTTCCAGCGAGCGTGAAATCCGTGGCCTGGCGCGGTACGAGGCTGATCTGATCGGCCCGGATGCGACCCTGGCCGACCTGATGCCCAACGGTGTCCTGGCCCTGACGATCGACCCGGCGGTCGGCCAGCGTTATCAGGGCATCGTCGACCTGGACGGCGAAACCCTGTCCGATTGCTTCACCAACTACTTCGTCATGTCCCAGCAGGTCGGCACCCGATTCAAGCTGTGCGCCGATGGTCGTCGTGCGCGTGGCCTCATGCTGCAACAACTGCCGGCCGATCGCCTGAAAGATGAAGAAGAACGCGCCGCCAGCTGGCAGCACATCACCGCACTGGGCAATACCCTGACCGCCGATGAATTGTTGAGCCTGGACAACGAAACGGTTCTGCATCGTCTCTACCATGAAGAGCAGGTACGGCTGTTCGATGCGCAGAAACTGCGCTTCCACTGCAGCTGCTCCCGTGAGCGCTCGGGCAACGCGCTGGTCAGCCTGGGTCTGGAGGATGCGCAGCAATTGGTGGCCGAGCAGGGCGGCCGTGTGGAGATCGATTGCCAGTTCTGTAACCAGCGCTACGTGTTCGATGCGGCGGATATCGCTCAATTGTTCGCGGGTGCGGGTGTCGAGACGCCGTCAGATACCCGGCACTAAAACGGTTCAGCGCAGGTAAATTCACTGCTCAACGACGGAATAACGCCGTTACGACGGGAGGGCCCTACTCTTTTTGGGCTTTTCTGGCATAATTCGGCCCACTTTTTTCGCGGTAGTAGTGCACGACTTTCTACTACAAAACGTTTGGAGCACACTCGGCCACTGGCCGACGGGGAACCTCATGACGCAAGCCAATAACGCCGTGTACACCGATCTGAGTGTTGATGATCTGGTAAAAGAAGCCCTGAAACGCGGTGAAGGCGAGCTTGCCGATACCGGCGCTCTGGTCGTTCGCACCGGTCACCGCACCGGCCGTTCGCCAGTCGACCGTTTCATCGTTGAAGAGCCTTCCACCCAGGACGCCATCGCCTGGGGCCCGATCAACCGCAAGTTCCCGGCCGACAAGTTCGACGCGCTGTGGGCTCGCGTCGAGGCGTTCAACAACGCGCAAGAGCATTTCGTTTCCCACGTGCATGTAGGCGCGGCCGAAGATCACTACCTGGCCGTGAAGATGACCACGCAGACTGCCTGGCAGAACCTGTTCGGTCGTTGCCTGTTCATCAACCCGGCCCGGTACAACCCGGCCGGCCGTGAAGAGTGGCAAGTGCTGAACGTGGCCAACTTCGAGTGCGTGCCCGAGCGTGACGGCACCAACTCCGATGGTTGCGTGATCCTCAACTTCGCTCAGAAAAAAGTGCTGATCGCCGGCATGCGTTACGCCGGTGAAATGAAGAAAGCCATGTTCTCGGTGCAGAACTTCCTGCTGCCGGCTTCCGACGTTCTGCCAATGCACTGCGCCGCCAACATCGGCGAAGCTGGCGACGTGACCCTGTTCTTCGGCCTGTCCGGTACCGGCAAGACCACCCTGTCCGCCGACGAAAGCCGTTACCTGATCGGTGACGACGAGCACGGCTGGGGCGAAGGTGTTGTCTTCAACATCGAGGGCGGCTGCTACGCCAAGTGCATCGATCTGTCCGAGAAGAACGAGCCGGTCATCTGGAAAGCCATCAAGCACGGCGCCGTGCTGGAAAACGTCGTGATCGATGATGCCAAGCACGCCGACTACGCCGATGTCAGCCTGACCCAGAACAGCCGCGCAGCCTACCCGCTGGAGCACGTTGCCAAGCGTTCCGAGAAGAACCTGGGCGGCGAGCCGAACGCTGTGATCTTCCTGACCTGCGACCTGACCGGCGTACTGCCGCCAGTTTCGATCCTGAACAACGAGCAGGCGGCCTACCACTTCCTGTCCGGCTACACCGCACTGGTGGGCTCGACCGAAATGGGTTCGGGCAGCGGCATCAAGTCGACCTTCTCCACCTGCTTCGGCGCACCGTTCTTCCCGCGCCCGGCTGGCGAATACGCTGAACTGCTGATCAAGCGCATCAAGGGCTTCGGCTCCAAGGTCTACCTGGTCAACACCGGCTGGACCGGTGGTGGCTACGGCGTCGGCAAACGCTTCAACATCCCGACCACCCGCGCCGTGATCGCAGCGATCCAGAGCGGTGCACTGGTCGGTGCCGAAACCGAACACCTGGACACCATCAACCTGGACGTGCCGCTGGCCGTACCGGGCGTCGAAACCAACCTGCTCAACCCGCGCAACACCTGGGCTGACAAGGCTGCGTACGACGAAGCTGCCAAAGCTCTGGCCGGTCTGTTCATCGAGAACTTCAAGAAGTTCGACGTGAGCGACGCGATCAAGGCTGCCGGGCCCAAGTTGTAAGATCTGGTTCTGGTGAATGAAAAAGCCGCCTCTCAGGGGCGGCTTTTTTGTGGGTGATTGGTTGGACTTCGTTGTCACATCAACTGCCATCATTTCCGCAGAGTCCGCGCTAAGCAGCCAGAATAATGCTGCTTAAGGAGCCGCGAACTCCTAAACATTTTTTCTCCAGCCATCATGGTCATCGCCGTCGGGTATGCAGCACTCGCAGTACCTCCACAACATCAACTTTGATTGCGTAGATGATGACGTAGTTTGGGGTGACGACGATTTCGCGGGTGCCTTGCGCGATACCTTTTCGGTATATATGACTGGGTGCTTGCGAGCGCTTTCTCCTTTCAGTTCGAAAACCTCATCGAGCTCCATCGCCGCAACGGGATTTTCCTGTCCGATCCGCTCCATGATGTTGTCTCGGTCTTCCAACTATAGGTGTCCGCCCACTGGCGCTGATAGAAGACAAGACATCGCTGCCTGTAGGAACGGGATACAGATCAAGGCAGGCCGCTCCTACAGATCGATAATGTTTTCCAACGAGTCGCCCGATTTCCTTCTACTGCTCTACGTCAGTGCTCTCGCCGGGCTGCAAATGGTTTCTTTAACCGCCTTGAAGTGGACGTCTTCGCTGTTCCGTGACGCATGGCGCCGACCCTGAGCCAGCTCGGGGAACCAGGTGCAAGAAGCCACGGTGTGGTTTCGCAGATCGATGTCGGTGAGGCCGAGGTCGTTGATGTGAGTGCAGACAGAGAGATTCTGAGCGTTGCGGTCATTGTTGCGAGCTTTGGGAGCTCGTCTGATGGCGCTGGTTGCCTGTCCGATGCCTGGCAACTTCCAGCAAGTCACAGCCGTCCTGAGTCAGCAGATAGAGCACACTGACGATATTGGGGATGTCCTTCACGTCGGCCTGTTTGAAACACAGGCAGTAAAGCGTTTCCAGCAGGTTGTTGGCTGCACGCAGTCGCTGATCGGCGGCATCGAGGAGATCGCGGTGGCTCGCTTCGGTATCAATGACCAGCACGGGCCTGTCGCTATAGCTGGTTGTGAGTGCGCGGTATCGGGTGTTTAGCGGTTTGAACATGTTCATGATCGGGTGTGTCCTTACGAAGTCGCGGGCCGACACAGTGTTTTCAGCCGCGCCGGCCACTATAGAAGGGCGCCCTCGACCGGGACAAGACAGCCACGATGGACAGAGTTCGTAGGGGTTTTTTCCGGCGTTCGGGTATTTGCCCTACGCGTTTTTGCAGTTTTTTCACAGCAAAACCCTGAGCAGGGAAATTTCCGACGTTTTTGTCGGGCGATTCCCGTTAAACCTCTGTATGGTGCGCGCCAGAATCCGTAGGGCGTTTCCAGGCGTCCGACACACGCTTAAAGGGAATTGGGTATGCAGTGGCTACGAATGGCCTCGATCATTTTGCTGTGGGCCAGTGGTTGTCGTTTGACGATGGCCTCCGATGCGGGCAACGGATTGGCTCTGGCCAATCTGGAGCGCAGTGGCTGGCCGGAGGCCCTCACCACTCAGGACAACATCGACACAGCCTCCCGCGCGCAAGTGCTGATCTTCGGCAAGGCCCTCCTGGCCAGCGAAGCGTTGGACGAAACCGGACTCAAACAACGATTGGGCGTGCAGCAGATGCAGCTCAAGTCGATCCGGCAGGTGCGCGACGGCCTGTGGGATCGCTTGCTCAACACTTATCACGACGCCAGCCAGAGTTGCGACGAACAAGCGTTTTGCCCGCGGGTACGCAGTGTCGCGGACTTGCGTCAGTTGGCGGCGGCATTCACGGGCGATATCAGCCCGGCTCATGCACAGTGGGCAAGCAAAAGCCTGAACGTGCATGAGCGGGTGCTGGATGAGCAGCTGCGGGTGGCCGTGTTGCACCCATGACGCTGCGTCTGCGGGTGTCAGACCGAAGCGGTTGCACCCGCAGTCATGGCGGATGCCCAAGGCGGTGGAAAGTTGTCGGGAGAGGGCGTGCATCCACCCAGCAACAGGGATGCAAGGATCAGGGCGAGGGGGCGTTTCAAAAGATTCGGCATGTTCATTCCTTGATAAAAGTGACAGGCATCGGCCTTCCTGGCTCGAAGCGTGACGGACATTACCCTCGGGTCGACTCACATGGCGATGAACAAAGTGTTTCATTTGTTTGATCCCGTGACAGGGCCGCCGACGCTGTATCATCCCGTATCGATTTGCCCCCCGGCCTTTTCTCGACTCGCTGCGATCGCCCGCTAGGCTGTTGGCATCACAGCGGTCAACGGAGTGACAGCGCATGCACAACACCCTGGAACAGGTTTTCGGTTATCCACAGTTTCGACCCGGTCAGGAAGCGGCGATCAGTGCCGTTCTGGCCGGACGTTCGGCGGCGGCGATCTTTCCCACGGGCTCCGGCAAATCCCTTTGCTACCAGGTGCCGGCTCTTCTGCTGCCACACCTGACGCTGGTGGTCTCGCCGTTGCTGGCGCTGATGCAGGACCAGCTCGCATTCCTGCAGCGTCACGGTATTTCGGCAGGCAGCATCGACTCTGCACAGAGTCGCGAAGATGCCAATGATGTGATGGCCCGTGCCCGTTCCGGTGAGCTGAAGATCCTGATGATTTCCGTGGAGCGCTTGAAGAACGAGCGCTTCCGCAATTTTTTGCAGCAGGTGCCAATCTCGCTGCTGGTGGTGGATGAGGCGCACTGCATCTCCGAATGGGGCCACAACTTTCGGCCCGACTACCTCAAGCTGCCGCACTACCAGCGCCAGTTCAACATCCCGCAGACCCTGCTGCTGACCGCCACGGCAACGCCGAAAGTCATCGCCGACATGCAGGCGAAATTCGCCATCGCCGCCGAGGATGTAATTACCACCGGTTTCTATCGGCCCAATCTCAATCTGCTGGTGGAACCGGTGCGCGGCGAGGACAAGCGTCGACGGCTTGTGGAGTGGATGGCCGGGCGGGCGGGCCAGCCGAGCATCGTCTACGTCACCCTGCAGAAAACCGCCGAGCACATTGCCGAGCATCTGAATCGCAATGGCATTCAGGCCGAGGCTTATCATGCCGGGCTGCCCCACGAGCAACGGGAAGTGATCCAGAAGCGCTTCATGGACGGGCAGTCCAATTGCATTGTTGCGACCATCGCATTCGGTATGGGCATCGACAAGAGCGACATCCGCAACGTGGTGCATTTCGACCTTCCCAAATCCATCGAAAACTACAGCCAGGAAATCGGCCGCGCCGGGCGGGACGGGCAACCTTCCGACTGCCTGGTGCTGGCCAACCGCGACAGCCTTAATGTGCTGGAAAACTTCGTCTATGGCGACACGCCGGAGCGCGATGGCATTCGCCATGTGCTGGAGGAGTTGCAGGCCGCTGCGCCTGGAGGCCAATGGGAATTTCTGATCGGGCCGCTGGCAGATCAAAGCAACATTCGTGCGCTGCCATTGAAGACGTTGCTGGTGCAACTGGAGCTGCGCGGACTGATTGCCCCGCGCTACGCGTATTACGCCGAATATCGTTTCAAGTACCTGCTGGAACCCGAGGCGTTGCTTGAGCGGTTTGAGGGTGAACGTGGGGATTTCGTCGCGGCGATCATCCAGACCTCAAGCCGCGCGCGGACCTGGGCCACGGTGAATTTCGAGGCGATGTATACGCAGTACTCGGCTGAGCGCAATCGTGTGGTGAAGGCCCTGGATTACTTCCAGGAAAAGGGCTGGATCGAGCTGGAAAGCAAACAGATGACCGAGGTCTACAACGTCCTGGACGACTCGTTTGACAGTCAGGTTTTGAGTGACGAGTTGCATGATTACTTCTCTCGCCACGAGCAGGCCGAAGTGGCGCGGATTCACGGGATGCTCGAACTGTTCGCCACCGAGCGCTGTCTGGGTCATCGACTGGCGGAGTATTTCGGCGACCACAATGCTCCGGTGCATTGCGGGCATTGCTCGGTGTGTCACGGGCAGGTTGCCCGGCTGCCGGCGCCTCCCGACTTGCCGGCGCTTGTGGATAAGCGTTTCCCGGCACTGTGTGGCGACTTTATCCACAGGCACGAGCAACAGACCGGGTGTGTTCCTTCGGCGGAACGTCTGACGCGGTTTCTGTGCGGGATCAGTGTGCCGCTGTTCACCAGGCTCAAGGCGCGGACCCTCTCCGGGTATGCAGCGCTGGAGGACTATCCCTACGCGGATGTGCGGGCGTGGGCTCAGGCACATTTGCGAACCGGCGAATCCATCTGCTGAATGTCGGTCATCACGGCAGTGAACTTCAAAAAGGCCCGGTGGCTGACTATGGTGAAGGCTGTCTTCGGGTCTTCAACAAGAGAACAACATGAGTCAGACATCCTTCGAAATCCGCCAGGCCGCCGTGATCGGCGCCGGCACCATGGGTCGCGGCATTGTCATGTGCCTGGCCAACGCCGGCGTGTCAGTGCAATGGGTCGACACCAATCCGCAAATGCTCGAGCAGGCGCTGAAGGCAGTGGCCAATACCTGTGCGCATAACGTGCGTCAGGGGCGGATCGATCAGGCGGAGGCCGACAGGCGAATCGCACGGGTCAGTGCGGCAGCGGATTACGTGGCGATCCGAAATGTCGATCTGGTGATTGAAGCGGTTTACGAGAACCTCGAGCTCAAGCAAAAGATCTTTCGCGAACTCGATGGTGTGCTGAAGCCTGAGGCCCTGATGGCGAGCAACACCTCGGCGCTGGACATCGATGCCATCGCCGCTGCGACGCGCCGCCCGACTCAAGTGCTGGGCCTGCATTTCTTCAGCCCGGCGCACATCATGAAACTGCTGGAAATCGTCCGTGGTGCGCAAACCTCGCCAGCGGTGCTGGAAGCTGCGCTTGAACTGGGCAAACGCATGGGCAAGGTCAGTGTGGTGTCGGGCAACTGTCACGGGTTCATCGGTAATCGCATGCTTCATCCTTATGTGCTGGAGGCGCGAAAGATGCTGCTCGAAGGGGCCTGGCCGCAGCAGATCGATGCGACGTTGCAGGGCTTCGGTTTTGCCATGGGGCCGTTTCGCATGTACGACGTGGTCGGCATCGATCTGGAGTGGCGTGCCAGGGAGCTGGCCGGCAAAGGCCAGGACGCGCCGGAGGTTCAAGTGGATAACCGTCTGTGCGAGCTGGGGCGGTTCGGACAGAAATCCGGTAACGGTTACTACCACTACGAGCCGGGCAGTCGTCAGGCCGAGCACGATCCCGAGGTGGATGCACTGGTATTGAGTGTCAGCGAAGATCTGGGGTTTCATCGCCGTGAGATCGGCTCCGAGGAAATCCTCGAACGCTGCCTTCTGGCCCTGGTCAACGAGGGCGCGAAGATCCTGCAGGAAGGGATTGCCGAATCGGCCCACGACATCGATCAGGTGTACCTGAACGGCTATGGTTTCCCGTCGCAGAGGGGCGGGCCGATGGCCTGGGCGGACGACCAGGGGCTGGCAGACATTCACAAGCGGTTGCTGGCGCTGGAGACCCGCCAGGGGGATCAGTGGCGACCGGCGCAATTGATTGGCGAGCTGGCGGCGCGAGGCAAGGGTTTTTACCTTTAGACTGGGCCGATCACTCAAGGAATCGACACTGATGTCCAACCCGATGCCGCAACGTACCGATTACCCGCATTTCCAGCCGATCACCACACGCTGGCACGACAACGATGCCTATGGCCACGTCAACAATGTCACGTACTACAGCTTTTTCGATACAGCCGTTAACACCTACCTGATCCAGGTTGGTGGACTGGATATTCACGACGGCGAAGTGGTGGGGTTTGTCGTGAGTTCGTCTTGCGATTACTTCGCCTCGATTGCATTCCCGGACTTGATCGAAGTCGGTTTGCGGGTCGGTAAACTGGGCAACAGTTCAGTGCAATATGAGTTGGCCGTGTTCAAGGCTGGCGAACATGAAGCGTGTGCGGCGGGGCGCTTCGTGCATGTGTTCGTTGATCGGGCGTCGAACCAGCCGGTGGCCATTCCGGCCGGTTTGCGTCAGGCACTGGAGCGTCTGGCAGTTTGACAGGCAAAAAAAATCGCAGCTCGGGAGAGCTGCGATCCGGCTTTGCCTGCAACGAGGTCCGGCCTCAGTCGCGGTAGTAGCGGTGGTGTTTGCGATGACCGTAGGCATGGCCGCGACCCGGGTGATGGTCACGATAGTAGCGGCGATCATCACGACCGCGATCGTAATGACGGTCTTCGCGATTGCTCTCGTTGCCCATGTAGTTGCCCAGCGCGCCGCCGGCGCCGCCACCGGCTGCGGCGCCGATCAGGCTGCCGGTGGTGCCGCCCATGCTGCGGCCGATCACGTTACCGCCGGCTGCGCCCAATGCACCGCCAATGGCGGCTTCGCCACGGCTGTGTTTGTTGGCGCCAACCGCGCTGCCACCCGCGCCGCCCAGGGCCGCGCCAATGGTTGAACCTGTGCTGCCGCCCAAGGATTGACCGACGACCGAGCCAAGAACCCCGCCCAATGCGCCGCCCACACCGGCTTCGGTGGTGCCTCCGGCAGAGGCGAAGCCACTGACCAGGCCGAGGGACAACAAGAGAATCTGGGAGAACTTCATAGAGGAGCCTCAAAGGGATGACGGCGCGATCCTGAGGCTGTGTAACAAGGCTGACAATCGAAATCCGACGAATAGCACGACTTGTATACAATTATGCAAGTTACTGATTTATGGATGGAACTTAACCGATTTTGGCCGGTCTTTAGCTACTTCACAAAGGCCGCTTTTATGCAAAAGCGGCCTTTTTTGTGGGCGCTGAAAAAGTTGCCGTCAGGCCGATCTGGCCATGATCAATCCGTTCTCACTCGCCGCTTCCAGCCGGATTGCGATGAACTTCGACGTTGGCGTATGGCTGCCATCCCCGATGCTTTCCAGTGGCACCAGCGGGTTTACCTCAGGGTAATAGGCCGCTGCCTGTCCCGCCGGAATGTCGAATGCCAGCAACGTGAAGCCTTTCACCCGACGCTCGCGGCCATCTTCCCACAGCGACACGATGTCGGCTTTCTGGCCAGGCTTGAAGCCGAGCCGGATGATGTCCGCTTCGTTGGCGAACAGCACATCGCGCTGTCCCTTGACTCCGCGATAACGGTCGTCGAGACCGTAGATCGTGGTGTTGTACTGATCGTGGGAGCGCATCGATTGCAGGATCAGATCCGGCAGCTTGCCGGTGGCGCGGGTGCGTTCATGGATCAGGTCCTTGGGCAACAGGTTCGGCTTGAAGTTGGCCCGACCCGAAGTCGTGTTCCACTTGCGCGCGCCAGCGCTGTTGCCGAGGTAGAACCCTCCCGGGTTCTTGACCTTCTCGTTGAAATCCTTGAAGCCCGGGATGGTATCGGCGATCAGTTCGCGGATGCGCCGGTAGTCGGCCACCAGCCAGTTCCAGTCCACCGGTTTGCTGCCCAGGGTCGCCGCAGCGATACCGGCGATGATCGACGGCTCCGAGCGCATCTGGTTCGACAGAGGCTGCAACTGCCCGTTGGAGGCGTGCACCATGCTGAACGAGTCTTCCACGGTGACGGCTTGCGGGCCTTCGGTCTGGATGTCGATGTCGGTACGCCCCAGGCACGGCAGGATCAATGCATCCTTGCCGTGGGCCAGGTGGCTGCGGTTGAGCTTGGTGCTGATCTGCACCGTCAGGTCGCAGTTGCGCAGGGCCTGGAAGGTGCGCGGGCTGTCCGGCGTGGCCTGGGCGAAGTTGCCGCCCAGACCGATGAACACCTTGGCGCGGCCCTCGGCCATCGCGTGAATCGCTTCGACCACGTTGTGCCCGTTGTGGCGCGGCACCTTGAACTGGAAGCGGCGCTCAAGGGCGTCGAGGAACGCCACCGGCGGACGCTCGTTGATGCCCATGGTGCGATCGCCCTGCACGTTACTGTGGCCGCGCACCGGGCACAGGCCGGCGCCGGGTTTGCCGATGTTGCCGCGCAGCAGCATCAGGTTGGCGATTTCCTGGATGGTCGGTACCGAGTGGCGGTGCTGGGTGATGCCCATCGCCCAGCACATGATCACGTTCTTGCCTTTGGCGTACATGCGCGCCGCCTGCTCGATTTCCACCAGGGTCAGGCCGGACTGCGCGACGATCTGTTCCCACGGTGTGTCGTCGACGACACCGAGGTACTCCAGCACGTTGACGCTGTGTTCATTGAGGAAGTCGTGATCGAACACGGCCGGCGCACCGGCCTTCTGCGCATCGCGTTCCCATTGCAGCAGGAACTTGGCCATGCCACGCAGCACCGCCATGTCGCCACCCAGCGCCGGGCGGAAATACGCAGTGTTGGTGGGTTTGTCACCGTTGGTGAGCATTTCGATCGGGTGCTGCGGATGCTGGAAGCGCTCCAGGCCGCGCTCTTTCAGCGGGTTGATGCAGACCACCTGAGCGCCGCGTTTCACCGCTTCACGCAGCGGTTCGAGCATGCGTGGATGGTTGGTGCCAGGGTTCTGACCCCAGACGAAAATCGCGTCGGCGTGTTCGAAGTCGTCAAAGGTCACCGTGCCTTTGCCGACACCGACGCTTTGCGCCAGCGCTACGCCGCTGGCCTCGTGGCACATGTTCGAGCAGTCGGGGAAATTGTTGGTGCCGAAAGCGCGGACGAACAGCTGATACAGATACGCCGCTTCGTTGCTGGCGCGGCCCGAGGTGTAGAACTCGGCCTGATCCGGGCTCGACAGGGCTCGCAGGTGCTTGCCGATCAAGGCGTAGGCATCGTCCCAGCTGATCGGTTTGTAGCGATCGGTTTCGGCGTCGTACACCACCGGCTCGGTCAGGCGACCCTGGTACTCGAGCCAGTAGTCACTCTGTTCCAGCAAAGCGGTGACGCTGTGTTTGGCAAAGAACTTGCCGTCCACCCGGCGCTTGGTCGCCTCCCAGTTCACCGCTTTGGCGCCGTTCTCGCAGAATTTGACCATGCCGCTTTCCGGCGAATCGCCCCAGGCGCAGCCCGGGCAGTCAAAGCCGCCGTTCTGGTTGGTCTTGAGCATCATGCGCAGGTTTTTCAGCGCGTTGTCGCTGGTCAACCACGCCTGGGCCACGCTGATCAGTGCACCCCAGCCACCGGCAGGGCCCTTGTAAGGCTTGTAGCGCGGGACGGGTTTCTGGTCGGCTTGATGGTGTTGGCTCACGGGTGTTTCTCCATTTCTGGGCTATACACCCGCGGCGCGTTCTTCTGCGGCAGGTGGATGAGATTGAGGTTATGGCGCCGGGCCCACTGCACGGCGAGGCCGGTGGGGGCGGAGAGGCTGACGAGGGTCTGGATCCCGGCGCGCAGGACTTTCTGGATCAGTTCGAGACTGCAGCGGCTGGTGACAATCGCCAGACCGCCGGTTGTGGATATCTTTTGCCGGACCAGGCCGCCGATCAGTTTGTCGAGAGCGTTGTGCCGGCCGATGTCTTCACGGCCCAGCAGCAATTCACCGCTGGCGTTCATGAATACTGCCGCGTGCACCGCACCGCAATGCTGGCCCAATGGCTGGAAGGCGCCGATGCGCTGGCGCAGTCCTTCGAGCCATTCGACTGGCGGCAAAGGCGCGCCGGGCAAGACTTTGAGATCGGGCAGCGCCTGCTCCACCGCTTCCACGCCGCACAAGCCGCAGCCGCTGGTGCCGGCCAGTTGCCGACGCTGTTGCTTGAGATTCCAGAACGCGCGGTTGGCGATGGTCACCTGGGCGTATTGCGCCGAGCCCGACCCGGTCAATTGCAGGTCGTAAATGTCGGTGGCGTCTTCGATGATGCCGCTGCCGAGGCTGAAGCCGACGATGAAGTCTTCGAGGTCGGTCGGCGTCACCAGCATCACGGCCTGGCTGATGCCGTTGTAGGCAATCGCCAATGCAACTTCCTCGGCCAGCGCAGTGCTGGCCGACTCCGCCAGAGGCAGGTCGCTGTAGCTGTAGGTCTGACTGGCGGCGGGCGCAGGCGTTTCGAGTGCAGGCGCCGCGCAGGCCGGGCGCTTGGCGTTCATGGCATCACCGACGGATTGATCAACGTTAAGACTAGGCGCGGCAACTTGTCGCGTCTAATCGCTAGTGTCGATCTATCGATAGATGCCGTCGATCAAACGGCTGCCGGCGATTTCTGATAAAGCGCGAAACAGGCCTCGGCCAGTGCCGAACGCGGGGCGCCGCGGCGCATGATCAGGCCCAGTCGGGCGAGGGTCTGGGCGTTTTCGATCGGTTGCAAACGCAGGTGATCGGTGAGGCTGTCGAGGCCGCCGTCCAGCGGCATGATCGCGCAGCAGAATCCTCCATGAACGGCTTGTAACAACTGGTGCACGGCGTCGGTCTGCAACAGTGGCTGCGGTGTCAGGCCCCGACTGTGGAAGTTGTGGTCGATGGACTGGCGAAAATGCATGCCGCTGGTGAGCATGCCCAGCGGCAGTTCGATCAGCGCCTGCCAGCTCAGTGGAGCCTCGCCGAAGCTGAAGGAGCGCTGGTCATACAACAGGCCCATACGGGTTTCGTCGAACGCCAGTGATTCGAAACGTTCGTTGTCGAGACGATCCAGATACGACACCCCGAGGTCGATGCGGTTGTCCGCCAGTTGTTCGAGGATCTGTTCGGAACTCAGCGCCGACAGTTCGAAGCGCAACTCCGGGTGTGCAGCGTGCAGGCGTTGCATCAGTGGTAGTGGATCGAAACTCGACAGCGGGACCACGCCCAGGCGCAAGGTGCCGATCAGGTTGCCGCGACAGGCCGCCGCTTCCGCCTGCAGGCCGTCATAGGCTGCCAGTACCGTGCGCGCCCAGGCCAGCACCCGCTCGCCCGGTGCGGTGAATCCTTCAAAGCGCTGACCACGATTGACCAGTGGCAGATCGAGCTCTTCTTCAAGGCTGCGCAGGCGCATTGACAGGGTTGGCTGCGTAATGTGACAGCGGGCGGCGGCCTGGCCGAAATGGCGGGTCTCGTCGAGAGCGATGAGGAATTTCAGCTGCTTGATGTCCATCTACGCTCCGGGGCGCTGGCAAGGGTGGGCGATTCTACGCTTGCGCGGGGGCAGGGTCATTGGTCGGGCCGGAACCGGGTGGGTTCACGGTGGTCTAGGCTTGGGCGTCTGGAACTTAAATCAAGGAGTGTGCGCCATGAGTCTTTTGAGCTTTGTAAAAGAAGCAGGTGAGAAACTGATCGATCTGCTGACCCCCGGCAACGCCAATGCCAGCGAGCAGTTGAAGGAACACATCAGCAAGGTCGGGTTGGGTAACCCGAACGTCCAGGCCACTGTGGATGGCGACAAGGTGACAGTCACCGGCGAAGTGGCGAGCCAGGAAGAGAAAGAAAAGATTCTGTTGGCTGTCGGCAATATCGAGGGCGTGGGCAGTGTCGATGACCAGATCACCGTGACCGGGCCGGTCGTGGCTGCCGCACGTTTTGTGGTGGTGAAAAAGGGCGACACCCTCAGCGCGATTTCCCTGGCGGTGTACGGCAATGCCAACCAGTACAACAAGATCTTCGAGGCCAACAAGCCAATGCTCAAGGATGTGAACAAGATCTATCCGGGGCAGACGCTGCGTATTCCTGACTGATCGTCGAAACCGCAATCGTGAGCAGGCTCGCTCCCATATCGGAATGCATTTCCATTGTGGGAGCGAGCTTGCTCGCGATGAAGTTCGCGCGATCTAAAGCCCTTTGATCAACTCCCGATAATCCCCGACCGCCGCGAACTCCGCCGTGTCCTTCGGCCCCTTGCGACTGTCCGGTTCCTTCACCGCCAACAAATGCGCCACGCCGTAATCCCGTGCACTGCGCAGGATCGGCAAGGTGTCGTCGATGAACAGGCTACGTGCCGGATCGAAACCGATGTCGGCCTGCAACGCATCCCAGAACTGCGGGTTCTCCTTGGGAAAACCGTAATCGTGAGAACTGATCAACCGCTCGAAGTACGGCGCCAGTTCAACCCGCTCCAGCTTCAGCGACAGCGAATCGCGGTGCGCGTTGGTGATCATCACCACGCGTTTTCCGGCACGCTTGATCGCCGCGAGAAAGGTGTCGGCATCGGGGCGCAGGGCAATCAGATGGGCGGTTTCCTGCTTCAGTTCGCGTACCGACAACTTCAACTCCGCGCTCCAGAAATCCAGGCAATACCACTGCAACTGACCGGCATGGCGTTCGAACAACGGCTGCAACTCCATCTCCGCCATGGCACGGCTCACACCGTGCAGTTCGGCATAGCGCTGCGGCAGGTGTTCCAGCCAGAAGTGGTTGTCGAAGTGCAGGTCGAGCAACGTGCCGTCCATGTCCAGCAGAACGGTATCAATGTCGGACCACGGTAATGAAGGCATGGCAACGTCTCGAACGGTAGAAAGATATCCGACGCAAACTATCGGAAAAGCCGCGTTATAGTAGCGCGTTCACGCCAAGGAGCTTTGCATGCGCCAGAAACCTACCGTACTCGCCCGGGAAATCGTCGCCACCAGCCGTCTGTTCTGTGTCGAAGAGCTGAAGCTGCGCTTTTCCAACGGCGTGGAGCGCACCTACGAGCGGCTGGTGGGCAAAGGCGCCGGTTATGGCGCGGTGATGATCGTGGCCATGCTCGATGCCGAACACGCGGTGCTGGTCGAGGAATACTGCGGTGGTACCGACGAATACGAACTGTCCCTGCCCAAAGGGTTGATCGAACCGGGTGAGGATGTGCTGGCGGCGGCCGAGCGTGAGCTCAAGGAAGAGGCAGGCTTTGGTGCACGGCAACTGGAGCACCTGACCGAGTTATCGTTGTCCCCCGGCTATATGAGCCAGAAAATCCAGGTGGTGCTGGCCAGCGATCTGTACGAAGAGCGACTGGAAGGCGATGAACCGGAGCCGATGCGGGTGGACAAGGTCAACCTGCGGGATCTCTCTTCATTGGCACAAAATCCGCAATTTTCCGAAGGTCGTGCCTTGGCGGCGTTGTACCTGGCCCGCGATCTGCTGACCCAGCGCGGCTTTTTCCAGTCATGAGTGAGATATCAATGAATTTTCCCCATCCGATGATGGCACCGGTGGTTGAACTGGCGATGCGGGCCGGTGAGGCGATCCTGCCGTTCTGGCGCGCCGATGTGGCGGTTACCGCCAAGTCCGATGATTCGCCGGTGACCGCGGCGGACATCGCCGCGCACCATGTGATTGTCGCCGGCCTGACGGCCCTGGACCCGAGCATCCCGGTGTTGTCCGAAGAGGACGCCGGCATCCCGCAAAGCGTGCGCGCCGGCTGGCAGCGCTGGTGGCTGGTGGATCCGCTGGATGGCACCAAGGAGTTCATCAGCGGCAGCGAGGAGTTCACCGTCAATATTGCCTTGATCGAAAATGGCCGGGTGGTCTTTGGCGTGGTGTCGATGCCGACCAGCGGGCGTTTCTACGTCGGCGGAGCGGGGTTGGGGGCCTGGCGTGGCGATAAGGGAGGCACGCCGGTAGCGATTCAGGTGCGTGACGTGCCTGGCCCTGGCGAAGCCTTTACTGTGGTCGCCAGCCGCCGTCATTCCAGCCCGCAACAGGAACGCCTGCTGGCCGGCTTGAGTGCAAGCCTTGGCGAGTTGCAACTGGCCAACATCGGCAGTTCGCTGAAGTTCTGTCTGTTGGCCGAAGGCGCGGCGGATTGTTATCCGCGACTGGCGCCGACATCCCAGTGGGACACAGCGGCCGCGCAGGGCGTGCTGGAAGGCGCGGGTGGCGAGGTGCTGGGTTTGAACGGTGAAGCGTTCTGCTACCCGGCGCGGGAATCACTGCTGAACGAGTTCTTTTTGGCGCTGCCGGCAAAAGCCGCATGGCGCGCGAAACTGCTTGAACTGGCCCGTTCCTGAGCACATTTGCTTGCCTCAGCGGTGCAGCACGTACTGGCCGCTGAAGGTCACAGCATCCTCATCGCTGCCCGCATTGACGATCCGCGTCTGCAGGGTCAATCGAGCCCGCCCGTAACGCTGATACATCGCCAGGAATTTCTTCCACACCGCCGCACCCGGTGCCGGGCAGATCGCGATGGCATCGCCGGTCACCGGCAGCGGATAACTGATCTGTCCTTCCTGAATGACGATGTGTCCGTCGTCGATACCTTCTTCCTTCAAACGCAGGTGCAGCCAGCCCCAGCCGGCCAGCACCGCACCGCAATACAGACTGCCGCCGAACATGGTGCTCTTGTGATTGACGTTGGCCTCAAGCGGCAAGTGCAGGCGCAGTTGCTGTTCGTGCCAGTCGAGCACCTTGAGGCCCATGTCCCGGGTCAGCGGGATGTCGTGATGGAGGACGGATTCAAGATATTGGCTGTCGTGCTTCATTCGGATTCGTCTCCATGGTTGCTGCTGTCGGCGAAGTTCAGACCGTGCTTGCGCAGTTTGTCGTGCAGGGTCTTGCGCGGAATGCCCAGGGCTTCGGCGAGGCTGCGCACCGAGCTGTGCGAGCGGGCCAGCTCGGCGGCGATCAAGGACTTCTCGAATTGTTCCACTTGCTCACTGAGGCCTGCGCTGGTGACTTCGACGGTCGCGCTGCCGTCGTCGGGTCGAGAGTTGTCGAGCGCCAGTTCCAGGCCGAGGGCGAAACGCTCCGCCGCGTTCTGCAATTCCCGCACATTGCCCGGCCATGAGTGACGCAGCAGCAACGCCCGTTGTGCCGGTTGCAGTTCATGGGGCGGCAAACCGTGTCGGGCACTGGCTTCGTCGGCATAGTGCTGGAACAGCACCAGAACGTCCTCACCCCGTTCGCGCAGCGGCGGAATACGCAGCGGTGCCACGTTGAGCCGGTAATACAGGTCCGCACGGAAGCGGCCTTGATCGGCGGCCTGGCGCAGGTCTTCCTTGGTCGCGGCGATGACGCGTATGTCCAACGGGATCAGCTGATTGCCGCCCAGGCGTTCGACGACCCGCTCCTGCAGCATGCGCAGCAATTTGACCTGCACGTCCATGCTCATGCTCTCGATTTCATCGAGAAACAGCGTGCCGCCATTGGCGAATTCGAACTTGCCGATCCGGCGTTTCTGCGCGCCGGTGAAGGCGCCGGGCTCGTGGCCGAACAGCTCGCTTTCCACCACCGATTCGGCCAGCGCGCCGGCATTGATCGCCACGAAGGGACCGTTACGCCGGCTCGACAGGTCGTGCAGGGCGCGGGCCACGACTTCTTTGCCGGCACCGGTTTCGCCGAGGATCAGGACGTCAGCCTTGGTCGCGGCCAGCGCACCGATCTGCTCGCGCAGGCGCGCCATCGGGGCCGACTGGCCGACCAGTCGAGCGCTCAGTTCATTGCGGTCGCTCAGGGCCATGCGCAGGCTGCGGTTGTCCAGCACCAGGCGCCGCAGGGCCAGTGCGCGGCGCACGCTGTCGAGCAGGGCGTCGCTGGCGAAGGGCTTTTCGAGAAAATCATAGGCTCCGGCACGCATGGCCTGCACGGCCAGCGGCACATCGCCATGTCCGGTGATCAACAGCACGGGGAGTTCGGGATCCTGAGCATGCAGTTCGCTCAATAACTCAAGACCGTCCATGCCGGGCATGCGGATGTCGCTGACCACCACCCCGGGCCAGTCACGCTCCAGTTGCGCGGCCAGCCCCTTGGCTTCGGACAGCGGAAGGATTTTCAGACCGGCCAGATCCAGCGTCTGGCCGAGGGCCTGGCGCAGATGCGGATCGTCGTCGATCAGCACCACCTGAATGCGGTTGTCGATGGTCATGCACTTCGATCCTCGGACGGTTGCAGGCTGACTCCGGGCGCGCCGGCGCGCAGCCGCAGGGTAATCAAGGCACCGCCTTGCTTGTGGTTGGCGAACGACAGTTCACCGCCGAAGGCGCGCATCAGGGTTTCGCAAATGGCCAGGCCCAGCCCCAGGCCCTGCGTGCGGGTCTTGGTGGTGTAAAACGGCTCGCTGGCGCGGCCCAGCGCTTCCATGCAGAAGCCAGGGCCGTTGTCGCGAATGTACAGATTGACGCCTTCGCCGGTGGATTCGGCACTCAGCCACAATTTGCGCGGCGGACCTTTCTCGGTCAGGGCATCGAGGGCGTTGGCCAACAGATTGCCAAGGACCTGACGCAATCGGGTTTCTCCGGCCTCGACCCACAGCGTCGCGGCGGGCAGGTCGCGGATCAGCTCGACGTCCATGCTCCGGCGTCGTTTGGCCAGCAATGCCAGGGCATCGTCCAGCGCCGGCTGCAGGGCCACGCTTTCCGGGGCATGGCGATCACGGCGGGCGAAGGCGCGCAGGTGAGCGATGATCGAGGCCATGCGCCCGGTCAGTTCGCTGATCAGTTTGAGGTTGCCGCGAGCATCATCGATGCGCTGATGATCGAGCAGCACTTCGGCGTTTTCCGCGTAACTGCGGATTGCCGCCAGCGGCTGATTGAGCTCGTGGCTGATACTCGCCGACATCGTCCCGAGCGCCGACAGTTTGCCGGCCTGTACCAGATCGTCCTGGGCACGCACCAGTTCCTGCTGTGCCTGTTCACGCTCCAGCACTTCCTGTTTCAGGCGCCGGTTGAGCCCCTCCAGATCGCTGGTGCGTTCGGCGACCCGGCCTTCGAGCTCTCGTCGCGCCTTGGCCTCGAAGGCGATCCGTTCCAAATAGTGGCGGCGACGCTGCATCAACAGTCCCAGCAACAGCATTACCACCAGCAGCGTGGCGCCGCCGACAGCCACAACGGTGCGCACAGGACGGTCGATCAGCGTGCGCGGAGCGAGAATACTGACGCTCCAGCCGGTTTCTTCGATTTCCCGGGTCTGGGTCAGCCAGGCGGTCGGGCTGAGATTCAGCGGGCGCGGCGAACGGGTCGGATACGGCTGTATGGCGGTGATCGCCGAGCGTTCGTCGTCGTTCAGCGGGCGAGTCGAGCGGAATCGCCATTCCGGGCGCGATGTAAGGATGACCACGCCATTGTGATCGGTCACCAGCAATTGCTCCGGGGTTTTGCCCCACAGGCTTTCGGTGTGGTCCAGATCGACCTTGATGACCAGTACGCCAATGATTTTTTCGCCATTGCGCACGGCCGCCGCAAAGAAGTAGCCGCGCTTGGCGGACGTCGTGCCAAGGCCGAAGAAGCGCCCCAGCCGCCCGGCCATCGCCTCGTTGAAGTAGGGCCGGAACGAGAAGTTGCGCCCGACGAAACTGTCATGTTTGTCCCAGTTAGAGGCTGCCAGTGTCTTGCCGCTGGTATCCATCAGATACATGACTTCGGCGCCGGTCTGGGCGGCAATGTTTTTCAGCAGGCGATTGGCGTTGCCCTGTGTGACACCATCGTCCGGTGCACCGATGACCGCCCGCAGGGCCGGCAGGTCGCCGAGGATCTGTGGCAGTACTTCGTAGCGATGCAGGGTGCCCAGCAGGTTGGCGACGTAGAGGTCGAGGGTCTGGCGATTCTGACCGATCAATTCGCTGCGGTAATAGCGCTCGGCCAGATGCTGCAGCGGCCACAGCAACGGCGCCAGACAAAGGGCCAACAAGGCGAGACTGCGCCAGCGGGGGCGGCGGGGAACGGTTGGAGTCATGAGCATCGGGCGCCTGGGAGTACAGGCGCATTATGCCTAGGCCTGAAGCACTTCAGGAAAAGACGTCGGCATCCTTGAGCAGCGCCCCAGCCTGATCCTTGGCCGACAGTTTCGGGGCTTCGTCCAGTTGCCAGTCGATACCCAGGTCCGGGTCGTCCCAGCGAATGCTCCGTTCGGCGGATGGGGTGTAGTAATCGGTGGTCTTGTAGAGGAACTCGGCGAATTCGCTGAGGACCACGAAACCGTGTGCGAAACCTTCCGGTATCCACAGTTGGCGATGGTTTTCTGCCGACAGCCGTACCGCCACCCATTTGCCGAAATGAGGCGAGCTGCGACGGATATCGACGGCTACGTCGAGCACTTCGCCGACCGTGACGCGGACCAGTTTGCCCTGGGTGTTTTCCAGTTGGTAGTGCAAACCGCGCAGGACGCCTTTCTGCGAGCGGGAATGGTTGTCCTGGACAAACTGCGTGTCCAGACCGGTCGCTTCCTGAAAAGCCCTGGCGTTGAAGCTTTCATAAAAGAAGCCGCGCTCGTCACCAAATACCTTGGGTTCGATGATCAGAACACCGGGCAAGTCGGTGGTGATTACATTCATGAATATTTTCCGGTGGCAGGTTGGATGGGCGACATTCTTGCGCAAAGTGCCGATGGGCGCGAGTGCCGACTTGCAAATACGTCGTGCGCGCGAGGCCGAAAGGGACGGATGGCAGGGGGTTGCTTATCGCCTGAAGCGATGGCGATATAGGCGCCTAATAAAATTTCAGGGGTCGTTCCATGTCGTTCGCCACGTTGATTCATCGCGCCAGTCTTCCCGGCCCACAGGTCACCGCCGAGCAGGCGCTGCATGTGCTGGAGCAGCATTACGGGTTGAACGGCAGGCTGCAGGCGCTGGGCAGCCAGCAGGACCTCAACTATCGCGTGGACAGTGAGCGTGGGCGGTTCGTGCTGAAGATCTGCCGGGGCGACTATTCACTGGTGGAGTTGCAGGCCCAGCACGCCGGCCTGAAGTATCTGGCCGAACATGGCGATGTCCACGTTCCCCGGGTCATCCCGGCCAATGACGGCCAGGACCTGTTGTCGCTGGAGATCGACGGTGAAGCGGTGCATGTGCGGCTGCTCGATTACATCGAAGGTCAGCCGCTGACCGCGCTCGATCATCTTGGCCACGAAGTCGTCGCCGGATTCGGCCGACTCTGCGGCGAAATGGATCTGGCCCTGGCCGGGTTCGACCATCCGGGACTTGAGCGCACCTTGCAGTGGGACGCGCGCCACGCCAGCGCACTGATCGAGCATCTGCTGCCGGTGATCGGGGATCAGCACCAGCGCGCACTGATCACCGAGGCCGCCGAGCAGGCCGGGCGCCGTCTGCAACCCTTGCTGGATAAGCTCCCGGTGCAGGCGATCCACATGGACATCACCGATGACAATGTGGTCTGGCAGCGTGATGCACGGCGGCACTGGCAGTTGCAGGGCGTCATCGATTTCGGTGACCTGGTGCGTACATGGCGCATCACCGACCTGTCCGTCACCTGTGCCGCGCTGCTGCATCACGCCGCAGGCGATCCGTTCGTGATTCTGCCGGCGGTACAGGCCTACCACGCGGTGAATCCGCTGCGAAACGAGGAATTGCAGGCGCTGTGGCCGCTGATCGTGATGCGGGCGGCGGTGCTGGTGCTCAGTGGCGAGCAGCAAGTCGCCATCGACCCGGGCAACACTTATAGCCGCGACAACCTGATCCATGAGTGGGAGATTTTTCGGGTTGCCACGTCTGTGCCATTGGCATTGATGGAAGCGGCGATCCTCTCGGCGGTCGGGCAGACGATGCCGGCCATCGACAGTGAAGGTTTCGCACCGTTGCTGCCGGATCTGGTCGGGCGCGAATTCGCGTTGATCGATCTTGGTGTGTTGAGTGCGCACTTCGAGGCGGGCAATTGGGAGCAATCGGGGATCGATCAGCGGTTGCTGGACGAGGCTGCCGTCATTCATGGTCTTGCCGCCAGTCGCTATGGGCAATACCGGTTGTCCCGCACCCGGCCTGACAGCGCCGTGGAACCCGAGACGTTCCCGCTGCACGTCGAATTGCGTGTGCCGCAGGGTACCGCAGTGGAAGCGCCGTTCGCCGGTGTACTGCATTTGTCAGTCGATGGCGCGTTGCGACTCGACGGCCCGCAACTGAGCCTGCGTCTGTGGGGCGTGACGCCGTCGTTGCAGGGTGGTGCGGCGCTGGTCAAAGGTCAGGTGTTTGGATCGGTGGACGGGCCGCTGATTGTGCAATTGGTTCGCGATGCGCATCTGGAGGTCCCGCTGTTCTGTACACCGACGCGTGCGTTGGTGTGGCAAATATTGGCACCATCGCCGGCAGCACTGCTGGGCCTGGCCTGCGACGCCGAGCCGGAGCTGGACGCGAAAACCCTGCTGGCCCGCCGTGACGCCAGTTTCGCCCGTACTCAAAAACACTATTACGTCGACCCGCCGCGTATCGAACGCGGCTGGCGCAATCACCTGATCGACATGCAGGGCCGCTCCTACCTCGACATGCTTAATAACGTCGCGGTGCTGGGCCATGGTCATCCGCGCATGGCGGCAGTCGCGAGCCGACAGTGGTCACTGCTCAATACCAACTCGCGATTCAACTATGCGGCGGTCGCGGAGTTTTCCGAGCGCTTGCTGAAACTGGCGCCGCAAGGCATGGACCGGGTCTTTCTGGTCAACAGCGGCAGCGAGGCCAACGACCTGGCCATTCGCCTGGCATGGGCCTACAGCGGTGGGCGCGACATGCTCAGCGTGCTCGAGGCCTATCACGGCTGGACGGTCGGCGCGGATGCGGTGTCGACCTCGATCGCCGACAACCCGCAGGCCCTGAGCAGCCGTCCGGACTGGGTGCACCCGGTGACCGCACCGAACATCTATCGGGGTGAATTCCGTGGCCTCGATTCGGCACCGGACTATGTGCGCAGCGTCGAGCATCATCTGGCGAAAATCGACGCACAGAAACGCCAGTTGGCCGGATTCATCTGCGAGCCGGTCTATGGCAACGCGGGCGGGATCTCGCTGCCGCCGGGCTATCTGAAGAAAGTCTATGAACTGGTGCGCGCCCGGGGCGGCGTGTGCATCGCCGACGAGGTGCAGGTCGGTTACGGGCGCATGGGCCGCTTTTTCTGGGGCTTCGAAGAGCAGGGCGTGGTGCCGGACATCATCACCATGGCCAAAGGCATGGGTAATGGCCAGCCGCTGGGCGCGGTGATCACCCGTCGGGAGATCGCCGAAGCGCTGGAGGCCGAGGGTTATTTCTTCTCGTCTGCCGGTGGCAGCCCGGTGAGCTGCCAGATCGGCATGGCGGTGCTTGATGTCATGGAAGAAGAAAAGCTCTGGGAAAACGCCCAGGTCGTCGGCGGGCACTTCAAGCAGCGGCTGGAGGCGTTGATCGATAAACATCCGCTGGTCGGCGCGGTTCACGGATCGGGGTTCTATCTGGGGGTCGAACTGATCCGCAATCGGCAGACCCTGGAGCCGGCGACCGAAGAAACCACGTTGCTGTGCGATCGTCTGAGAGAGTTGGGAATCTTCATGCAGCCGACCGGCGATGACTTGAACATTCTCAAGATCAAACCGCCGATGGTCACGTCCCGGCAGAGCGTGGATTTCTTTGTCGACATGCTGTCGAAGGTGCTGGAAGAAGGCCTCTGAGCCTACAGAGGGCCGATTAATGTCGATTTCTATCGGCATTAATCGGTAAAAACAAAAACTGTCATTTGTTTTTAGCTTTTAAAGTCGATATTTATCGTTTATAAAGTCATCATCGTCCGTCGTCCAAACCTGTTCGGCGCATTGAACAACCTCGACCGTTCACTGGAGTCCTGATCGACATGACCACCTTGAAAAGTACCCCACGCGCCGATGGCTTCTACATGCCGGCCGAGTGGGCGCCGCACACCCAGACCTGGATGATCTGGCCCGAGCGTCCGGACAACTGGCGTCTGGGCGGCAAGCCGGCGCAGGCCGCTCATGCTGCGGTGGCCAAGGCCATCGCACGTTTCGAACCGGTGACCGTGGCGGTGTCCGCCGGCCAGTACGAAAACGCTCGTGCGCGCCTCGACGTGCCGAATATCCGCGTGGTCGAGATGTCCAGCGATGACGCCTGGGTTCGCGACAGCGGCCCGACGTTCGTGATCAACCACAGCGGTGAAGTGCGCGGCGTGAACTGGGATTTCAACGCCTGGGGCGGTTTCGACGGCGGTCTGTATTCGCCGTGGAATCGCGATTCCCAGGTTGGCGGCAAGATTCTCGAGATCGAGCGCAGCCCGCGTTATCGCACCGAAGGCTTCGTGCTGGAAGGCGGTTCGATTCATGTCGATGGTGAAGGCACTGTGATCACCACCGAGGAATGCCTGCTCAACCGCAATCGCAACCCGCACCTGGGCCGCGAAGAAATCGAAGCGGTGCTGCGCGACAACCTGTCGGTGGACAAGATCATCTGGCTGCCGGATGGCCTGTTCAACGACGAAACCGATGGTCATGTGGACAACTTCTGCTGCTACGTGCGTCCGGGTGAAGTGCTGCTGGCGTGGACCGATGATCCGCAGGACCCGAACTACCCGCGCTGCCAGGCTGCGATGAAGGTGCTGGAAAGCAGCACCGACGCCAAGGGCCGCCCGTTCACAGTGCACAAGATGCCGATCCCGGGACCTTTGTTTGCCACCGAAGAAGAATGTGCGGGCGTGGACCCGGTGGACGGCACTCAGGAGCGCAACCCGAGCGTGCGTCTGGCCGGTTCCTACGTGAACTTTTTGATCGTCAATGGCGGCATCATCGCGCCAAGCTTCGACGACCCGATGGACGCTCCGGCCCGGGAGATCCTGCAGAAGCTGTTCCCGCAGCACGAAGTGGTGATGGTGCCGGGCCGCGAACTGTTACTGGGCGGCGGCAATATTCACTGCCTTACCCAACAGCAACCCGCGCCGCACAAAGAGTGAGTGCGGATGTAACAGCTTGAGTTGATTGGAAAATCGACCGGGCAGTCATTTGTTGCCCACGCTTGAAGAGAAACCCGCAGCCCGTCAGGACTGCGGGTTTCTTTATGTCCGCTGGTCGACAATCGGCAGACATTGGCATAGCTCTTGTATCGCTCATGACGCACTAGGGAGGGGGGAGAACTTCAACAGTTCTGTCATAAACCTTGGATAACTTAGCCGCTCACGAACGGGGAGAGAGCGCTGACATGAACGCCGAAGTGAACGTAATCAGCGAGCGGACGTTGCATCCCATGGCTGTAAATAGTGAGTCGCTCCAGATTGTCGCGCACTGGTTGAAGTCCAATGGAACGCGTCAGATCAGGGAACCTGATCCGCGCCGGATGATGATCGAGCGTTACCCCGCTGGCCTGTTCAGCGAGGCCGAACTGGACGCACTTTGGGATGTGATGGAAGGATAAGAAGAACAGACAGGGATTGTAAAAAGCGCTGCCGGGATGGCAGCGCTTTTTTTATGGGCGCGAATCAGAAGCTGTAAGTGCCCGTCATGACCAGGCTGCGCGGCGTGCCCGGCTGGATCTGGAAGGCGCTGGTGGCCGAGGCGTAATACTCGCGGTCGGTGATGTTGTTCAGCGCCGCACGCAGGTCCCAGTCCTTGTGGCGGTAGCCGACCAGCGCGTCCCAGCGACCGTAACCCGGTAACACCGTGGTGTTGGCGTTGTCGGCGTAACGCTGGCCGACCAGGGTCAAACCGGTTTCGCCGTACCAGCCCATCTCCGGTTTCCAGGTCAGGAACAGGCTGCCATTGTGCTTGGCCACGTTGTTGACGCGCTTGCCCTCAAGACCGTTGTTGTCCTTCTCGATGGTCGCGTCCTGTACGCCGATGCCACCGCGCATGTACCAGTTACCGACGATCTTGCCGGTGCCGGTCAGTTCGATCCCGCGCGAGCGTTGCAGGCCACTGAGTACGGTCAGGGTCGGGTCGTTCGGATCGGTGGTGCGACGGTTGTAAAGCTCCAGCTCGTAGATCGCCAGAGTGGTGCTCAGGCGATCGTCGAGCCAGTCGCTCTTGACCCCGATTTCTTTCTGTTTGGTCAGCTCCGGGCTCAGGTCGTTGGTGTTGCCCGTCGCGCCGGGGGTGATGCCGATCAGACCGCCACCGACCGGCGAGAAGGTCTTGGTCCACGACGCGTAAAACGAATGGTTCTGCAGTGGCGTCCAGACCACGCCGAAACGCGGGCTGGTGCTGTGACTGTCACGGTCTTCGGAAATGTTGCGCAGCTTGTTGGTCGACTCGATGTCGAAGGTGTCGTAGCGCAAACCGGCCAGCAATTGCCATTGATCATTCAGGCGCAGTTGATCCTGAACGTAGATCGCACGACTTTCGACTTCGGTGTGGCTGCTGCTCGACACCTGCATGCGCCCGGTGTGGCGCAGGTCGCGGTCGGGGTTGTACAGGTCCAGCGACGGCACCGGCTGAGTGCCCCGGCCGGTGGCCGCGTTGTACAGCGTCGGGTCGCGGCGCTGGCTGCCGGTTTCGATCCCGGTCAGCAGACGATGCTCGAGGCCGAAGGTGTCGAAGCCGCCTTCCAGTTCGACGTTGTTGTAGACGTTGCGGGTGGTCAGGTCCTGTTGCCAGTGCTGGCGGGTGACCTTGTTGGTCTTCGCGTCGAAGCCGGTGAGGTAGGTATTGTCGAAATCGCTGTCGAGCTTGAACACGCCGAGGGTGTGGCGCAGCTGCCAATTGTCATTGAGTTCATAACTGAGCCGGGAGCGCAGGGATTGCGTCTTGTCGTCGATGAAGTCGTGATCGTTGCCGTAAGTCGTGTCCCGACCGACGTCGGCCGGGCGCCCGCCAATTCCGGGAATGCCGCGATCCGGGGTGCGGTTGTTGCGGCTGTATTCGTATTGCACCAGCCAGTTCAGGTCAGGGGTCAGTTGCCAGCTTATCGACGGCGCGAACAGTTTGCGGTTGCCGCTGACGCCGTCACGGAAGCTGTTCTCGTCCATGTTGCCCATGTTCAGGCGCAGGCTGATGTTCTCGTTCGGGTCGGCGCTGAGGTCGGCGTACAGACTGCGCAGGTCCTCGCTGCCGCCTTGGGCCTCAATGGTCGAGCGGCGGCCGGCCTCGGGTGCCTTGCTGACACGGTTGACGATCCCGCCCTGGCTGCCGCGGCCGTACAGCACGGCTGCGGGGCCCTTGAGCACTTCTACGCGTTCGATGTTGTGCAGATCGCGCTTGTACTGGCTATCGTCGCGGATGCCGTCCAGATAGAAGTCGTTGCTGGCATCGAAACCACGGATGCGCAGGCTGTCGAAGCGTGTGTCGCCTCCTCCGCTGACGTTGGGAATCCCGCTCAGGGCGTCTTCGATGTCATTGATGCCGTAGTCCGCGACGTTGGCGGTCTTGATCGAATCGATCGCCTGGGGCACATAGCGTACCGGGGTGGAGGTGCGGGTCGCGGTGCTGCTGACCTTCACACGCGGATCATCGATCTGCGACTCGACGCTGATCGAAGTGGCGGGAAGCTCGGTCGCGGAGTAAGCGAAACCGGAGGACAAAAAGGCAGAAAGCCCAAGCGTGACGGGCGTGAGACGGAACGGGGCAGGCATTGAAAAGCGCATCCGAAAGGGTGGAAGAATTCGAGCGCGCGAATGGTAATGCTTTGCATTTGCTGCCGTTAATTATTCTGAAAAAGTTCCGCGGTTTGATTGTGTCAATTTGTTTCTGTTCTGTGTCACGGCTGTCACAGGTCTCACAACAAACGCATTCGACCGATTGCCGAAACAGACTGAAAGCCATTCCGGCGTTTTTCCGCAACGGCCGAGGGATTAACGTGGCAGCCATCGATTTCCCGGAGTTTTCAGATGATCCTTCACTACATTTACGACCCTCTGTGCGGCTGGTGCTACGGCGCCAAACCGCTCGTTCAAGCCGCACAGCATGTGCTGCCGGTTATCGCCCATGCGGGCGGCATGATGACCGGTGCCAACCGTCAGAGCGTTTCACCGCAACTGCGCAATTACGTGATGCCCCACGACCGGCGCATTGCCGAGTACACCGGACAGCCATTTGGCGAAGCCTATTTCGAAGGCCTGTTGCGTGATCACACGGCGGTATTTGATTCCGCGCCACCGACTGCCGCAGTCATGGCAGCAGAAAGCATCGATGGACGTGGCCTGGAACTGCTGGGCCGTTTGCAAACCGCACACTATGTAGAAGGCTGGCGGATTGCCGATGAGGCCGTGCTGGTGGAATGCGCGGTCGAGTTTGGCTACAAGGCGGAAGTTTTCCTCAAAACACTGCAAGCGACCGATACCGATCAACACATAAAGAGCAGCCGCGCATTGCTGGCGAAACTCGGTGGCCAAGGCTTCCCGACCTTCGCGCTGGAACGGGACGGTCAGTTCACCCTGATCGATATCGGCCCGTGGCTTGGCAAACCGCAGGCGTTTGCACAATGGTTGAGCGAGTCGATCCCGTCGGCACCCGACACGCAAGCCTTGCCGGCCTGTGGCCTCGACGGTTGCGCGTGACAGGGCATCAAAATCACTTATTACTGGCGTTTCCCTGCACGAAGCCGTCGGAAAATTTACTTTTATTAGACGATTTTTGCCTATTTAAAGACGATTCTTGAAATTGACACATTGTTCAGGGCGCGGCTACGATTCGGCCCAACGCCTGTGGCTAACCGCCATGACACAAAATCAGGAGCAGGCCCGCCATGACAATGTCCTGGGCGGGTCTTTTTGTTTCGGGGTGAATAAAAGAGTGCATCAAGCGCCGTTTCAGCCGTTCGACACAGCGCGTTTCAACCCGTAATAAGGAAAACAAAATGTTGAACAAGCGGATCAGTCTGATCGCATTGGGGATGTTGAGCGCCACTCAGGCCATGGCTAACGACCAGGCCGAGTCCAAGGGTTTTGTGGAAGACAGCAGCCTCAAAGTGCTGTTGCGCAATGCCTACATCAATCGTGATTACAAAGACGGCAACAAGGACAAGGCCGAGTGGGGCCAGGCGGCCATCGGTACGTTCTCCTCCGGTTTCACCCAGGGCACCGTCGGTGTGGGTGTGGACGCATTCGGTCTGTATGCACTGCGTCTGGACGGCGGCAAGGGCCGCAGCGGCGCTGGCGGTATCGACTTCTTCAAGCAGGGTGACAGCGGCAACGCGGCTGACGACCTGTCCAAGGGCGGCGCAGCGGTGAAATTCCGTCTGTCCAGCACCACCCTGACCTACGGCGACCAGATGCCGGCCCTGCCGGTGCTGAATTACGACAATTCGCGTCTGCTGCCGGAAAGCTACACCGGTACCTTGATCACCTCCAAAGAGATCAAGGGCCTGCAACTGGATGCCGGTCGTTTCACCGCCGAATCGCGCAAGAGCGCTGAGGGCCGTGACAGCGGTGGCCTGAAGTCGATCAACGTATTGGGCGGCAGCTACCAGTTCACCGAACAGTTCAAGGCTGCGCTGTACGCTTCCGACGTCGAAGACGTGCTGAAGAAGCAATATGTGAACGCCAATTATGTGTTCCCGATCGACAAGGATCAGTCCCTGACCCTGGACTTCAACGGTTACCGCACCAAGCTGGACAACTCCTACGTCCGCGAAAACGGTGTGACCGGCGACGACAACAAGATCTGGAGCCTGGCAGCGACCTTCGCCACCGGCCCGCACTCCTTCACCGTGGCGCACCAGCGTTCCACTGGCGACAGCAACCTGGGTTATGCCTACGGCGGCTACCAGAAAGGTCAGGGTCGCGTAGGTGACGGTGGCAACACCATCTATCTGGCCAACTCCTACTGGTCAGACTTCAACGCTGAAGACGAGCGCAGCTGGCAACTGGGCTACGGCCTGGACTTCGGCGCATTCGGCGTACCGGGCCTGAGCTACAACTTCGCTTACGTGCGTGGCGACAACATCACCACGTCCACCAGCGAAGGCGGCACCGAGCGCGAGATCTTCAACCAGTTCAAGTACGTCGTGCAGAGCGGTCCGGCCAAGGACCTGAGCGTGAAACTGCGCAGCTCGATCCTGCGTGTATCGCAGAAATCCAGCGAGTACAACGTCAGCGGTAACGAACTGCGGGTGTTCGTGGATTACCCGATCAACATCTTCTGATGATCGGTTGAACCCGCGAAACGCGATAAAAAACCCCGAATGGTTCGGGGTTTTTTTTTGACATTTTTTCTGAAAAAAGTATAAAAACCCGTGTTTTTGTCATTTGAAATGCACTTTCAGGCCGTTTCAAATCGCGCTTCAAACAGGGCTTCAAATGCCTGAAATTCTTTCTCATGGACGCAAATTCTCCACCTAATAGATTAGGCCGCTCAATGCAGCGGAGAATTTGGTAATGATCGTTTTAACCAGAGAAGTGGGCGAATCGCTACGGCGCGACAAGTACGCCAATGTGCAGGGTGCTGACTTCAATCTCTACGGTCATTTCGCCGACTTCGTCAGACTGACCAAAAGTTGGGAAAACATGGAGCCTGACAGCTACTACGGTCAGGCCGATGCCGGCATGCGTTACCGTCGTTACAGCGACTTCGAATACAACCCCAAGACTCGCGAACTCAAACAGCTGGAACATCGCGCATACGTGCAGTCCAAGGCCAACAACAGCTATGTGGGCGGCGTGGTGCGGCACTTCCAGGACTTCTCGGACGAAGTCATCGGCTCGCCGGTGATGCGCAGCCTGATCGACACCGATTTCGAAGTGTACAAAAACGTGCTGCCGGAAGAGTTGCACGATGAAATCTGGCAATGCCAGATCCATCAGATCCGCATCGAGATCAAGCCCGGCAAACAGCTGGAAATCACGCCGGAGGGCATTCACTGCGACGGTTACCCGTTCAGCGGTGTGCACTTCTGGGGCCGCAACAATGTCGAGGGTGCTGAAAGCCGCCTGTACGACATTCACGAGCAGCAACTGGCGTCGACCACCTACCAGGAAATTCTCGACACCACTTACTTCCTCGACCGCGACATGCGCCACTACGTGACACCGGCGCGCAACACCCATTCCCATGCCATGGCGTATCGGCAGATTCTGGCGATTTCCTTCTCGCGGCCCGGGACCGCTTTCGACATTGTTCGCTAATCAGATCACTCAAATCGACGGCGTCGAATGCTCGACGCCGGTGGTGCTGCGGCGCGCGACGGCCAAGGACGCGCAGCGCATGGAGCGTTTCTTCCGCCAGTTCGACGAAGTGTCATTCTGTGAATGGCAGGACGCCAAATGCCTGCGCGGTGTGCTCATCCAGAAAACCACCACGGCTTATCTGGCCCTCGATGTCGAAGGCGAGATCGTCGGTGCGGTACTGGGCGGCATGCTCGGCAGTCGCGGCACCATCAACCATCTGGCGGTCAGCTTGCGCTTTCGCAGTCAGGGCGTGGGTCAGCGTCTTGTGGAAGCGGCGTCGGCCGACATGAAACGGGTCGGTGTGCTGCGGATGTTCCTGTTCGTCGATGATGCTAACCTCGCGGGCAAGCGTTTCTGGGCTGCCCAGGGTTTTTGCGAGCCTCACGGCGAACGGACATTTGAGAGGGATCTATGAATGAAACATCCGGCAGTGCGCCGCTGATGGTCGACCGTCAGCCGTCGCGCACGTTTGCCGAAGCCAGCCCGGTGGTGGCCGGTTATTTCACCGTGTCGTTCGTGTTCGGGCTGATGGCGGTCAACGCCGGGCTGCCGCTATGGCTGCCGGTGGCCATGTGTCTGTTCGTGTATGCCGGGGCTTCGCAATTCGCCGCGCTGGCGCTGATCAGCAGCGGGGCGTCGCTGACCACCATCGTGCTGACCACGTTTCTGATCAACGCGCGGCACATGCTGATGTCCGTCTACATGGCCAAGGCCCTGCGGGCACTGGGCCTGAGCCGCATGGAGCGCTGGTGCTACGCCGGCGGCCTGACCGATGAATCGTTCGCCTTCCACAGCGTCAAGCTGGGCACCGGCGCACCGGTGAATATCCGATATCTGATCGGCTTCAACCTGTTCTGCCATACCTCCTGGGTGATCGGCGGATTGCTCGGGGCCCTGTGCGCGCAGTACGCATCGCATCTGATCAAATATCAGCTTGATTACGCGCTGACCGCGATGATGCTTTATGTACTGGTCTCGCTGTGCAACACCCGCAAAAAACTCATCGCCGCCCTGGCCGCTGTGGTCTGCATGGGTGCTCTGAGCCTGGTTGGCAGCTCGTCCTTCAATGTTTTCATCGCCACATTTGTAGGCTGCGGAGTGGGTGTATGCCTGACCAGACGTTCCTGATCCTGGTGGTCGCGCTGATGATGGCCGTGACCTTTCTGCCCCGGGCGCTGCCGCTGCAGGTCAACACCGAGCACTGGCCGCCCTTCGTCGCCCGGGCGCTGGAATACCTGCCGGTGGCGATCGTCGCTGCGATCAGCCTGACACCCTTGTTGATCAAGGATCAGCACATACAGCTCGATCGCCCGGAATTCTATGCAGCGATTCCGACGCTGTTATGTGCGTATTTCAGCAAAAACCTCTTTCTCAGTGTGGCGGTTGGGACGGCCGCGTACATTGCGCTCGGCTCGTTCATGTAGCGGCAGATCGACAACGTCGTTCAGGGCCTGACCGGACAGATCCGGATTGTTCACCGCCAGGCGCACTTCGAGGAAATCCTCGAACCCGGGGAAAATCGTCAGGCCGTTCTTCTGCGCGGCTTCGCGGGAAACCATGCCGATGGCGTCCATCTGCGTGATGAGCGACAGGGTCAGTGTTTCGCTGCAGGAATAAATCGTCCGCTGACTGTTTTCGTGATTGCCCAGCCCGGCGTCGAGAAAACGCAAAAAGCTGTGGGAATACGGACAGTCTTCTGCAGGACGCACCTGAAACTTGTTGCCGAGCAATGTCAGCGGATCATTCTCTTGACCGCAATGAGCACCGACCACCTGTACCTGCACCTCCGGCAGGACGATGCTCGGCAGACCCGGACGCTGCGGACCGATCAGCACCGCGAGGTCGAAGTCCTCGTTCTTCAGCTTGCTGAGATTTTCCATCGACTCGGCGTAGCTGAATTCCATCTGGTAGTCGGGGAACACATCGATCAGGCGTCCGATCAACCGCCGGTTGAAATCCGGATCCAGCGTGGTGTTCAACGCCACTTTCAACGTGCGCTGTCCCGGCACTTTCAACGCCTCGACTTTCTCTTCCATCTGCCGCGTGGCTATCAGCACCCGATCCATGTAAGGCGTCAGCTCTGTACCTTGCGGGGTCAGCGTCAGGCCTTTGTTGGAACGGCGAAACAAGCGGAAACCGAACTGTTCTTCGACCTTGTTCAGCTGTGCGGCCAGGGCCTGCACAGTCAGGCACGAATGCTCGGCTGCGGCCGACAACGAGCCGGTCTGCACGATGCGCATGAGGTTGCGTAAGGTTCTGCTATCCATGGGTAATGCCCTCTGAAGTGGGCTGGGTATTGTTGTGTACGTGACGGCCCGAACGGCTCCATTTGCCGGCTATATTCCTGTACCTGAGCATAGTTGTCGCGCAATTAGTAGCGAATTGATGTCCCTGCCGATGGCTGGAGGCTGACACAGAATCGGGATTTTTGGTGACGCGGGGGTGATCGGGGTCAAAAAAAGTGCCCGACGCGAAGGAGTCGGGCACTTTTTTGTGCGGTTGGGTTACAGCGGCTGGGACAATTTCGTACAGCCATCTCGCGCTGTTCTGCGTTGATGCCGGAAGCCTCCTATTGAAAGACAAGAACGGGCTGATTTATTACCGCAGCACAAGTGGCTGAAATATCAGGCAGTTACTTTCGGGACTTTTTCAGTCCGAGGCCATTGGATATCCAGGCAATGCCGGCATCCGCGAAGCTAGCGAGAAGGTGCCAATGAATTTGCCTTGGAGCATGGCGTTACCTGAACAAAAGAACTGGAAGGATCATGGTTTACCGGACATTCGGGACATTGATCCCGAGTTGCTGACTTCTGCGATCAGAGAACGTCCGGGCGCCGAGAGTCTGGAGGCTGCATGGGAGCAAGTTGCCAAAGGCTTCGGACTTCATGACGGCCTCAATTCGACTGTGATTGAGACACCCATTTGCCCAGTTCTGGTGAGGCGCGAGCACTTGTTGCACATTGTGGAAAAACGTCCGAATGCTCGGGAGCGCTTCACAGACTTCGCGCAAGACACCCTGAAAACACCGTTAGAGATCTGGAAGATTTCCTACGATGACGACTCTTTCCGGCTCTCATATATCGGTGCCTACAACACGAAATACCAGATGCTGGTCGTGATCCATATCGATCATGGCAACGTACTCTGGAACTTCATGAACTGTGAAAAAAAGGGTCTGAACAAGCATCGGCATGGAGAGCTACTGTTTCAACGTTACCGATGGTCCAAACAAAAAGGGCAGCCTTGATAGGCTGCCCTTCACGAAAAAGTTGCTTGATATTGTGCTCCCTCAAGCAGGGGAGAAGAGGTCTCACCCGAACGCTGATTTTCAGGTCATCAACGGGGTTCCTAACGCCGACTATAGCCACCTGATGGCAGTCGGTTTCGCGCTCTTGGTGCCGATTCTCGGCCACTGAATTCGATGTGTCAACCCGAGACTTCAGGGGGTAAGTGGGAGCGACGTAGGTGTTTCAATTCATTACACCACCTCACAAATGAAGTACTTCTCCCCTACTTTTTCCCCTCCCGACACATACCTAAATTGAGCTCCAACACCTGATCCTCATCCCGAGGGCAGGTCACTGGAGTCGTCGTCATGCCATTTGTCAGCGTACGCATCACCCGCGACGGTGTTACCCGTGAGCAGAAAGCTCAGGTGATCGCCGAAATCACTGAAACCCTGGAACGCGTCCTCAACAAGCGCCCGGACCTGACCCACATCGTGATCGAAGAAGTCGACACCGATAACTGGGGCTACGCCGGCATCACCACCACCGAGTACCGCCGGCAGCTGGCGGAGCGGAATCAGTCCTGACCGTGCCCGCTGTGTTGCCGATCACTATCAATCTGTTGAGGATTTCATCATGAGCAATTCGAAAAAAACCGTCGTTATCACCGGTGCTTCCCAGGGTCTGGGCGAAGGCATGGTCAAGGCCTTCCGTGAACTGGGCTACAACATTGTCGCTACTTCGCGCTCGATCAAACCGTCGAACGACCCGCAGATCCTGACCATCGCCGGCGACATCGGCGATCCGGCCACCGCTCAACGCGTGATCAGCGAAGGCATGGCACGCTTCGGCCGCATCGACACCCTGGTCAACAACGCCGGCATCTTCGTTGCCAAACCGTTCACCGCCTACACCCCGGAAGATTACGCGGCGGTGCTGTCGGTCAACCTCAACGGCTTCTTCTACATCACCCAATTGGCCATCGCCGAGATGGATAAACAGGGCAAGGGCCACGTGGTCAACATCACCACCAGCCTGACCGACCACGCGGTCGACGGCGTGCCCTCGGTCCTCGCCTCACTGACCAAGGGCGGCCTCAACGCCGCCACCAAATCCCTGGCCATCGAATACGCCAAACGCGGAATCCGGGTGAACGCGGTATCACCGGGCATCATCAAGACGCCGATGCACGGCGAGGAAACCCACGTGGCACTGGGCGCGCTGCACCCCGTCGGACATATGGGCGAGGTCGAGGATATTGCGCAGGCGGTGGTGTATCTCGATAACGCGAACTTTGTGACTGGCGAGATTCTGCATGTGGATGGTGGGCAGAGTGCCGGGCACTGATTGATGTTGTTGAACAGCGCTTTACGAGACAGGGGCTCTTGAAATCGAGCCCGCAGAAACAACAAAGCCCCTGCATTTCTGCAGGGGCTTCGTCTTGTATGGTGCCAGAAAAGGTGACAGATCAATTTTTCGAATACTTCTTCAATACTGGGAAGCTCCAGTCCTCACAGGTCCACCAGATTCTGCATCAGACAAACGTACATTGCTCGCCTATACGGCAAAGCCGTATAGTGCCGCTCATGTTTGAAGGAGGAAATCAGCGATGGTCAATGAACTGGAGCAATTCCAGCAGGACTTGCTGGACTCTGTCCGCCAAATGAAGGCGGGAAAAGCCGCTCGTGTCACAGCGGTGCCACTCTCGGCAGCCGCTGAAGCGCGGGCCAAGGTGGGCGTTTCGCAGAGTGCGTTTGCCAAGTTGATCGGTGTGAGTTTGCGCACGTTGCAGGATTGGGAGCAGGGTCGCAGGCAGCCGACAGGTGCAGCACAGACACTGTTACGTATTGCTAGCCAGCATCCTGAAGCATTGCGGGATTTGCAGCCAGTCTGAGGTGAAATCGTCTACGGATTGTTGCGATTAGAACTGGCAACGCGGTTGCCGACGATCGGAGATGTGGACGAAATGTGGACACTCCAGAAACAACAAAGCCCCTGCATTTCTGCAGGGGCTTCGTCTTGTATGGTGCCGGCACCAGGAATCGAACCCGGGACCTACTGATTACAAGGAAGGTGCTTAAAACATACAAATCAATGACTTATGAGATTCCTTGTTACGTGCAGACGCGCCAAAACCCGCATGTTTCGCGGGCTTCGGTACGTTTGTTACGTGGGTGTTTACTCAGTCAGCTGAAGGTGAAACCACCGGCACGCTGTGATCGTAGACGTCCATCATCTTCGCGTCACGGTGGCCACTCGCTTCCTGTTTGTCTGCCCTGGTGCCGGTCGTGTCAGTGATGCCGCGCCGTTTCAGATCGTGCAGCGCGAAGCGATCTTCCGGATCGATGTTTCCGTCTGCGATCGCCAAAGTGATAAAGCGTTGCCAAGCGGTGTCGAGGCTTGTTTTTCGAAGCGGGCCACCGTGGCTGGCCACGATGATAAAGCGCTTTGACGCCGCGATCGGGATAGGCGTTTTACGGCGCTCCCAAACCTTGGCGCGTAAAGCCTTCGCGCCTTCCCAAACGGTGCGCAGTCGCGGTGTCCATCGGACGATGTTGTCCCGGCTGCCCTTGCGCCGATTGGTCAGAATCCCTTCCTGCAGTTCGTTCGCGTCCGTGAGCGTCACGACCTCGATGCCGCGTAGTCGGCAAAGGTAGGCCAGCTCCATTACGCTGGCCAGGTATTCGGGACAACCGCCAGGCTCGTTACGTGCCAGACGTCCACGCGCCGTTGCGCGATCGATGAGTACGTCCATAACGTTCAACCGTGGCAACCGGCGTTGTTTACGTTCTATCGGCGCTTCGATGCCCAGGGCTGGGTTCACTTCAAGGAAACCCCGATTACGTCCCCACTGCAGAACGCGGCGCAGATAACGCAGTGCGTGCGCCGCCTTTGAGGGCGTGCCCTCGTCTGCGATCCGATCGACAATGCGTTGCACCAGGGCAGCGGTGAATTTCTTCACTGCGAGATCGCCCAGCGGCTTGCCCAATTTGGTGGGAATGTTCAGCAGTACATCGCGGGAGTAGCAGTAATCGTCGTGGGTTTTGGAAGCGAGTTTTTTGTATCGATCGCTCAGGTGGAACTGTTCGCACACGTAGCGCAGCGTTCCCCGATCGACGTTGGACGCCTCGTCCATGATTTGATGGAGTTCTGCCAGCGACACGGCTGCGGGCGCCACGTTTTGGCGGCGCTGCTTTCCTGTCTCGTCCCGACGAAGGGTGTACCAGACACCACTGTCGCGATGGTCGAAGTACACGGCCGCCGGGAGGGCGGCCTGATCGACATGGGCAGGGATATGGGGGTTGTGCTTACGTTTCCTCGCTCGCCTCATAATATGTCGGTGTCATACCTTTCAGCGCTCGCCGACGTGACGCCGCCGGCGTGATTAATCAGGTCAAGCGTTGTCCACGGGCCAGTTCGGCCACGGAACAAGCGCACACCCTGGGCGATCAGCGAGCGCTCAACATCGGATCGACGCTGATAACCGGTGATGTGCTGCAGGTCTTGAAAGGTCAAAACACCTGTTGTTGCTTGGCTCACGGTACAACCCTCGAACCTGTGTATTCCCGCGCCTGATGACAGACCAGTGTAGAGGCGGGTTCTGCTGAAAGCGTAGTAGAAACCACTGGTTTTGATTCTGGTGCTGCTTGCTCACGGCGTTTAGACATAACGGCGTTCCTTTGCTTTTCTGATTGCGGCCTTTTCGGCCATTACAGCGGCCCATTCTTCAGTCTTTCGATGCTGGCGAATACGGCTGCACTTTTGATGTTTCCGGGTAGATCGGGCGGTGCCGCAGATGTCGCAGATGCTCGGTAAATCCAATCGCTTACTGGCCATCGCTGGCCGCTCCCGGATTGTTTTGCCATCGCTCATATGCTGGCCCCCGATGACGCGTTGCTGGCCAGTAGATGGGCTACAATGGCGGCTTCGGCCGCATCAATATCGCCCTGCTGCTTGGCGAAGGTGGCCAAGCATTCAAGGCGGATTCGCGCTTCGTCAGTCTTGGTAACTTGGTAGTCGAATATCGCTGTGCCGACTATCCGAATTGCCATTAGGTGCCGTGCTGATTGAGTGTCGTTACTGCCCTGTGTGTTAGCCTTCGGATCACTGCTGCTCGGGTGCTGTGCTTGCATGGTTCTGCCCTCGGTAGTGGTTGGTGTCGGGGAGGTGCAACTCCTCGACACCCCTTCAATTCATGGCGTACGCCGACTGTTTCAGAACGGTACGTCGTTATTCATCAGGTAATCCGTGCTGTGTAGCCTGCTCAGCGCTGCAAAGCGTTGTCGTTCGGAAATGCCAACGAGGTCGCATAGCGCTTCGATTAATGCCGCGACCTGAGCGAAATTCCTTGCATACCGCCGATTCAAATCCTCGCGGAATTGGCTTTCATACTTGGCCATCTGTGCTGGCACAATTCCTTGTAGTGCCGTCAGAATCAGGTCTTCGTGATGTCGGAACACTCTGGCAAATGCACCTGCCCGGTCAGCGCTTAACTCAATAAGCTGTGCCACCGATCCGAACTTCTTGTCTTGTTTGGATGGATGCAAAAACACTGTCTGCATTCTGCTTTTGACGGCCTCACTGCAGCGCAGAGGGGCATCAGCAACGATCAAAATTGCCCCCTTAAACTTGGTCAGTTCACCACCTCGGCTGTGGTCTAAAAACTCCGCATTGGAGTCATAAAGCGGCTTCATCTCGTCCGCCCAGTCGCCGGTTGCTTTCTCATGGATAGGCACCAGTGCGGTGACCTTGTTGCCGGCATTGGTCATAAAGCGAGACCGGCCTGCTCGTGATGCGTGATCAGGAGCGCACCCCTGAAAATGTTCTTCCCCGCTCAGTTTCCACAAGTAGTCGAGCAGCAGGCCTTTGCCGCCACCTGGCTGGCCGGTTATTTGTAGAAACGGAAAGCTTCCTTGTTCTTTGCGAATGCGATCGGCGTGCAATGCACCAAGCCACCAGGCCATGGTCACAACACCGTCAGGCCCGAAGACGTTGTAAAAGTCACCAAAGCGAATCGCCGACTTCAGATTTACAGTCTCTACTTTCATTGGGTCACTCCTGAGTTGCGGGTTTAGGCGCTTTGGAAAATCCAGCAGCGCACAGTTTTCGGTTTATCTGCAGCGTCCAACTCCCAGGCAGAGCAAACGGTTCTGTTTGTCTCCACGAACTTCGGGCACTTGCTGGTTTTCAGGTGGCGTTTCAGCTCGGTCATGTCCGGGACTTTCTGGCGTTTCTCCGCGGCTTCTTTGGCAAAGTCGTTGAGGTTCACCGCAATCAAACTGTCATTGCGTGAGTGGTTTAGTCCGCCGGCAGCGCTGTTTAGGTATTCGTACAGTTCCCAAAACTCGACGACGACCGGGTGATCAGCATTGATGGCCAGCTGGCGATCCTTTGCCATGTTCTGGATCTCCGCGTGTGTAGCTTCCAACTGATGCTTTTTAAGAGGAGCGACGTGCACCAGTGCGTCTACGAGCGCGTGCAGCTGGGCATGATTCTTTGCGATCCGTACGGTGCGAATTTCAGGCAGGGCCAGCAGCGCCTGTTCGTAGGTCGGAACCTTCGCGCGAATGGTCTCCATCACGGAGGACTCCGACGTGGTGGCCTTGAGCAGAAACCCGCTCACGCGGTCGATGGGCATACGCTCAAGTTTTTCAACCAACAGCTTGGTTTGCGGGGTCTGCCCGTCCTTCGTCATGGCGATGTGCACTAGGCGCTGCAGGATCGGTTCAGAGGCGTTCACCGCGTGGTTCTGACCGATGACCACGGCGCCACGGAAGGGCGGTTCGCGGGTGTCGTTACCGTTGTTCTTTACACCGGTTGAGCGAACGCTGCGGCCGTTGTAGGCAGTCTTCAGTTCGTCCCAGTCGTATTGGCGGGTTTGGCTTCCATCTGATTTTTCGCGCTCAGATTCAATCAACACCACCGGCAGATTCCCGACCTGGGCAAAGTTTCGTGCCCGAGCAACTGGGGTGCCTTTAGTGGGGTCAAAACCTTCGTAGTCGAGGCGTCCGCACAACTTCCATAGGAATTCGATCAGGGTGGATTTACCGGCGCCTGGCTCACCGATAATTTCCATGAAGGGGTAACTCTTTTGATGCTGCCGGATCTGCTCGGCGAACAATGAGCCGAACCAGAAAGCGAGTGCGACCAGCCCTTTGGCACCGAAGCATTGCCAAATGATGTCGAGCCATTCGGTGTCGAACTTCTCCAGGTCAGTGTTCAGGTTCAAGGTCACTGACTGGCTGAGCGTTTTAATGCTCAAGCGATCCATGTCGAAGAAGTCTTCTTCGTTCAGTTTGAAGATTTTACCGTCGCGTACAGCCACATCGCCGTACACGTATGCGCCGTGTTCGCGGGTGTAGCCCGTGAAGTCGATGGTTTGAACGGTCTTGAGAGCGTCGGTTTGTTCCTCAATGAACGCGTCCAATTGCTGCGTTGTACCGGTGAACATCCCACCGGGGGCAATGCCCAACAGACGCTTTTTGAACTCGGCCGATGAAGAGATCTGAGCGCTGGTGAAAGTGTTTTTAATCGGCGCAGCGTCGTGTGCAAACGTGATCCGGAAGTAATACCAGGACTCGTCTGTGAGCTTGTTTTCCTGGTAGTACAGGGCTTTCGGATTGCAGGTAGCGATGCGCTGCAGCGCGCCGCACTGCTGCATGGCCTTCGCCCGCATCTGCTTGTTATTCAGTTGCTGATCGTCGTGATGCTCGCTGTCCTCCAGTTCCTGAATGGCCTTGTTGTATTTCTCCAGATCAAGTTTGAACCAATACAGGCGATTGCCGAACTCCAGATGAAATTCGCTTCGACGCTTCCAATCGAACATGACCAGGGCTTTTTCGGTAGCGTTCTCAGCGATCAGCAGCGCGCCGTGATGCCGAGCAATGGTGATGTCTTTTTCAATTTGGGCATTGCGCTTCTCGCCGTCGTCCAGGAACTGCCAGCGCTGATGTAAGTCGTTCCAATCGACCTTGCGTTTTTCCCGCTGAGGGATCTGCGCGGCCTCACAGGTAAACCCCAATTCGCGGGCCATACGTACCCAACGTTTGGTGTAAGCGTGTGCACCTGGTTCGTTGTCCAACGCCCAAACCAGCTTCGGCAGATTGCCCGGGCGTGCTGTGACCAACGCCTGGAGCGAGTCAGCCGGGAAGGCGTTGGATGACATGGCGGACACGGCGGCAATGCCGTGGTGCACTAGGGCGGTGGCGTCAAAGATGCCTTCCACGATCCACACTTCTTTCGCTTCGAGCAGATCCACACAGGGCGGGCACCACCACACCCCCCGGTAGCTTTCACCCGGAGCGAAACGCGCTTTCATCTTTCCGAAGCGTGCCGGCTTGTCGATCAAGCGTTCCCAGTAGCCGCCTTTCTCCAAGGCGAAACGCACTGTCGCGCTGCCTGCGTTGTGCTGAGAGGAGTAGTAGGTGTCTTGCGTGAACCAGCCAGCAATCAACTGGATGTCAAAGCCCCGGCCGAACTCCAGATAGGCGCGGGCTGTGGCCGTTGGTGCACTGTCCGTAGCGGGGGCTCGCTTGCTCCAGTCTTCGAAAAGATCGTCGTAGATCTCCTTGACGTGCATGGTGTGGCCGCACTTTTCAGGGCGACCGCAGATAACCAGCCACGGCTTGTCGTGACGTGAATACAGCTCTTTCTTCCTGCACTTGGGGCATTCACCACCGCGCATGTAGTCGGTGCCGGTACGGTGTTTTAGGCCGTAGTCATTTTCAAGGCGCTGCAGGACGTCGGAACGGAGATCGTCTCTCATGGTTTTTTCACTGTTTTGAGGCTTTGAGTCAGGGCGCCGGCGAGGGCGCCGATCAGATGTTTTCGAGCAGCCATCACCGGATCGTTCGTGAGGATCGACCCGTGGCGCAGCCCTTCGGGGATCAGGCGGTAATGGTCGGAATACCAAAGGTCATTGAGGCTGAGACGGTACTGCTCGCGCAGGTTGGCCAAGAGCGCTTCGGCCTGCACCGGTGGCAGTTTTGCGTTAATGTTCAGGGCGTTTTCCATCGTCAAACCTCAATTTCGGGCGCAGCTCACCCAAACCCACGGGAATGGGGGATCGGGGATTTAGTGGTTAGGAGTTACGGAGTGGTGACGCGGAAACGCCCGTTGTCCGGTGCGTTGAGGATGCGTTCGTAAATCAGGCTGACGGGAATGGCCCAAACCTCACCGGTGCCTGTGTCAGTGATAACGGTGTGTGTCGGTGTGCTGGTGATTACATCCAGTCGCTGCCGATCGCCGACAACAGACAAATCGCTGTAGGCCAGGTGAACAATTTTTTCAGCTGTCGGAGTGAGTACGTCGAAGTCCGCGACCAAATGCTGCACAGCTCGTTTGATCAGTTGCTGATCGTCGCTCAAATGTTCGCAACGGTGCCGTTCAAGAAACACCGACGCCGCAGCTTTGAGCATGTCCTGATATTCCTGTACTGCAGGCAGATTGTTCATTGAGCTTTCCCTGCGCGGTAAAGAGCTATTGCGGCAAGCACTTCGGCGTGCCGTGCAGCAACGTGGAGGTTGTGAGCGTCCATAATCAGTTCGGCTTCTTCTTCGCTGATTGAACCGTCCTCCAGCGCCTTGGCGATCGCCTGGTCGACGCAACCGCGTTTTGCCGCTACCTGTAGCGATCGAGCGTATAGCTCGACGTTGTCTAGCGTTTCAGGATCAGCCACTGGAACGAACAACCCGCCGTACATTGAGGCGACGTAGTTGGGGAAGTGGTGAGTTCCGCAGTCCTGCTCAAGCATGAAAACCTGAGAGTCACTGAGAGGACTGCATCCGGCGTTTTCGTAGGCATGGTTGTCGAACTTCTTGAGCTTCAGCCCCAAGCGTGCAGCGGCGGCTTCGCGTCCGCCGATATAGCTGCGGATGATCTCGCTCATAACTTCTTTGCGGGTGTCTAGGATCGGGCTTTTCATCTTCTACTTTTCCCTGTTGGCCCATGCCATTACTGTTCGATCACACCTTGTTTAACGCCTAGTAAAACGGCAGCTCGGTGTGCCTCCCCACGGCGACATTTGCTTTGTCCACTCAACACCGCATAAACGGTGCTGGGACTCAGGTTGTGCAAAGCAGCAAAATCTTTCGCGGACTGACCGCGCTTCTCCAACGCTTCACGGGCTTTTTTGCGGGCTTGCTCGGTGATGCTTGTGTTCGGCATAGTGCAAATCTCTGCGTTTTCGTGTGATGACGAGCGCAGAATGTGGCAAAAAACTGCCAATGTAAATATGCGAGTGGAAAAATATTGACTCTCTCAGAAGAGATCGGCGCCAGGCTGCGGGAACTTCGCGCCGGTGCTGGCCTGACTCAAGATCAACTGGCTGAAAAACTTGGCGTGTCCAAACGTACCCAGGGCAACTACGAATCGGGCGCCAGCGATGCGCCTGCGTCCTACCTGAGTCTTGCTAACTCGCTGCTCGATTTTGACATTGCTTATATCGTTCATGGATCGCGTAAGACGTTGCCGAATGAGGCACTGTCAGACGTCGAAGATTGCTTGGTAAAGCAGTTCCGTAGCATTCCTGAAGACGACCAGAAAGCGATTCGTCGCATCCTCGAAGCCATGGCCGACGACGCCGCCCGGCACCGGTCTTAAATCGCAACAAAGCCTTTCATCCATTGGGATTACTCCCATTCCAATGCCGTTTGCTACTCCCCATAAAGCCAGTTCAGCAATGCACTTTATGGAGTAGTAAGCATGTTGGATCGCAAGATGAACGATCGCACCGCGTTCGAGAAAACCGAGTTCGATAAGTCCGGACTCACAAATATCGAGCGTCGTTTGATCGATCTCTATCGACGGTTGAGCCAGGTGGAGCAGCAGCAAGTCCGTCGAGTTGCCGAGATACTGGCCGTAAACCCAAAGGAGCCAGTAAAGGGCTGAATCTCATTCCTTGAGTGATCCCGATCGCCGACGCTTCTGCGTTGGCGATTTGCAGTTACGCCACCGCCTGCGATCCCAGCTGTTCGAAAAGCTCTCTCTGCTTCGCCCTGGGCAATTCGCGAAACCGGTCGATCAACATGCGTTCGAAGGTCTGCGATGACGGGCTGAGTGTGTGTGAGAACGTCAGGTTCGACACCCACGTATGCCCGCACCTTGCGTCCAGGCATTGGCAGTACAGCTTCACGAACTCCGTTGTTACCTCTTCCCGTGAAGCAATTCGGCCCTTGTGGCCGCACTTGCATACAACTCTCATTGTGTCCCTCCCCAGGGGCAGCTGATCGCCACCATATTGCCATATTTTGTAGTGGCATTCGCTTCGAAAGGTGTTTCATGCAGTGGCATCCACTGCTGCTGGCGCGACTTTCCAGCTAAAACGCCTGTCTTCGCGTAACCGGTCATTGAGCTGATTGAACAGCTGGCAAATCGGGCGGATCTCGTTACTGGTGTACACGCGATCGATCTTTTCAATGTCGCCAAACCCGCCGGTGTTTTCCGGGATGATGCCGGCCAGTGCAGGGTTCATCCGCCAGGCCGCGATGACATCGTTTCGGGTGATGTTCTTCACCTTCTCCAGCTCGTCTTTCGCCTGGAAGTCACCGACCGGGATGATCTGGATCGCGTTCTCTTTGCCGTTGGGGATGTTGACGAACATCGATCGGAAGTTGCCCACGCCTTTGCTCGCGCTGATTTGGGCGCGCAGCTCGTCTTCGTCCTCTTCGGTCAGGTCGGGATCGTTGGTGTAGAAGATGTAGCCGGCGTGCGCGCCGTTGCTGTAGTAGCGCCGGCGGAAGAGGGTCGCAGCCTCATTCAGCAGCAACGCCTGCAAGCCCCCCAGGTAGTCCGGAATCCCGTAAATGTTCTGTTCCACGTCGTAGTCCAGGACGTGGGAGATTTCGTGCGCCTCGAACTCCATTTCCTTGTTGTCCGGCAGCAGCATCACGTAGCCGCCGTCGACCTTCACGCGCATGTTGATCGCCGGCAGGTGCTGCAGCTCCAACACCTGGCCGAATGCGTTGGTGTCGTTGTAGAAGTACGCTTCGCCAAACACCATGTAGTCCAGTCCGGCGCGTCCCATCGTCTCAGTGCTGCAGCCAGCCGAGGCGATGAACTCACGCAACAGCAGGTTGCGCTTGAACTTCGGAATGGCTCCGTGGTGCGCGTTGGCGCGCAACAGCTTCGCCAGGCCGGCCCGCGATACTGGCGGCTTGTAGATTTTGCCGTCGTCGCTCGGAAACACGCCCACGTACTCGCCGATGTTGCCGGACAGCACCTGTTCCGGCTCCCCGAACGTAAACGAGCGCATCGGTTGCTGCTGTGGTTGGGCTACGTGGTGCTTTCTGCGTTTGCGGTTGGCCATGGCTGCTCTGGTTACTCGTGACGTAGCGGCTACGGCGCCGCTTGTTGGTGTTCAAAGGTTCGTTGGACAGGGCGTGCATCACTGCCCAGGCAATGTCGGCGTGACCGGTGGCTTCGGTACGGGATGCGCTGTAGGTGATCTGGCCGCTGTTGGTGGCGCCGCGCTTGATGGTCAGGAATGCCTGGGCAATGTCCGTCCAACCGGCGTCCCACTCGATGCGGCTGCCCTGGATCGTGTCCTGGGCTTTCAGCACCAGGGCGTTTTTCGCTTCCAGGCTGTAATGAATCGGTGTTGCCTTGACGTAGAAGTCGCGCACCAGGTCGAACACGCCGTAACCCACGCCGGTGACATCGATGCCGATGTGCTGCACGTTGAAGCGCTCGGTCAGCTTCTTGACCTGCGCGGCCTGGTAGGTGAACGAGTGGCCCCGCCAACTGTGTTTTTCCAGAATTCTGAACTTCGCCCCGGGTTCGAGCGGCGGCGCGATGACCACGCAGGTGGCGTCGTCGCGTGTGCGGCTCGGGTCGTAGCCCAGCCAGACCGGACTGTTGCCAAACGGGCGATCCAGATCAGGGTTGTAGTCCTCCCACAACGACAGATCCGAGTAGCAGCGCTCCAGATCCTTGAGACTGAATGCGCTTTGCGTGCTGTCGATGAACTTGCAGTAGAACAGCTGCTGGAACTTGTCTTCGTCGTACTCCAGCTGCAGCTGCTCCAGGTCGAACAGATCGCAGCCACCGGCGATCGCATCGTCCAGGGTGATCGTCTTGCGCCACTGACCGTCCGGACACAGCGCGCCCTGCGTGTAAGCCGCTTCGCTCGGCCATTCGCCGCCGGCCTTTTTGCCGCGTTTGCTGTTGCGGAACTCTTCACCCGACCAGAACGGGTACGCCTGGTGCGACACGGCGCTGGGCGTCGAGAAATAGGTTTTGCGCCATTTCTTGTGGGTGCCCATGGCACTGGCGACGGTGCTGAGCTTTTCGAAGTCGCGAATCCAGAAGTATTCGTCCACGTAGACATGGCCGTGATACCCCTGGGCGGTGCTGCTGTTGGTGCTGAGAAAGCGCAGCTCGGCACCGTTGCTCAGGGTGATCGGATTGCCCGTAAGCTCAATGCCGAACCACTGCTGGGCGAACTGGATGATGTAGCTTCGGAAGATTTCCGACTGCGATCGGCTTGCCGATAGGAACACCTGGTTGTCACCGCTCAACACGGCGTCCATGAACGCTTCGCCGGCGAAGTAGTAGGTCAGGCCGACCTGACGGCTTTTGAGGATGTTCCGGACACGGCGGGTCAGTGGATTCTGTTTCGCCTCGAACAGCTCTTTCTGGTAGCCGTACATTTTCGAGATGAACTTATCCAGGAAGTCCACTTCGGTCAGGCCGCTGACGTCGTTCTTTACCTTCTTTTCGCGCTTCTTGCCGCCGCCCTCGCGCCGCTCACGGCGTTGGCTTGACTGGCGTTCGTCAGGCTCGTCAGGACGGTCAGCAGGCGCTGCCGGCGCAGGTTTTGCCGCAAGCTTTTTCAGGCGCTCCAGCAGGCTTGTCAGGCGCTCCAGCTCTTTCAGCTCGGCGTCCGTCAGCGGATCGATCTTTTCCAGAATCAGGGTGATCCGCCGGCTGACTGCGCTCAACGGTTCTTCATCCGTCAGCATCTCGTCCCAGGCGCCTTGGCGGATCCAGTAGTAGACGATACGGATGTTGGGCAGCTTCAAATGCGCCTGAATTTCCTTCACCGAACAGCGGCGTAGGTAGAGACGTTTTGCGGCTTCTTTGACTTCGGTCGGGTAGTTCATGGGCCGCAGTCTATGCGGCGAAAACGCTGGAAACGCGGGGTTAAATCCCGGCATTCGCCTATATCCGGAAAATAGGAGAACGCCGAAAACCAACCGTTTGTTTGGGGCAAATCGGCTCCCTATCGTGGCGGCTCATTCAACGATTGAGCGCAGTCACCCACCATGCCCCGTTCCCTTGTCTCCTACTGGAAACGTGTTGCCACCAGCGGCCCGACCGTCGATGGCCGCGAGATCCTGCCCCAGGAACTGCGCGACATCGCCGAGACCTACACGCCTGCCAAATACACGGCGGTGATCTGGTGCGACCACGAACGCTGGCCGGGTTCCCACGGCACCGTTTTTGCCGTGCGTTTGGTTGAAGAGGGCGAGGATCTGGAGCCTGGCCAGATCGCGCTGGAAGCTCAGCTGAAACCGAACGATCGCCTTCTGTACCTCAACGACCAAGGCCAGAAGCTGTTCAGCAGCATTGAAATCACCCCGAATTTCGCCGGCAGCGGCAAGGCCTATCTGACTGGCCTGGCGGTGACTGATTCGCCGGCGAGCCTCGGCACGCAAGAGCTGTATTTCTCCAATCGCACCAGTCGCGCCGCGTACTACGCCGCCTCACAAGAACTCGGCCCCCTGCGCGAAACCGAGCCCCAGGGCGAGTTCGGGCGCCTGGCCGCCATGTTCACCCGCCTGTTCAAGCGTTTCGGCATTGAAGACACGCCCACCGAAACCACTCCGCAAACCCCAACCGAGAGCAAACCCCCAATGGATGAAGCTACCGCAACGGCCTTGAAAGCCCTGCTGGCCCAGCTGCTGGTCGTCGCTGCCGGCATTCAGGCCGTGATCGAGCCTGCAGCCGAAGACGCACCGGAACCCGATCAAACCCCGATCGATGATGTCAGCGCTGCAGTAGACGAAATCGTCACCACTGCCGAGGAAGAACGAGAGTTCAAGCGCAACGGCGGCGGCAACAAGGCCGTGATGGCGGCACTGACCAGCCTGCAGAAACAGTTTACTGAACTGAAAAACACTCCTGCTGGCCGTCATCTGCCACGCAACGCCGGCCCGGCTGGCAAGACCAAAGCGCGGGTACTCTGACCATGGCTGCTCATTCCCTGAGCGCCTATGGCGCGAAAATGTATGCCGAGCTGCAGCTTGCCCTCGCTGACACCTACGGCGTCGACCTGGCCAGCAAACAGTTCAGTGTCGAACCGTCGGTAGCCCAAGAGCTTAACGACGCCATCACGGCCAAATCGGACTTCCTCTCGCGTATCAACGTCATCGGCGTGAGCGAAATCAAGGGGCAAAAGGTTTTCCTGGGCGTGTCCGGCCCGGTGACTGGCCGCACCAACACCAAGACCACCGACCGCGAAGCAAAAGATGCGTCCGCGCTCGATGACAGCACCTACGAGCTGTCGTCGACCGAATCGGACGTGGGCCTGCCCTACGCGAAGATCGATGCCTGGGCCAAATTCCCGGACTTCCATCAACGCTACTCCGCCGCTGTGCAGAAACAGATCGCCCTGGATCGCATCATGGTCGGTTTCCACGGCACCCACGCGGCAGCGCAGACCGACATCGGCGCCTATCCGATGTTGCAGGACGTGAACAAAGGCTGGCTGCAGCAACTGCGCGAGCAGGCACCGCAGCAGGTGCTCAAGGAAGGCAAAACACCTGGCAAGGTCACCATGGGGCCGAGCGGCGATTACGCAAATCTCGACGCCCTGGTGCACGACACCAAGCAAATGGTGGACGAACGCCTGCGCGACGGCGGCGACCTGGTGGCGATCATCGGTTCCGACCTGTTGGCCGCTGACAAAGCCAAGCTGTACGCCAAGCAGGGCGACACCCCGACCGAGAAAGAGCGCATCGAGGACGCCCAGGTGATCGCCACCTACGGCGGTCTGCCGAGCTTTAGCGTTCCGTTCTTCCCGGTCAACGGCGTGCTGGTCACCAGTTGGGACAACCTGTCGATTTACTTCCAGGACTCCAGCTGGCGCAAGCAAACCGTGGACAACGCGAAGCGTTCCCGCGTCGAGGATTACAACAGCCGCAACGAGGGCTACGTGATCGAGCAGCTGGAGAAAATCGCGCTGACCGAGAACGTGGAGCTGGTGAAGTGAGCCTGGCCCTTGCCCACAAGCGCCGCATTTTGGCTCAGGGAACCGCTGCAGTGATCGCTGCTGCCGCGGCACCGCTGGCGTATTCGCCGGCGGAAGCCCTGAGCAGTCCAGCCAACGCGAAAAAGCACCTTCTGCTGATGGAAGCCTCGCTGAATGAAGACCTGAAGCGCTTGAGCGATTTAAAGAACTTGGCGAGCAAGCAAACGCTTAAGCGAACTGAGTTGCTGCCCAAGTATCAGGACTTCATCCAGCGCTACATGGATTCGGGCCTGGTCATGCAGAACCCCGTCCTGGTGCAGGTGATGGTCTGGCTGTTCGACACCGAGCAGTTCGAAGACGGCCTGGAACTGGCGGATTTTGCGATCAAGCAGGGCCAGGAAATGCCGGAGCGCTTCAAGCGCAACGTGCAGACCTTCGTGGCGGACGCGGTGATCGAATGGGCTTTCCGTGAATACAACGCCCAGCGCAGCCCGGAGCCGTACCTGTCCGACCTGCTGCCGTGTGTCGACGGTGAATGGGATCTGCCCGAACAGATCCCGAGCAAGTACCACAAGTTGATCGGCATGCGCGCCATGGAGGCCGAGCAGTGGGAGACGGCGCTCAAGCACCTGGAGCGATCTACCGAGTTGCACGCCAAGGCCGGCAACGAGACACGCATTGCGAAGTGCCGTAAGGCAATCGCCAAACAAACACCCGCCGTCACCGGCACCCAATAACCGACTACCCCCCCAGCGGGGAACTGTGGACGTGTGTCTGCCATTTATGGCCAGCCCCACGGAAAACAGTCTCCCCGCCCTAATTCGAGCGGTCAGCCATGAGCTTTTCCGGGAAACCCACCACCATCGTGGAACAGGCGATCGAGAACGACGGCTTCTGGCCGAACCTCTCCGTGGCCGAATTCCAGAAGGGCTACCGCCTGCCGGCGGAGTTCCTGGGCGACCTGCTGACCGACGCCCTGTTTATCGCTATGGCCGAGGTCAATACCGACCTGGCCAAGCTCAAAACCAGTTGGCTGGCAGCCGGCATCGTTACCGTGGAAACAGCCGATCCGATGCTGCTGTCTGAACGTGCATTCAAAGCCAAGCTGTACAAGCGCGCCGTGTATTGCCGCGCCAAGGCCAGCGCCCTGCAGCAGTTCGCCACTGTGACCCGCCGCGAGAGCGCAGAGAACACCGGCAAGGAAGCGCCGGAGCGTGAAGACACGTTTCTGGCATTCAGTCAGCAGGCTGTGCGCGCCCTGCAGGGCCGTGGCCGCATCACGGCGGCGCTGCTATGACCAAGCTGCAGGCGTTGACCGCCTACCTGCTGGAACGCCGCCTGGTCGAGCCTGAACAGCTCGACAGCTGGACGGAGCAGGTCAAGCTGTCGCTGATCTGGAAACCCGACGTCGACGGCATGCACTTTGCCGACATGCACTATCGCGCCGTGATTGTCCTGGAGCGTTTCGCCGCCAATCCGGCCCGCATGATGGCCCTGGTGGGCAGTTGGCTGGAGACCCACGACGCCGATCGCGACCGCCACGAACTGCCAGCGCCGGAATTCGCCGTGGAGCCGCTGGACAACGATCTGTTCGACGTGGAAGTCACGCTGGAATTCGTCGAGCCGCAGTATCTGTCCGAAGACCCGGACGGCGAGATCGAGGCCTTTGGCAAGACCTGGGCGTTCATTCCGTTTGATCTGTGGATTGCTGAGCGCGGCGAGGTGGCCACCGATGGCCGGGCGTAGCACCTTCGAACTCGACGTGCGCGGACGCTTGGGCGTGCGCGAGCAACTGGCGTTGCTGAGCCTGCCGCCGCAGTTGCGCCGGCGTTTGCTGAACCAGGTGACCAAGCGCGTGCGGACGATGAGCCGCAAGCGTGTGCGCGACCAGCAGAACCTGGACGGCACGCCGTTCGCCCCGCGCCGGGGCGATGGCAAAGGCAAAAAGAAGATGGAAGCCGGCCTGGCCAAGTTGATGGTGGTCACCCGCGTGTCCGCTGATGAAGCGGAACTGGGCTGGAAAAACGCCCTGACCCGATGGGTCGCCGCCCAGCAGCACTTCGGCGTCAGCGAGCGCCGCACCGCCGCGCAGATGCGCCGCTGGAACAAAACCCCGCCCGGCCTGGCCGCGACCGAGAAACAAGCCAAGCGCTTGCGTCGGTTGGGTTTCCGCGTGCGCCTGGCCGGCAAAAAGAGCCTGACCAGGCCGTCCGTGGCGTGGATTCAAGAGCATGTGAATTACGCCAAGGCGGGTCTGTTGATCCGCATCCTGGACGACCAGCGCAAGGAATCCACAGGCGCGCAAAGCTGGGAAATCACGCTGCCCAAACGACAGTTCATCGGCGCTGAAACCGAACGCGACACCAACCTGCTGATTAACCAGGTGTTGCAACAAATCCTAAATTCACCCCGCTAACGAGGCACTGCATGGCACTCGGTCAAGTCACCGTCGACAATCTCAATCTGGGCCAAGGGCCTGTGAGCGAGATTGAGCGTTACTTTCTTTTCATCGGCCCCGCCGGCAAGAACGTCGGCCAGTTCCTGCCGCTGAACACGGACAGCGATCTGGATGCTGCCTTGGGCGTTCCGGCCAGCGACCTGAAAACCCAAATCACCGCTGCCCGTCTCAACGGTGGCCAGCGTTGGGCATGCGTTGCCGCTCCGATCGGCGCCGAGGGCAATTGGGTCGATGCATTGGAGAAGGCCCAGCAACAGGGCTACTCCGTCGAGTCCGTGGTGATTACCAAACCGGTGTCCGCGCCTGCGGAAATCTCGGCCATGCATGACGCTGCAATCTCATTGAGCAACACCTATGGACGCCGCGTGTTCGTCATGGCGTCCGCGCCTGGCGTCACTGCCGACCAGACCTGGGCGCAGTACATGGGCGAGCGAAAAGCGCTGTTGGCCAACTTGGCCGCACCCCGTGTTCTGGTCGTTCCGCAACTGCACGGCAATGACCTGGGCGTTCTCGCCGGTCGCCTGGCCAACGCTTCGGTGAGCATTGCGGATAGTCCGATGCGTGTCGCCACTGGCCCCGTGCTGGGCCTTGGCCCTGTGCCGATTGACGGCGAAAAAATCCCACTGCCGTCGGCTGTGCGCAGCGAGCTGGATCGAGCGCGCTACTCGGTGTCGCAGACCTATCCGGACTACCCGGGCGTGTATTGGGGTGACGGCAACATGCTGGACACCCCCGGCAGTGACTTTCAGGTCGTGGAGTACCTGCGTGTCACCGACAAGGCCGCTCGCCTGATCCGGGCGCTGCTGATCCGCCGCGTGGCCGATCGCCGCTTGAACAACACGCCCAACAGCATGGCCGTCAACACCAACCAGTTGATGGCGCCGCTGCGCGCCATGGCCAAGTCCATCACCTTTGCTGGCCAGGTATTCCCCGGCGATATCGAGCCGCCAAAGGACGGCGACCTGGTGCTGACCTGGCTGAGCAAAACCAAGGTGGTCGCCTACTTCAAGCTTAAACCCCTCAACTGCCCGAAAGACCTGACCGCGAACATCGCCCTGGATCTTTCCACCGACAAAACGGAGTAACGCCCCATGGCAAAGATTGGCGGCAAGAACTTTGACGTGAACCTGGGCGACATCGCGCTGCACGTTGAAAGCTGCACCCTGGACATCACCGACAACTCGGCAGTGGCCCAAACCCGTGGTGTGCCGGACGGCTACGTGGACGGCGACGTCGCCGCCGCCGGCGAACTGGAACTGGACAGCACCAATTTCAACTTGCTGGTGGATGCCGCCCGCTCGGCGGGCAGTTTCCGCGAGCTGAAACCCTTTGACGCGGTGTTCTTTGCCAAGGCCGGCGAGGATGAAGAAATGCGCGTTGAAGCATTCGGTTGCCGGGTGAAGGTCTCCAGCCTGCTGTCGATCGATCCCAAGGGCGGCGAGAAGAGCAAACACAAGGTGCCGTTCGACGTCACCAGCCCGGATTTCATCCGCATCAACGGCGTGCCGTACCTGGCCGCTGCTGAAACCGAGGGGCTGCGCTGATGGTGGACTGGTTCGACCGTGCCCAGGAGCTGGAGCAACGCCAACGTGACCAGGCGATCAAGGCTCAGTTGAGCAAGCCCGTGCCGGTTGGGCCAAGCCTGACGCATTGCCAGGACTGCGACAAAGAAATCCCGCCGGCGCGCCAGGCGCTGGGCGGTATGACGCGGTGCGTCCCGTGCCAGACGGGCCATGAAAAGAGTAAACGCCGATGACCACTGAATCCGGGCGCCTCGCCGCGCTGGAACAGCGATTTGCCGTCTTTGAACACCGGTTGGGTGATCTGGAAGACCGCCATGAAACCGTGCCTACGCGAGTTTCCAAGCTGGAACAGCAGTTTGAACACCTGGCGAGCCAGTTGGTTGAACTGAACAAGGGCCAACAGAAACTGACGATCGCCGTGAACGTGATCGGCTCCAAGGTCGGGCGCTTGCTGACCATCCTGACGCTGGTTGGCGCCGTGCTGCAGATGGTGGTGCCGGCACTGTTGCGAGTGTGGTTCCCATGAGTCTGCGCGGCAGGATCATGGCCGGTGCGATCGCGCTGGCCAGTACCCCGTTGGTGATCTTCCTGGGCACCTGGGAAGGCAACGGCCAGAACACCGTTTACGCGGACAAGCTCGCCGGCGGACTGCCCACGGTCTGCAAAGGCATCACCCGGTTTACCAGCCCGTACCCGGTCGTCGTCGGCGACTACTGGTCGCCCGCCAAGTGCGCCGAGGTGGAGCAACTGGTGATCCGCAAAACGCAGCTGCAGCTGGCCGAGTGCATCACCAACCCGAACGTGGGACAGAACTCGTTCGACGCACTGACCAGTCACGGCCACAACTTCGGCGTGACCAGCACCTGTGCCAGTCGTGCGGTCGCGCTTATCAACGCCGGACGCATTGCAGAGGGCTGCAAAGCCCTGGCATGGGCGCCGGACGGCAAGACGCCGGTGTGGGCCTTTGTGACGGATGCCAACGGCCAGAAACGCTTTGTGCCGGGCCTGCACAACCGCCGGCTGGCCGAATCCCGCCTGTGTGCGGAGGGGCTGTAATGCTGCGCGAAGTTTTGTTCCTAGTCGTGTTGTGCCTGGTTGCCTGGATCGGTTTCGACACGCTCAAAGGCCAGCGCGACGAAGCCAGGCGCGAGCGCGACAGCGTGAAATGGGAGGCCAGCGGCCTGCGCGAAGCGGCACGCATCAGCGGCGAAATGCTCGCCGAGCGGGACGCGATCGACCAACGAAACACCAAGGAATTGATTGATGCACGCACTGAGAACGAACGCCTGCGCCGCGCTGTTGACGATGGCCGTCAGCGGCTGCGCGTCCGCGCCACCTGTCCCGCCTCCGGATCTGTGTCCGCCGACGCCGGCACCGCCCGCGTGGCTGATGCAGGAAGCGCCGAACTCGCTGCAGACGCTCGACCGGATTATTTCACCCTCCGAGATCAACTCACCCAAAGCCGGCAAATGATCGTCGGACTGCAGCAATACGTCCGTGGCGTGTGCCAGCGAGCGCCCGCGCACCAGGACACCAACTTTCCCAACCTCAACGAGAGAACCACCCCATGAGCCAGCAAAACACCGAAATCACCCTGGAAGTCGGCGAAAACGAATTTACCTTCAACCTGACGCCGGCGGATGTGACCAAGTATTTCAACGCGCTGACCCAAACCAACAAGGTCGCCCCGGGCAACAACCTGCTGATGAACACCGTGCTGCAGGATCAAAAAGCCGTGCTGAAACCGTTGCTGGCCAATCCGGTGATGGTGATGCAGCTCGCCGGTGCGCTGCTGGAGGAATACGCGCCCAACGTTGAGGTGATCGTAAAAAAGCGCTCGAGCACGCTGAGCGCCTGAGCGAAAACGGACTGGGCCAGCTGATGGCCCTGACGAACCGCTGGCTACCTGGTGCCGAACCCACGCCCGAGGCGATGGGCACGGCCAAGTGGCTGGAGGACGAACACTGGAGACGCATGGAATTTGCCGTGGCTAACGGCATTGCCCTTGCGCTGAACGGGTAACGACTTTGGCAGACCGTAGCGCCAGCCTGGCTTTCATTCTGAGCCTGACCGATAAGGTCACCGCGCCCCTGGGCAAGGTGAAAATGGGCTTTGCCGAGCTTTCCGATCAAAGCGAGAAGCACATTAAGACGATCGGCCTGGGCTTGGGCGGTCTGACTGCAGGCGTGGTCGCCATCCGCGAATCCATGGAACCGGCGCTGGAAGTCAATCGCGCCCTGGGCGACGTTCGCTCGCTGGGCGTGGCCGAAGACGCGCTGGCGGCGCTGAACAGCAAATCGCTGGAGTTCGCGGTGAACTACGGCGAGAACGCCAAGGACTTTGTGGCGTCCGCGTACCTCATTGAAGGCGCCATCAAGGGCCTTGCCGGCAACCAGCTGGCGACGTTTACCAACACCAGCAACCTGCTGGCCAAGGCCACCAAGACCGACGCCGAAACCATGGGCGAATACGTCGGCACGCTCTACAACCTGCAGAAGTCCCAAGCCGATGCGATGGGGAAGGGCGCGTGGGTGGAAAAACTCGGCGGCCAGACGGCGCTGGCGGTGCAGCTGTTCCGCACCAGCGGCGCGGCCATGAAAGACGCCTTCAAGGAGGCCGGGGCGATCGCCACGACATCCGGCGTCGATCTGGCTGAACAGATGGCGGTGATCGGAACGCTGAGCAGCACCATGGAGGGCGGCGACGCCGGCGGACGCTACAAGGCGTTTTTCGAGAACATCGGCGCCGCCTCGGAAAAGCTCGGGATGAAGTTCACCGACCAGCAGGGCAAGGTGCTGCCGATGATGTCCATCCTGGACAAGCTCCAGGGCAAGTTCGGCGACCTGACCAGCGCCTCCGCCGGCGCCAAGCTGATGGAGGCCTTCGGCGGCGAAGGCGCCCAGGTGATCGGCGCGCTGGCCAAGGACACCGATCGGCTGCGCAACGGCATCGAGCAACTGGGCAAAGTGCGCGGGCTGGAAAACGCCGAGCAGATGGCCCGGGCGATGGTTGATCCCTGGCAGCAATGGGCGTCCCTGGTCGAGGTCATGCGAACCGTGTTTGGCCAGGTGCTGATCCCGGTGCTGTCGCCGTTCATGACCAAGATGGTGGACATCGGTAAAACCCTGGTGCGCTGGTCGCAGCTGTTTCCGAACATCACCCGCGTGGTCGGCATCACTGCGCTGTCGATCATGGGCATCGTCGCCGCGATGTCGGCCCTGACCATGGTGGTGGGCATTGCCCGCATGACCTGGCTGGGGATGCTGACCGTCTGGAAAGTCTTCCAACTGATGGGCCTGCGCACCGTCGCGGTGTTCATCCTGCAGAAGCTGGCCATCCTGGCTTACGTCGCAGTGATCTACACGCTGAGCGCCGGCCTGGCGCTGATTCGCGGCGCCATGATGCTGTGGCAGGGCGCGATCTGGTTGGTCAACGCGGCGCTGATGGCCAACCCGGTGGTGTGGATCGTGGTCGGCATCGTTGCCCTGGTCGCCGCGATCGCTGCAGCCGTCTACTACTGGGACGAATGGACGACGGCCCTGATGAATACCGCCGCGTTCCAAGCCGTTGCCGAGACGTTCCAGAAGCTGTCCGACTGGTTCAACTCAATGGGCGGATGGTCAGGCATGGCCAAGGCCGCGTGGGACAGCATCGTCGGTATTTTCACCAAGGCCGTTAACGGCGTGATCGAGCTGCTGAACAGCATCCCCGGCGTGAACATCGAAGCGCGCTTCGGCGGTTTGCCCGAGGTGCCAGGCGTCGACGCCGCTGCCAGCGCTTCCGACACCGCCAACGCTGCGCAGAAAGCCCAACAGACCATCAACGCGGCAATCCCCAACCTGTCGCCGGCGCGTCCGTCTGCAGTGCCGCCGGGTGGTCTGTTGACCAGCATTCAGAACAACAACAGCAGCCAGAACAAAGGCACGCATGTGGAAAACGTGACCATCAACACCAGCAAGCAGATGACGCCGCTGGAGATGGAAAACATGGTCGCCATGGCGGTGGGCGGATGAGCGAGTACGTGGATCTGCTGATCGTTGGCAACGACCTGGCACTGGATCCGTCGCACCAGCCGCTGCTGGTCGACGACCGCGCCTGCATTGCCCAGGACATCGCCCACATGATCCGCGACAGCGGGCTGCTGGTGACGCTGGTGGCCGAGCGCGATCGCCTGCGCCAACGCGACTGCATTCAGCAGATGGAGCTGCTGGTGGAGGACGACGTGCGTCTGGTGCCGGGGACGGCACGCATCACGGAGCAGGCGCCGGGCGTGTACCTGGTCACTGCCAAAACCATCAAATTCGGATCGATTGAGGTCAGCCTGTGAGCATCGATTTTAAGAAGGTGATCGCCGATGCCGGCATCCCGACCACTGAGGCGGCATTGAAGGCCGAGTGGGAAAAGGAGGTTGAAGCCCAGGGCGCGAAGGTGGCCAACACCAGCAGCTATTCGCCGTTCTGGCGGGTGATGACTGCGCTGGTGACCAAGCCGGTTCTGTGGCTGCTGGATTTCCTGTGCCTGACCGTGCTGCCCAACTTCTTTGTGAAAACAGCGGTCGACGCCTGGCTGGATACGCTGGCATGGGCGGTCAACGTCGAGCGTAAAGGCGCGACCAAGGCCCAGGGGAAACTGCTGTTCACCCGGGCCGTTCCGGACGGCGTGCTGCATCTGGAAAAGGGCATTGTGGTGCAGTCTGCCGCGATCAACGGCAACGTTTATCAACTGGTCACCACGGCGCCGGCGACGTTCCAGCAGGGCCAGCTCCAGCTGGACGTTCCGGTCGAGGCGATCGAGGCGGGCAGCGGTTTTAACCTGGCCCCGGGTTACTACGCGATCCTGCCGGTGCCGATCCCTGGCATTGTCCAGGTGGTGAACAAAGACGGTTGGCTGGCTTCACCAGGTGCAGATCCGGAACCCAACGACCAGTTGCGCCTGCGCGTGCGTAACCAGTTCTCGGCGGTTAACCAGTGGCACACCGACGCGGTGTATCGCGCCATGATTTCCGCCTTCCCGGGCGTGCGTCCGGATGGCGTGTACTTCGAACATGGCGCACCCCGTGGGCCGGGCAGCGCCAATGCCTACATTCTGTTTGATGCCGGCGTGCCGGCGGCGACATACCTGGAGCAAATCAACGCGCACATTCGCGACCAGGGCAATCACGGCCATGGTGACGATCTGCTGGCTATGGTCATGCCCGAAGTCCCGGCGACCGTGACGCTGTGGCTGTGGCCCAAGCCCAACTTGAGCGCGGAGCGAATCAGCGCCCTGGTGAAAGAGGTCGAGCTGTTCGTGCGGGCGGCGTTCCGGGAAAGCACAGCGACCGACTACCAGCCGACGCTGACTTATCCACAGTCGCGATTCAGCTATAGCCGCCTGAGTGAAGAACTCCACCAGCAGTTCGCCGATATCGCTTCCCTGCGCTTTCTGCCGGGTCAGGACATCATCAGCGGTCTGAACATTCCGCGCCTGGGTCAGTTGAAGGTGACGGCGCAATGACCAAGCTCAAATTGCCTTTCTGGCTGGGCGGCACCGAGCTGGCCAAGTTGTTGGCCGCTGCACAGTCCTGGTGGGAAACCGTCTCCGGGTGGCTGCGCTGGCCCTATTCACAGATCGATCCCGATACGTGCCACCTGAGCATCCTTGAGCTTTGGGCCTGGCAGCGTGACGTAACACGCTTCGCCGGCGAGCCGGAAAGCCTGTTCCGGTTGCGCGTGAAATACGCCTTCATCAACTCGATCGACGCCGGCAGCACCGCCGGCATGAAACGCATTTTCGAGCGCCTGGGCGTCGGTTACGTGGAGATCGAGGAACGCCAGCCCGACCGGGACTGGGACGTCGTGTTGTTGAAGTTCAGCAACGCGCAACTGTCGCTGAACCCGGAGCTGCTGCGCGTGTTGATCCAGCAATACGGTCGGACGTGTCGGCGCTATGACTTCGTGACCATCACCCCTGTGGGCCTGCAAGTGGGCCTGATCGACTTCAACGACGACCAGCAAACGCTGGTCGCCAGCCTGTAGGAGCGCATTGTGAGCGCCAGTATTACGTTGGCCGGAGAAGGCCAAATTGCCCTGAAACAAAGCCAGAAAAAGCCCCTGGTCATTACGAAATTCATTTTCGCCAACGTGCCCGGTCTGGCCACCGAAGCGCCCGTGGATCGCGCTGCCGGCAAACCTCCGGTGGGACAGATCGTCCACGTTCACGACATCCCCAAGGAAAACGCGGGGTTCGTGAATCCCAACCAGGTCGTGTACAGCGCCCAAATCGGTTCGGATATTGGCGACTGGGATTTCAACTGGATCGGCCTTGAGGACGCGGACGGCCTGCTGTTCGCGGTTTCCTATGTGCCGTTGCAGCAGAAACGCAAAAACATCCCGCCGCTGCAGATCGGCAACAACGTCACCCGCAACTTTCTGGTGGCCTTCGACGGTGCCCAGGCGCTGACTGGCGTAAAGATCGATGCCAGCACCTGGCAGCATGACTTCACTGTGCGCCTGGCGGGCATCGACGAACGTCAGCGACAGATCAATGGTGATGTCTATGGCCGGGCGTGCTTCTTTGGCGCCGGCTTCAAAATTGATTGGGTTAACGACTCGTTCCAGATGAACCCAGGCGGCGCCTATATCGCGGGGATTCGTGTCGTGCGGTCAACCCCGTTGAAGATCGAACCGCCGAGCTACCCCACAGTGGCCTGGCTTGATGTCGCACTGAAGCGTGAACTCAACGACGTTGTGGCCAGCTACACCATCGTGTTCGGAGCCGATCGTACCGATTACACCGACAGCGCCGGCGTTGGCCACTACTGCGTTCCCCTCGCCGAGATACCCAACGCTTCCATTGCGCTGGACAGGCGCGTGGCCGAGCCAATCGACGCTTCGCTGATTACCTACCTTGCGGCCAGAAACGGCGACTACCCGCGCCTGCGCGCCCGAGGCACAAAGAAAGAAGATGTCGGACTGAGCAACGTCCCTAACGCAATCAGCGACGACCCGACCACCAACAGCAGCCAAATCATTGCCTCGACCGCCGCGCTGAACAAGCTGCAGCAACAAGTCGGCGACTCGATGACGGGGATGGTCGCCGCGTTCGATATGACCAGCGCGCCACCGGGTTGGCTGAAGTGCAACGGCGCTGCTATTTCCCGAACGACCTACGCGAAGCTCTTCGCCGTGATCGGCACCCGCTACGGCGCCGGCGACGGCGTCAACACCTTCAACGTGCGCGATATGCGCGGCAAGTTCATTCGAGCCTGGAGCGACGGCGGCACTGTGGACGCTGGCCGGGCGTTGGGCAGTGAACAAGCCAACCAGAACCGCTCGCACACTCACGCGGCGTCCACTGCCGGAGCCGGTGCACACGGTCACGGCGGACATATCGATGCCGCCGGTTGGCACGGGCACTCGGCCTGGACGGCAGGCGCGGGCGAGGGAAACACCCAAATTCTGATGGGCAACCAAGGCATCAACGTCGGCGGCAACCAAGCCGGGTCGGTGATGGGTTCCAGCTCCGGGGGAGCCTTCTGGCGAGAGTTCGGAAGCTCCCACGCTGCGCACACCCACGCCGTCGGCATCAATGGTGACGGTGTCCACACCCACGGCCTGAACATCTATGCCGCCGGCGACCACGTCCACGGTGTCACGGTCGGCGCAGACGGGGGCAATGAATCCCGTCCGGACAACGTCGCATTTCTCGTCTGCATCAAATACTGAGCGCTCATATGAACCGAAAAATCGTCTATCAAACCAACTCTTTCGGTCGTTATGTCGGCACGACCGAGGCCGAGGCCTGCCAACTGGAACCCGACGTTTTTCTGATCCCTGCAGGCTGTGTGGAAATCCCGCCGCCGGAAGAACCGGAGCACAAGGCCGCGTGCTGGGTCGATGGAAAGTGGCAGCTGCTGGATTTTTTCCAGGGCGTGACCGCGTACAACATCAAGACCGGGGAACCGTTGATGCTCGATGGCTTCGCGCCAATGCCCAGCGGTTACACGCTCAAGCAGCCAAAGCCGCTTCAAGTCTGGAAAAACGACCACTGGGTCGACGACACCGCCGCGATACTGGCCGCGCTACATGAGCAGAAAAAGCAGGAAATTCACCAGGCCTGCGCCCTGTATACCGAATCGGGCTTCGTTTCTCAGGCGTTGGGCTGGCCGTTTCATTACGACAGCACACTGGTCGATCAGATCAATTTGACCGGTTCCATTCTCTCGGGTCTGCCCGCCGATATCGCCTGCACCGACATGGAGCAGCACAAGGCTTTCAGAACCCACACCACCGAACAATTGCGCGATGTTGGCCAAGACCTTTTCCGTTTCAAACAGGCGGCGCAATTGCACGCAGAAAACTTGCGCCAAACGCTGGCCAAAGCGTTCAACGAGCAAGACAGCAAAGCGATGGACGCCATCAAATGGACGCCGCCAGCATGACCTGGTCACCGGTGACGATGCGCTGGCCGGAGCAGGCCACGCAGTGGATGGGCGGGCTGTCCGCCGCCAAGGATCTGGCCACTGGCGAGCTGGCCAGCACCGCGCAACGGCTGGCCGGTTTGAGCGGCTTGGCCAACACCAATCCGGGGCCGGTCGGTGATGCCGCGAAAGGCGCCATTGAAGCCGGACGCACTGCGCTGGCAGAACAGTTGGGCCAGGTACCGTCGTGCCTGGTGGTCACGCCGTTCCAGAGCGGCATTGGCCAGGGCAAGGGCTATCAGCGCTACCTGTCGGCGCCGAACGTGCTGGAACATCTGGCCAAAAAACTGGAGGACGCCACCGACGCGGGCCGTCCGGTCGGGCCGCAATATGCCCTGTCGATTCTGTTCCTGGGGACGCGCCTGGAGCAGCTGGCCAGCGGCCTGTCGCGCTTCAACGCATTGTTGCCGATCGGCGACCTGGTGCGAACCGAGCGGCGCGCCCAGCACCTGATGAACCTAGAGACTGAAAAGTGGGAGATCCCCGGCGCCGTGCGTTGCCGCGCTGGCAAGGACTGCCCCTGGAGCGCTGCACGGTGGTCAAGGCTGCCAAGCAATCGATGGCCGGCCAATTGGCCGTGCTGGAGGGCTACGCCGCCGACAGTTCGCCGCTGGGCGATCTGGCGGCGCTGGCCGCTCGCAAGGCGGCACAGCAGCAGGGGCGGGATCAGCAATTGGCTGAACTGAAAAGCCTGCTGGCCGGGGGCAACCCCGACGTCAGCATACGGGCGCGCCTGATTGGCCCCGGCAACTCCAGCGAGCTGCGCCAGGAACTGCTGAGCGGCGATGCCCCTGGGCATGAGTGGGTGCAATGCGCCGGCCTGCTGCTGGTGGGCGCGCAAGAGGGGTTGAGTTTTGTACGGGAACTGGTGGGCCTATGACGCTGTTGCTCGATGGACAAAAAGTCCAGGGAAAGAACCTCAAAGTCACCGGCAATCTACGCATCGAAAGCGGCGACATGTCGGGGCAGACCAGCAACACCGACAAGGCGCACAAGGGTTTTAAGCCCAAAACGTTGGCCGTCTCGCTGATGATCCCGTTTGCTGATCGGGTGCAGTTGACTGACTTGATGCGTCTGGCCGAAGCCACGGCGAGCGGCGGCGAACTGCATCTTTATCGCGTCGTGAACGACACCGCCGAGGCGTTCGGCGTGCGCCAGGTGGAGTTTTCCGAAGGCGTCAGCGCTCGGGAAGCCGACAACCTGAAAGCCTGGCTGGTGCAGTTCACGCTGAGCGAGCGCGAGTCGAACCCGGAAAAGGTCGAGGGTCGCCGGGCCGGCAACAAAGTCGACGCCCAGGGCGCGCCGGGTAGCTCCGTGGGCGATGCCGGTACCGGCGGCGACCCAACCAGCGACAACCCCGCGCTTAGCGGCTTTGAAAAGGTGCTGGGCCGTGTGGACAAGTGGCTGGGCGGGAGTGAGCAGAAGTGAAGCTGCACAAGGTTCTGTCGATCAATGGCGCGCCTGTTCGCCTGGTCAAGGAAGACGTTCGGCTGGACGCCACCAGTCCAGGTCGGGCGAACTTCACCGTGCAGTCTGCCGAGCCGCTGAAAGGGTTGGTGACGCTGGATATCGGTTACAACGACCGCACGCTGCAGCGCCACTTCATCGGCTACGTCGAGCGTTGCACCGCCGCCAATGCCAAAGAGCAGGTGCTGTTCTGCCGTGAACTGGCTGCTGTGCTGGCCAACCCGCTGCCGCTGAACCTGCGTCACGTCGATCTGCGCGCCGTGCTGGCTGCCATCAGCGAGCAGACGGGCCTACGCTTTCGCGTTCCCGATCGGCCTTACGCCGGCGTGAAGGCACCGTACTTCTACAGCCTTGCTGCCGGATACCAGGCCATGGACAGCCTGGCCCGCGTGTTCAGTATTCCCGACTTCACCTGGCACCAGCTGGGCAACGGCGAAGTGTTCGCCGGCAGCTGGGCCGACAGTTTTTTCGGCGCCCGGGCGGCGCTGCAGATCCCCACGGAGCTGTTCGACGGCTACCAGGGCAACCAGAGCGCAATGGTCGCGGCCCTTCCTGGCCTTCGACCGGGTGCAACGATCAACGCCGGCGAACGTGTCACCAGTGTGGCACTCGCCAATGACCAGATGGCCATCCGATGGAAGACGCAATCCGCCGCGCAGTAGAGCGCCAATTTCCCGAACTCACCGGCGGCTATCACCTGCCGCGCTTCGCGCGGGTCACTGCCGTGGCCGACGCCCCGGCGGATGCCGGGATCTGCGACGACTTCCGCCCGCGCTACGCGGTCGACATTGAAGTCCTGGGCGCCGACGACGAGCCAGATCCGGCAATGCCGCCGCTGACCGGCGTCCCGCTGCCACTGCCCACCGGTGGCGAGGACATGGGCATTTACGCCTTTCCGGAGGAAGGCACCCGCGTCGTGGTGTGTTTTGCCTACGGCCTGCCGAACAAGCCCTACATTCAGTCGATCTTGCCCCACGGTCTGAGCATGCCGAAGGTGCCGAAAGGCGACCAGGTGTGGCAGCACAGTGGCACAGCGCAGCAGCGTGTCGACGCGGACGGCAACTGGCTACGCCAAACCGATGGCAAGATCCGGGATCACGCGATCGAGCGTGAGGTTGAAGCCCTGGACAACCGCGAGCAGTTCCAGAGCCACACGCGGGCGGTCGATGACCACTCAACCGAGTCTGTGGGCGGTGTGAAGACGATCGAGGCGCTGGGCGCGCTCAAGCTGCTGTCAGGTGGTTCCGCGAGCCTGGCGGCGGTGGACGATCTGCACCAGGCGACCGGGCGGGATCTGAATTTGGTTGTAGGGCAAAAGCTCAACGCTACTGTGGGTGGGGATATGCAGGAAAACATCCAAGGGTTACGCAAAAGCTTGGCCGGAGTGAATCAGCGTCTGCAGGCTCCCAAAACTTGGTTGGGGTCGGAAACCGTCAACGTGTTGAAGGTTTTGGGTGACACCCTTGATTTGCTTGAACAGTTGGCCAGCGAAGTCGCCAGTCATGTCCATGGTGCCAGCCCACCACCGACCACAGCAGCGATATTCGCCGCGGATGCTGTGAAGGTGGCCACCCTTTCTTCTTTAATAAAATCCCTAACTCTATAAGGACTTACCACAGGTAATAGGCAAGTAGCGCGCCAACTATCGCGGCATAAAAAATTGAACGTCCAATCCATGGATGAGTCAGCATGTTTATAGTATTTGTTAGTTTCGGTTTTTTCTGATCCCAAGCCGATTCTACAATATCGCCATTAGCAATAAAGGGTTTCCAGTATTGTGCGACATGATTGTTTTGTGGCTCAAAAAAATCGCTATGCCCATAATCAAAGTATCTGTCTTTTACAAGTGGTACTTGAAATCCTTTTCTGCCAGAGCTTCCATAGCCAAAGCTGGAGAAAGTGGCAAGAACTGGATAGAAGTCACGAGTTCCTACGTCGTTGATTATAGAGCGCTTTTCCATCTCTTTAGTATATAGGCCCCAAGGATAAGAGGTAGGAACAATGCAGCCGCAAAGTATTATTCTTTTAAAGCTGATATCGGTTTGCGTGGCTAAGATGCGGCTTAGTATATAGCTGCCGAAGCTGTGCGCAATAACCATGAACTGGGCATTAGGCTCTAAAGACTTTGCTTCGCGAATAGATTGGGCTATTTTCTGTATGGGTGTGCTGCGAACCGGGGATGCTAATTGAAGTCCGGAAACGAAATTGTAGCCGAGCCCTTCAACGTTGGTGTGTGGTAATGAGCTTAGTTCTTTTTCAACGAGATTATGCCAAGCACCATCCGTCTGTATTCCGTGAATAAGGAATACGACAGTGGCTTGAGGGTTATCTTGTATTCCTGATAGCTTTGCATCCAACATGCTATCTACCAACTCCCAATGCTCCTTTGGAAGTTGTTCCTTCATTAATTGTATTTGCCTGAGTCTCGCGTGAGGCAGAGTGTCGTTCCAAGTCGAATTAAACCGCTCAAATACTTCAGCCGGCCTCATTGGTCACCAAAATATAAGATGGTTCGACATTTTCTTCTGTAACCTGAACTTCGATGTCTTGCACAGGGTCTCGAACAACAGGGGGAAGCTCTGAATAGGAAGCGAACGTTAAGCCTGATCCCGAGGGGAACCGCACCAAGACCTGACGACGGAAGACTTTTCCTTCTATTAGGATGGTAATTATCCTCGATAACCGAGAGGTACTTCCAGCCTGTAATATATCGAACATGCGTGACGGATTAAGTCGCATTCTCGGCAAGTCTTCAGCTCTCCGATCTTCGAAGTCGCACAAGAATTTCTCCATCCTACGTAGAGCTTCCGCATCCTGCGGAAAACTACGTATTAAGGGAGATAACTTTTCCGCGTACATAAGAATAGTCTCCTGCGGAGCATGCACCTGGGACTGCGAACTCGTTGATATCACCACCCAACAACAAGTGAATCTCACGCTGCGGGTCCGTACCTGGTATTTTAGCGTAAACGTTCGCTCCCGTCACATGACCATCACCGGCTAAAAAGCTATCAATAGCTGCCATCGAGCCGTTATCAGACGAAAGGTTATCGTCTTGAGAGGAAGACGAAATCTGCAGCACCGCGCCTAAATCATTTACAGCTGTGGAGTTGCTGTAACGAAACTCTTGGGCTAGGGCAACTCTATCTTTTAGTATTTTATCCTTCGCTGCACCTAGAGAAGTTGTTCCAAATCCATCGATAGGGATGAATTTGCGTATTCTCATCAACATGTCTCTTACCAAGTTTGTGTACTTGGTTGAGTTGTCTTGTGAAGCGATGCGAAGCTCTAAAAGCCCTTCATGGTTCAATGTTGCAATATTAACTGCACGTTTTTCAGTGAAGTTGTATTTTTTTGTAATTATCCCGGCCGCGTGGTCTATTACTTCGGAGTCGAAAACTTTAGTGATGCGTTTTTCGATGATTTTAATAGTTAGACTAACCGGGATTAAATTTGGGTCGGGTTGAAAAATTCGGATATCAACTATTGTTGGGTTATCCGGAAAGTCGATATCGAGCGGAGTATCCAGAAGAGCTTCCAGATTTTCTTCGCGCGCAATTGCCCGTACCCTTGCTGGGTTGATCAACCCTTGCGCGCGTTCAGGTGCACATTGGTATAAAAATGTGTGCTGACGGCCATACTCCTCGACCGTCTGCAAGAGCGCCCTAAGATCAGTAATAGTGAAAATATTCTGTCTGAGGGCTGGCAAAATGCGTTTTTCGTACAGCTCGTCCCAGTTTCCAGACGTGGCAACGCCCTTTCCCTTAAGGAACTCTTTGACGACTTGCTGGTTTGTTGCCTTTTTGATCAGTTCAAAAATGACAACCGAAAGCCTGCTATCTGCATCGCTCAGCACCCAGTCTCTCCTGCCTATTTGAAGCTCAACGCTCACTTGAGTTACGCGACGCGTCCGGCACTGGTTGAAGGCTTTTAACCTTACTGGATACCAAAGGCGGTCCATCGCTCGTGTGGGGCATTCTGGCTCAACCCGACCAGTCGACACAACACGAATCAACACGCTTTTGCACGATTCTGTAGGGACTTGAGCGGAATGGCATATGTGAAAGAGGCACGCCGATTGTTTAATCCTTCCAACTGTTCTCAGGAAGGCAAAAGATCGCGTCTACCTAAAAAGCTTCGGGAAAAAGCACTTATCCCCCTCCCGCCGACGGGCCTTGCGTCATTTTTTTGTGCAAAACCTGAAGCGGTGCAAACGAGCCTGCAGGACAAGCCGGCTGGGGGCTGTGGGGGCGGGTGTTGTTTGCACGCGATGCAAACTTTTGAAAAAAAATGAAGCTGAGTTGCAAACCCTGGCGAGGTGAGCGGGATGGGTAGGCGATCCTGAAGACCCCGGACTGTAAGGGGGACGGTCAGAAAAATAGCCGCTTGAGCAATTTTCAAATTCTTTACGCATTGAATTTGAAGGGTGTGCGAACTCAGTGTTCGACGGTGAGAATCAGGCGTCAGTCCAAGGGCGCTAAGGGTTTAAGACCAAGTCGGGTTTTTCACAACCTTTCAGCTACCAATACCACGACATAATCCAAGCGACTAATGCGACCCACGTGATGGTCATCGCGATGGCAAGGGCAACGATCTGATAGTTACTCACGGTTGAACCTACGATTCCGCGGTCGTGCATGTCGATCCATGACCAGGCTGCAGTAGGGCACTTACGGAGTTCACAAAGTCGTCCATCGACCATGGCTTGTGAAGATAAATAGTCCCCAATGGCACGGTTGCTGGTTCGATCAAATATCCCGACGTCAGGATTGTGGCGATCGCGGGCCAACGGGTCTTGGCTAGCTCGATAAACTCCGCGCCTTGAATTTGCCCAGGCAACCCGTGATCAACTATTGCGAGGGAGCATTCCCCTCGGTGCTCGAGTAGGTAGGTCAGCGCGTCGTCCGCTGTCCCAAACTCTATAACGTTGGTGGCGATATCGGCCAAGATGTCTGCCATAAGCCCGCGAAGGGTAGGGTCATCTTCAACAACGATGACCAGCCCCTCGATCGGCAGCAAACCCTCCCAATTCACATTCACCAGGCGCTTCCTTAATCGTCAGAATTTCACTGTTTCGAAAGGACAGTTTAGGACGTTTGTCGTTCGCGGGTCATACCGATTTTTTGATCTGTACCGCCTTCCATTTTGCCCCCGCTCATCATGTACTCGACTTCCGCTGCATTCAGCAGGCGACGGTGTTCTGCTTTGACGTGCGAGTGCAGCAAGTCTGTGAGTAACTTGCTCAGGTGCTGAGCCGTTTCTTCGCTCAATTTCTTGACTGTCCCTGCGCGAGCTGAGGGGCGGCAGATTCCACCTGCTGAAACTCCTACTGAGTCAAGCAGGCCGCAAACGTACCCGTCTAGAAACTCTCTTTTGGTGAGTAACACCTTGCTTTCGGGTGCTTCCTGATAATCCCAGTCAAGCCGCCAGTAACGGCCTTCCTTCACTACATCGATCTTTGGTAGGGCTGGCTCTTTGGTGAGGCGATTCATATGGAATTCCCGGCATTTTGAGATAGCAAGACGCGAGTCTAAACGGCGCACAGGAGTACGTCTGTAGATGAGATTTGCTCTCAGGAATGGGGAGGGCTGTTCAAAAAGAGTAATAAAGGTAATACGGCGGGAAAAACGCGCTGGACGCCCCGGTTTTACTGGGGTTCCGATATCACATGGAAAAGTAATATGAAGTGATATGAAAAGTGATATATCGGCCAAACCCCCGGCTTCATTGGGTTTGGTGATTTTGAAATATCACCTTATAAAAGAGTAATACGATTACTTCTGTATCACTTAAATATCACCTTTTTAGAAAACCGCTGAGAGCCTTACAGGACGTGGCTTGCAGCGAATTTTCGGAAGGCATATCACTTTTATTACTCTTTTTTTGCGGGGTCACACATTTTAGGCGCGACCTTCAGAAACGGCCGGGCACTGGACTCGCTGAATGTGTGAGGCGAAGACCCTCTGTATGCCTGGCTGCGCGCACTCGAAAGATCCGCGTAGGGAATCGATCAGGACGCTTGTTACGTGGCTTGTTACGTGCAGCGCAAAAACAAAGGGCCTGCATCGCTGCAAGCCCTTGTTTTGTATGGTGCCGGCACCAGGAATCGAACCCGGGACCTACTGATTACAAGTCAGTTGCTCTACCATCTGAGCTATACCGGCGTGTGGGCGACGATTATAGCGACTGGGCTGGTTCTGTAAACCCCTGAATTCTGACTATTTTTGTGCGGGCGTCGATCAGGCTCGGCGCAGGACGTTGCGCAGCTTTTGCACAGCTCGCCAGGCTCGGCTGTTTTGCATGGCGCGCAGTCGGGCTTCGGCTTCTTCGGCGCGTTGCAGGGCGGCCTCCAGTTCAGACTCTACCGGGTGCGCGAGGTTGTGACCTTTGCACAGCTGGAAGTTGTCGAGGTTGCACGGTGGCAGGTCAAATGCGGCTTTGAGATCCATGTGCTCGCTGGCGAGGAAGAAGCTGTTGAGGCCGTCGAACAGAACGTTGGTGTAGCCGGCGTCGGTCACCAGGTGTTCCCAGGTGTGGTCACGCTGCCAAGGGGTTTCGATGAGGATGATCCATGGGCGGAAGCGGCTGAAGTCCATACCGCGCAGCACGGTTTCTTCGTGACCTTCAACGTCGATTTTCAAGAAGTGGATGGGGCGGTCGCCGGCGTGCTCCTCGCAGATCGAGGTCAGCGTGCGAGCGCTGACGGTTAGGCTTCTTACGTCCATGCCGAGCTCTTTGCGTTCCCGAGCGACGACCGGGTCGGCGGTCGAAAGGCCTGTACCGGGGATGCCATAGAACGTCATTTCGCCCGGACGGTCGCTGGCCACGCATTGCAGAGTCGTGTCGCGGGGACGTTGCTGGCGCAGGGCGTCGTGGTAGTTCTGCATCGGCTCGACGTTGATGCCGCTCCAGCCGTGATCGTAGAACGCCTTGGTGACCGAATCGTGTGTCGGGTCGTTGGCGCCGACGTCGATGTAGAAGCCGTTCTCAAAGCACTTGAGGGCGCGCCACAGGCGGATATCTTCGAAATTCTGTGCATAAGAGATGAACGTCACGGTCGCTCCCTGTCGATCGGTTTCTTTTTGTTATTCCGTGCCCCGCCGGCACGGTGTGAGCCTGTATAGCAAGGGTGGAAGGCTGGTGCAATTTTCCGTTCCCTGCGTCCGCGATTCGGCGGTTATGTCCTTTTGCTTGGAGGCTTATGCACAACGGGCTCGTAAGCAGGCCGGCTAAGGCTGGATTTTGTGGACGGGTTCTCATTTGAATCGCAAATCCCTGTTTTACCGGTTCTTTATTTATGTGAACAAAAAATGACCAGCGCAGCTGATGGCTTGAAACTGCCGTGGATATTGGATCCATGAGAAATCCATCAACAGAGTTATCCACAGGCTGTAAAGAATCAAGCGCGTTCGGCCAGCAGCAGGAAATTACGCGGTGTGAGCGGTGCCTCGCAGAAGGTGCCGAGGCGTACGACGTATCCCTGCTCGGTGAGAAAAAGTGCCCGATCAAGATTCAGCCAAAGCTCCAGTGGTCGTCGGAACAATCCGCGCAGCAATTCCAGGTTGCGAACTTCGGCCAATCTATTCCAACCGGCGATTTCCAGCGCTGACCAATCCTGCTCGCCGATTGTGGATAACTCTTTCAGCGCCGCCAGGTCGCGGCAGAAGTCGGCGAACGGTTTTTCCAGCCATGCACTCGGCAGGGAAGGTGTCGGCAGGTATTCGTCGATGCCGCGCACTTGCCGTTGCAACAGATCGAAAGCCAGCCGGCGGGCCATTGAAGTGTCACGCTGGCGTCGGACGCGGGCACCGGCGGTGACGGTTTCGCTCATCGGCAGCGATAGATCTTCCAGCGCAAGCTGCAGGGTTGATCGCGAACCGGCGCAGGACAACGGCTGATATTCCGTGCGACTGATCCGGTTATAGCAACAGGGTGCGATGGCCAATTGTTTGCAGCCGGCGGCGCTGGCCAGTTGCATCAGCCGCACATGCAAGTCACCGCAAGCGTGCAAGGCGATGGGCGTGTGTTCGCTGTTCAGTACTAAAGCCGTGTCCGCCGCAAGCACATCCTGCTCGACATGCCGCGCCTGCAGGCGATGACGCTGACTCAGCGCCTGCCCGCTGGCGACCAGCGCCGGGTCATATTCCAGACAAGTGAGTTGCTGGCCGGCGCCGAGCAGTCGTCGCCCCAGATGGCCTTTGCCCGAACACCAATCCAGCCAGTGCTTCGGTTGCGAGGCAAACGACAGGCGGCTGGCGAAAGCCTCGATCTGCTGCCATTTGCGCCCCGGTACATCGACATTCAGGCGATGGCCGGCGGCTTCCAGTGAATGTGCGGGCAACTCACCCACCGCACTCAGTTCAAGCGACAACGCCGCCAGTGAAGCAAACGGCTCCGGCGCACTCAAGAGTCCGGCAGGGTTGTTGTGGGCGTTTTCCGCATCCTCCAGCGAGCGTCCACGTAGCCACGAAGCCAGCTCCGGACAGGACGTTTCCCAAGGCAAATGCAGATGAGTGAACGGACGGGGTTTCCACAGCGCCTGATGCGCTGTGAGAAATGTATCCAGTGCCGTGAAGCGGGTGAGTAAGGCCTCACCCGTCAGCACGTAAGAAGCGTCAGCGTCCCTGGCATGCATCGACGCGCAGCCAGCGTTCCAGCAGTTTGAAAGCGCGAACCAGCACGTAGGACATCACCAGGTAGAACAAGCCGGCCGCGAAGAAGATCTCCACCGGCAGGTAAGTGCGGGCAATGATCGTGCGGGCCATGCCGGTCAGCTCCAGCAGCGTCACCGTGCTGGCCAGGGCGCTGGCCTTGAGCATCAGGATTACTTCGTTGCTGTAGGCCGGCAGGCCGATGCGCGCAGCTCTCGGCAGGATGATGTAGAACAGCGCTTTCGGTCGGGACATGCCCAACGCTCGCGCCGCTTCGATTTCACCCGGCGGAATCGCCTGGATCGCGCCACGCAGGATCTCGGCAATATAGGCGGCGGTGTGCAGGGTCATGGTCGCGGTCGCGCACCAGAACGGATCGCGCAGGTACGGCCACAACGAGCTGTTACGCACCGCGTCGAACTGTGCCAGGCCGTAATAGACCAGGAACAGCTGAACCAGCAGCGGCGTACCACGGAAAAAGAAGATGTAGGCATAGGGCAACGCACGCACATACCACAGCTTCGAAGAACGAGCGATGCCCAGCGGGATAGCCAGCAGCAGACCGGCGATGACGGCGATGGCCACCAGTTCCAGGGTCAGGGTCGCGCCTTGAGCCAGCTTGGGCAGCCACTTGATGATCACTTCCCAGTTCATTGAGCGCTCCTCGCGAAACCACGTGCGGCGCGTTTTTCCAGCAAGTGCATGCCGGTCATCGCCAGCACCGTCAGGCACAGGTACATGAGGGCGGCGACCATGTAAAAAGTGAACGGCTGTTTGGAGACGGTCACGCCGATCTGCGCGTGACGCATGATTTCTTCCAGGCCGATGACCGACACCAGCGCGGTGTCCTTCATCAGGATCATGAACAGGTTACCCAGACCGGGCAGGGCGATGCGCCACATCTGCGGCATGATCAGCCTGGTGAAGATCCGCCATTTCGACAGGCCCAGGGCCACGCCGGCCTCACGATGCCCCTTGGGAATGGCGAGGATCGCGCCACGGAACACTTCCGTGGCATAGGCGCCGAAGCACAGGCCCAGCGCGATGACGCCGGCGGCGAAGGCGCTGAGTTCCAGTTCGGGGTTGCCGAAGAACTCTCCGAGCGCGCGCATGGCATTGACCGTACCGAAGTAGATCAACAGTACCCAGAGCAATTCCGGGACGCCGCGTACCAGGGTCGAATACGTGCCGCCAAGCCATTGCAGCGGCTTGTACGGGGAAGTCTTGGCCAGGGCGCCGAGCAGGCCGAGCACCAGCCCGAGGCATAGAGCCGTGAGTGCCAGTTTGACGGTCATCAGCGCGCCGGCGGCGAGCGCCGGGCCGAATCCGTAGAGGTCGATAATCATGGATTTCTTTTCAAATCGCGGCAGGCAAGGCCGGGAGCCCGCGCCGTCGGATCACGGCGCAGGTCCCGCACGTCAGGATCAGTAGATGCTGAACGGGAAATACTTGTCGTTGATTTTCTTGTAGGTACCGTCGGCGACGATTTCCTTCAATGCGGCATTCAGCTTCTCGCGCAGCGGGTCACCCTTGCGTACGGCGATGCCGATCTTGTCGCTTTCCACGACCGGGTCGCCCTTGAACTCGTAGTTCTTGCCGGCGTCGGTTTTCAGCCAGTCATAGTTGGCGTACTTGTCGGCGAGGATGGCATCGACGCGACCGGAGGTCAGGTCCAGGTAGGCGTTTTCCTGGGTGTCATACAGTTTGACTTCGATATCGCTACCGTAAGTGTCTTCAAGCCAGGTGCCGGCCAGGGTCGCGCGTTGCGTACCGATGATCTTGCCCTTGAGGGCATCCTTGTCGGTCTTGAAGTCGACGTTTTTCGGCGCGATGAACTGCAGTTTGTTCGAGTAGTACGGGTCGGTGAAGTCCACCGCGCCCTTGCGCTCGTCGGTGATCGACAGCGAGGAAATCAGGAAGTCGAACTTCTTGGCGTTCAGGGCCGGGATGATGCCGTCCCAATCGGAGGTCACGACACTGCATTCGACTTTCATCTTGGCGCACAGGGCGTCGCCGATGTCTTTGTCGAACCCGACAACCTGGCCGCTGGCATCTTTATTGTTGAACGGCGGGTACGCCGCCTCGATGCCCATCTTCAGGGTCTCGGCCATGGCACCGGCGCTGAACGCCAGGGAGACGGCGGCGGCCAGGAAGACCTTTTTGTAGTTCTGCATGCGGGTAGCTCCGTTAGCGGTTGCTGGACATGAATTGTTTGCAGCGCGCCGAAAGCGGGTTTTCGAACACCTGCTGTGGCGATCCTTGCTCTTCGACCAGGCCCTGGTGGAGGAACACCACTTCACTGGATACCTGACGGGCAAACCCCATTTCGTGGGTCACGAGCAGCATGGTGCGGCCTTCTTCGGCCAATGCGCGGATGACATTAAGTACTTCCTGGACCATTTCCGGGTCAAGGGCGGAGGTGGGCTCGTCGAACAGGATCACCTTGGGCTGCATCGCCAGTGTGCGGGCAATCGCCGCACGCTGTTGCTGGCCGCCCGACAGCTCGGCCGGATAGGCGTGGCGCTTGTCGGCGATGCCGACCTTGGCCAGCAGGGCCTCGGCGACTTCGATGGCTTCGGCCTTGCTCTGGCCCAGCACGCGGCGTGGGGCTTCGATGATGTTGTCGAGCACGCTCATGTGCGGCCACAGATTAAAGTTTTGAAACACAAAACCAATCTCGGAGCGCAGGCGGTTGATCTGCTTGCCATCGGCGGCAACCAGTTCGCCGTTCTTGGCGGCCTTGAGCTTGAGTTCTTCGCCGGCGACCAGAATCTGGCCCTGATGCGGGTTTTCCAAGAGGTTGATGCAGCGCAGGAACGTGGACTTGCCGGAACCGGAGGAACCGAGGATCGAGATCACATCGCCGTCGCGGGCGGTCAGCGAGATGCCTTTGAGCACCTCCAGCTGTCCATAGCGTTTATGCAGGTTGCGGATTTCAAGCGCGGGCGTGGCCTCAGCCATGTACGTTCCTCATATATGTTGCGCTCCAGCTGTCGGGTGGCCTTCCTGGCGAGGCGGCCAAGCTAGCATAGCGTTTCAATGGCAGCCAACAGCGCTACGGGCGGTAAACGGATGGCGTGTGGCAGGTTGTCGCATCGGCGCAGCAGACTGTCGCCCCGTCAACAACCGAACGGGTGTTTGAACGTTGATACCCGTGGGTGTCGCGTAAAAAAAGGCGCGATGTTGCCACCTTTGGCGGGGTCTTGGAAGCGCTATCCGGCCGAACGTTCCTTATTCGCCCTTTTATTGTGCGTCGCGTACTTTTTCAGTGTGTTTCTGGTGCGCTCATTCGTCTGAAAAGTGGGTCGCAGGGTAACGCTTTGGCGAAAAGCCAGTATTCTCAAGGAGTTGCGATGACTGTCCGGTCGCGCTGAAAACCGCAGGCCAGAAGAGTTTGAAACATTTTGGCGCAATTATTGCGTGCAGAATCCGGAACGCCCCGTTGGATTCTTTTTACGAGAAGGAACGCCAGACGGGCCGGACGCAATCGCTTTCCTTGCAAAGGTAGTTTCAATGAGCAGTACCCCAAGCTCCAATGGCCTCGAACAGGGCCTCAAATCGCGTCATGTGACCATGCTGTCGATCGCCGGGGTGATCGGTGCAGGTCTGTTCGTCGGCTCCGGCCACGCCATCGCTGCCGCCGGCCCGGCCGTGCTTCTGGCCTATGCCGCTGCAGGCATGCTGGTTGTGCTGGTCATGCGCATGCTCGGCGAAATGGCTGTCGCTTCGCCGGATACCGGCTCCTTCTCGACTTACGCCGACCGCGCCATCGGCCATTGGGCCGGCTTCACCATCGGCTGGTTGTACTGGTGGTTCTGGGTGCTGGTGATCCCGCTGGAGGCCAACGCCGCCGCGACCATCCTGCACGCCTGGTTCCCGGGTGTGGAAATCTGGGCCTTCGCTTTGGTGATCACCCTGCTGCTGACGGTGACCAACCTGTTCAGCGTGAAAAACTACGGTGAGTTCGAATTCTGGTTCGCCCTGCTCAAGGTCGTGGCGATCATCGGCTTCATCATCCTCGGCATCGCGGCCATTTTCGGTTTCCTGCCGAACAGCCAGGTCAGCGGTGTTTCGCACATCTTCGACACTCAGGGGTTCCTGCCAAACGGCCTGGGCGCCGTGCTGGGCGCGATCCTGACCACCATGTTCTCCTTCATGGGTACCGAGATCGTGACCATTGCGGCTGCGGAATCGAAAAACCCCGGCAAGCAGATTTCCAAGGCCACCAACTCGGTGATCTGGCGGATCGGTCTGTTCTACCTCGTGTCGATTTTCATCGTCGTGGCCCTGGTGCCCTGGAACGATCCTGCACTGGCCAACCTCGGTTCCTACCAGACCGTGCTGGAGCGCATGGGCATCCCTAATGCCAAGATGATCGTCGATATCGTGGTTCTTGTAGCGGTGACCAGCTGCCTGAACTCGGCGCTCTACACCTCTTCGCGCATGCTGTTCTCCCTCGGCAAGCGTGGCGATGCGCCGGCCATGTCGACCCGCACCAACAAGAGCGGCACCCCTTACTGGGCGGTGATGCTGTCCACCGGCGCGGCGTTCCTGTGCACCTTCGCCAACTACGTGGCTCCGGCTGCGGTGTTCGAGTTCCTGCTGGCCAGCTCCGGCGCCATCGCGCTGCTGGTGTACCTGGTGATCGCGATTTCGCAACTGCGCATGCGTAAGCAACGCATGGCTCGCGGCGAGAAAATCGTCTTCAGCATGTGGCTGTTCCCGGGCCTGACCTACGCGGTGATCGTGTTCATCGTGGCCGCCCTGACCATCATGCTGTTCCAGGAAGCCCACCGCGTGGAAATCCTCGCGACCGGCCTGCTGAGCCTGTTGGTTGTCGCGACCGGCCTGCTCGTGGCGCGTCGTCGAAAGGCTGAAAACCGTGGTGCGGTGGTGCTGAACTGATCCGTATCGCGTCATGCAAAACGGCCGCTGTCAGCGATGACAAGCGGCCGTTTTTGTTGGCGGGCGAGGTTTATTCGCTCTTTTCTTCCTGTTCTTCACGGGACTGGCCATAGGTGTCCAGAGCATTGCCGAAATCAGCGATGAACTGCGGCTCGCTCAGCCAGGCCTGGGCGGTTTCGCGATCCATGCCGTCGGCCCACATGCGGTAATCGATCAGCATGTCGGCAGCCAGGTGAGTGGCGGCCATGCCTTCGTCTTCGGCGTTTTCCATGTCCAGCAGTTCAGGGTGATCAACGATGATGAACGCCAGCTCCCGCAGCAGCGTCAGCAGCATGTCGTTGCGGCTGACGGCTTCGGTGTCGCGCATCTTGCTGAACATCGCCAGGGTGTATTCGGGAATCGGTTCGGCCAGATGACCGAGATCGTCGTCCTGGGGCAGCGGTCTGCGGCCGGCGATGCGGATGTGCTTGGCCTTGGCCTTGGCGCGTTTGGCGCGTTTCTGTTGCTTGTTCAGGGATGCCATGGGAACTCAGTCTTTGTGTTGGGTTTGTGCAGCGATCGCATCGGACGCGGCCACATAGTCTTTCTGGAAGTCAGGTGATTCGATCCACGCCAGGGCGCCGGCTTCGTCGGTTTCGGTGGACCACTGGCGGTACTCGATCAGGGCCGCGAGGATGAAATCCATGGCGCCTTCCTCACCTTCCTGTTCGAAGACCAGCTCCAGCAGCGGGTCTTCGAGGAACGCCGTGCACATGGCCTGCTGGCTGATCTTTGCGGCGTCGATCATTTTCTTGAACAGTTCGGTCAGGTCCACCGCCTCGAAATCGATGCGCTCGTCGTTCGGATCCAGCTCGACCGGTGCCTCGGCGCGTTTGGTGCGGTTCTGTTTGGCCTTGGTCTTGGCCCTTGCGGCGCGTTTTTGTTGCTTGTTGGCAGAAGCCATGGTGTGTGTTCCGTGATGCGTTGGAGGGGACTCAGCTGCGCGGTATCTGCCGCCCGGGTGTGTCGCAGGTCAGTGCGCCGGTCTGCAGCCAGGTCAGCGCGATGGGCCATAGTGTGGCTTGGTATGCGCTGCGAAAAAAGGCGAAATGTCCGACTTCCTGTTCGCCGATGTCCCGTGGTTCGAGTCGCAGATGGGTCTTTGGTGCGTTGTGGAAGTAATCGAGCAGGCGTTCGGTCGCCGCAATGGTCCCGTAAGGATCGTCACTGATGCTGATCGCCAGGGTGTCTGCACGAACGTTGGCGAAGGGCAGGTGGCCATTTTTCACCAGCAGCGCCCGACCGCTCGGACGTTGCTCATAACTTGCGGCAGGCGTGCTCCAGTCGCGTACGACGCCGGCAGGGGTGTCCTCCAGCCAGCCGAGTCGCTTGCCGGGAAAGTAACCGCAGAACAGTGTCAGCAGCGGCATCAGCAGGTGCCATTTGCCGAACATCCGCCAACGGTGTTCCGGGGCGTAATCGCGCCAGTAAGCGAACTGTGCACCGACAGTTACCAGTCGTCGGATTGCCTGCCCGGAAGCCCCCAGTCCTGCCGCGCAACCGCCGAAACTGTGGCCGATTACATCGATCGGCCGACCGGGGAACTCACGCTGTGCGCGTTTGAGCATCGCCTCGAAATCCAGCGCGCCCCAATCCGTCCATGACGCCTGCAGCCGCTTCATCGACTTGGGGCGCGACTCGCCGATGCCCCGGTAGTCATAAATCATCACGTCGAAGCCATTGGCGAACAGGTACGCCGCAAAACGTGAATAGTGACGGCAGCGCACCGAGGTAGCGGCGTTAATGATGACCACCGAACGAAGCGGGTCGGGCAATGCATGGCGCCAGCTGAAGCCGCCAAGGGGATAACCATCGGCGGCGGGCTCGTGGAAGGGTTTGTCCTGAACGTCGCTTGTGAGGGCGACTCTGTTCTGAGCATTTACCAGTGCGTGCGTCTCTTGAAAACCCATGGCTCTCGACCTTCGCGAAATAGCTGCCAACGATAGTCTCGGCAGCTCTGGTGAACAATCCGTCAGTGTTTATTCACTCGACTGATTACACAGGCGCTCTTCGAGTCGAAGCTGTTCACGATTCAATTCCGCTCGCAATTCATCTTCGCTCGGCAGCACCAGTTTGTAGCTGCTGGCGAACAGTTGTTCATTGCCCTTGAGCATCGAGTAGTGCGCAACCGACTCGTTCTGTTGCGCGCAGAGAATGATTCCGACTGTAGGCCCGTCGCCTTCGCTGCGCTTTAGGTTGTCGTACATGCGTATGTACATGTCCATCTGTCCGACGTCCCGAGCACTGAGTTTGCCGCGCTTGAGGTCAATGATGACGAAACATTTGAGCAGATAGTTGTAGAACACCAGGTCGATGTAGAAATCATCGTCGCCGGCGCTGATGCGTTGCTGACGGCCGACAAAGGCGAAGCCCTTGCCCAGTTCGAGAAGAAATCCCTGGAGCTGATCGATCAAGGCCTGTTCCAGTTCGGATTCCTGAAGCTTGCCCGGTGAGGGCAGGCCGAGGAATTCCAGAAGGACCGGGTCGCGGATGAATTCCCGGGGATTGGTCTTCATCGCGGCGATGTTGCTCGCTGCCTCTTCAAAAACTTCAGTCTTGTCTCGACTCAGCAGCAGCCGCTCGTAGTAGAGCGTGTTGATCTGCCGATCCAGAGCGCGGCTGGACCAGTTTTGCGAGGCGGATTCGTTCATGTACCACTGCCGGGCTGATTCGCTTTCGACCTGTATCAAGCGGCGGTAGTGGGTCCAGCTCAATTCGTGACGCAGTGCGTCACGAATTGGAAATGCTTGATAAAACAAGCGCATATAACGGAGGTTTGATGCATCGAAGCCCTTCCCGAAATCCTCGGTCAGTCGCTTGGCAAGCGTAGCCAGCAAATGCTTTCCATAACCCGCGCGCCGGGCCCCCTGTTGTTCAAACTCGACAATATGTCGCCCGATCTGCCAGCAGGTCTGGACCTGAATCGTATCGACGGTTCGTAACACTTTCTTTCGCGCTTCACGTATCAGGCCACCCAAGTCATTCAGTAATGAATCGAGTTTCGGATCTTGCGCTTCAGCATGTTCAAGTTGGCTCATCAGGTCTTCCGGCTCTGGAGAAACAGAAGCGAGAGCATGCCAATGACCCACGGCTTGGCGATGCCGGCCGCGTCTGGTTCTACTGAAGGAAGGGTGAACGGGTTTTGCGGGATCTGACCGAAGACGGCAATGATTGGGGAATACAACGCGTAGTCCTTTTCGCATTCAAGACAACTCCCAAACAATCTAAAACCTGCCCCGCATCGCAAAATCTAAACAGGAGTAACGATTGGGTTCTGCGAGAACCCGGGAGTACTCATCATGAAACGCGTCACTTCATTCATGTTGCCCGTCGCCGCTGTGGCGATTCTGATGTTCCCGCTCATGGCGCAGGCCAACAGTGTCGAGCCGATCGACAGTGCCGGTGTGCAAGTCCAGCAACAACAGCAAAACGGTATCAATTACCTCTCCGGCGGGATCGGCCTGGACGAGTCGCGGGCCATTCAGCAGTCCGCCGGTTACAACTTGCACATGACCTTCGCTGTCGGTGCGCAAAATCTGTACACCTCGGACGTCGATCTGGTTGTCCAGAAGGCGACGGGACAACCGGTGCTGAACCTGAGCCAGATCGGGCCTCTGGTTTATGCACAGTTGCCACCGGGCAAGTACACCGTGGTCGCTACCCGCAACGGCGAGGTGCGCCGGGACGTTGCCAATGTCGGCAGCGGCGGGGCCAGCAATCTGGTGTTTCACTGGGACTGGCATCAATAGCGTCGGCAAGGGCGGGATTCGCCCTGAGTCCCGTCCTTCACGATGACTTGCGTACCTTCAGGTAAACCCGTAATCCGAACAGCGAAACCGCCAACAGGAACAAAGTACCGAGGCTTTGCCATATCACTTCGAACCAGTATTTGTGCGGTTGCAGGTCACGCAGCCAGGTTTTGCGCGGGCCTCGATTGTTCGTCGTGATCGAGCCTGTGATCAGGCTGTCGATGATCAGGTAGAGGGATGCGCCAATGGCGAACGTCAGCAACAGGCCGACGAGAACAGTCAGCCAGAATGAAATCCGGCTCTGCCGATAAGGTGGCGGATGGGGCAGGGGGACGCGGGTTCGTTTTTGGTTCATCGACGTGATGACCCTCTTCCGTAAGGGCCGGGCAAGGTATCGCGAATGGCGGCCTGCGCAAAGCACGGCATCCGGCCGTGATCAAATCGCAGGCATAAAAAAACCCTGAATCTTGCGATTCAGGGTTTCGGTATTTGGTGCCCAGAGACGGAATCGAACCGCCGACACGGGGATTTTCAATCCCCTGCTCTACCGACTGAGCTATCTGGGCAACGGGGCGCATTAAAAGGGTTTTTCGGATTTACGTCAACGACTTTTTTAAAATTTCTTAAATTAATTCCGTCGCTTACGATCAGACCCCCGATTTCCGCTGATTATTCCGCTGGCGGAACGTAGCCTTCGGCCTGGGCGTATTCCTCGCCGGAGAAGTACTTGTCCATTTCGCCCTGCAGATATTTGCGGTCTTCGGCGTTCATCATGTTCAGGCGTTTTTCGTTGATCAGCAGGGTCTGGTGTTTCTGCCAGTCGCCCAGGCCTTGGCCGAGACGTGTTCGAAGATGTCCTGGCCCTTGGCGCCCGGGTACGGTGGGCGCTCCAGACCTTCGAGTTGTTCTTTGTACTTGCGGCACATTACGGTGCGGGTCATGTCGACTCTCCTGCATTCAAGACGGCGGCCGCGCGTTCGAGCAAGGTCTTGACCGGGGCGGCGAGGCCCAGGCGCGGCGGGGTGGCGAGGTTATACCAGAGCCAGTCGGCCTCGGCCACGTGACTGCCGGCCTCCTGTACCTGAACCAGCCAGGGTTCGATGGACAGCTGAAAGTGGCTGAAGGTGTGGACAAGGCTCGGCAGCGCCTGCTGCTCGCCCAGTTCCAGCGAGTGCTGCGCGGCGAGGTGCTGCAGGTCGTCGAGGTCGTCGAGTTCCGGCAGGCTCCACAAACCGCCCCACAATCCGCTGGACGGGCGGCGATAAAGCAGAATCGCGCCATCGTCGTTGGCCAGCAGCGGCATCAGCGTGCGCTTCTGCGGGATGGCCTTGCGCGGCTTGGGGATCGGATAGCGGGTCTCAAGGCCGAGCAGGTGTGCTTCGCAGCTCTTTTGCAGCGGACACAGCAGGCAGCTTGGCTTGCTGCGGGTGCAGAGCGTGGCGCCAAGATCCATCATCGCCTGGGTGTAGGCGTTGACCCGATCCTGCGGTGTGAAACGTTCTGCAGTGGCCCACAGTCGTTTGGCGACCTTCGGCTCACCGGGATAGCCCTCCTGTGCGGTAAACCGCGCCAGCACCCGTTTGACGTTGCCGTCGAGGATCGGCGCCCGCAGGCCCATGCTGATGCTGGCAATCGCGCCGGCGGTGGAAAGGCCGATGCCCGGCAAGTCCGTGAGCTTCTCGACATCGCGGGGAAACTCGCCGCCGTACTGGCTGACGATGATCTTCGCAGTCTTCTGCAAATTGCGCGCGCGGGTGTAATAACCCAGGCCCGTCCACAGATGCAGCACTTCGTCCTCGGGCGCTGCGGCCAGGGCCTCGACCGTCGGCAACGCGGCCATGAAGCGGTCGAAGTAATTGAGCACGGTGCTGACCTGAGTCTGCTGCAACATGATCTCGGACACCCACACCCGATACGGGTTGATGTTCTGTTGCCAGGGCAAATCATGGCGGCCGTGGCGGTCGAACCATTCCAGCACCGCCGTGGAAAACTGCTCCGCTCTCATCGCTTGAACAGCCCCTTCAATGCGTTTTTCAGTTCCGGGCTGACTTTGTCGCCCAGTTTCTCGTCGATTTTTTCGCTGAGCTTGTCGCCGGCCATTTTGGTCGCGACCTGGCCCAGGCGCTCGTTGTCCACGCGGCAGGCCTTGGCGCCCAGTTCCAGCGGGCCACGGCAGCGCAGCGGCCATTCGATGCCGACGAATTTCTCGCCGACCTGACAGGCCGGGTCCGGCATGGCGCTGGTGTCACCTTCGACGATGATGCCGACGCGGTAGTCCATGCCCAGCACTTTCAGGTCGATGTCGCCGTCGCCGTTGACGGTCATGCCCGGGATGCGCACCTTCAGGTCCGGGTTGTTGGCCACACCGTTGTGAAACGTCAGGTTGCCCTTGAGCTCCTGGAACGGCGTGTCCTTGCCCCGCGGCTCGCCGCTCAAGGATTTGCGGTTGAGAGTGGCGATGCCCTTGCACAACTGCTGTTCGAGGTTGGCATTGAGCAACACGCCGTTGTTGATCACGAAACTGGCGTTGCCGTTGAGGGTGTCGATCAGTGCCTGCTGGCTGTTGCCGCTACCGGTGACGGTGCTGGTGAGGTTCACCAGGCCTTTGACCGGCGGATTCTTGCCCTGGCTTTCGAGGATTTTTTCCACTGGCACGCGGTTGATCCGGGTTTGCAGATTCAACAGCGGTGCACTCGGGCGCACATCAAGGGTGCCCTTGGCTTCGAAGTCGCCGTTGTAGAGTTCGCCGCGCAGGTTCTCCAGGGTCAGCAGTCCGCCCTGGCCGGTGGCTTTCAGTGCGGCGTTCTGGATCGGCAGTTTGTCGAGGGTCAACTGGCCGAATGTCAGGTCGGCGTTCACGTCCAGTTTGCTCAGGCGCTCCACCGGGAACAGGCGTTCGGTGCTCCAGGCGCTTTTGCTCGGCTTGTCCGGCAGCGGGGTGCTGCCGGCGCCGGCCATGGCATCGGCTTCGGTGCTGGCGACTTCGGTCTGACGCGCCTGGGTGGCGCTGGCGGCTTTTTCCGATTTCGGCGGCAGGTAGCGGTCGACGTTGAAGGTGTCGGCCTTGAGGATCGCCCGCAATGATTGTTTGGCGAAGTCTTCGACGGCGATGCGGCCGCTGAAGCTGCTGTCGTCGAGTTTCAGGTTGATGTTGTCCAGCGCCAGGCTGGTCGGTGTGGCAGCGACACGGCTGACCAGCTCGACTTTGCTCAAGCTGCCTTCGGCCATGGCCGGCAGGGTCTGGCCGATGCTGTCGACAAACTTCGCCAGATCGAACTGGGCGATGGAAATCGCGCCAGTGATTTGCGGAGTCTTGTCCAGATCGTTGGCCTTCAGCTCACCCAGAGCGCGCAACTGGTTCGCGGAGATTTTGATCCCGGTCCATTCGGCGACATTGGCGGCCTTGTCGAGCAACATCTGCCCCTGGGCGGAGAACGTCATGGCTTTGCCTTGCAGCGGATCGCCGGTCAGTTCGCCGGACAGCTTCAGGTCTTCGAACTTGTAGCGTTGCAGGGCGCGCTCGATGCGCAGCTCGCCGTTCAGCTCGGTGCGCACTCGCAGCACGGGCTGATTGGTGCTGAGGAACGCCGTGGCTTTCAGAGGAATGTTGGTCGAATCGTGGACCGCACCGGTACTCAACTGGATGCTTTCGGCGCTGAACTGCTTGCCGGTCTGCTCGTCGTTGTATTCAACCCGGGCGTTGTTGACGGTCAGGCTGTCGATGTCGAGGCGGATCGGCTGTGGCGGTTTTTCCGGCTGGGCGGGTGTTTCGACGACCGGTTCGCCGGCGGCGCCTGGCGGGGTGCTGCCCGGTGCAGGGGCGGCAGTCGGCAGCTTGCCGATGTCTTCCCAGTTGCCGTGGCCGTTCTTGTCGCGGTTCAGACGCAGGTTCAGGCCTTCGACGCGCACGTCGCTCATCTGCACTTCGCGGCGCAGCAGCGGCAGCACGCGTACCGACAGACCGAGCATCTGCAGATCGGCATACGGTTCATCAGGCTTGATCAGGGTGGCTACGCTGGCTTCGTGCAATTCCAGGCCGAGCCACGGGAACAGGCTCCAGCCGATATCGCCATTGAGCGTCAGCTCGATGTGGGCCTTGTCGCGGGCTATCTGACGGATCTCGTTTTTGTAGTCGTTGGGATCGAAGAAGTGGGTCAGGGCGAAGCCCGCCGCCACAATGATCAGCAACAGCCCGAGAATTACCAGACCCAGGATTTTGCCGAACGCTTTCATGGGCGAGTCCTTGTAGTTAGTCGAATTCGTAATTTAGCCGGGGAGTATAGCGCTGCCTGACCCCGTACTGGTGGTATCCCGAGGAGTCCGGCGAGCCGTGGCCTGCAGCGCTTCGACAACGGTCGACAGGAGGGTTCCCCGGCCGGATGAGATCAGATGACTCGAAAAAGGTGATATCAGTTTGGTTTTTCTGTCACCTGCAGATGGTAACCTTCGCCCGTTCGTCCGTCCCTCTGCGACTTTTGGTCGCGCTTCAAGGAGCTCCACCCACCAACACGGTCATGCCTGCGTGCATAAAGGCCGGGGGTGAGCAGTGGCTGACGAACGCATACTAATAATTGGGGGATACACAATGAGCACGAGCATCACGGCGGACGGCCTCAGCGCCGCCCAGCCTGCGTTCCTGTCCAAGGAACGCATCATCGCCAGGCCCGGTTTCAACCGCTGGCTGGTACCACCGGCCGCTCTGGCCATTCACCTGTGCATCGGCATGGCCTATGGCTTTTCGGTGTTCTGGCTGCCGCTGTCCAAGGCGCTGGGCGTTACTGCACCGGTGGCTTGCGCGCCGGACATGAGCTTCATCGCACAGGTTTTCTCGTCGCAATGTGATTGGCCGATCTCCATGCTCGGCTGGATCTACACCCTGTTCTTCATCTTCCTTGGCTGCTCGGCAGCGATCTGGGGTGGCTGGCTCGAACACGCCGGGCCACGCAAGGCCGGTGTGGTATCGGCTCTGTGCTGGTGCGGCGGTCTGCTGATTTCTGCGCTGGGTATCTATACCCACCAGATCTGGCTGATGTGGATCGGCTCCGGCGTGATCGGCGGTATCGGTCTCGGTCTGGGCTATATCTCGCCGGTATCGACCCTGATCAAGTGGTTCCCGGACAAGCGCGGCATGGCCACCGGCATGGCGATCATGGGCTTCGGTGGTGGCGCGATGGTCGGCGCTCCACTGGCGACCGCGCTGATGAGCCATTTCGCTTCGCCAACCGGTGTCGGCGTATGGCAGAGCTTCGTGGCCATGGCGGCGATCTACTTCGTGTTCATGATCGGTGGTGCGCTGGCTTATCGCGTGCCGCCGACCGGCTGGAAGCCTGAAGGCTGGACCGCGCCGGCGAAGAAAGCCTCGAATGCGATGATCACTCATCGTCATGTTCACGTGAATGTGGCGTGGAAAACCCCGCAATTCCGTCTGGTGTGGCTGGTGCTGTGCCTGAACGTGTCCGCCGGTATCGGCATCCTCGGCATGGCTTCGCCGCTGTTGCAGGAAGTGTTCGGCGGCAAGCTGTTGGGCAATGATCTGCCGTTCGGTCAACTGGATGCCGGTCAACTGGCTTCGATCGCTGCAATTGCGGCGGGCTTCACGGGTCTGTTGAGCCTGTTCAACATCGGCGGTCGTTTCTTCTGGGCGTCGTTCTCGGACTACCTGGGTCGCAAGAACACTTACTTCGTGTTCTTTGCGCTGGGCTTTGCCCTGTACGCGCTGATCCCGAACCTCGGTCATCTGGGCAACGTGGCGCTGTTCGTGGCGGCGTTCTGCATCATCCTGTCGATGTACGGCGGTGGTTTTGCAACCGTTCCGGCCTATCTGGCCGACCTGTTCGGCACGCAAATGGTCGGCGCGATCCACGGTCGTCTGCTGACCGCCTGGGCTGCCGCTGGCGTGCTGGGTCCGGTGCTGGTGAACTACCTGCGTGAGTATCAGCTGAGCATCGGTGTCGAACGCGCCGCCGCTTACGATATCACCCTGTACATCCTCGCCGGCCTGCTGGTGCTGGGCTTCCTGTGCAACCTGCTGGTGCGTCCGGTGGCGGACAAGTACTTCATGACCGACGCTGAACTGGCCGCCGAGCAGGCGCTGGGTCACGACAAGGGTGCCGACAGCAGCACCGTGCTCGAGTGGAAAGCCGCGCCGGGCAGCAAGCCGTTGGCGATCGCTGCGTGGCTGGTGGTAGGGATTCCGTTGGCGTGGGGTGTGTGGGTGACCCTGCAGAAGACGGCGGTTCTGTTTCACTAAGCAGCCAGGCACTGGCCTGATAATCTTCAGGTCAGCGCCAGATCCTGTGGGAGCGAGCCTGCTCGCGATAGCGGTCTGACAGTCGACAGTGATGTTGAATGTGCGGCCCTCATCGCGAGCAAGCTCGCTCCCACAGTTGTTTCGGGCTGTCCGGAATGTCTTGTATGGACATGTCTATCCCCGACAGTACGGGCTTCTATCCGTCTGCCATATCACGTCTCGTGTTTCTGTTTGCGCCCCGCGCCCCTATAATGGCTGCCTTTTTCGCCCAATGATTTTGCGGAGCTGGTGATGGCCGAACGTAAGGCGTCTGTCGAGCGCGACACTCTGGAAACCCAGATCAAAGCCTCGATCAACCTTGATGGCACCGGAAAGGCCCGATTCGATATCGGTGTTCCTTTTCTTGAGCACATGCTGGATCAGATCGCCCGTCACGGGTTGATCGACCTGGATATCCAATGCAAGGGCGATCTGCATATCGACGACCACCATACCGTGGAAGACGTCGGTATCACCCTCGGCCAGGCCTTCGCGCAAGCCATCGGCGACAAGAAAGGCATCCGCCGCTACGGCCACGCCTACGTGCCGCTCGATGAAGCGCTGTCGCGTGTAGTCATCGACTTCTCCGGCCGTCCGGGCCTGCAGATGCACGTGCCATACACCCGCGCCACCGTTGGCGGTTTCGACGTGGACCTGTTCCAGGAGTTCTTCCAGGGCTTCGTCAACCACGCGCTGGTCAGCCTGCACATCGACAACCTGCGCGGTACCAACACTCACCACCAGATCGAAACCGTGTTCAAGGCTTTCGGCCGCGCGCTGCGCATGGCCGTCGAACTGGATGAGCGCATGGCCGGCCAGATGCCTTCGACCAAGGGCGTGCTGTGATGCAGACGGTAGCAGTCATCGATTACGGCATGGGCAACCTGCACTCGGTGGCCAAGGCCCTCGAGCACGTTGGCGCCGGCAAGGTGCTGATCACCAGCGATGCGGACGTGATCCGCGAAGCCGACCGCGTGGTTTTCCCCGGTGTCGGCGCGATTCGCGATTGCATGGCGGAGATCCGTCGTCTGGGCTTCGACTCGCTGGTACGTGAAGTCAGCCAGGATCGCCCGTTCCTCGGCATCTGTGTCGGCATGCAAGCCTTGCTCGACACCAGCGAAGAAAACGACGGTGTCGACTGCATCGGCCTGTTCCCGGGCGCGGTGAAGTTCTTCGGCAATGACCTGCATGAAGATGGCGAGCACCTGAAAGTCCCGCACATGGGCTGGAACGAAGTGAAGCAGTCGGTGGATCACCCGCTGTGGCACAACATTCCGGACCTGGCGCGTTTCTACTTCGTGCACAGCTACTACATCGCCGCCGGTAACCCGCGCCAAGTGGTCGGCAGCGGTCATTACGGCGTCGATTTCGCTGCGGCGCTGGCTGAAGGTTCGCGTTTCGCCGTGCAGTTCCACCCGGAGAAGAGCCATACCCATGGCCTGCAATTGCTGCAGAACTTCGCAGCGTGGGACGGTCGCTGGTAAATGGCCGCCAGAAAGAAACCGCCGATCCTGACCCTCACGCCGGAGCAGGAAAGCGATGCCAACCGCAAGATCCAGCGGTTCATGGCGGATCGATTCGAACTGGATCTGGGTTCGTTCGAGGCGGCGGAAGTTCTTGAACTGTTTACCCGCGAAATTGCTCCGCACTATTACAACAGGGCGATTTTCGATGTGCAGGCCCAGCTCAAGGAGCGGTTTGAAAGCATCGAAAGCGACCTGTGGGCGCTCGAGAAAAACTGATTTCCGAGCCAAGCTGAACATTCAAATTTGAAGGTTTGCCAGATGCTGATTATTCCCGCTATCGATCTCAAAGACGGTGCCTGCGTACGTCTGCGCCAGGGCCGCATGGAAGATTCCACAGTGTTCTCCGATGACCCGGTGAGCATGGCTGCCAAGTGGGTGGAGGGCGGTTGCCGTCGTCTGCATCTGGTCGATCTGAATGGCGCTTTCGAAGGTCAGCCGGTCAACGGCGAAGTGGTGACTGCGATCGCCAGGCGCTACCCGACCCTGCCGATCCAGATCGGCGGCGGCATCCGTTCGCTGGAAACCATCGAGCACTACGTCAAGGCGGGCGTGAGCTACGTGATCATCGGTACCAAGGCTGTCAAAGAGCCTGCGTTCGTTGCTGAAGCCTGCCGTGCATTCCCGGGCAAGATCATCGTCGGCCTCGATGCCAAAGACGGTTTTGTCGCCACCGACGGCTGGGCCGAGATCAGCCAGGTGCAGGTCATCGACCTGGCCAAACAGTTCGAAGCCGACGGCGTGTCCTCGATCGTTTATACCGACATCGCCAAAGACGGCATGATGCAGGGCTGCAACGTACCGTTCACCGCTGCGCTGGCTGCTGCCACCAGGATCCCGGTGATCGCCTCCGGCGGCATTCACAACCTGGGTGACATCAAGTCGCTGCTCGACGCCAAGGCGCCGGGCATCATCGGCGCCATCACAGGCCGGGCGATCTACGAAGGCACTCTCGACGTCGCCGAAGCGCAAGCTTTCTGCGACTCGTACCAAGGCTGAGGACTGACCATGGCACTGGCCAAACGCATCATCCCTTGCCTGGACGTGGACAACGGCCGGGTCGTCAAGGGCGTGAAGTTCGAAAACATCCGTGACGCCGGCGACCCGGTGGAAATCGCCCGTCGCTACGACGAGCAGGGTGCCGACGAGATTACCTTTCTCGATATCACCGCCAGTGTCGATGGCCGTGACACCACACTGCACACCGTCGAGCGCATGGCCAGCCAGGTGTTCATTCCACTGACTGTCGGCGGTGGCGTGCGCACCGTGCAGGACATCCGCAACCTGCTCAATGCCGGTGCGGACAAGGTGTCGATCAACACCGCTGCCGTGTTCAACCCCGAGTTCGTCGGCGAGGCGGCGCAGCATTTCGGCTCGCAGTGCATCGTCGTCGCCATCGACGCGAAGAAAGTGTCCGGCCCGGGCGAAACCCCGCGCTGGGAAATCTTTACCCATGGCGGCCGCAAGCCGACCGGTCTCGACGCGGTCGAGTGGGCGAAAAAAATGGAAGGCCTGGGGGCCGGTGAAATTCTCCTGACCAGCATGGATCAGGACGGCATGAAAAACGGCTTCGACCTTGGCGTGACCCGCGCCATCAGTGATGCGCTGGGCATTCCGGTGATCGCTTCCGGCGGCGTTGGCAACCTGCAGCATCTGGCCGATGGCATTCTCGAAGGCCACGCCAGCGCCGTACTAGCGGCGAGTATTTTCCACTTTGGCGAATACACGGTTCAGGAAGCCAAAGCCTACATGGCTCACCGCGGTATCGTAATGCGTTAAACATCCATACAGGCCAGTGGACAGCATGGCGTACCCGAGGCACTCTTGGGCACGCCATGGATTTCGGTAGCCCGACATGATCAAACGCCTGCTTCTCGCCCTCGTCAGTGCCTCCGTGTTGTTGATCGACACTGGCCATGCCGCAGAAAGTCCCGACACCGATCTGGTGCTCCTCACCGAAAACTTCCCGCCGTACAACATGGCGAAGAACGGCAAGAATTTCGCCCAGGACGAAAACATCAACGGCATCGCCACGGACATCGTGCGCGAAATGTTCAAGCGTGCGGGTATCACTTACAGCCTGACCCTGCGTTTCCCCTGGGAACGGGTCTACAAGCTGGCGCTGGAAAACCCCGGTTACGGTGCCTTTGTGATGGCGCGCCTGCCGGATCGCGAGGCCTTGTTCAAGTGGGTCGGCCCGATCGGCCCGGACGACTGGGTCATGCTGGCCAAGGCCGACAGCAAGATCACCCTCGAAACCCTCAATGACGCGCGCAAGTACAAGATCGGCGCTTACAAGGGCGATGCGATTGCCGAGACACTGACCCGGCAGGGCCTGAAGCCGGTGGTGGTACTGCGCGATCAGGACAACGCGAAAAAGCTCGTCAGCGGCCAGATCGATCTGTGGGCCACCGGCGATCCTGCCGGGCGTTATCTTGCCCGGCAGGACGGCGTGACGGGGCTCAAGACCGTACTTCGCTTCAACAGCGCCGAACTGTATCTGGCGCTGAACAAGCAGGTGTCGGATGAGGCGGTTGTCAGGCTTCAGGCAGCGCTCGACCAGATGCGCAAGGATGGCGTGGTCGACGAGATCATGGGGCGGTATCTGTAGTCTCCATCACTGGTCCCGTCTCCGGGACGGGGATTTCATCGTGCCCGATAGAGGCTTCGCCCTGTTCATGATCGGATGCCATCGGCGAGGGGCAGGTGATCACGGCGTCTTTTTCGGACGGGTGCTGGCTTAGATAGAGGCTTTCGTCATCGCTGTACTTGATGCCGAATGTCACTGGCGTATTGTCCGCACGCAACAGCCGGTATTCGCTTTGCAATTGATACACCGCAACCATCGTGTTTTTCGCTACCAAAGCGACAACCTCCAAAGGATAGAATTTTCCCCATCCGCCAGACGATGTTTCGGTGTGAGCGAAGATTTTGGTCAGGTTGGCCGAAAATCGTATCGCCCAGTTATCGCCGGATGTCCTGATCGGCCAGGCCTTGTCGAACTCAATGGCTGTCAGACGATTGAACACTTGCAGCAAAGACGCATTTTGAGCCCGCTCTGCCGTCCATTTGACGGATCGATATTGGTCCCCCGCGTTATGCTCGTAACCGACCAACATGTACCGATCCGCTCTTTCCAGGCGGTAGTACGGCGATGATCGCAGTTGTTCGGGCGGGTGCATATCGTCTCTGACTGCGAACCAGGGAAGTCGGGCGACCTGAGTAACCGTAGCCGGCTCGATGGGGGAGGGTGGGCCGAACCCCGACAGTATCGGGGCTGCCGGCGCAGGGTTCGACTGCACCGTGAGCGGTACCCGCAGCGCGTAGGAAGCCAGGTATGACGAAGGTCTGGAGTGGCTTTGTACGCCCGTGAATGTGCCGGGCAAAAAGCAGATTTCCCCTGCTTGCGCAATGGGTGGCTCGATACTCCAGGCGCTGAAGTTCTGCTTTGCGCCGCTCCCCTTGTCACTCCAGATCAACGGGCCGGCAGTGGCAGGCGTTACCAGATCCATACGTACGCAACGTACCGAATTGACCGATGGTTTTTCATGGTCACTGGCGCAGACCAGGCCAAGAGCGACATAGCCTTCAGGAGGGATCGGGCGCCAGATCGAAACGTAGGTTTTTGCGCCCGTTCCTGAATCCTTCCAGACTTGTTCGAAGTTGTCGGGCCGGCTGAGTGCTTTGCCCTTGGTGCTGTCGATGCTCGGGGAGTCCGCCTCCCGTACGACGGCCGCAACATTCGTACCGTTGATGTTTGCAAATCCCGGAATCGCAAGATCGCCCAGCGGGAAATAACCCGGCAACACATCGGGGGGCGGGGCGGGGCGCCAGAAACCGGCCGGGCTCGAGCGAAGGTTCTTGGTGTCCCACACCCGCTGAAACTCTGTGGTGAAGCTGATCAGCAGGTTGTCGAGTTTGATGGGTTCCATTGGCCGCGAGGGGTCGGCGGTGGTGTCATTGTTCGTCATGGTCAGTCCTGATAGTGAAAGGCGACTCGACCGAGCCGCTACCGGTTGCAGGTTTCACTATCCGGAAGTGGGCGAGAGGGCTGGCGGTAATTATGTAGGGGGCAGCATTACCGATAGACACCGTCTTTGCCATGAGCGGCCGTAGCGCGATTGCTGCGCACACTGATCATCTGCCTGATGTCGATCCACTCGATGCCCTGGGCTTTCAGCTTCGGCAGCTCCCGCTCAAGCACGGCCAGCGTCTGTGGATAAGGATGGCCGATCATCACCGCCGAACCCTGTTTGCGCGCCAGGTTTATCGCGGTCTGCAACTGGGTGTAGATCGCCGCTTCGGTGCGTTCGTCATCGAGAAACACATCCCTTGAAACGCTTGCCAGATCGATTTTCTGCGCCTGCTGCGCCGCGACAGTCTGCGCGCTGGTGCGGCTGTCGACGAAGAACTTGTGGCGACGTTGCAGTTCGCCCATCAACCATGCCATTGCCACCGGTTGTGCCGTCATGCGGCTGCCCATGTGGTTGTTGATGCCGGCGGTGTAGGGGACCATTTTGAACGCCGCGTTCAGCCGTTTTTCGAGTTCTTCGACAGGCAGTTCGGGGTGCCAGGCGAACGGGCCGGTGGCCGGGTCCATCGGCATGTGCAGGATCACGATCTTGCCGGCGCGGTGGGCTTCGCGGGCGAATTCAGTGGCGTGCGGGGTGTCGGGCATGATCGCCGTGGTCACTGGCCCGGGCAGGGCCAGCACACGACGGTCCCGGGGCAGGTTCTGCCCCAGGTCATCGATGATCAGTGTCAGATAGGCTTTTTGAGGTGCCGGTCTGGCGGATTCTGCGTAAGCAGCACCCGCCAGACAGCACAGCAGGGCAAGAACAAAACGCAAGGACATCCTCAACGGCCGGATGTGATGCTCAGGCCTTTGAGCAGACTCAGAGCCTGGGCCAGTTGGTAATCGTCATCCTGTGGCATCGCCTTGGCCTTGCCGCTCGAACCGCTCGGACGATCCGCGCCGCCGTTGCCGTTGCCGAGGTGACCCTGCAGGTCGGCTTCCTTGAAGTAGTCGCCGTCCGCTTCGTTGGTGATCTTGGCCTTGCGTACCTCGATGTCGGGGACGATGCCCTGGGCCTGGATCGAGCGGCCGTTCGGTGTGAAGTACAGCGCCGTGGTGATCTTCAGCGCACGATCGTTGTTCAGCGGCAGCACGGTCTGCACCGAGCCCTTGCCGAAACTGGTGGTGCCCATGACCACGGCGCGTTTCTGGTCTTGCAGGGCGCCGGCGACGATTTCCGAGGCCGATGCACTGCCACCGTTGATCAGCACAACCATCGGCACGGCTTCGCTTTCGTCCTTGCCGGTGGCGGAGAAGCGCAGCTCGGAGTTGGCGATCCGGCCCTTGGTGTAGACGATCAGGCCTTTGGTGATGAAATGGTCGACCACTTCTACCGCCGCCTGCAGTACGCCGCCCGGGTTGTTGCGCAGGTCGAGGATGATGCCGTTGAGCTTCTTGCCGTTGTCCTTGCGCAGTTTGGCCAGGGCCTTGGAGACTTCCTCGCCGGTCTTGACCTGGAACTGGGTGATGCGGATCAGGCCGTAACCCGATTCCAGCAATTGCGCCTTGACGCTCTTCACCTGGATCACGGCGCGGGCCAGGGTCACGTCGAACGGTGTACCGCCGTCACGCACCAGGGTCAGGGTGATTTTCTGACCGATCTTGCCGCGCATTTTGTCCACGGCTTCGGTCATGGTCTGGCCGCGAGTCGGCTGACCGTTGATCTTGACGATGAAGTCACCGGCCTGGATGCCGGCCTTCGAGGCAGGCGTATCGTCGATTGGCGACACGACCTTGATGAAGCCGTCTTCCGAGCCGACTTCGATGCCCAGGCCGCCGAACTCGCCGCTGGTGCTTTCCTGCAGTTCGGTGAAGTCTTCCGGACCGAGGTAGGCGGAGTGCGGATCGAGGTTGCTGAGCATGCCCTTGATGGCGTTTTCAAGCAGGGTCTTGTCGTCCACCGGTTCGACATAGGCCGCCTTGATCCGGTCCATCACCTCGGCAAAGGTGCGCAGCTCTTCCAGCGGCAACGGGGCCTTGGAAGTCGCGGCAGTGCCTGCCGGGGCGACAGCCGGAGCCGGTTGCGCGGCGAACGCCAGAGGCGCGCCGATCACCAGGGCGATCGTCAGGGCCAGCGAGGTAAGGCGGGACAAATGCAGCATGTCGAACGAACTCCTAATTTAGGTTGCCCGCGCTTATCCTTGCGCGCGGCACCATTGTGCCGGATCACTCGGGTGACCCTGCTGACGAATTGCGAAATACAGCGCTGGCGTGTCCTGCCCGCCACTGTTACCGACAGTGGAGATGGACTCACCGGCTTTGACCACGTCACCAGCCGACTTCAGCAGCGTCTGGTTATGACCGTAAAGGCTCAGGAAACCGTTGCCATGATCGAGGATCACCAGCAGTCCGGCACCGCGCAACCAGTCGGCAAACACCACGCGCCCGCCGTGTACGGCGTGAACCTGGCTGCCGGCGGAGGCGCTGATCATCACGCCGTCCCATTTGGTGCGGGCGTCGTCGCCACGGGTTTCACCGAAACGTGCCAGCAGTCGACCATCAACCGGCCATGGAAGTTTTCCCCGAGTGGCGGCAAACGGGCCGCCGAATGTCTCGCCGCCGCTGGATACCAGCGCGCCAGGCGTGGGTCTGGCCGGTTTGCGCGGGGCGTCGCTGGTGTCCGAGTCCGCATCGGCGCGGGCCTGGGCCTCACGTAAACGCTTTTTTTCGGCTTCCTGCTGGGCGATCAGCGCTTTCTGCCGCGCTTCTTCTGCCTCACGGGCCTGGCGGGCCAGGGTCTCTTCGATGGTTTTAAGGACTTTAGACAGGTCTGCCTGATCCTGCTCGCGGGCTGCCAGTTTCTGATCGCGGGCCTTCACGTCGTCATTGAGCCTGGCCAGTACCTGCTGGCGTTCCTTGCGAACCTTGTCGAGGGCGTCACGCTGGGTGTCGAGGTCGGTTTTCTGTGCCAGCAACTGGGCTTGTTGCGCGGAAATGTCCTTTTCGACATTGGCCAGCTGGCGCAGGGTTTCGTTGAAATTCTTCAGCTGCTCCAGGCGGGCCTGGCTCAGGTAGTCGTAATAGGTGAGGGTGCGGGCGAATTTCTCGGGATTCTGCTGATTGAGCAGCAGCTTGAGGTATTCCTGCCGGCCATTCTGATAGGCCGCGCGTGCCTGGATGGCGATCAGTCGCTGCTGTTCAGTGCGCGCGCTCTGGAGTTTTTTTTTCTCCGCATCGAGCCTTTGCAGCTCGGATTCGCTCTTCTTCAGCTCCTTTTGCAAGGCATCGACCTGCTTTTCGAGCTTGCCCATCTCGGTTTCGGTGCCCTTGAGCTCTTTCTGTACGCCGGATTTTTCTTCCTGGAGCTTGCCCAGCAGTTTTTTCAGCTCGGCGATATCCTGGCGCGTGGCGTCCAGTTGCTGTTGGGTTTGCGCGCGCTCATCCGCGAAGGCCGGTTGGAGCAGGCATGTCAGAGCGAGAGCGATCAGGACGCGGAGCATAAGGGCGGGCGGTACCAGGGTAAGGGACGGCCTAGTATGCCCGGCCCACGCGGCAAAAAAAACGCCCAATTGGGGCTGTGTGATAACTGGGGCAAGCAATAGGCCCGATTCCATTTCGAAAACTCCATAAACCACTGTGGAGCTGGCTTGCCAGCGATGGCGCCTGCACATTCAACATAGATGTTGGCTGTCAGATTGCTATCGCTGGCGAGCCAGCTCCCACAGGGTTTTTCAGTGTTTTGGACGGGCGATTACACCAGAATCGAAGTGCCAGTCATTTCTGCCGGTTTTTCCAGGCCAAGCAGCTTGAGCATGGTCGGCGCTACGTCTGCCAGCACGCCTCCCTCACGGACCTTGAGATCACGTTTGCCGACATAGATGAATGGCACCGGCTCGGTAGTGTGTGCGGTGTGCGCCTGGCCGGTGGCTTCGTCGGCCATTTGCTCGACGTTGCCGTGGTCGGCAGTGATCAGCGCTTCGCCACCGACCTTTTCCAGGGCGTCGACGATACGGCCGACGCAGGTGTCCAGGCATTCCACGGCTTTCACGGCAGCTTCGAACACGCCGCTGTGGCCGACCATGTCGCCGTTGGCGTAGTTGACCACGATCACGTCGTAACGCTGGTGCTCGATGGCGTCGACGATACGGTCGGTGACTTCCGGTGCGCTCATTTCCGGCTGCAGGTCATAGGTGGCGACTTTCGGCGACGGGATCAGGATGCGCTCTTCGCCCGGAAACGGTTCTTCACGACCGCCCGAGAAGAAGAAGGTCACGTGGGCGTATTTTTCGGTCTCGGCAATGCGCAGCTGGGTCTTGCCGTTTTTCGCCAGGTAGTCGCCGAGCACGTTTTCCAGGCTGCCCGGCGCAAAGGCTGCGGGGGCCGGGATGCTGGCGGCGTATTGGGTCAGGCCGACGTACTGCACTTTTGGCTGGCGTGCGCGCTCGAATTCCTTGAAACCGTCTTCGACAAACACGCGGCTCAGCTCGCGGGCACGGTCGGCGCGGAAGTTCATGAACACCACGGCGTCGCCGTCTTCTACTTTCACCGGCTCACCGATGCGGGTGGCCTTGACGAATTCGTCGCTTTCGCCACGGGCGTACGCGGCTTCAAGGCCTTCCTGGGCGGTGGCAGCGCTGAATTCGGCTTTGCCGTCGACGATCAGGTTGTAGGCCTGCGCCACGCGGTCCCAACGGTTGTCGCGATCCATGGCGTAGTAGCGGCCGATGAGGCTGGCGATGCGGCCCTTGCCCAGGGCCTGGAAGGTCGCGTCGAGCAGTTCGATCGACGAGGCGGCGCTTTTCGGCGGGGTGTCGCGGCCGTCGAGGAAGGCGTGCAGGTAGATTTTTTCGGCGCCACGCTTGAAGGCCAGTTCGGCCATGGCGATCAGGTGATCCTGATGGCTGTGCACGCCGCCGTCCGACAGCAGGCCCATGAAATGCACGGCCTTGCCGGCGGCCACGGCTTTGTCCACGGCGGCGCAGATGGTCGGGTTCTCGAAGAACTCGCCGTCGCGGATCGCCTTGGTCACCCGAGTGAAGTCCTGATACACCACGCGACCGGCGCCCAGGTTCATGTGACCGACTTCGGAGTTGCCCATCTGGCCGTCCGGCAGGCCGACGTCCATGCCGCTGCCCGAGATCAGGCCGTTCGGCACAGTGGCCCACAGGCGATCCAGCACAGGCTTTTTGGCTGCGAAGACGGCATTGGATTCGGGGCTGTCGCTGTGACCGAAGCCGTCGAGAATCATCAGGACCAAAGGTTTAGGCGTGGTAGTCATGGAATCCACTCGTGGCTAATAAGAAGAGGGCGATGGAAAAGGGAGTGGCAGTTTAAAGCTAAGTTCCTGCGGCGTCACCGCCGGACGGGGTTTGGCCCACCATAGTGGCTGTGTATACTGGCCGACATTTTAACGCCCTGGATCCTCCTTCGATGGTTGCTCACCTGATTGAATTTGCCACTAACCACTACATTCTTGTCGGTATCTTCGTCGTACTGCTGGCCTTGCTGCTGGCGCACACGGTGCAGGGTGGCGGTAAAAGCCTGAGCACGGGCGAGCTGACCGCACTGGTCAACAAGGAAGCCGGCCTGGTGGTGGACATCCGTCCGAGCAAGGAATACGCCGCCGGTCATATCGTCGGTGCGTTGAACATTCCCCAGGACAAACTGGCCGCCCGTATCGGCGAGCTGGAAAAGCACAAGGCCAAGACCATCATTCTGGTCGACGCCTTGGGTCAGACTGCCGGCACCCATGCCCGCGAGCTGATGAAGTCCGGCTTTACCGCCGCCAAGCTGTCCGGCGGGATCTCCAGCTGGAAAGGCGACAACCTGCCACTGGTGAAGTGATATGAGTAACGTCATCGTCTACTCCAGCGATTACTGCCCCTACTGCTCGCGCGCCAAGCACCTGCTCGCGAACAAAGGCGTGGCCTTCGAAGAGATCAAGGTCGATGGCAAGCCGCAGGTGCGCGCCGCCATGGCCCAGAAGGCCGGACGCACGTCCGTGCCGCAGATCTGGATCGGCGACACCCACGTCGGCGGATGTGACGATTTGTATGCCCTGGAGCGCGCCGGCAAGCTCGACGCGCTGCTCAAGGCCTGAACTGCTGCACCTCACCAAGAACCCAAAAGACCCAAGATCAGAAAGGATCTGAGATGACTGACCAACAGAACACTGCAGCCAGCGAAGAAGAAACCGCACCGCAATTCTCCCTGCAGCGCATCTATGTACGCGACCTGTCCTTCGAAGCTCCGAAAAGCCCGGCGATCTTCCGCCAGCAGTGGGATCCGAGCGTCGGTCTGGATCTGAACACCCGCCAGAAGGCGCTGGAAGGCGATTTCTACGAAGTCGTGCTGACCCTGTCCGTGACCGTGAAAAACGGTGAAGAAGTCGCCTTCATCGCTGAAGTTCAGCAGGCCGGTATCTTCCTGATCAAGAACCTGGACGCGGCTTCGATGAGCCACACGCTGGGTGCGTTCTGCCCGAACATCCTGTTCCCGTACGCTCGCGAAACCCTGGACAGCCTGGTGACCCGTGGTTCGTTCCCGGCCCTGATGCTGGCGCCGGTGAACTTCGACGCCCTCTATGCGCAAGAGCTGCAGCGCATGCAGGAAGCTGGCGAGACGCCGACCGTTCAGTAAACGGTTTTGCAACACCCCATGTGGGAGCGAGCTTGCTCGCGATTACGGAGGGTCAGGTGACATCGATGTCGTCTGACATACCGTTATCGCGAGCAAGCTCGCTCCCACAGTTGTTTTTGGGTGTTACTTGAAGCCGTTCTGCCGCCATGCTTCGTACACGGCCACTGCCACGGTGTTGGACAGGTTCAGGCTGCGGCAGCCTTCGCGCATCGGCAGGCGCAGGCGTTGTTCGCCGGGCAGGGCATCCAGCACTTCCGGCGGCAGGCCACGGCTTTCCGGGCCGAAAATAAAGGCATCGCCCGGCACGAACGCGGCATCGTGAAACGGGCGTGAACCTTTGGTGGTGAAGGCGAACAGCCTTGGATGGCCAAGGCTTTCCAGGCAACTGGCGAGGTCGGCATGGCGTTGCAGCGTGGCGTACTCGTGGTAGTCGAGGCCGGCACGACGCAGGCGCTTGTCGTCCATCTCGAAGCCCAGCGGTTCGATCAAATGCAGGTGGCAGCCGCTGTTGGCGCACAGCCTGATAACGTTACCGGTGTTCGGTGGAATTTCCGGTTGAAAAAGGATGACGTGAAACATGCACGGCTCCGCAGGTAAAGATGACGCGCATTCTACGCCGCCAGCCGACCCGCGTTCGAAACTATTCCCGCGGGTCATGGGTTCGCTGGCGATTTTCGGCCTGATGGTCGGATTGATGATCGGCCGCTTGACCAACCCTGACCCCAGCGTATTGCAGCAGGTCGAGGTGATCGATGGTGGCCTGGCGGTCTGGTTCAACAACGAACCGAAGCTGCACGGCGAGATAGTCGACGGCACCGTCGCATTGCTGTTTCAGGCCGAGGGGCCGGCTCGCAAAGGCCAGTTGAAGCTCAACGGCAAGGATGTGATCTGGCGGACTCGCCCGAGTGATGGCGGGTTGTTGCTGACGGTATTGGCAGCGCGGCCGCTGCAAGGGGAGTGGGCCGGCCAGGCGGTCGATGACCGCTGGCGGCTGGAGATCCATCTCCGGGAGCAATAAAAGAGGGAATCCCCGGCCTGCCTGTACCAAGGTTCCCGAAACGGGCGGGCTCATCGCATGGCGTGCTGAGCCGGTGTAAAGAGGGAACCCCTGACCTGCCTGTATCAAGGGCCCCAAAAGGGTGGGCTCATCACGTTTGTGGTGTGAGCCGGCGTAAAGAGGGGAATCCCCGGCCTGCCTGTACCAAGGCCCCCGAAAGGGTGGGTGAATCGAATCACCTGAAAGAGATATTGCAGGGGG
>NZ_LRUN01000079.1 GCF_001679645.1 Pseudomonas bananamidigenes | reverse complement strand
GCGCCTTGCAAGGCGCGGGTTTTTTTTGCCTGTCCGGCAGCCACCCGGTAAAGTGCCGCTCCCCCCGTTCCACCAGAGGTCGCACCATGAGCCAGCCCATTGATATTGCCGTGATCGGCGCCACCGGTATTGTCGGCGAAACCCTTGTGCAGATTCTCGAGGAGCGCGACTTTCCGGTCGGCAACCTGCATCTGCTGGCCAGCAGCGAATCCGCTGGCAGCTCGGTGCTGTTTCGCAACAAGAACGTGCGTGTGCGCGAAGTCGACGCGTTCGATTTCAGCAAGGTCAGACTGGCGTTCTTTACCGCCGGCCCGGCCATCACCCTGAGCTACGCCGCCCGCGCTCACGCGGCAGGTTGCTCGTTGGTGGATCTGTCCGGAGCCTTGCCGGCGGATCAGGCGCCGCAAGTGGTGCCGGAAGCCAATGCCACTGTGCTCGCGGGTATGAAAATGCCCTTCCAGGTCAGCAGCCCGAGCCCGTCGGCCACCACGCTGGCGGTGGTGCTGGCGCCGTTGCTTGATCTGGTCGATCTGCAATCTGTGCATGTCACCGCCAATCTGGCGGTTTCCGCTCAGGGCCGTGAAGCGGTTTCCGAGCTGGCCCGGCAGACGACGGAACTGCTGAACATGCGTCCGCTGGAACCGACCTTCTTCGATCGGCAGATGGCGTTCAATCTGCTGGCTCAGGTCGGTAAGCCGGACGCGCACGGCCACACGCTGCTGGAAAAACGCCTGGTGCGCGAGCTGCGCCAGGTGCTGGCCAAACCTTCATTAAAGATTTCCGCAACTTGCGTTCAAGCCCCGGTGTTTTTTGGCGATAGCTTTAGCGTGACCTTGCAGTCAGCGAACGCGGTCGACCTGGAAAAAGTCAATGCCACGCTTGAAGACGCCGAGGGGATCGAACTGGTCGAGGCCGGCGATTATCCGACTGCGGTCGGTGACGCGGTGGGGCAGGACGTGGTCTATGTCGGGCGGGTTCGCGCCGGTGTCGACGAGCCGTCGGAACTTAATCTGTGGCTGACGTCAGATAACGTACGCAAAGGCGCGGCGCTCAACGCGGTGCAAGTGGCCGAGTTGTTGATAAAAGACCTGCTGTAAAAGATACTTGGCAACAATTTGTCGACTGATTCTAGCCGGGCGCTATGCTTGGCCAGACGGCTTGATGACGTAATACCCTCCGGGACTTTCCGGGGCATCAAAGAAATGATCGCGCGCGGCATGCTGTCGTCGCGCGCAATGCCTTACGGCAGCGACAATCGATATTTTCTCGCTGGCCGAGGAACGTTCAAACAAAGGAAGAGGCTATGGTTCAAGTTCGCAAACTGGTGTTAGCAATAGCGGCCGCCTCGGCGCTGTCCTCCGGTATGGCGCATGCCCTCGGGCTCGGGGAGCTGACCCTGAAGTCGACCCTGAACCAGCCGCTGGTGGCGGAAATCGAACTGCTCGATGTCAAGGATCTCACCGCTGCCGAAGTGGTGCCGAGCCTGGCTTCGCCGGAAGATTTCGCCAAGGCCGGCGTCGATCGCCAGGCGTTCCTCAATGATCTGACCTTCACCCCGGTGCTCAACGCCAGCGGCAAGAGCGTGCTGCGCGTAACCTCGAGCAAGCCGCTGTCGGAACCGATGGTGAAATTCCTCGTGCAGGTGATGTGGCCGAACGGCCGACTGCTGCGCGATTACAGCGTATTGCTGGACCCGTCGAAGTTTTCGCCACAGACGGCTGATGCCGCCGCTCAAGCTGCGCCGGCACAGACCATCACCGCGCCGACCACGGGCGCAACGCATTCGACGCATACCACCACGCCACGCGACACCCTGTGGGAAATCGCGGCGAAGGCGCGCACCGGCGGATCGATCCAGCAGACCATGCTGGCGATTCAGGCGCTGAACCCTGACGCATTCATCGACGGCAACATCAACCGCCTGAAAACCGGTCAGGTGCTGCGTCTGCCGGATCAGGTGCAAAGCACCGCATTGCCGCAGTCGAAAGCGATTGCCGAAGTGGCTGCGCAGAACGAGGCCTGGCGTCAGGGTCGTCGTTATGTGGCCAAGCCGGGCACCGGTCAGCAACAGCTCGACGCCACCAAGCGTGGTCGCGCCAATGCCGGCGCTGCGCAGAATGCCAAGGACAACCTGAGCCTCGTTTCCGCCGAAAGCGGCAAGGCTCGTGGAAAGGGGCCGGCCGGTGATGCCAAGGCTCTGAGCAACAAACTGGCCGTGACCCAGGAAAGTCTCGACACGACCCGTCGTGACAATGCGGAACTGAAAAGCCGCATGGCCGATCTGCAAAGTCAGCTGGACAAGCTGCAACGCCTGATCGAACTGAAGAATAACCAGCTGGCGAAAATGCAGGCCGAAGGCGCGGGCGCGACCCCGGCACCTGCAGCTGATGCGGCTGCTCCGGCAGTGCCGCCGGTTCCGGCCATTACTGCGGAGCTGGCGGCCACCCCGCCAGCCACGCCGGCCGAGGCCGCACCTGCCGCGCCTGCGCCTGAAGCCGCTGCGCCGGCCCCGGTTGAACCCGTGGTCGAGCCCAAGCCTGTCGCCGACGAAGACAAAGCCTTCAACGAGCTGCTGACCAACCCGATTCTGTTGGGGCTGGTCGGTGGTGGTGCGGTGGTGTTCCTGCTTCTGCTGTTGCTGCTGGCCCGTCGCCGCAAGGCGCAACAGGAGGCCGAGAAGCATCTGCGCATGGCTCGCGCTCTGGAAGAGCAGTCGTTCTCGCCTGAGCTCGATCTGCCGGAAGACAGCTTCGAAGGCCTGGAAGTGCCGGCGGCAAGCGTCAAGCTCACGCCAGCGCCAGCGCCGGCCCCTGTGGTGGCTCCGGTAGTGATGGCCGAGCCGATCGCCGCGCCACTGGTCGCTCCGGCTGCCGAGCGCTCCGACGACGTGCTGGACAAGGCGCAGTCGCATATCGATAACGGTCGCTTGAATCAGGCGGCGGCGTTGCTGGAGGAGGGCGTCAGCCTGGAGCCGCAGCGTAGCGACTTGCGCCTGAAGCTGATGGAAGTCTACGGTCGCCAGGGTGATCGTGATGCCTTCGTCGGTCAGGAGCGCCAACTGGTTGCCAATGGCGACAACTTCGCCAAGGTCGAAGAGCTGAAAAAACGCTTCCCGGCCATGGCGGTCGTTGCGGCTGCCGGTCTGGCGGCAGCGGCCATTGCGGCCGAGCTGGACGAGGATTACGTCAAGGAACTGCTGCTTGATGAGCCAGAAGCGCCTGTCGCCAAGGCCGAAGACGATCTGGACAGCGCTTTCGACCTGAGTCTGGATGATCTCGACAACATCAAGCCGCTGGATCCGGTTGCTCCGGTGACGGCTGTCGAGCCAGAGGCACCGGTGGAGCTGGACGAATTCCCGGCCGATGACGACCTGAGCTTCGAGTCTGTGCTGCAGCAGCAGACAGAGATCAAGGAAAACCTTGATGATCTGTCCGACTTCGATCTGGATCTGGACCTGGGTGCCGATCCTGCGCCGGTGCCGGTTGATCTGGCTGACGAGGATTTTTCGCTGGAGCTGGACGAGGGCGTGAAGGACCTGCCGCCGGTCGAGCCGCCGGTGGTGGCTGAAGCGCCTCTGGATGATCTGGAGCTGCCAGCCGATTTCGATCTGTCCCTGGCTGACGAAATGGATGCGACCCCGGCTGAACCGGATGCATTCGCCGCCGAACTGGACGACGTCAATGCCGAGCTGGATCGTCTGTCGAGCAGCATCAACGAGCCGAGCTTCACCGAAGCCGATGCCGCAATGGGTGGTGATCTGAGCGACGAGGACTTCGATTTCCTCGCCGGTACCGACGAGGCCGCCACCAAGCTCGATCTGGCTCAGGCTTACATCGACATGGGCGACAACGATGGCGCGCGCGACATCCTCAACGAAGTGCTCAGCGAGGGTGATGACAAGCAGAAGAACGAAGCGAAGGAAATGCTTTCGCACCTGGCCTGAGTCAGCGTTCGGCGATAAACAAAAACGCAGCCCATCGAGGCTGCCGTTTTTGTTTGGGTCTGGCATCCCCGGTTCGCCGCCTTATAATGCCCGCCTTCGTAGATCAGCAGGCTGTCCCGACTTGGCAAACATAGATAACCCGGCCGCCGAAATGGCTCCCGAAGGCTTTTTTCGCGTCGCTCTGGGCGTTGAATACAAAGGCTCGCGCTACAGCGGCTGGCAGCGCCAGTCCACCGGTGTGCTCACGGTGCAGGAAACCCTGGAAAATGCCTTGTCGAAGGTCGCCAATTCGCCGATCTCGCTGCAATGCGCCGGACGCACCGATGCCGGTGTGCATGCCTGCGGGCAGGTTGTGCATTTCGATACGCAGGTCGACCGCTCGCTGAAAGCCTGGGTCATGGGTGCAAACATCAACCTGCCCCACGACATCAGTGTCAGTTGGGCGAAGGTCATGCCTGCGCACTTTCATGCGCGATTCAAGGCCATTGCCCGGCGCTATCGCTACGTGATCTACAACGATCAGATCCGGCCGGCCCATCTCAATGAAGAAATCACCTGGAATCACCGCCCTCTGGATGTGGAGCGCATGGCCGAGGCCGCGCAGTACCTGATCGGTACTCATGACTTCAGTGCCTTCCGTGCCGGCCAGTGCCAGGCCAAGTCGCCGATCAAGCAGATGCATCACTTGCGCGTGACCCGTCACGGCAAAATGATCGTGCTGGACATCCGTGCCAATGCGTTTCTGCATCACATGGTGCGCAACATCGCCGGAGTGTTGATGACGATCGGTGCCGGCGAGCGACCGGTGGAGTGGATGAAAGAAGTGCTGGAAAGCCGTGAGCGGCGTTCCGGCGGGGTCACGGCTCATCCGTTCGGGCTATATCTGGTACAGGTCGAGTACCACGACGAATTCCCGTTGCCCGAGCGTTTCATCGGGCCACATTTCCTTACCGGTTTCTCGGAACTTGACGGCTGACGCCCTCGAATGCATTTGTTACCATCCGGGACTTTCCCGGATTTGCCTTGAGGTTTTATCGACATGTCGGCCGTTCGCAGCAAGATTTGCGGGATTACCCGCATAGAGGATGCGTTGGCAGCCGTCGAGGCCGGGGCCGATGCCATCGGGTTCGTGTTCTACGCCAAAAGCCCTCGGGCGGTGACCGTGCAGCAGGCGCGGGCGATCATTGCCGCGTTGCCGCCGTTCGTGACCACGGTGGGGCTGTTTGTCAACGCCAGTCGTTGCGAGCTCGGGGAAATCCTCGATGCGGTGCCGCTGGATCTGCTGCAATTTCACGGCGACGAGACCGCTGCCGAGTGCGAAGGCTGGCGCCGGCCGTACATCAAGGCCCTGCGGGTCAAGGCCGGCGATGACATCGCCGCAGCCTGCGATGCCTATCCGAGCGCCAGCGGCGTGCTGCTCGATACCTACGTGGAAGGCGTACCCGGTGGAACCGGCGAGGCGTTCGACTGGTCATTGATTCCGCAAGGTTTGAGCAAGCCGTTGATTCTTGCCGGCGGGTTGACACCCGAGAACGTCGCCGAAGCGGTTGCCCGGGTACGGCCCTACGCGGTTGACGTCAGCGGTGGGGTAGAGGCGAGCAAGGGTATCAAGGATCACGCAAGGATTCGGGCGTTCATCAACGCCATAGGTTGATGTGACGGCTGGCAGACTGCCGCCGTCCACAGCTCTGTAGAAAAGAGGCTGAGGGTCTTTTCGGATTGTACGCAGGTCAGTTCCGCTGACCCGGCAACGCCATCGATCATCGCCACACATGAATTTAGCTGAAGGGCATACACGGGGCCGCGAACCAGAGCGTTCGGGCCGCCGGTACTGGAGAAAGAAAGCATGAGCAACTGGTTGGTAGACAAGCTGATCCCTTCGATCATGCGTTCGGAGGTCAAGAAGAGCTCGGTGCCTGAAGGCCTGTGGCACAAATGCCCGTCCTGCGAGGCCGTGCTGTATCGTCCGGAGCTGGAAAAGACCCTGGACGTTTGCCCTAAATGCAACCACCACATGCGCATCGGAGCACGTGCGCGCATCGACATCTTCCTGGATGCCGAAGGTCGTGCTGAGCTGGGTGCTGACCTGGAGCCGGTTGACCGTCTGAAATTCCGTGACGGCAAGAAGTACAAGGATCGCCTGACTGCTGCGCAGAAGCAGACCGGCGAGAAAGACGCGCTGGTTTCCATGAGCGGCACCCTGCTGGGCATGCCTGTCGTGGTTTCGGCGTTCGAATTCAGCTTCATGGGCGGCTCCATGGGCGCCATCGTCGGTGAGCGCTTCGTGCGCGCTGCCAACTACGCTCTGGAAAACCGTTGCCCGATGGTCTGCTTCTCCGCCTCCGGTGGCGCGCGGATGCAGGAAGCCCTGATTTCCCTGATGCAGATGGCCAAGACCTCGGCGGTGCTGGCGCGTCTGCGTGAAGAAGGCATTCCGTTCATCTCTGTGCTGACCGATCCGGTTTACGGCGGCGTTTCCGCCAGTCTGGCGATGCTGGGCGACGTGATCGTCGGCGAGCCGAAAGCCCTGATCGGCTTCGCCGGCCCGCGCGTGATCGAGCAGACCGTGCGCGAAAAACTGCCGGAAGGCTTCCAGCGCAGCGAGTTCCTGCTGGAGCACGGTGCAATCGACCTGATCATCGATCGTCGTGAGCTGCGTCCGCGCCTGGGCAATCTGCTGGCACAACTGACCGGCAAGCCGACGCCGACCTACGTTGCTGCGCCTGTCGAGCCGATCGTCGTTCCACCGGTGCCTGCCAACGTATGACCGAGCGCACCCTTGGCGAGTGGCTCGCCTACCTTGAGCAGTTGCATCCTTCCGCCATCGACATGGGGCTGGAGCGTTCGCAACAGGTAGCGTCCCGCATGGGGCTGGGCCAGCCGGCGCCTCGGGTGATTACGGTCACCGGCACCAATGGCAAGGGTTCGACCTGCGCTTTCGTGGCTTCATTGCTGCGGGCGCAGGGCCTGAGCGTCGGTGTCTACAACTCCCCGCACCTGCTGCGTTACAACGAGCGGGTGCAGCTCAATGGCGTCGAAGCCACGGATGCGCAACTGTGCGAAGCCTTTGCAGCGGTTGAAGCCGGGCGGGGCGAGATTTCCCTGACTTACTTCGAGATGGGCACTCTGGCGGCATTCTGGCTGTTTCAACAGGCCGGGCTCGACGCGGTAGTGCTTGAGGTCGGCCTGGGCGGGCGTCTGGACACGGTCAACGTGGTCGATGCAGATATCGCGCTGGTCACCAGCATTGGTGTCGATCATGCGGATTACCTGGGCAATACCCGCGAGTCCGTGGCCTTCGAGAAGGCCGGAATTTTCCGTCAGGGCAAACCGGCACTGTGCGGCGATCTGAATCCTCCACAACCTCTGCTGGACAAGGCACGCGAGCTTGCTTGCCCGTTCTTTCTGCGTGGGCGCGATTTCGATCTCGGCATCACTGACCAATTCTGGCAGTGGCGCGGTACCGACGCAGATGGCCAGGCCGTTGAATTGCGCGATTTGCCGCTGCTCGACCTGCCGATGGAAAACGCTGCACTGGCGTTGCAGGCTTATCTGCTGCTGGGCCTGCCTTGGGACGCTCGACAGATTGTTGCGGCTTTGCAGGCCACTCGCGTGGTCGGTCGCCTTGATCGTCGCTCGTTCGAATGGAACGGCAAGCGCCTGAACCTGCTGCTGGACGTGGGTCATAACCCGCACGCGGCGGAGTATCTGGCCCGGCGTCTGGCTGCCCGTCCACCGGTCGGCAAGCGCCTGGCCGTGTTCGGCCTGTTGGCGGACAAGGATCTGGATGGCGTGGTCGGTGAGTTGAATGCCAGTGTCCAGCATTGGGCGGTGGCGCCGCTGGATTCGCCGCGAGCGCGCCCGGTCGCTGAATTGAATGCGGCATTGCAGAACCTTGGAGCGTCGGTCGCGTCTTATGACAGCGTGGCGGCTGCTCTGGAGGGGCAATGTGCAGTGGCCACCAGCGACGACGAGATCTTGTTGTTCGGATCATTTTATTGTGTCGCCGAGGCCCTTGAGTGGCTGGCCCGGCGCTCCACGGAGGAAGCGGCAAATGGCTTTGCTGGATAAAGCGTACAAGCAGCGCATGGTCGGTGCTCTGGTGCTGGTGGCGCTGGCGGTGATTTTCCTGCCGATGCTGTTTTCCCGTCAGGACGAGCAGCGTCAGGTAACCGTCGAGGCGCCCGCTGCGCCGCAGGCGCCTGCCGTGGCGCAGATCCAGATGGAAACCGTGGCGGTGCCTGAGCCGCAAGTTCTGCCTCAAGAGCCGGTGCCGAGTGATGATGAGGTCGCCGAGCAGGCCTCGCCGGTCGCACCGGTTGCGCCTGCGGTTCCAGCTCCAGCTCCGGCCCCGGTAGCCAAACCGGTTGCAGTTGCTCCAGCGCCAGCGCCTGCGCCCGTGAGCAAGCCAACTGCCGCTCCGGCTCAACCGATCGCTGCGCTGTCGGCGAAGCCGGATACCACCCAGAGCCGCGTCGATGCCAATGGCCTGTCGGTGAGCTGGTCGGTGCAACTGGCCAGTCTGTCGAGTCGCGCCAGTGCCGAAAGCCTGCAGAAAACCCTGCGCAGTCAGGGTTACAACGCTTATATCCGCTCTGCCGATGGCAAGAATCGGGTGTTCGTCGGTCCGCTGATCGAGCGCGCCGAAGCCGACCGTCTGCGTGATCTGTTGAGCCGCCAGCAGAACCTCAAGGGGTTTGTGGTGCGCTTTCAGCCCGAGCGTGGCTGAAATCTATCACCTCGATTGAAATGCACTGACAATCGCAGCTTACCGACAGCCATGCGCTCTGCTAAAATGCGCCGCCTTATCCGTCTGTAGGCTGCACTGTGCCATTTACCTGGGTTGACTGGGCGATCGTTGCAATCATCGCCATCTCCGCTTTGATCAGTTTGAGCCGCGGCTTCGTCAAGGAAGCACTATCGCTGGTGACCTGGATCATCGCAGGAGCGGTTGCCTGGATGTTCGGTGGCTCACTGTCCGAGTACCTCGCCGGATACATCCAAACACCGTCGGCTCGTGTGATCACGGGCTGTGCCATCATGTTTGTCGCCACACTGATCGTGGGCGCAATGATCAATTATCTTATCGGCGAACTGGTTCGCGTCACCGGATTGTCCGGGACCGACAGGTTTCTCGGCATGGCCTTCGGCGCTGCGCGTGGCGTGTTGCTGGTGGTCGTGGCGGTCGGGCTGTTGAGCCTGGGGCCGGTACAGCAGGACGGGTGGTGGAAAGAATCACAGCTCGTGCCAAAGTTTCTATTGGTCGCAGACTGGTCCAAAAACCTGATTCTCGGGTGGAGCAGTCAGTGGCTTGCCAGCGGAATCAGCGTACCCGCTGAAATTCCGTTCAAGGAGCAACTCTTGCCGTCGGCCAAAACGCCTCAGTGAGTGTTGTTCAGTTCAGATCCATTAAGTAGGGGTTGCGTCGCATGTGTGGCATCGTCGGTATCGTCGGTAAGTCGAACGTCAATCAGGCGCTGTATGACGCGCTAACCGTGCTCCAGCACCGCGGCCAGGACGCTGCCGGTATCGTGACCAGCCATGATGGCCGGTTGTTCTTGCGCAAGGACAATGGTCTGGTGCGTGACGTGTTTCAGCAGCGTCACATGCAGCGCCTGGTCGGTCACATGGGTATCGGTCACGTCCGTTATCCGACTGCCGGCAGCTCGACGTCGGCCGAGGCTCAGCCGTTCTACGTCAACTCGCCATACGGCATTACCCTGGCGCACAACGGCAACCTGACCAACGTTGAGCAGTTGGCCAAGGAAATCTACGAATCCGATCTGCGTCACGTCAACACCAGTTCCGACTCTGAAGTGCTGCTCAACGTGTTCGCCCACGAACTGGCCCAGCGCGGCAAGTTGCAGCCGACCGAGGAAGACGTGTTCGCTGCCGTGACCGACGTCCACAACCGTTGTGTCGGTGGCTACGCCGTAGTGGCGATGGTGACCGGATACGGCATCGTCGGTTTCCGCGACCCGCACGGCATTCGTCCGATCGTGTTCGGTCAGCGTCATACCGACGAAGGTGTCGAGTACATGATCGCGTCCGAAAGCGTTTCGCTGGACGTGCTCGGTTTCACCCTGATCCGCGACCTGGCGCCTGGCGAAGCGGTCTACATCACTGAAGACGGCAAGCTGCACACCCGTCAGTGCGCGACCAACCCGTCGCTGACCCCGTGCATCTTCGAGCACGTCTACCTGGCGCGCCCGGATTCGATCATCGACGGCGTGTCGGTCTACAAGGCCCGTCTGCGCATGGGTGAGAAGCTGGCCGAGAAGATCCTGCGTGAGCGTCCAGAGCACGACATCGACGTGGTCATCCCGATTCCGGACACCAGTCGCACTGCGGCGCTGGAGCTGGCGAACCATCTGGGCGTGAAATTTCGCGAAGGTTTCGTCAAGAACCGTTACATCGGCCGTACCTTCATCATGCCTGGCCAGGCCGCGCGCAAGAAATCGGTACGTCAGAAGCTCAACGCCATCGAGCTGGAGTTCCGCGGCAAGAACGTCATGCTGGTGGACGACTCGATCGTCCGCGGTACCACCTGCAAGCAGATCATCCAGATGGCCCGTGAGGCCGGCGCGAAAACGTCTACTTCTGCTCGGCGGCCCCGGCCGTGCGCTTCCCGAACGTTTATGGCATCGACATGCCAAGCGCCCACGAGCTGATCGCACACAATCGTTCGACCCAGGACGTGGCTGACCTGATCGGTGCCGACTGGCTGATCTATCAGGATCTGCCTGACTTGATCGAAGCGGTCGGTGGCGGCAAGATCAAGATCGAAAACTTCGATTGTGCGGTATTCGACGGCAAGTACGTTACCGGCGACGTCGATGAGGCCTATCTGAACAAGATCGAGCAGGCACGCAACGACGCCTCGAAGGCCAAGACCCAGGCGGTGAGCGCGATCATCGATCTGTACAACAACTGAGTTTCAACCGGCCCTTAGGGGCCGGTTTTGTATCTGGCAAAAGACTTTTATTTATCGAGAACAGGGCAAGGAGTGACAGCATGAGTCAGGAATGGGATGCCGGTCGGCTGGACAGCGACCTCGAAGGCGTAGCGTTCGATACCCTGGCCGTACGTGCCGGTCAGCACCGTACGCCGGAAGGCGAGCACGGTGATCCGATGTTCTTCACTTCCAGTTACGTTTTCCGTACCGCCGCCGATGCCGCCGCACGGTTTGCCGGGGAGGTGCCGGGCAACGTTTACTCGCGTTACACCAACCCGACGGTTCGCTCGTTCGAAGAACGTATTGCCGCGCTGGAAGGCGCCGAACAAGCCGTTGCCACGGCAACCGGCATGGCCGCGATAATGGCGGTGGTGATGAGCCTGTGCAGTGCCGGCGATCATGTACTGGTGTCGCGCAGCGTGTTCGGTTCGACCATCAGTCTTTTCGAGAAATACTTCAAGCGCTTCGGCGTGGAAGTCGATTACGTGCCGCTGGCGGATCTGTCGGCCTGGGACGCGGCGATCAAGTCCAACACCAGATTGCTGTTCGTCGAGTCGCCGTCCAATCCGCTGGCTGAACTGGTGGATATCACCGCGCTGGCAGAAATCGCTCACGCCAAAGGCGCAATGCTGGTGGTCGACAACTGCTTCTGCACGCCGGCGTTGCAACAGCCGTTGAAACTCGGCGCAGACATCGTCGTGCACTCGGCCACCAAGTTCATCGATGGCCAGGGTCGTTGCATGGGTGGGGTGGTTGCCGGGCGCAGCGAGCAGATGAAGGAAGTCGTCGGTTTCCTGCGCACCGCTGGCCCGACCTTGAGCCCATTCAACGCCTGGATCTTCCTCAAGGGCCTGGAAACACTGAATCTGCGGATGAAGGCGCACTGTGCCAATGCGCAGCAACTGGCTGAATGGCTGGAGCAGCAGGATGGCATCGAGAAGGTGCATTACGCAGGCCTCAAGAGCCACCCGCAGCATGAGCTGGCCCAGCGTCAGCAGAAGGGCTTCGGCGCGGTCGTCAGCTTCGAGGTGAAGGGCGGCAAAGAAGGCGCCTGGCGCTTTATCGACGCGACCCGTTTGATTTCGATCACCGCAAACCTGGGTGACAGCAAAACCACCATCACTCATCCGAGCACCACGTCCCACGGCCGTCTGGCGCCGCAGGAGCGTGAAGCGGCGGGGATTCGTGACAGCCTGATCCGCATTGCGGTGGGGCTGGAAGACGTCGCGGATCTGCAAGCCGATCTGGCGCGCGGTCTGGCGGCGTTGTGATCGAGTTGTCTTCCTTGACGACGGGTACCCATGGCCGCGTAGCGCTGGTCACGGGGGCTGCCCGTGGCATCGGACTGGGAATCGCGGCGTGGTTGATCAGCGAAGGCTGGCAAGTGGTGCTGACGGATCTGGACCGTGCGCGAGGCTCCAGGGTGGCGAGTGTCCTTGGCGAAAATGCCTGCTTCATCGCCATGGATGTAGCAGATGAAAATCAGGTGGCGCGTGGCGTCGCTGAGGTGCTTGGGCAGTTCGGACGGCTGGATGCGTTGGTGTGCAACGCGGCGGTGGCGGATCCGCACAATATCGTTCTGGAAAGCCTCGATCTGGCGTACTGGAATCGTGTTCTGGCGGTGAACCTCAGCGGGCCGATGCTGCTGGCCAAGCATTGTGCGCCGTATCTGCGGGCGCATAACGGGGCAATCGTCAATCTGGCCTCGACCCGTGCAGCACAGTCGGAGCCCGATACCGAAGCCTATGCCGCGAGCAAGGGTGGCTTGCTGGCGTTGACTCATGCGCTGGCAATCAGTCTTGGACCGGAGATTCGCGTCAATGCGGTCAGCCCGGGCTGGATCGATGCGCGGGATCCCTCCGCGCGTCGTGCTGAGCCGTTGACGGATACAGATCATGCCCAGCACCCGGCAGGCAGGGTAGGGACGGTCGAGGACGTGGCGGCAATGGTGGCATGGCTGCTGTCGAAGAATGCCGGGTTCGTGACGGGGCAGGAATTCGTGGTCGACGGCGGCATGACCAAGAAGATGATCTACTCGGAATGACATATTTTTGTCTTTTTGAGAAAAACTTCAATCCTGCTATTGACTTAGGTTCGCTACGTGCGTAAATTTCGCGGCCTCGGAGATGCAAACGGGTGATTAGCTCAGCTGGGAGAGCGTCTGCCTTACAAGCAGAATGTCGGCGGTTCGATCCCGTCATCACCCACCACTCCCGAGATACTTGCGAAAGCAAGAGGCAGGCTGAAAGTGCCTCCACCGACGCGCAGCGGTAGTTCAGTCGGTTAGAATACCGGCCTGTCACGCCGGGGGTCGCGGGTTCGAGTCCCGTCCGCTGCGCCATATTCAACGAGTCAGGTACTGCCTGGTTCGCGATTGAAAAGCACCGAAGCTTTCAGTCAAACGAGTTACTTGAGCATCAGCTCAAAGCGATACGCAGCGGTAGTTCAGTCGGTTAGAATACCGGCCTGTCACGCCGGGGGTCGCGGGTTCGAGTCCCGTCCGCTGCGCCATATCTGCTTCAAGGACCACTGAACGCCTTGAAGCACCGAAAGCAACCTTTGGTTGGTTCGGAGTCGATAGCAAAGACCCCGGTCGAAAGACCGGGGTTTTTTGTGTCTGAAATTTGACCCTCCAGAATGTCTCCTCTGCTACCTCGCGACCTACGCGAGAAGTCCTCAGGTTAATGCTCTCCCTGCGTCATCGAGTCGCTGCGATGCATTGCCACATTGATTTTTGATTTTTTAGTCAGTTTTTTGTAACTGGTTATTTGCTGCGAGCCCGGAAACCTATAAAGTTAACCTTTCGGTCAGCTTTGCACTGTCATCACGCCCTTTGTTCAGCCAAAAAGGGCTTCTGCAAGACTCGAGATTCCCAGTAGATAACCAGAAGGGCGGATCCATAACCGCCCAGAGGATGATCCATGTCCAACCGTGAAATATCCCGGCGCTCGTTCCTTCAGGGCGGGCTGGTGGCGGGTGTGAGCGTTACGCTCACGCCGCTCAGCAGCCAGGCGCTGGCTGCCTTGATGGAAAACAGCGTGACCGTGCCGTCCGAGCAGTGGCTCGGCAATAACGGCAAGGCGCGCCAGCGTAACGATGCCTTGTCCAAGGTCTGCGGCAGCAAAGTTTTTGCCCGCGACATCCGTTCCAGGGACATGCCGGGCTGGCCCCAGCAGCAAGGCCACGCCATGTTGCTGAAAACCATCAAGGCCGATCGAATCTACGACGGCTATGACCTGTCGTGGCTCGGTGCCGATCTGCAGCCTGATCGCATCGTCACCGCTGCCGACCTGGACAAGGACGGCATCGTGTTCCCTGAAGAGCACGCACCGGATCCGCTGCTGCCGGAAGGCAAGGTGCCGATGTTCATCGGCCACCCGGTGGCGATCCTGATCTGGAACGATTTCGAGCGTTTCCGTCAGGCCAAGAACAAACTCAAATTCAATGATAAGGCGATTCGTTACGGTGCAAAAGTGCCGTTCTACGAAGGCGATCCCTATGGCAGTTTCCGTTATGTGCGTGTCGGCGGACCGACGTCGGCGGACGAAGACGAGTTCGCCAGCCTCAAGGATTCGATCCTGTTCCCGATGCTCAAGAACCGCCGCCCGGTATGGAATTCCCAGCCGAACCTGCACGGCAACCTGACCGAGCGCGGCCTGTTCTACGCCGAACGCATGAAGAAAGAAATCGACTCCCCGCCGGATAACTGGCTGGTGTTCGACGAGCGCTACAAAACCCCGTCCATCGAACCGGCAGCCATGGAGCCGGACAACGGCAACGGCTGGTACGACCCGGCGACCAAAACCCTGCATTTCGTTGTCGCCACCCAGTGTCCGCTGGAAGCGGCAACCGAGACTGCGAAGATGATTTCGCCGTCGCGTTTCGGTCTTGCCAACCTGAACATGCACCCGGGTTACACCGTGGGTTACGGTTCCAAGGACCACAATATCTTCGTTTACTACGCAGCCTTGGCGGCGTTGTACGGAGCAGGGGTACCGATTCGCCTGGCCAACGACCGCTACGAGCAGTTCCAGAGCGGTATCAAGCGTCACCCGTTCGATATTCGTTACCAATTGGCGGTGGACAAGACCGATCACAGCTTCAAGATTTTCCGCGCCGAAATGAGCGTCGATGGCGGCGGCCGGATCAACTACAGCCCGTCAGTGGCTGCCGTTGGCGCTACCGCGGCGCAGTCGATCTACTACATGCCGCAGAACGACCTTCAGGTGACTGCCTACCACTCCCGTGGTGTTGAGGCGGGCTCGATGCGGGGTTACGGCACCCTGCAAAGCATGGCTTCCACCGAAATGATGGTCGATGAAATCGCCGATCGTCTCGGTGTCGATGCCATCGACCTGCGTCGCAAGAACGCGTTGCGTTCGGGGATGAAAAATACCCAGGGCGCGATCCCTGCCGGCGCGCTGCGCCTGCACGAGATTCTCGACAAGGCGTCGCTGCACGAAGTCTGGAAAAATCGCGACGCCATCAAAAAACAGCGTGAAGCGGCAGACCCGGACAACTGGTATGGCGTCGGTTTTGCCATTTGCCAGAAAGACTTCGGCACTGGCTCCGAAGCACCGATGGCCAGCATCGAGTTCACCGCTGAAGGGCGCATTTCCCTGCGTCACATCGGTATCGAAATCGGCACCGGCATGTCTACCTCGCAAGCCATGGTGGTTGCTGATTTTCTCGGCGGCCCGGCGCACGACGTGAAGACCGGCGAGACCGAATGGAAGGAAATGCAACTGGTCACTGCCGGCAACCCTTACATCATGAGTCAGGCCGAGCAAGACAACTTCCTGCGTAACCCGCGCTGGGTCGGCAAGTTGGCGTCGGCCTCGTCCGCGACCAACTCCGCCTACTACTTCAGCCACGCCACCCGTGAAGCGGCGCGCGTGCTGTTCAATCATGGTCTGTGGCCGGCGGCGCTGGAGATCTGGCGTCAGGGCCCATACGGCGGCCAGGCCAACCCTTACGTCGTGCGCCGCGAAGATGCGCATTGGGTCGACGGCAAACTGACTGCCAACGGCATGCAGCCGTTGAGCTTCGAAGAGCTGGCCAAGCGTGCCCATGAGCGCGGTCTGGTCACGGCTGCCACGGTTCACGGCTTCAACCGCTGGAGCTGGGCAGAGGCCGAATACAGCATTGACGGCGTGCGCGAGCGTCTGCCGCTGGACGGTCTGGCGGTGAAGTACGGTGACGGCGCTCCGAAAGCCAAGAAGGCGCAGATGACCAGCGACGGTTTCCATTTGCTGGATCGGCAGAATGTCGCCTATCCGGTGGTTCAACTGAACAACGCTGCCGTGACCTACTACAGCCCGGTGGCGACGCTGGTCGAGTTGAAGGTCAACAAAGGTTCGGCAGAAGTCGAAGTGCTCAACCATCACTCGTGGCTGGAGTGCGGTCGGGTGCTGGTCGAAGAACTGGTTCGTGGCCAACTCGAAGGCGGTATCGCCATGGGCATCGGTCACGCCTTGATGGAAGAAATGCCGCTGTACGAAGGCGGGCCTGGGGAGGGTGACTGGAACTTCAACCGTTATCGTCTGCCGATGGCGCGCCATGTGGCGGTGTGGAAACAGACATCGGAGATTCTGCCGCCGCTGTCGCCAAGCGACCCGTCCAAAGGCATCGCCGAAGTGGTGATGATCCCGGTGGTCGGTGCCATCGGTAACGCCGTGGCCCACGCCATCGGCAAACGTGTCCGCGACCTTCCAATCACTGCTGCGCGCATCAAGGAGGCCCTCAATGGCTAACCGTCCGCTTCAACTGACCCTCAACGGTCAATCCGTCGGCCCGGTGGACATCCCTGATGACCTGCCGATGATCGATTACCTGCACGAATACAAGAACCTCACCGGCTCGCGTCTGGGCTGCGGCCAGGGCATCTGTCACGCCTGTGTCGTGATCGTCGATAACCCGGACGGTACCAGCGAAGAAGTGCGCACCTGCATCACTGGCGCGCATTATTTCGAGGGCAAGAAGGTCCGCACCATCGAGGGCCATGCCAAGCGTGACGAGCAGGGTCAGGTCACTGAGCTGAACCCGATCCAGCAGCGTTTTGTCGATGAGTTCGCCTTCCAGTGCAGTTACTGCGCACCGGGCTTCGTCAACGCCGCGACCGTGCTGGTGGAAAAGCTGCAACGCCAGCCAATCGTCAAAAGCAAACTGGAACAAGTCATCGAGGACAGCCTCGGCCATCACATCTGCCGTTGCACCGGGTATGTGCGTTACTACAACGCTACCCGCAACGTGCTGACGGATCTCGGCCTGGTCAAGGAGGGTTAAGCATGATGCGTTTACTGACCCGCCTGACCCTGGCGGTCGGGCTTGCCGTGCCTGTGCTGGCGGCCCATGCGGATGATCAGGTCAAGCGCGGCGAATACCTCGCCCGCGCCGCCGACTGCATGGCTTGCCACACGGCACCGGGCGGCGCACCGTTTGCCGGTGGGCTACCGATCGTTTCACCGTTCGGCACGATCTACGGCACCAACATCACCCCGAGCAAGGAACACGGCATCGGCCTGTACAGCGATGACGAGTTCTTCGCGGCACTCACCGAAGGCAAGCGTCGTGATGGCGCCAACCTGTACCCGGCGATGCCGTATACCTCGTATCACTTGATGCCCCGTGCGGATTCGGATGCGATTCATGCGTATCTGAAAACCATCGAGCCGATCGAGCGCGCCGCGCCGGTGACGAGCCTGAGCTTTCCGTTCAACGTGCGTCCGGGCCTGATAGGCTGGAACATGATGTACGGCAAAGCCTTGAAACTGGAGCCGGCAGAAGGCAAAAGCGAAGCCTGGAAGCGCGGCCAGTACATGGTCGAGGTGCTTGGTCACTGTGGCGAATGTCATACGCCACGCGGCCTTCCCGGCGCCATGCAACTGGACAAGCGCCTGACTGGCGGCATCCTCAATGGTTATCTGGCTCCGAGCCTGCTGGCGACGGATCTGGCGGCCCGCGGCTGGAACCATCAGGACCTGAGCACGTTCCTCAAGCACGGCATGAGTGCCCAGGGCACGATGTTCAACGAGATGTTCCCGGTGTTCCACAACAGCACCCAGGGTCTGAATGATCCGGATCTGACGGCGATGGCAACCTTCCTGCTTGGCGACAAGCCACCGGCGGCAAAAGAGCTGGCTGAAGTGCCGGTGGAAAAACTCGGTGCCAGCGCTCAACGCGGTCGTCAGGAATACTTGAACGTCTGCGCCGGCTGTCACGCTGCCGGTGGCGAAGGCAAGCCGCATATTGCGGTGGCCATGCGCGGCAACACCACGTTGCGTCTGGAAGACCCGCGCAACCTGTTGCGGGTGATCGAGGATGGTATTGGCGAACAGAAGTTTGCCGGGTTTGAACGCATGCAGCCGATGCCGGGGTTTGTCGACAAGCTCAGTGCCGAACAACTGACCGACTTGCTGAACTACCTGCGTCAGGGGTGGGGTGGTCAGTCGGCCGAGTTGGCGGTGGGTGATGTGCAGAAGCTGCAGGCTGACGCACCGTCCATCGAGCACAAGGCACACTGATCATGCAGCATCTCGATCTGCAAGTTGTGCGGCGGGCGCTGGAGTGGTCGGCAGCGGGGCAGCGCATCTGGCTCTGCACCGTACTGACGACCTACGGCTCGGCGCCTCGCGCGCCGGGTTCGCTGCTGGCGGTGAACGAAGGCGGGCAGTGGATCGGGTCGCTGTCCGGTGGCTGCGTCGAGGAAGATTTTCTCGAACGCGTCGCCGAAGGTGCGTTTCTCGATGCGATCAATGTGGTGCGCTATGGCGAAGGCGATGATCCGCGCTCGCGGGTCAGTCTGCCATGCGGCGGTATTCTCGATGTGCTGGTAGAGAAATTTGACGCTGACTGCAATGTGCAGGCGCATCTGCGTGAGCTCGAATCGGCATTGCTTGGGCAGCGCCGGTTGATTCGTGAGGTCGATCTGGCGACGGGGGCGCGTACGGTGTTTGCGGATCGTGAGCAGGGGGCGCGAATCGAGCGTGAAATCGACCGGGTACGGATTCGCATCGGGGCTGCCCAGCGTTTGCTGCTGGCCGGCTACTCCAGCGTGGCGCAGGCCTGTGCGCAGTTCGCGGTCGGTCTCGGCTTCGAAGTGATTCTCTGCGATCCGCGTGATGAAGTGCTCGACGGCGTGACGCTCGATGGTGTGGAGATTCGTCGGCAGTTGCCGTCGGTGTTTATTGCCGATGGCGGTTGCCACCGTGATACGGCGGTTGTGGCATTGACCCACGATCCGCGAATCGACGATCTGGCGATGATGGAGGCTGTACGCACCGAAGCTTTCTACATCGGTGTGATGGGCTCGCAGCAGACGTCGCAGAAACGCTTCGAGCGCTTGCGCCGGATTGGCGGGCTGGGGGAGAGCGAGTTGGCGCGGATTCATGCGCCGATCGGTCTTAACCTCGGTAGCAAGACGCCGGCGGAAATTGCCTTGGCAGTGTTGGCGGATATCTTGCGGATTCGTAGCGGGATTGCACGAGATCAGTTGTGATTGGTGCAGCATGTAAAAAGGGCCGCTTTCCAGCGGCCCTTTTTTTGCGCATCAGAAACCGAGCTTGTCACGCAATCCGTAATACCACGCGCCGAGTGCGGCAAACGGCGTGCGCAGCAGTTGCCCACCCGGGAACGGGTAGTGTGGCAGGTCGGCAAACGCATCGAAGCGTTCGGCTTGTCCGCGAAGCGCCTCGGCCAAAACCTTGCCGGCCAGGTGGGTGTAAGTCACCCCGTGGCCGCTGCAGCCTTGAGAATAATAGATGTTGTCGCCCAGGCGCCCGACCTGAGGCAGACGCGACAGGGTCAGCAGGAAATTGCCGGTCCAGGCGTAATCGATTTTCACATTCTTGAGTTGCGGGAAGGCCTTGAGCATCTTCGGCCGGATGATCGCCTCGATATTCGCCGGATCCCGGGCGCCGTAAACCACGCCGCCACCGAATATCAGGCGTTTGTCAGCGGTCAGGCGGTAGTAGTCGAGCAGATAATTGCAGTCTTCTACACAGTAGTCCTGCGGCAGCAGGGATTTCGCCAGTTCATCACCCAGTGGTTCGGTGGTAATGACCTGTGTGCCGCACGGCATCGACTTGGCTGCCAGTTCTGGCACCAGATTGCCGAGATAGGCGTTGCCGGCGACGATGATGAATTTGGCCCTGACCTTGCCCTGTGGCGTATGCACGACCGGATTGGCGCCGCGTTCAATACGTACTGCGGGCGACTGCTCATAGATAGTGCCGCCGACGGATTCCACTGCAGCGGCCTCGCCCAATGCCAGGTTGAGTGGATGGATGTGGCCACCGCTCATGTCGAGCATGCCGCCGACGTATTGATCGCAGGCGACCACTTCGCGAATGCGGCGCTGATCCAGCAGTTCAAGTTGAGTGTGGCCGAAGCGTTCCCACAAGCGCTTCTGCGATTCCAGATGGCTCATCTGCTTCGCCGACAGGGCAGCGAATACGCCGCCGTCCTTCAGATCGCACTGGATGTTGTATTGGCTGACGCGATCACGAATGATCCGGCCGCCCTCGAACGCCATTTGCCCGAGCAGTTGAGCCTGTTTCGGGCCGACGCTGCGCTCGATGACATCAATGTCGCGGCTGTAGCTGTTGACTATTTGCCCGCCGTTGCGGCCTGACGCGCCGAAACCGACCTTCGCGGCTTCCAGCACGGTTACTCGAAAACCGTTCTCCAGCAGGAACAGGGCCGAGGAAAGTCCCGTGTAACCAGCACCAATCACACAGACATCCGTCTCCACGTCATCCTGCAGCGCAGGGCGCGGTGGTACGGCGTTGGCCGACGCAGCGTAATAAGACTCTGGGTAAGGGGTGTTTGCCATCCTGCAGCCTCTGTTTAATATATTTTACGAGTGAGGCGATCCTACCCGAGTTGAAAAACCTCCGCCAGCCACCGGGAAATCTTCCTGGCGGAGGGCGAAATTAAATATTTTGCATATTCATAGGGTTAGGTGAAAAAAAGGTGTTGACACCCCTCCGGAATTCCGTAGAATGCCGCCTCACAGCAGGCACGTAGCTCAGTTGGTTAGAGCACCACCTTGACATGGTGGGGGTCGTTGGTTCGAGTCCAATCGCGCCTACCAAACAAAATCCGCTCTGCTGGGCGGTCTGAAGGGGTTACCGGAAACGGTAACCCCTTTTTGCTTTCTGCGATTTGCAAAACTTTTGCAAAACTCCCATCCCGGAGCGTCAATTCCGTTCCGGGATGATCATCTTCCGTTCGTCGCAAAAATGTCAGCCTCCATTTAAATAGTGTGGATATTTAAGGGGTTACGATTTTTTTTAACCGAATGGTTATCAAAAAAGCGTTGTTACACGCTGCGAATATCAGTAATATTCGCCCCGCGTTCACCACCACGGTTTATGCATTTTTAAATCCCAAGCTTCCATCAGCTGCTTGGGATTTTTTTTGCCCGCAGTTTGCCTTCCCCTCTAGCCTCGCTCATATCGCGCACAGCGGTTGTTGCCGGCCTTTGGCCGCATCGAGCAACTTCATGCATTTTCGACTACTACTGTCTGGCCGAGATCAAACTCACTCCCGACAGGAGTTTCGCAATGCTCATACATTGGTTCCTTGCAGCGCTTCATCTGTTGGCATTTGCCTTGGGTTTCTGGGCGGTGTTGACCCGAGGTGCGGCGTTCAGACAGCTGGCTGCCGGGGCTGGCGAGATCCGGCGGGTATTGCTCGCGGACAATCTGTGGGGGATGGCGGCGTTGGCGTTGCTGATCACCGGTGGTGTGCGTGCTTTTGGCGGATATGAGAAAGGGGCCGACTACTACCTGCATCAGCCGCTGTTTCACGTGAAGATGACGCTGCTTGTGCTGATTCTGCTTTTGGAGCTGGCTCCGATGATTGCGCTGATCCGGTGGCGCATGGCTCGGGCTGGTAGCGCATCGATCGATAGCGTGCGAGCAAGCGTCTTTGCGCGAATCAGTCATGCCGAAGCGCTGTTGCTTGTCCTGATGGTGATAGCGGCTACCGGAATGGCGCGAGGGGTGACGTTCGGCTAGGTCGGCACGATTCCCAGCTTCTGTTCAGAAACGTCTGACAGTCAGCCATTGCGATGATGGTTAGTATCGCTAGCGAAAAAGGGACGGGCGTAGGAGGGAAGCACTTATCGCCTGCGCCGTCACCAGTGAGGTGGGGTGGCAAAACGGCGCTTGGATCTTTAGCCAGTCATTACGCGAGGGTGAACGGACTGGCTACTGACTGCGACAGGGCTCAGGGAGTTTGCGGCTTGTCCGGAGCGGTCAGGCCGGCCTGAATGCGTTGGTAAATTTCTTCACGGTGTACGGCAACATTCTTTGGAGCGTTGATGCCGATACGAACCTGTTGGCCGCTTACGCCGAGAATGGTGATCGTAATGTCATCACCGATGTTTATGCTTTCACCGACTTTGCGGGTGAGTATCAGCATGGTCTTCTCCTTGATTGCTTTGTAGGGCACCTGATTCAGACAGTGCAGAGGTCGGTGGTACGTATAGATTAGTGCGAAGTCTCACGGTTTGGGTGCCTCTTTCTGATGCGCAGAAGCGACATTAATTCCCAGCGCGTAACTATACAGGTGCTTCGATCATCAATCTCGTAGTTTTGTGCCCATTTTGCAGGGCTCTGAAAGTAATCGTGGATGTTAAGATCGCCGTTTCGAAAATTCAGAGGGAAGCGTTGTGCGCAAATTGGTCTGGATGGTTGCGGCACTGGCATTGGCAGGGTGTGGTGAGGGCAAGCGTGTCGATGCGCCAAAGCCGAAAACGGTAGCGGTGGCAGCGCCTGCGACAGTGTCCGGACCTCAGTTCGATGTGGAGGTGCGTGGCGAAACCCCGCAGGCTGTCAGTGATCTGAGCGGATGGTTGATCGAACATGCGTTCGTTGCCAATGTCATCAGGGATGCCGACGGGAAGACCCGGATTCTGCTGGGGCCATTCAGTTCCAGAACCGAAGCCGAAGCGAAACAGGCCGATGTCAACGCAGCGCTTGTCAAAGCGAAAAAGCAGAACATCGAGACATTGGTGATCGAGCGCGCTTCTGCACAGTAAACATGCCTTTTTGCGGAGCTGACTAAAGGGTGTCCGGCGTGATTCGTTTTACTGGAATCACTGAAGATTCTCAGAAGGAGCTCCGCATGGCCTCCAGTCCTTACAAGTTGTTTGACGTTGTGTTGCGTCGCAAGCAGCCCCTCAGTCCGCATCTCATGCGGATCACTCTTGCCGGTCAGGCCGTCAACGAGATGGCCACCTGGGCGCCTGATCAGCGAGTCAAGCTGTTTTTCCCGGCGGCGGACGGCTCTCCCGCCAGGCTTTCTCAGGAAGACGGATGGTACGCCCGTTTCCGTTCAATGCTGGCAGACCGACGCCCAGCCATGCGTACGTACACGATCCGCCATTTGCGTGCCGATCATGGCGAGGTCGATATCGACTTTGTGCTGCATGGCGAAACCGGCCCTGCTTCCAGATGGGCCTTGCGAGCACAACCGGGTGAACCGATGCAGATCCTGGCGCCTGATCGTCGATACCTGGCGAGCGAGGCGGGTGGTTTTGAGTGGAAACCTCCGCGATCTCTCAAGCATCTCTTGCTGGTCGCCGACTCGACAGCATTGCCGGCCGCGATGGGGATCCTCGATGAGCTGTCGGTGCTTTCGGACCCGCCTCAGGCTCAAGTATTCCTGGAGGTCGACAGTGTGGCGGACAGACTCGAGTTACCGGATTGGCCGGGTCTGTCGGTGCAGTGGTTGATTCGAGAGCAGGCGGGAGCGGCGGCTGCCGGGTCGCTGATGGTAGACGCTGTGCGAAAGGCTGCGCTGCCTGTCGAGGTAACGATGGTTAATCGAGCGGTAGAATTGGCCGATGTCGATATTGATCAGGAGATCCTCTGGGAAATCGCTGAAAGCGCTGCGGAAGGATTTTATGGTTGGATCGCGGGTGAATCAGCCGCTGTCATGAATCTGCGCAGATACCTGATCAAGGAGCGCGGCATTTCTCGCGAATCGCTTAATCTGATGGGCTATTGGCGTTACAACAAGTCCGGCAGCTAACCAGAAAAAAGGCCTCGAGCTTGGAGCGCGAGGCCTTTTCTTTTATGCATGCTTTCAGCCACAGGCTTTCAGGTTGACCGGTCCGACGAACTCGTTGCCGCGTCCCATCACACATGCCACGCTTTGATTGCGCTGACGTTCCCAGTCCTGAACCGGGTACGTCTTGTCCCACGCTTCATACAGTTGCCGATCCTGCTTCGACAGGCGCAAGCCATACTGCTTGCTCATATAGAAATAGGTGCGGGCAATCATGCCGCGAATCGAAGGGCGGGGCATGACCTTTTTTGCCTTGAAATCGATCTGGGTCAGGCATGCACCATATTGACCTTTTTCTACCGGTAGCCAGCCATAGCTGAAGTTGCTGCGATCACCGTTGACCTCGCCAATGCTCGGTACCAGGTTGTGCAGGTCGGCCTCGGCTTTTTGGTAGCCCGGATCGTAGCGCGTGCAATTCTTGCGTCCGCCTTCCTGCCAACATTGGCGCTGATGGCCAAACTCCCAGGCCGGGACGATGTGTTCCCATTCAATCCGGGAGGCGCGTTTGGCATTTTTGCGCGGCACGTAACCGCAAGCTGCCAGGTCGACCTTGTTGCCGGTGTATTTGCAGCCGCAATAGAACTCGGTGGATTGTGGGGCGTACAGCTTCCAGGCGACCTTTTTGGCTTCGGTAAACGTACGGGGTGCGCCGGCCTGGGCAGCAATTGAAATGAACAGCAAAAACACAGCAAGCGAACGGACAAACATTGAGTCAATCTTCCTTCGGTACAACCCAGAAAATCTGCACGCCACCATCATCGCGATAGGCGAGGGTGACATTGTCGTTCTCGTCGATTTCTTCCAGCAGGCGCTCCCATGCATCCATCGGTTCATCCGGGAGGCGGAAGAGCAGAGCGGCTTTGGCTTTTTGTGCGGTGGGGGAGTTGATGATCTTTTGAACACGCATGCCCATGCGTTCATAGGCATCAGGAGCGTCGGAGGAAGTGGCCACGAGATTATCCTTATTAAGCTGTACGTGCATACAGTATTTAACTGTAGGCATTTTCGCAACTGCTTAAAATTCAAGAAAATCCTCTGACAGCGGTTTTCCGGTTTTGATGTGGGTTATCCGAAATTTTTGTGCGCAAGAGTTACGTTCAGGAAGCTGCACCACCCGCCTGTATGGCGAGTGGTGAAGCAAGTGCCCGGTCGAGACAGGGCTAGGCGAGGCTGAATCAGTACTCCCAGAACATCCGCTGCAATTCTTTGCTGTCGTTGGTTTTGGTCAGGGCGACCATCGCCAGGATGCGGGCTTTTTGTGGGTTCAGATCGTGAGCCACGACCCAGTCATATTTGTCGTCGGGCTGTTCGGCGTTGCGCAGCACAAAGCCACCGGCATTGACGTGGGAGGAGCGAATGATCTGTACACCATCCTTGCGCAGCGCTTGCAGGGCGGGAACAACGCGGGAAGACACCGAGCCATTGCCGGTACCGGCGTGGATGATGGCTTTGGCGCCGGACTGGGCCAGGGCTTTGTAGGCTGTATCGCCAACATTGCCGTAGGAATAGGCGATTTCTACGTCAGGAAGGCTCTTGATGTTCTTGATGTCAAATTCGGAATCCATGGTGTGGCGCTTGGCTGGCAAGCGGAACCAATAGGACTTGCCTTCGACCACCATGCCCAGCGGACCCCATGGGCTCTTGAATGCTTCGGTCTTGATGTTGATCATTTTGCTGACATCGCGGCCAGACTGGATTTCATCATTCATGGTCACCAGTACACCCTTTCCGTGAGCTTCCTTGCTGCCGGCCACCGCTACCGCGTTGTAGAGGTTGAGCATGCCGTCCGCCGACATGGCGGTGCCGGGGCGCATGGAACCGACAACGATGATCGGTTTGTCGGTCTTTTCCACCAGGTTCAGAAAGTAGGCGGTTTCTTCCAGAGTGTCGGTGCCGTGGGTGATGACGATTCCATCGACGTCCTTGCTGTCAGCCAGCTCGGATACACGGCGACCCAGTTGCAGGAGGTTTTCATTGGTGATGCTTTCCGAGGCGATCTGCATGACTTGTTCGCCACGCACATTCGCCAGTTTGCTCAGTTCAGGGATGCCGGCGATCAATTGTTCGATACCAACCTTGGCGGCCTGATAGGTCGCGCTGTTGGCGGCGCTGGCGCCTGCGCCGGCAATGGTGCCGCCTGTTGCAAGAACTACCACGTTTGCCAGTTTGGTCTGGGTTTCGACTTCTTTTGCCTGAAGAGCGGAAGGCAGAAGCAGCATCAGGGCCAGAGCGCCCGGAAACAATGTCTTGAAAGCAGATTTCATTATTTTTCTCTCTAGTAGTGAGACGGTGCTGATGCAGGTTCATCTAGATGCGCCCCGGGCCGATCTGTAATGCCAGGGGTGCATTGGGGGAGCAGGATCCGTACCAGCCGTACTGTGCTCTAGGGAAATGTTTAACCTTATGATTTATATCAACAATTTTTTGGATCGTTGATTCTTGGGGTGAATCGTTTATCCGGTATTCCGAATGGTGGCTGCTTTCGTGTTCGGCTCTCCGAAAAGGACTACGACTTTTGCTGGAAAGGTGTTTTTGCTGGATTTGGATCCTGTGCTAAAGAAAATGTCCCGCAGGCCGATGGGTGTTCAAGGAAACTGGAATTGAGGGAGTTCACATGTCACTGACCATCGGTTTTACAAATCCCGGTGCTGTCACCATCGGCGGCAAAACCGCAGCGACGATCAACGCCATGAATGATGCGCAAGCGGAGGCTTCTGGCGAAGCGCTGGGTGTTGAAAAAGCCGAGGGCAACGAGGTCAGGACCGGCGGTGCCGCGCAAGAAGGCAGCCAGGCTGAAAGCGGTGATAACCTGAGTCTCACCGTCAAGATGTTGCTCAAGCGCATGCAGGAACTGCAGAAGCAACTTCAGGAGCAGCAGCAACGTCTGGCTGCCGCACAGGCAGCCAGTTACCCGACTCCCGAGGCGAAATCGCAGGCGGTCATGGCTGTTCAGGGTGAGATAGCTGAAACCAGCGGCGCACTGCTGGAAGTCTCGGCGGCGCTGGTCAAGGAAATGTCAAAGGGTTCGTCCGGCGGTAACCTGGTCAACACCACCGCTTGAGCACGCATGGGCGAGTCTGCCGATTCGCCCTGTTATCATTACCGATCTCTGATTGTTGACAAACGTTGGCTGCATTCGCATAGTTCGCTCTACGCAAACGTTTGCGCGGCAGTTTCAGGACAGTGTTGTCTGGAAATGCCGACGAAGCTTACGCCAGCGCAAGCGTTGCTCACAATAATCATAAGATCGGAGTGAACCCATGAAGCTGCCATTCGCTGGACGTCTTCTCGCTGTCGCCATGCTGGCTGCCGCATCTGCCGCATCTGCCGCACTGCCTGTCTCTTCGGCTTTCGCCGAGTCTCCGGAAAAACCCAAGGTCGCACTGGTCATGAAATCCCTGGCCAACGAGTTCTTCCTCACCATGGAAGACGGCGCCAAGGCTTATCAGAAAGAACACTCCGCCGATTTCGACCTGATCTCCAACGGTATCAAGGATGAAACCGATACTGCCGGTCAGACCCGCATCGTCGAGCAGATGATTCTGGCGAAAGTCAATGCGCTGGTCATCGCGCCGTCCGACTCCAAGGCCATGGTGCCGGTGATCAAGAAAGCCGTCGATGCCGGCATCACGGTGATCAACATCGACAATCAGCTCGATCCTGCGGTCATCAAGAGCAAAAACATCAGCGTACCTTTCGTGGGGCCGGACAACCGCAAGGGTGCACGTCTGGTAGGCGAATACCTGGCCAGGCAGCTGAAGGCCGGTGACGAAGTCGGCATCATCGAAGGCGTCTCGACGACGACCAATGCCCAACAGCGTACGGCAGGCTTCAAGGACGCGATGGAAGCTGCACAGATCAAAGTGGTGTCGCTGCAGTCCGGCGATTGGGAAATCGACAAGGGCAACAAGGTAGCTGCATCGATCCTCAGCGAGTACCCGGATGTAAAGGCATTGCTGGCTGGTAACGACAGTATGGCTGTCGGTGCCGTATCCGCTGTGCGTGCTGCGGGTAAGGCCGGGCAGGTGCAGGTGGTGGGTTACGACAACATCAATGCGATCAAGCCAATGCTCAAGGACGGTCGTGTTCTGGCGACTGCCGACCAGTTCGCTGCCAAACAGGCCGTATTCGGTATCGAGACTGCATTGAAGATTCTCAAAGGCGAGAAAGTCGACAGCGGTGCCAATGGCGTGATCGAAACGCCGGTCGAGCTGGTTACCAAGTAGTCCTTCGCGACGCAATGGCGCTCGCCCGTCCGGGCGGGCGCACGGAGAGTTTTTATGTCAGTTTCCGCCCCGAACGCTGTCCTCACGGTCAGCGGTATCGGCAAGACCTACGCGCAACCGGTACTCACCGGTATCGACCTGACGCTGATGCGCGGTGAAGTGCTGGCGCTGACCGGCGAGAACGGCGCCGGTAAAAGTACCCTGTCGAAGATCATCGGTGGTCTGGTGACACCGACTGCCGGGCAGATGCAGTTCCAGGGCAAGGACTATCGTCCGGGCAGTCGTACCCAGGCTGAAGAGCTTGGCGTGCGCATGGTCATGCAAGAACTCAATCTGCTGCCAACCCTTTCGGTGGCGGAGAACCTGTTTCTCGACAACCTGCCGAGCAACGGCGGCTGGATCAGTCGCAAGCAGCTGCGCAAGGCTGCAATCGAAGCCATGGCTCAGGTCGGCCTGGATGCCATCGATCCGGATACGCTGGTCGGCGAGCTGGGTATCGGGCACCAGCAAATGGTCGAGATCGCACGCAACCTGATCGGTGATTGCCATGTGCTGATTCTCGACGAACCGACGGCAATGCTCACGGCTCGCGAAGTCGAAATGCTTTTCGAGCAGATCACCCGGTTACAGGCCCGTGGTGTTGCGATCATCTATATCTCCCACCGTCTCGAAGAGCTGGCGCGAGTCGCGCAGCGAATTGCCGTGCTGCGTGACGGCAATCTGGTGTGTATCGAGCCGATGGCCAATTACAACAGCGAGCAGCTGGTTACGTTGATGGTCGGTCGCGAGCTTGGCGAACATATGGATATGGGGCCGCGCAACATTGGCGCTCCCGCGCTGACAGTCAAGGGGCTGAGTCGCTCGGACAAGGTCCGTGATGTGTCCTTCGAAGTGCGTGCCGGTGAGATCTTCGGCATATCCGGATTGATCGGAGCAGGACGCACCGAGTTGCTGCGTCTGATCTTTGGTGCGGATCCTGCCGACAGCGGCAGCGTCGCTCTCGGTTCGCCAGCTCGAGCAGTAAGCATTCGCTCGCCGGTCGATGCAGTGCGCAATGGTATCGCCTTGATCACTGAAGACCGCAAGGGTGAGGGGCTGCTGTTGAGTCAGTCGATCAGCGCCAATATCGCCTTGGGCAACATGCCGGAAATTTCCAGTGGTGGCTTCGTCAACCAGGGCGATGAAATCTCTCTGGCAAAGCGGCAGATCGAGGCCATGCGCATCCGCAGTTCGAGCCCGACACAGCTGGTGTCCGAACTGTCCGGCGGCAACCAGCAGAAAGTGGTGATCGGCCGCTGGCTGGAGCGTGACTGTTCGGTACTGTTGTTCGATGAGCCGACCCGTGGCATCGACGTGGGGGCCAAGTTCGACATTTATAACCTGCTTGGCGAACTGACCCGGCAGGGCAAGGCGCTGGTCGTGGTGTCCAGCGACCTGCGTGAATTGATGTTGATCTGCGACCGTATCGGCGTGCTGTCGGCGGGGCGCCTGATCGATACCTTCGAGCGTGACAGCTGGACACAGGACGACTTGCTTGCCGCGGCATTCGCCGGCTACCAAAAACGTGATGCGCTGCTCAACGAAGCAGCGCCTAGGGACCTCCCATGAAAACTGCATCTTCTGCCGGCAAACGTAGTGGCAATTTCTATGGTCTGGGCACTTATCTGGGCCTGGCCGGCGCCTTGCTGGCGATGGTTGCGCTGTTCTCGGTCATGAGCAGCCACTTTCTGTCGTACAACACCTTCAGTACCCTGGCCAATCAGATTCCCGACCTGATGGTGCTGGCGGTGGGCATGACCTTCGTCCTGATCATCGGTGGTATCGATCTGTCGGTGGGGTCGGTGCTTGCGCTCGCGGCTTCCACAGTCAGCGTGGCAATACTTGGCTGGGGTTGGAGCGTCTTGCCATCAGCGTTGCTTGGCATGGCCGTGGCCGCTTTGGCGGGGACTGTTACGGGTTCGATCACGGTCGCCTGGAGAATCCCGTCATTCATCGTCTCGCTCGGTGTGCTCGAGATGGCCCGTGGCCTGGCGTATCAAATGACAGGCTCGCGAACGGCCTACATCGGTGATTCCTTTGCCTGGCTGTCCAATCCGATCGCATTCGGCATTTCACCTTCGTTCATCATCGCCTTGCTGGTTATCTTCATCGCTCAGGCCGTGCTGACCCGTACCGTGTTCGGTCGCTACCTGATCGGTATCGGTACCAACGAAGAAGCAGTGCGACTCGCAGGCATCAACCCCAAGCCTTACAAGATTCTGGTGTTCAGTCTGATGGGCTTGCTGGCCGGTATCGCGGCGCTGTTCCAGATTTCCCGTCTGGAGGCGGCCGATCCAAACGCCGGTTCAGGCCTTGAACTGCAAGTCATCGCGGCTGTGGTAATCGGTGGCACCAGCCTGATGGGGGGGCGTGGTTCGGTCATCAGCACCTTTTTTGGTGTGCTGATCATTTCAGTGCTGGCGGCAGGTCTGGCGCAGATTGGCGCGACGGAGCCGACAAAGCGCATCATCACCGGCGCGGTCATCGTCATCGCTGTGGTGCTCGATACGTATCGCAGCCACCGCGCAAGCCGGCGGGGTTGAGAGATGGCGACGATCAAGGATGTGGCGGCACTCGCGGGAATTTCCTACACGACGGTTTCCCATGTCGTGAACAATACTCGGCCAGTGAGCCAGGAAGTACGACTGAAAGTCGAGGCGGCGATCAAGAGTCTCGACTACGTACCGAGTGCTGTGGCGCGTTCGCTTAAGGCCAAAACAACTGCCACGATCGGCTTGCTGGTGCCCAACAGTCTCAATCCGTACTTCGCCGAGCTGGCACGGGGGATCGAGGATTACTGCGAGCGTAATGGCTACTGCGTGATTCTCTGCAACTCCGACGATAATCCGGACAAGCAGCGCAGCTACTTGCGGGTTCTGCTGGAAAAACGCATCGATGGTCTGATTGTCGCTTCCGCGGGAGGTGACAGCGGCCTGGTGCAGGGGCTGGCCGGAGTAAAAACGCCGATGGTCATCGTCGACCGCGGACTGGAAGGTGTGGACGCCGATCTCGTGCGGATCGACCATGAATATGGTGCCTACCTGGCTACAAGACACTTGCTTGAGCTCGGCCACCGCGACATCGCGACCATCGGCGGCCCGGCAGGCACCAGTGTTGCGCAGATGCGTCAGGCCGGATTTCGCCGCGCCTTGAAGGAAGCGGGTTTAGAGGTGTCACCGGCGCGTGTGCTGGAAAGCGATTTCACCAGCACTGGCGGTTACAACGCAGCGGCGGTGCTGCTGGAGAGCAACCCTCCGAGCGCCATCTTCGCCGGCAACGACATGATCGGCATCGGCGTATTGCGCGCTGCCGCCGAACGAAATGTTCGCGTGCCGAGCGAGCTGTCGGTGATCGGCTTCGACGATATCCAGATGAGTCGCTACGTGTATCCGGCACTGACCACTGTCGGCCAGTCGATCCTGCAACTGGGCGAAATGGCGGCGGAAGTACTGTTGCGCAGAATCGCTGCCCCTGATCTGGCGACCGATCAGCGCATTGTGACCCCCAGCATTGTCTTGCGAGAATCGACTGCACCGCTGGTTGGCGTGTTCACCGAGTATCGCTGAAAACGAATTGATGAGTAGTGATGTATGCCCGCAAATGTAGTGGTAATAGGCAGCCTCAACATGGACCTGGTCACCCGGGCGCCACGCTTGCCCCGGGGCGGCGAAACACTGATCGGCCATTCGTTCGCCACCGTGTCGGGTGGCAAAGGTGCAAACCAGGCGGTGGCCGCCGCCCGACTGGGCGCGCAGGTATCGATGGTCGGTTGTGTCGGCGATGACGACTATGGCGTGCAATTGCGCGAGGCATTGCTGGCCGAGCGGATCAACTGCCAGGCGGTCAGTGTGGTCGAAAATTCCAGTGGGGTGGCGTTGATCGTGGTCGATGACAATAGTCAGAACGCGATCGTCATCGTCGCCGGGGCCAACGGCTCCATGACTCCGGCAGTGATCGACCGATTCGACGCAGTATTGCAGGCTGCGGATGTCATCATCTGTCAGCTGGAAATTCCGGACGCCACTGTCGGACATGCGCTCAAGCGCGGTCGCGAGCTGGGCAAGACTGTCATCCTGAACCCGGCCCCGGCCAGTCGACCGCTGCCGGCGGACTGGTTTGCCTCCATTGACTATCTGATTCCCAATGAAAGCGAAGCCGCAGCCCTCAGCGGTCTGCCGGTAGACTCGCTGGAGAGCGCCGAAAAAGCCGCATCCCGATTGATTTCCATGGGCGCAGGCAAAGTGATCGTCACCCTCGGTGCTCTGGGCTCATTGTTTGCCGACGGCAATCGTTATCAGCATTTTCCCGCACCCAAAGTAAAAGCCGTTGATACCACGGCTGCCGGGGATACTTTCGTCGGTGGTTTTGCGGCTGCGCTGGCGTCGGGCAAAACCGAAATCGAGGCTATCCGTTTTGGTCAGATTGCTGCAGCGCTTTCGGTTACCCGGGAGGGTGCCCAGCCGTCCATTCCCTCTACCTCTGACGTACAGGCATTCAAAGCTCCATGAAAAAGACTCCTCTGCTCAACGTCGCGCTGTCACGGCTGATCGCCTCCCTTGGTCATGGCGACATGGTCGTGATCGGTGATGCTGGGTTACCTGTTCCACCCGGTGTCGAACTGATCGATCTCGCGCTGACCCATGGTGTCCCCGATTTCATCAGTACATTGAAAGTCGTGCTTAGCGAAATGCAGGTAGAGAGTCATGTGCTCGCCCAGGAAATCCTCGACAAGCGACCCACTGCGCTCTCCGCGCTGGATACGTTGAATGGCGAAGGCTCCCTGGGACGGCGCGAAATGCTCAGCCACGAACAATTCAAGGTTCTCAGCCGGCAGGCGCGAGCGGTCGTCAGGACCGGTGAATGTCAGCCGTACTGCAATATCGTGCTGGTGGCCGGGGTTACGTTTTAACGGGTCCAGGACCCATTCACTTTCATCAGCACAAGGAATGCGCCATGCACCGCTATGCTCAAAAAATGCATCAACTGATCCGGAGTCTGCTGCTTTTGTCCCTGATAACCGTGACCGGCGCGCAGGCGGCGGAAAAGATCGACCTGATCATCGACACCGACCCGGGGGCCGATGATGTCGTGGCTCTACTGTTTGCGCTGGCCTCGCCAGAAGAACTGAACATTCGCGCGCTGACCACCGTGGCAGGCAATGTGCGTCTCGACAAGACCTCCCGCAATGCTCGGCTGGCCCGTGAATGGGCAGGGCGCGAAGACGTTCCGGTCTATGCTGGCGCGCCAAAGCCCCTGATGCGCACGCCGATCTACGCCGAGAATATCCATGGCAAGGAAGGCCTGTCAGGCGTCGCCGTGCATGAGCCGAAAAAGGGACTGGCTGAAGGTAACGCGGTCAACTACCTGATCGATACGCTGAAAAAAGCCAGGCCGCACAGCATCACGATTGCCATGCTCGGCCCGCAAACCAATCTGGCGCTGGCACTGATTCAGGAGCCTGAGATCGTTCAGGGCATCAAGGAAGTGGTAATCATGGGTGGCGCCCACTTCAACGGCGGCAACATCACGCCGGTGGCCGAGTTCAACCTGTTTGCCGATCCGCAGGCGGCCGAGGTCGTGCTCAAGAGCGGAGTCAAGCTGACCTACCTGCCGCTGGACGTCACTCACAAGGTGCTCACCAGCGATGCGCGACTGAAGCAGATCGCGGCGCTGAACAACAATGCGAGCAAAATTGTCGGCGATATCCTCAACGAGTACATCAAGGGTGACATGGAACATTACGGCATCCCGGGTGGCCCGGTGCATGACGCCACGGTCATCGCCTATCTGCTCAAACCGGAACTGTTTACCGGTCGTTCGGTGAACGTAGTGGTCGACAGTCGCGAAGGTCCGACATTCGGGCAAACGATTGTCGACTGGTATGACGGCCTCAAGGCGCCCAAAAATGCCTTTTGGGTAGAAAACGGCGATGCTCAGGGCTTCTTCGATCTGTTGACCGAGCGTCTGAAGCGTTTGAAATAAGTGTTATGCCCGCAGGTATCAGCCTGCGGGCCTTATTCATTTCCTGAGTCCGGCGTGCCTTTGAAGTCGTCCGGATATTTCTCGAACAGCTGGGCGATGAATGATTGCGCAGCTTGTGTCCCAAGCGCCTTGACCAGCAGGTCGATGCTGATCAGAGCCAATTCCTCAGGGCTTCCCGGGCTGTACGAACTATGCCCTTGTGGCCAGTGAGCCTTTATATCGGCGGAGATGTTTACGGTCGTCATGAGGCGCTCGAAAGTTTGCTGGATCGAAGACTTGAGTTAACCACTTTGCCCGAGGCTTGGCACTGCGACTTAGGCATGAGCCCGGGGCTATGCGACACTTGGTCGTCTTTAAAAAACAGGTGCCGAGTCGTGCAGATCGATTTGAACTCTCCCGATGGCCTGACGCTTGAGTCGGTGCGCCAGTTATTGGCTTCGGTCAGTGATGATGAACACACTCAACTGCGCGTGACCAGGAACGGTATTGCCTATATCTCGAGCGGGATCACGGGCGGCCAGGAAATCGATGGACTGGCATTTCGCCTGGAAACCTGGGCAAAGGGTTCGGGTTATGTGGGCAATGTCGCAGCCAGTGACGAAGTCTGGGTCATGCAGATTTTCAATGCCCTGAAGGACAATTGGCCGAACCCTCCGCTCGACTACATCGACATCTACTGAAGTGTCGTTAATATTCGGTGACGATTGTATGAGCATGCATAGTGCGATCTTCAGGCAGACTCAACGTTTTTTTTCGGGTCGTGGGGCAGGGTGGTAGCACTCGATTTGAAACCAAATACCGTATTGGCGGTCGCACGATTTCAGCTTAACCATTTGAAAGAAGGAGGCTTCATGCCTTTGAAGTTCGCGTCTCTGGGTGCACTTATGGCCGTTGCCATGTTGGCCGGTTGCAGCACAACCTCCAGCGAGTCGGCAAAGGATCCTGTGGCGGCCGAAACCGGTCATGGCCGTTGTGAAGCAAAGGCAGCGGAATTTGCCATCGGTAAAAAGGCTTCGCCGGAGCTGCTGGAGCAAGCCCGGGCAAAGTCCGGCTCGCAAAATGCCCGTTTTCTCAAGCCGACGGACATGATTACACTCGAGTACCGCTCCGATCGCTTGAATCTGAACACCGACAATAATCTGGTAGTCGTCAGCACCAGCTGCGGTTGATCGGCAGGCATAAAAAACCCCGTCACATGGACGGGGTTTTTTTAGTGCGCCGGGAAATTACTCTGGGCGAACTTGTGCAGCTTGCATACCCTTTTGGCCTTTCTCAGCCACGAAGGAAACGGTCTGGCCTTCTTTCAGGCTTTTGAAACCGTCGGATTCGATAGCTTTGAAGTGTACGAACAGGTCGTCACCGCCACCTTGAGGAGTGATGAAGCCGAAGCCTTTTTCATCGTTGAACCATTTAACGGTGCCGGTTTGGCGATTAGACATGGTGTATCTCCAAGAAACATATATTTTCAGTAGTACTGTGCTGCTCAGGCCAACTGGGCACACCCGGGTATCATAGTCGAAATGTTCGCTTTGGTAGCCCCCCGGACGTGCTGTTTGCTTTCATATTGCAGACGCTTCGACAGTTTGAATGTCTGTAACCCCCGGTTTCAGAGGCTTTCAGCCAAACCGGAGGGGTGTAAAAAAAGCTATAAAACCTGCATAAAATATCGATTTCAGGGGCATTCTCGCTGATTCGCACCTGTCGAATGCCAGTAAATCCTCTCGTCAGGACTATTTCTGCACCCGGCAAACCGAGATTTCTTTCAGTGCGCGCTGACCCAGTTCACCGCTCGGCGGTGTGTTTTTGTCCATCAACTGAGAAATTTCCTGCGTGGTGAATTTCTTTTCCAGGACATCCGCACCACAGGTGCAGTGTTGTTTGGCCACCGTCGGGTTGACGCTTTGGCTGGCCGCTTTGGTGCAGTCGTTCATGTATTGCTCTTTGACGCCTTTCGGCCAGGCGGCCTGCGCGCTCAGAGGCAACAGCAGAACCAAAGGGATGGCTGCGGCGAATAGGGTGTTGAGACGCATGCGAGGATGCTCCTTGTGGGTCGATGTCTTTGTATCTGATGGCTGAGGGGGCAATCAAGTTCATCACTCTGGCACAAAACAGACGATTTGCCTGCTGATACAACCAGTGTGCATGTATGACCGTTCATCTGTGCTAGCATGGCCGACTCGAGCGTTTGCAGGCTGCGGGTCTTCAGTCCTGGCAGTGGCAGCGTACGAATCTCAGATTTGAATCCCAGTCACTCTGGTTCGGTTTTCCGGTTGGCCGCAAGGCTCCTGCCGCTGTAAGGCAGGCGTTCGTCATTGAATGGCCTGGATCGGATCTTGTACTGGCTCATCCCAACCCACGTGACCTTTGGTAGGGGTCACCACTAGGAGAGGAGGCGCCATGCCAACTATTACTCTTCCCGACGGCAGTCAACGTTCATTCGATCACCCGGTTTCCGTAGCCGAGGTCGCCGCATCCATTGGTGCAGGCCTGGCCAAGGCTACTCTGGCCGGCAAGGTGAACGGCAAGCTGGTCGACGCCAGCGACATCATCGACAGCGACGCAACGCTGCAAATCATCACGCCAAAGGATGAAGAGGGGCTGGAAATCATTCGCCACTCTTGCGCTCACCTGGTTGGCCATGCGGTCAAGCAGTTGTACCCGACGGCCAAAATGGTCATCGGTCCGGTCATTGATGAAGGCTTCTATTACGACATCGCCTTCGAACGTCCTTTCACTCCGGAAGACATGGCCGCCATCGAACAGCGCATGCAGCAGCTGATCGATACCGAATACGACGTCATCAAGAAAGTCACTCCGCGTGCCGAAGTGATCGAAGTGTTCAAGGCTCGCGGCGAAGACTACAAGCTGCGTTTGGTCGAGGACATGCCGAACGAGCAGGCCATGGGTCTGTACTATCACGAAGAGTATGTCGACATGTGCCGTGGCCCGCACGTGCCGAACACTCGTTTCCTGAAGTCCTTCAAGCTGACCAAGCTCTCCGGTGCCTACTGGCGCGGTGATGCCAAGAACGAGCAATTGCAGCGCGTTTACGGCACTGCGTGGGCCGACAAAAAGCAACTGGCGGCTTATATCCAGCGTATCGAAGAGGCTGAAAAGCGCGATCACCGCAAGATCGGCAAGCGCCTGGGCCTGTTCCACACTCAGGAAGAAGCCCCGGGCATGGTGTTCTGGCACCCGAATGGCTGGACTCTGTATCAAGTGCTTGAGCAATACATGCGCAAGGTGCAGCGTGACAACGGCTACCTCGAGATCAAGACGCCGCAAGTTGTTGATCGCAGCCTGTGGGAAAAGTCCGGGCACTGGGCCAACTACGCCGACAACATGTTCACCACCGAGTCGGAAAGCCGCGACTACGCGATCAAGCCGATGAACTGCCCTTGTCACGTACAAGTGTTCAATCAGGGTCTGAAGAGCTACCGCGAGCTGCCGATGCGTCTGGCCGAATTCGGTGCCTGCCACCGTAACGAGCCGTCGGGTGCACTGCACGGAATCATGCGTGTGCGTGCATTCACCCAGGATGACGCCCACATTTTCTGCACCGAAGAGCAGATGCAAGCCGAATCCGCCGCGTTCATCAAGCTGACCATGGATGTTTACCGCGACTTCGGCTTCACCGACGTCGAGATGAAGCTGTCCACTCGTCCGGAAAAGCGCGTCGGTTCCGACGAGCTGTGGGATCGCGCCGAAGCAGCTTTGGCTGCAGCCCTTGATAGCGCGGGCCTTCCCTACGATCTGCAGCCGGGCGAGGGTGCTTTCTATGGTCCGAAAATCGAATTCTCGTTGAAGGATTGCCTCGGTCGCGTGTGGCAATGTGGTACTTTGCAGCTCGATTTCAACCTGCCAGTGCGTCTTGGTGCCGAATACGTCTCCGAAGACAACAGCCGCAAGCATCCGGTCATGTTGCACCGTGCGATCCTCGGCTCGTTCGAGCGTTTCGTCGGGATTCTGATCGAGCACTACGAAGGTGCATTCCCCGCGTGGCTGGCGCCGACCCAGGCAGTGATCATGAATATCACTGATAAACAGGCAGATTTTGTTGCTCAGGTCGAAAAAACTCTCAACGAAAGCGGGTTTCGTGCCAAGTCTGACTTGAGAAATGAAAAGATCGGCTTTAAAATCCGCGAGCATACTTTGCTCAAGGTTCCATATCTCCTGGTTATTGGGGATAAGGAAGTCGAGATGCAGACTGTCGCTGTGCGTACTCGTGAAGGTGCTGACCTGGGCTCGATGCCCGTCGCCCAGTTCGCTGAGTTTCTCGCGCAAGCGGTTTCCCGGCGTGGTCGCCCAGATTCGGAGTAATTATTATTAAGCGTGAAATGAGACAGGATAAACGAACTGCACCGAAAGCCCCGATCAACGAGAATATCTCGGCACGCGAGGTTCGGTTAATTGGCGCTGACGGCGAGCAGATTGGCATCGTCTCGATTGATGAAGCGCTTCGTATCGCTGAAGAAGCAAAGCTTGATCTGGTAGAAATCTCTGCAGACGCAGTCCCACCGGTTTGCCGTGTGATGGACTACGGCAAATCGATCTTCGAAAAGAAGAAGCAGATTGCTGCGGCGAAGAAAAATCAGAAGCAGATTCAGGTAAAAGAAATCAAGTTTCGTCCAGGGACGGAGGAAGGGGATTACCAGGTAAAACTGCGCAACCTGGTACGTTTCCTGAGTGACGGGGACAGGGCCAAGGTATCCTTGCGATTCCGCGGCCGTGAGATGGCCCACCAGGAGCTGGGGATGGAACTCCTCAAGCGGGTTGAACAAGACCTGCTCGAGTACGGTTCGGTCGAACAGCATCCTAAGATGGAAGGACGCCAGCTGATCATGGTCATCGCCCCGAAAAAGAAGAAGTAATCAACAGGGCACGGCAGGCCTTCTGATTATGTTTATCAACTGAATGCGGAGTATCCGAACATGCCAAAGATGAAAACCAAAAGTGGTGCCGCCAAGCGGTTTCTGAAAACTGCTAACGGTATCAAGCACAAGCACGCTTTCAAGAGCCACATCCTGACCAAAATGTCGACCAAGCGTAAGCGTCAACTGCGCGGTAGCAGCTTGCTGCATCCGTCTGACGTGGCAAAAGTCGAGCGCATGCTGCGCCTTCGTTAATTTTTGGATCAAGAATAGAGGAAGTAACTCATGGCTCGTGTAAAGCGTGGCGTCATTGCCCGTAAACGTCACAAAAAAATTCTGAAACTTGCTAAAGGCTACTACGGCGCACGCTCCCGCGTATTCCGTGTTGCCAAGCAAGCGGTAATCAAGGCAGGCCAATACGCCTACCGTGACCGTCGTCAGAAAAAACGTCAGTTCCGCGCTCTGTGGATCGCTCGTATCAACGCTGGTGCTCGTGTTAACGGTCTGTCCTACAGCCGTTTCATCGCCGGCCTGAAAAAAGCCTCCATCGAGATCGACCGTAAGGTTCTGGCTGATCTGGCAGTGAACGAAAAAGCGGCGTTTGCTGCGATTGTCGAGAAAGCTAAAGCCACCTTGGCTTAAGTACCCCCGACAGTCACCCGGCCTCATCTCTGTGGGGCCAGGTGTTAAACGTCATAAATAGGGGAAGAGCCTTCAAGCTCTTCCCCTATTTTGTATCTGGAGTCTGTACATGGAAAACCTGGATGCGCTGGTCTCTCAAGCACTAGAGGCTGTGCAAAGCGCAGAAGATATCAATGCCCTGGAGCAAATCCGGGTTCAATACCTTGGCAAAAAGGGTGAATTGACTCAGGTGATGAAGACCCTGGGGAATTTGCCGGCAGAGGAGCGTCCGCAAGTCGGCGCCCTGATCAACGTTGCCAAGGAACGTGTAACAGGCGTTCTCAATGCGCGCATGGCTCTGTTTGAAGAAGCCGAACTGGCTGCCAAACTGTCTGCCGAATCCATTGACGTGACGTTGCCGGGCCGCGGTCAGACCTCCGGTGGTCTGCATCCGGTTACCCGGACTCTGGAACGAGTCGAGCAGTTCTTCACCCGAATCGGCTACGGCATTGCCGAAGGCCCTGAGGTTGAAGACGATTACCACAACTTCGAAGCGCTCAACATCCCAGGCCATCACCCGGCCCGGTCGATGCATGACACCTTCTATTTCAACGCGAACATGCTGTTGCGCACCCATACCTCACCGGTACAGGTCCGCACCATGGAGTCGAAAAAGCCGCCGATCCGCATCGTCTGCCCAGGCCGCGTTTACCGTAGCGACTCCGATATCACCCATTCGCCGATGTTCCACCAGGTCGAAGGCCTGCTGGTTGATCGCGATATCAATTTTGCCGATCTCAAGGGCACGATCGAAGAATTCCTGCGGGTGTTCTTCGAAAAGGAACTGGCGGTACGCTTCCGTCCTTCGTATTTTCCGTTCACCGAGCCGTCCGCTGAAGTCGATATGGAATGCGTGATGTGCAGCGGTAAAGGCTGTCGCGTCTGCAAACAGACAGGCTGGCTGGAAGTGATGGGCTGCGGCATGGTTCACCCGAACGTACTGCGCATGTCCGGGATCGATCCGGAAGAGTTCTCGGGCTTCGCCTTTGGCATGGGTGTCGAACGTCTGGCCATGCTCCGTTACGGCGTGAACGACTTGCGTCTGTTCTTCGACAACGACTTGCGGTTCCTCGCGCAATTTCGCTAGTCGTAACGAATTCTTAGGAGAGCAGGATGAAATTCAGTGAACAATGGCTGCGCGGCTGGGTCAGCCCGCAGGTAGGTCGCGACGAGCTGGTTGCTCGTCTGTCGATGGCAGGTCTGGAGGTCGATAGCGTGACCCCGGCCGCCGGTGTATTCAGCGGCGTGGTGGTGGGCGAAGTGCTGAGCACCGAGCAACACCCGGATGCCGACAAGCTGCGCGTATGCCAGGTCAGCAATGGTGTGGAAACGTTCCAGGTCGTGTGCGGTGCGCCAAACGTGCGTCCGGGCCTGAAGATTCCGTTCGCCATGATCGGTGCCGAGCTGCCGGGCGACTTCAAGATCAAGAAGGCCAAGCTGCGTGGCGTCGAGTCCAACGGCATGTTGTGCTCGCAAGCCGAATTGCAGGTCGGTGAAGGCAATGACGGTCTTATGGAGCTGCCGGTCGATGCGCCGGTAGGCGAAGATTTCCGTGTTTATCTGGATCTGGAAGATGCCAGCATCGAGGTCGACCTGACCCCGAACCGCGGCGACTGCCTGTCCCTGGCCGGTCTGGCGCGTGAAGTGGGGGCGTTGTACGACGCTCCAGTCGCTCGTCCAGTGGTGATGACTGTTCCCGCAGTGCACGACGAAGTGCGTTCGGTTGAAGTCCTTGCTCCTGCCGCCTGCCCGCGTTACCTGGGCCGCGTCATTCGTAATGTTGATCTGTCGAAGCCGACGCCGCTGTGGATGGTTGAGCGCCTGCGTCGCGCCGAAGTCCGCAGCATTGACGCCGCCGTCGACATCACCAACTACGTGATGCTCGAGCTGGGCCAGCCGCTGCACGCTTTCGATCTCTCCGAAATCAACGGCGGCATTCGTGTGCGCATGGCGGAAGAGGGCGAGAAGCTGGTCCTGCTCGATGGACAGGAAGTCAGCTTGCGCAGCGATACGCTGGTGATTGCTGATCATACTCGTGCCCTGGCCATTGCCGGTGTTATGGGTGGCGAGCACAGCGGCGTGTCCGCAACCACTCGTGACGTGTTCCTCGAAAGTGCGTTTTTCGACCAGATCGCTGTGGCGGGCAAGGCTCGCTCCTACGGTCTGCACACTGATGCCTCGCACCGCTACGAGCGTGGCGTGGACTGGCAACTGGCCCGGGAAGCCATGGAGCGCGCCACTGGCCTGCTGCTGGAAATCACCGGTGGCGAAGCCGGTCCGATCATTGAAACCGTCAGCGAGCAGCACTTGCCGTCGATCGCACCGATCACGCTGCGTGCTCAGCGCATCACTCAAATGCTCGGCATGGAAATGGATTCGGCCGAAGTCGAGCGACTGCTCAACGCTTTGGGGCTGAAGGTTTCTGCCGATGGAGCAGGGCAGTGGCGCGTGGAAGTGCCAAGCCATCGCTTCGATATCAGCCTGGAAGTCGATCTGATCGAAGAGCTGGCACGTCTGTATGGTTACAACCGCCTGCCGGTTCGTTACCCGCAAGCTCGTCTGGCACCGCAAGCCAAGGCCGAAGCGCGCAGCGATCTGCCAGAGCTGCGTCGTCTGCTGGTCGCTCGTGGTTACCAGGAAGCGATTACCTACAGCTTCATCGATCCGAAGCAATTCGAGCTGTTCAATCCAGGTGTAGAACCGCTGCTGTTGGCGAATCCCATCTCCAATGACATGGCCGCCATGCGTTCGTCGCTGTGGCCGGGTCTGGTCAAGGCGCTGCAGCACAACCTCAACCGTCAGCAGGATCGTGTCCGTCTGTTCGAGAGCGGTCTGCGCTTCGTCGGTCAGCTGGAAGGTCTCAAGCAAGAGCCGATGCTGGCAGGTGTTGTCTGCGGCAGCCGTCTGCCGGAAGGCTGGGCGCAAGGTCGCGAAACCGTTGACTTCTTCGACGTGAAGGCGGATGTGGAAGCTGTTCTGGGCTTCGCCGGTGCGCTGGAGTCGTTCACTTTCGCTCCAGGCAAGCATCCGGCGCTGCATCCGGGTCAAACCGCGCGCATCGAACGTGAAGGGCGTGAAGTCGGCTTTATCGGTGCAATTCACCCTGAACTGGCAAAATCCCTCGGTCTCGACCGTCCGGTCTTTGTTTTCGAGCTGGTTCTGGCTGAAGTGGCGTTGGGTAAAATGCCTGAATTCCACGAGTTGTCGCGCTTTCCTGAAGTGCGTCGTGACCTTGCACTGATTGCCCACAAAGACGTTGCGGCCTCGGCTGTACTGAGTGTAATCCGTGAAAATGCAGGCGAATGGCTCACGGATCTCAGGCTGTTTGACGTATATCAGGGTAAAGGCATTGATCCTGATAGAAAAAGCCTTGCAGTCGGCTTGACCTGGCAGCATCCATCGCGCACTCTTAATGACGATGAGGTGAATTCGACGACGCAAAATATCCTCACCTCGCTCGAACAAAGGTTGAACGCCACGTTAAGGAAGTGACGTATGGGGGCTTTGACGAAAGCTGAGATGGCGGAACGTCTGTATGAAGAGCTGGGCCTGAACAAGCGGGAAGCCAAGGAACTGGTCGAACTGTTTTTCGAGGAAATCAGGCACGCTCTTGAAGACAACGAGCAGGTCAAATTGTCGGGTTTCGGCAATTTCGACCTTCGGGACAAACGCCAGCGGCCTGGCCGCAACCCGAAAACGGGGGAAGAAATCCCGATCACGGCTCGCCGTGTGGTCACCTTTCGTCCAGGGCAGAAGTTGAAGGCCCGAGTTGAGGCTTATGCTGGAACCAAGTCATAACGACGAACTACCCGTCATCCCGGGCAAACGCTACTTCACCATTGGTGAAGTCAGCGAACTGTGTGCGGTAAAACCACACGTGTTGCGTTACTGGGAGCAGGAGTTTCCTCAGCTCAACCCCGTCAAACGCCGCGGAAACCGCCGGTATTATCAGCGCCAGGACGTGCTGATGATCCGGCAGATCCGGGCGCTCCTTTACGATCAGGGGTTCACCATTGGCGGCGCACGTCTGCGGTTGTCCGGAGATGAAGCCAAAGATGACACAACCCAATACAAACAAATGATCCGCCAGATGATCGCTGAGCTCGAAGATGTTCTGGTGGTTCTCAAGAAATAATTTCCTGCTTTTAAATACTTCCAGTTTTCAAAAGCTTGCGATATATTCTTGAGCGTTCTTCGACATGAAGGACAGAGTCAACGCCTAGTCGGGGCGTAGCGCAGTCCGGTAGCGCACTAGCATGGGGTGCTAGGGGTCGAGTGTTCGAATCACTCCGTCCCGACCATATAATTCAATGACTTAGCCCAACTTTAGCGAGTTGGGCTTTTTCATGCCCAGGGACTTTTGCGGAGGATCATCCCGTTTTCCTCTGGTTGATAATTGAAGTCAGCACCCAAGGCCAACAGGCGGCAAACTGCTGGCCCCCGATTGTGTTCGATACCGGCAAACTCGCCTTTTTTCAAAAGGTTAGGTTGACCATATGCGGACGATTGTCATCACTGTTGCAGTGATTTCCCTGGCCCTGGTCGCGCTGGACACCCAAGCGAGAGAGCTGAGCAAGAGCCATCGTTTTGCTTGTACCTGGGGTTCGGACATCGCGGCTGGCGCGCAGCAATCGAAGCTGTCGGGGATTTCCCTTTATGGCGCCCGAAAGCGCTTGCAGGTACGCAAGTTTCAACAGCCGTGGATGCGGATGACGGCGATGGGGATCACAGAGCAGACCTACAACAGCACTTCTCGGCTCAAGCCCTCCGCAGTCAAGCAAACATACTATGAGCAATGCGTGAGACATGAACTGGCTCAGCGATAAGCACAGGCCCAACCTGATGAAGGTTGGGCTTTTTCATGCCTCGCGCAAATGTGGCGCTACTTGTCGCTTTCGCAATTGACCATCCACGCGACACCAAACTTGTCCACCAGCATGCCGAAGCGTGCGGCCCAGAAGGTGGCTTCCAGCGGCATGTCCACTCGTCCGTCTTTGGCCAGGGCGTTGAAGACCCTTTCGGCTTCGGCGATGGTTTCGACGTTCAGGGAAATCGAACAACCGCTCATGCCCTGGGTCGGGCGGTCGGGTGTGGTGTCTGAAGCCATGAGCATCTGATCGCCGACCTTCAGGCAGGTATGAATGATCAGATTGTGATGTTCTTTCGGTACATGCTCGGCCGCAGGTGTTTCGCCGAAAGTCATCATTGCCTCGAGTTTGCCTTGCAGGCATTGCTCGTAGAACGTGAAGGCCGCACGGCAATCGCCGTTGAAGATCAGGTATGGGTTGATTTTCATGTTTGTGCTCCCGGGCAGGTTGTGAAACGTGGCGCGGCCGGGTGTGCCGAAGCCACGTGAAGGATTGACCTCATCCAGCAAAGCGTCAGATAGAAGAATTACCAGCGGATGCAGCCATATTTTTCTTCGGGATGACCGATGGTCTCTACTTTCAGGAGTCGCCCGGGCTGCTGGGCAGCGTTGCTCTTGCCACGTGCCCGTCAGGCCTTGTCTGCATCAAGGTGTCTATGGCTTTGCGATAGTTTTGCCCGCCCAGTGCCATGCTGTTGTTGTGTGTTCCGCCGGGAACAAGCAGCAGTTTTTTGGGTTGTCTGGCGGCGGCGAACAGTTGCTCGCTGAAACGCGATGGGACAAATGTATCGGCCAGGCCATGCACCACCAGCAACGGCATATGGATGTCAGCGATCTTGTCGATGGAATCGAATTTCTGCGACAGCAACCAGCGAACGGGAAGGGAGGTATCGGCTACGGCGGCGGCAACGTCGGCCAATGATGTAAAGGTGGATTCAATGATCAGACCACGGACGGGCAGGCGCATGTGGTTGCCGGCCGCATCCCGGCCCAGTTCGGCGGCCAGATCGATGGCGACCGCACCACCGAGGGAGTGCCCGTAGATCAGGCGCTTGTCCGGGTCGGGCTGTAACAGCTGAAAGCGCTCCCAGGCCACCCGGGCATCTTCATAGACGGTGCTTTCCGAAGGCAGGTCGCCACGGCTTTGTCCAAAACCGCGATAATCGATGGCCAGTACCGAATACCCCGCTGCACGCAATTGTTCGATGCGGAACAGTTGCCCGGTCAGGTTCCAGCGCACGCCGTGCAGGTAGAGGATGGCTGGCGCATTGGCTCGCTCCGCCGGCCACCACCAGGCGTGAATGTTTTGTCCGGCCTTGAAGGTTTTGGGTTGCAGGTCGAGTTCCTGAACGGTATTGGGTAATCCGTGATACCAGCCCGCCGTACCCGGTTCGATGCGAAACAGCAGCTTGCGTTCGGTGTGCTCCAGTACGGCGCAACTGGCTGGCAGGCCGATGATCAGGGCGGCCATGCACGCGAACGCCAGGCGGCGGCGTCGAAGCCCGGTCATGAAGGCGAGAAACATTAAACGGTTCACCAGAGCACGGACAAAGAAGCTTTTTACCAGAAGCACCTATCCCCGCGTGACAATTTCGATCGTCGCCCGCCTGCAATCATTACAAAACGATGCTGTGGCTCAGGCCACGTTCAACACGATCTTGCCGATGTGGTCACCCATCTCCATGTGCGCGTGAGCCTGAGCGGCGTCGAGAAGCGGGTAGACCTTGTCGATCATCGGCAGGCAACGCCCGGCCGCCAGTACCGGCCAGACGTGTTCACGCAACTGTGCGGCAATGTCGGCTTTTTCCGCGCTTGTGCGAGCGCGCAATAAAGAGCCTGTGACCACGGCACGTTTACCGAGAATGCTCAGCAGATCGACATCGTTGGCACGGGCGCCGCCGAGAAAACCAAGCATGACCAGGCGTCCATCCATCGCCAACGCCTTGAGGTTGGGATTCAGATACGAGCCGCCCATGATGTCGAGGATCACATTGACGCCCTGGCCGTTGGTTTGTTCGGCGATCACGGCCGCGAAATCCTGCTCGCGATAGTTGATCGGCTTACCGCCCAATTCACGGATGGCCTCACATTTGTCGGGGCTGCCTGCGGTGGCGAAAGCTTCGATGCCGAACTCGCGGCACAGCATCAGCGCGGTGGTGCCGATGCCGCTGGTGCCTCCGTGGATCAAGACACGTTTTCCACGGCTGGCAGCACCAAGACCGAACAGGTTGGCCCACACGGTGAAAAAGGTTTCAGGAATGGCCGCCGCCTGAATCCAGCCCAGCCCGCCGGGGATCGGCAGAGCCTGGCCAGCCGGGACTGTGCAGTACTCGGCGTAACCTCCGCCATTGGTCAGCGCGCAGACCCGATCACCCACCGCGAACATGCTGACACCGTTGCCAATCGCCACAACCTCGCCGGCCACTTCAAGGCCCGGAATCGGATTCATGCCAGGCTTCATCGGGTACTTGCCGGCGCGTTGCAGGGCATCGGGGCGATTGATGCCGGCGGCGTGTACGCGGATCAGTATTTCACCTTGTGCGGCGATCGGCAGCGGGACGCGTCGGGATTGCAGAACCTCGGGCCCGCCCGGTTCGGTGATTTCGATTCGGGTCATTTCAGTGGGCAACGTCATTTTCGAGTCCTCATAAAACAAATGATCAGTAGATGGGAGCGCAGTCAGGGTCAAATGATTCCCGTCATTGCGCGCAGCAGCGTTGTTCGCCGCAGGAGGGCAGCAGTTTCATGGCGTGCTCAAGTATCAGCGCGATCACGATGGCACCGCCCGCAATCTCGAAGAGCAATACATGCTGTCCGCCCGTGGCGTTGAACAGCGCCGAGTAGGCGAAGCCGGCCAGCGCCTGAAATGTGGCGAACGACACGGTGGCCCGGCTCCACGCCACCTGTTGGCGATGGTGATCCGGCACCAGCTCATGCACCCGGGCCAACGCCAGCGGAACGATGCCCGGCGGAAACGAGCCGAGGATCACTGCCAGCAGTGCCAGCGCCAGGAACGAATGCGAAATGGCCAGCAAGCCAAGGGTGATCGCTTGCACCACCAACACGAGACGAATGCTGGTCCGCGCGCCGAGATGATCAGCGAGAAAGCCATGACTCACCGGGCCGACGATGGCACCCAGACCGTACATGATCCAGACCAGCGCGCCGACGTGCGCGCCGGCGCCCAGTCCACGGGCAACGTAATCCACCAGGAAAACCATGGCCGGCACCAGCCCGGCAGCCATGAACGCATACTGGGCAAACAGCAGATAAACAGCAGGTGGTGTCGGCTCTTCCGGTTCTGCCTGAGCCGTTGCGACGGTTGACTGGGGCAGTTCCGAGGGCCAGCCGAACCAGCTCATAGCCGTCAGTGCCAGCGACAAGGTGCCCAGTCCCAGCCAGGTCGCTTGCAGGCCCAGGTTCAACAGCAACGGAACAATCGTGCCCGAGCCGGCGATGCCCAGTCCGATGCCGAGGAAAATCGCTCCGCTGGCCAGTCCTTTGCGCGCGGCCGGTACATGAGGCAATACGGTCGCGGCCACCAGCACCATGATGGCCCCACCTGCGATTCCGGACAGCAGGCGCCAGCCGAAATACCAGCTCACCGATACGGGGTAAGCACAAGCGAAAAACGCCACGGTCACCGCCAGCATCATCAGACGCAGAGCGTTTCTCTGAGTCAGCCGTCGTGCAAGCGGACGGCCCAGGAGGGCGCCGATCAGGTAACCGACCAGGTTGGCCGCGCCGAGATAAACGACATCATGGGTGGAAAACCACTGCGCCTGAATCAGCGCTGGGATCAGCGGCGTGTAGGCAAAACGCGCCAGACCGATGCTGACCAGGCTGGCGCAGAGTCCGGCGAAAATCGCCAGCCAGATACTCGTGTCCGGCCGCTCGGGCGAAGCAGTTGATGTACGCATGACGGCAATCCTGTGAAAGGTTTATGGCGTCCAGCATATCGGCTAACGTTGCTGCTGAAATGCAGCGAGTTTGCGTGATAGTGATGCGTTTATGCATCAATGGGGAACGGTATGAACTGGGATGATGCACGTGTGTTTCTTGCGGTCTGCCGCGAGTCGACATTGCGCGGCGCCGCGCGCGTGCTGGGCGTGGACCAAGCGACGGTCGGGCGACGTATCACGGCATTGGAAAAGTCGTTGGGCGCAACCTTGTTCCTGCGTACCTCCGAGGGGTATGCGCTGACGGCAGTCGGCGAAGCCGCGCTCCGCTCGGTGGAAAAAATGGAGCATTCGGCGCTGGAGCTGGAACGACGTATCCAGGGCCTGGACGATCGCCTGACCGGCAGTGTGCGGGTCAGCACCACGGATTCGCTGGCCATCGATTTCCTGATCCCGGCTATCGCGCGGTTGCACGAACAGCATCCGGATGTGCGCGTGCATCTGGACGCCTCCACGCAGATCCTCAGTCTGGCCAAACGCGAAGCGGACATCGCCGTGCGCAACACCCGTCCGGACAACCCGAACCTGATCGCCCGGCGCATCGCGCGTTGGCCGGTGGGGTTGTTTGCCTCACAGATGTATGTCGACAGTCACGGGGTGCCGACTCCGGGCAGTGCGTTCGAGGGCCACGATCTGGTGGTATATCAGCCGTATCTGCAAGGCAGGCAGGACCTGACCCTGGTCTGCGAACCCGTGACGCGCGGGCGTATCGTCGCCGGCCTGAGCTCCAGCCTGCTGGTAAGACGATCGATTGCCGCCGGGCTGGGTATAGGAGAAATCCCGGTCTACATGGGCGAACGTGATGGGCTGGTCAGGCTATGGCCGGAGCGCACACGTCCGTTGCCTTATGAAGTGTGGTTGGTGACCCATGCGGACTTGCGCCATACCGCGCGGGTCAGGGCGGTGATCGAGCAGATTGTCGAGGCGTTTGCGCTGGAGAATGAATAGTCCATGAATGCCGTGCAGGCCTTATCGAGACAAGAAACGCTTCCGGCGCCGGCAGTGCTGCCGACTTTTACGCAGAATGAAAAACGCCTTCAACGAAGGCCGTTTTTTCTAACGATGAAAACTATCGACTCATGGCATTTCCGGCAGCTCTTGCGGCCGCAGGTCGAACACCAGAACTTCGGCATCCTGGCCATTGCTCAGGGTCAGCGCCTGTTCTTCTCGAATACGGACACCGTCGCCTTCTTTCAACGACACCCCGTTCAGTTCAACGCTGCCCCGAGCTACGTGCACGTAGGCATAGCGGTTTGCAGGCAGCTCGAGCGTGGCGCTTTCCCGGCCATCGAACAGCCCGGCGTACACCCGTGCATCCTGACGTACCTTGAGCGAACCGTTGCTGCCCTCGGGCGAGATGATCAGTTGCAGGCGACCGCGTTTTTTCTGTTCGCTGAAGTGTTCCTGTTGATAGCGTGGTTTGGCTCCGCTGACGTCCGGCACGATCCAGATCTGCAGGAAGTGCACAGGCCGAGTCTGCGAGTGGTTGAACTCGCTGTGCGCCACGCCACTGCCGGCGCTCATCAGTTGCACGTCGCCAGGCCGGATCACCGAGCCGGTGCCGAGCGTGTCCTTGTGTTCCAGCGCACCCTCGAGTACGTAGGAGAAAATCTCCATGTCGCGGTGTGGGTGCTGGCCGAAGCCTTTACCGGCGGCGACGCGGTCATCGTTGATCACCAGCAGGTCGGAAAAGCCTTGTTCACGCGGATCCCGGTAACTGGCGAAAGAAAAGGTGTGGAATGACTTCAACCAGCCATGATTGGCCAGACCACGGTCGGAGGCTTTGCGAAGGGTCAGCATGATGAAATCTCCTTTCAGGACGTTGATTCGTCCAAGTGAGGAGAAGGTTACTGGTAACCGTGGAATGCAATAAGTAGCTATAAATTGAAATACTGTCCCTTTAGAGTTGACAGTCTTGTGCGCCCGTTCACGCAATCTTTCGCAACGTTTGCTCTGTACTTGGCCATAATGCTGCAACTTATAACTGTTCATTGATTTCAGTGATGTCTGCTCATGAAAACCGTGGCAATGGTGTTGTTTCCAGAGTTTCTTTTGCTCGATATGGCGGGGCCGATGGAGGTGTTTTCGGTTGCCAACCGCTATCTCAAGCCAGACGATCACTACCAACTGACGCTTTTGGGGACTGAACGTGGGCCGCTGCGCGCCTCCAATGGTGTCCTGGTGCACACCGACGGGCACTTCGATGAAGCGGCCGGGCGTTATGACTTGCTGCTGGTTCCGGGTGGCCCGGGTGCCTACAACAAAAAGTGCCCACCCTTGCTGGACTGGCTCAAAGGAGCGGTGAGTCGGGCCGAGCGCTATGGCTCCATTTGCACGGGAGCGTTCGTGCTGGGTTACGCCGGTCTGCTCGATGGTTATCGTGTGACCACTCACTGGAACTACACGGAACGCCTGATCAAAGGCTTTCCAAAGGCAGATGTCGCGACTGACCAGATCTTTGTCGAAGACCGCAACCTGATCACCTCTGGTGGCGTCACCGCCGGCATCGATCTGGCGCTGGCGGTGGTGGCCCGCGATCACGGCAAGAAAATCGCCCAGGACGTGGCCAAAGTGCTGCTGGTGGTCATGAAACGCCAGGGCGGGCAGGCGCAGTTCAGTCCGCTGATGGCAGCCGTGGCCCCCCACGAAACGCCCATTACGCGGGTCCAGAATCACGTTCTGGAACATCTCGAGGAAGTCTTCACCATAGAGCGCATGGCCAGCCTGGCGAACATGAGCACGCGGCATTTCGCGCGGGTGTTCTCCCGTGAGGTCGGCATGACGCCCATGGAGTTCCTGCAAAGCGCGCGCATCGATTGCGCGCGCAATCTGCTGGAAACCGGCGATCTGCCATTGAAAACGGTGGCCTACAAGAGCGGTTTCGGCAGCGTGCGCCACATGCGTTTCCTGTTCGGCGAAAAGCTCGGGCTGACGCCGACCCAATACCGCGAACAGTTCAGCTAGGGCCGTTCTGTCCGTCACGGGCACCCGGATGTCCGTGTTGCGCCCCGCGTGATGGTTGTACCGTCATCCAGGCCTGCCAAGATAACGGACATGAACAGCCTCAACCAATTGCATGCGGCGTCGGTCCTGCGCTTCGGTCCGTACGCGTTCCATTTGCGTCAGCGGCTGATCCTCGAAGGGGATCGGCAACTGCGCATGGGCGGTCGTGCGCTGGACATATTGCAGGTGCTGGTCGAGCGAGCCGGGCGGGTGGTCAGCAAGGAGCAATTGATCGCGTTGGTGTGGCCGACTTCGGTGGTTGAAGAGATCAACCTGCGGGTACACATCGCTGCGTTGCGCCGGGCTTTGCGCGATGGGGAGAACGGACAGCGCTACATCGTCAACTTACCGCAGCGCGGGTATAGCTTTGTTGCACCGGTGCATGACGATGGCGTCGCGCAAGTGGTGTTCGAAAGCCTGCAGATGCCTCAACACAACCTGCCCGCCCGGCTGACGCCTGTCACGGGGCGCGACTCTGTGGTCGGCAGTCTTGTGCGGCAGTTGCCGCTGTCGCGACTGATAACGGTGACGGGACCGGCCGGCGTCGGCAAAAGCACCGTGGCGTTGCGGGCGGCGGAACTGCTGCTGCAACACTTTCGTGACGGTGTGTGGCATGTGGATCTGTCGCTGATCGACGAAGAAGCACCACTGGCCGATGGCGTGCTGAAAATCCTCGATATTGATTTCGCCACTCTGGCGGCGCGCCATGCCTTGCTGGTGCTGGACAATTGCGAGCACTTGCACGAAGCCTGTCGGAGCCTGCTGCAGACATTGCTCGACATGGCGCCCCGACTGTCGATTCTTGCCACCAGCCGCACTCCGTTGTGTGTTGGTCTGGAAAGCCTCCAGCCACTGTCGCCGCTCACCGTTCCCAAAACCTCGGCACTCAATAGTGTCGATGAGGCCATGGGTTTTTCGGCGGTGCAGCTGTTTGTCAGCCGTGCCCGGGCCCGCCAGCATGATTTCGATCTGCGTGAGCAGGACCTCGAGGCGGTGCGTGATATTTGCGGTCGGCTCGATGGTCTGCCTTTGGCGATCGAGCTGGCGGCGGCGAAGATCGATGCACTGGCCCTGGTCGGGCTTCAGGCGCAATTGGCTCACGGACTGCAGGTTTTGAGTCAAGGTCGCCGTACCGCGGTGCCACGACACCAGTCAATGAAGGCTGCTCTGGACTGGAGCTATAAGCGTCTGAGCGAGCACGAACAACGTGCGTTGCAGCGCCTGTCGGTGTTCAAGGCGGCATTCACCCTGGATGCCGCCATAGGCGTGATCAGTTGTGCGCAGTTGCCGCCTTCGACGCTGGTGGCCGTGGTCGAACAACTGGCGTCGAAGTCGTTACTGTCGATGGACCGATCCGGCGCAACACTGCGTTATCGAATGCTCAACACCACTCGCCGCTATGCCCGCGAACAGCTGGAGCTGGGCGGCGAACTGCATGACGTCGAGCTTCGCCATTCTCGCTATCTGGGCCGTACGCGACCGAACTCACGCGACCGACTGATCGCGCAGTTCGTCGAGCAATGAGCGCACCTTGCGCAGGTCCGGGGTCGCGTAGCCTTCGGTGAAGCGGTTGTAGATCGGGGTCAGCATTTCCAGCGCCTCACGATAACGCGCCTGGCGTTGCCATAACCGGGCCAGCGACGTCGCGCTGCGCAGTTCCCAGGCCAGTGCGCCTTGCGTCCGGGCAATCGCCAGGGATTGCAGCAGGGCACTTTCGACCGTGTGATGGCAGGGCGATTCAGCGGTCAGCAATCGTTCGGCCCGTGCTCGCAAAATCTCCGCCGTGCTCCAGCCGGCCGCGCCGCTCTGGGCCCGCTCCAGCAAGGCATCATCGACGAAACCCGGATCCAGCGTGACCATGATTTCCCTGACCAGACCGCTATCCGCAGGCGGGATTGCAGAGGCTTTGTCGGCATCGATCACCTGCGCATAGTGCCGTGCCCACGTGTAGAACAGCAGCACCGAGTGCTTCTGCGACTGTTCGAGCAGGAGTTGCAGCAGGGCACGGGCGTTCTGCACATCACCGTTGTAATGGGCGATCAGGCAAGTGGCGAGTGCGAGGGTGTAGCAGATCGAAGTGCCGTGATTGATCTGTACGGCGATGTCCAGCGCCTGCCGGGCCGTACGCCAGGCCTGTTCCGGGAAACCCTGCAGCCATAACACCCGGGCAAGGACAGTCAGCGAAGCGACACTCTGATCGTATTGCACGCCGAAACCGTGGGTGAAACGGTTGAGGTGGCCGCTTTGGGCCATGCGCTGAATGACCTGTTCGGCGTGGATCCGCGCCTGATGCTGATCACCGGCGTAATGCAGCGCGAGCACCCGCAGACGATGAGTGCTCAGTGACAACTGCGCATCGCCATGCAGGCCGAGGCTTTCGAATTGCTCACTTTGTTCAAGCGCCATCCGGTAATGACCGCAACTCAGATTGACCGCCATGTGACCTGACACGGCACGCAACTGGCCGGCGATGTCGTCGTGCTTCTGTGCCAGCAGACGTGCGCTGACAAAGGCTTCGATGGTTTCCGGTGTACCGCCCCAGGTGTGATAGCAGGCGCTGCCGAGAGCCAGTTTCAGGGCGATTTCCAAGCGTGGGCAAGGCGCCTGCGCCGACGCCAGCAACGCGAGGGCACGACGCACATGGGCACCGTACTCCTTGAGCAGGGAAAGCTCCTGCCACAACGGCGCCGAGGTCGCCGTCAGACGCACGCCAAGTTGACGCGAGCCTCCATCGTTCAGCGTCCACTCCAGCGCGGCCCGCAGGTCTTCGAGGCCACGGGCGTAGCGCTCGATCCAGATTTCGGTCGGTGTGTTTTCCCAATCGGCCTGGGCCTGATGCATCAGCGCCAGGCAGCGTTCGGCATGGCGTTCACGGGTTTCGCCGAGTTCGGCGGCCTGGTCGAGTTTTTCCAGCGCGTAACGGCGGGTTGTGTCGAGCAGGCGATAGAACACCTCTTCATCGCCCACCTCGACGTTGAGCAATGACTTGGCAACCAGTTGCGTGATCGAGGCAAACACCTCGCCAGACTCGATGTGCTGGCCAACGATGACCGCTGCGGCAGACTCCAGAGTGAATGCGCCACGGAACACGCCCAACCGGCGCAGGCCTGTCTGTTCGCAACCGTTGAGCAGATTGAAGCTCCAGTCGAGCGTGGCCCGCAGGGTTTCATGCCGGCCCAGATGAGTCTGATTACCCGCCGGCAAATGTCCCTGAAGCTGCCTCAGCAGTCCGTCCAGCCCGAGGCTCGCGACCTGTGCGGCCGCCAGCTCCAGTGCCAGCGGGATACCGTCCAGCCGTCGACAGATCTCGATGATCAAGGGCAGGTCGGCCGGTTGCGGCTCAAAGTGTTCGTGGGCGGCCATCGCCCGTTCGACGAACAGTTGCAGCGCGGAAAACCCCATCGCCTGATCGCGGTCGAGCACCGCAATCGGTGGTGGGCAGTCGAGCGATTCCAGGCGCTGCACGTACTCACCCTCGGTGCGCAGACTTTCTCGACTGGTGGCCAGAATGTGCACCTGCGGCGCGCCACGCAGAATGCTTTCACTGAGCAGCGCCACGGCGTCGATCAGATGCTCGCAGTTATCGATCACCAGCAGCATCTGCCGCTCGCGCAGACTGTTGATCAGGCAGGCCATCGGCTCGCTGTCATGCAGCGAAAGGTCGAGCAGGGCGGCGAGGTGCGAGCAGATCGAGCGCGGGTCGTTGAGCGGAGCCAGATCCAGCAGGCGAATGCCGTCGCGATAACGGCCGATCAGTTGCTCGGCGACACGCAACGCCACCGTGGTCTTGCCGATGCCGCCGGGGCCGATCAGGGTGATGCAGCGCTGGCGCGGCAGTTGGCTCATCAGGTTGTCGACCACCGCCTGGCGACCGATCATCCGCGTGCGGCGCAGCGGCAGGTTATGCCGGGCCGCGTGACCGGCGGCGGGTCGCTGCTCGATCGATTGCAACTGGATCGGTGCCACGAAACTGTAACCGCGCTGCGCCACCGTGACGATATAGCGCTGCCCGGCCTGACCGTCGCCCAGTGCCTTGCGCAACGATGCCATGTGCACCCGCAGGTTGATGTCTTCCACCACACTGTCCGGCCAGACCCCGGCGATCAATTGCTGTTTGCTCACGACTTCACCGGCATTGGCCAGCAGGATCAGCAGAATGTCCATGGCACGGCGCCCCAGGCGCAAAGGCTGGTCGCCTTCGAGCACCAGCCGCTGGCCGGGGTGGATCCGATAGGGGCCGAAACCGATGGCCTGATTCGGGGAAAGACTCAACCACATACTCCTTCGTTGTTCTTTTGATCCTGCCCGGGCGTTGGTGAAAAAAACGTGACAGGGCGGATAGCGGCTCGACGAGGCTGTAAGCCGTCTGGTCCGCGTTTTCCGAGCATATTCCTCAGGATCGGCTGCCAGCGCAATGCGCACAAGGCATTGATGCCCGGATATCTATCGGCGAGCGGCGTCATTGCGCTCGTATTCAAAGGCCCGAATCTTCGCCTGCTCGCCCGGCAGATGAAAAAAATTAACAACGATTAACTCGTCCGCACCCGCTGCAGAGCCAAAACTCCGAGGCAACGGAATGCATACGTCTAGAGGACGCTGCGATGAGCAAGGTAGTGGTGGTCTATCACAGTGGCTACGGGCACACCCGCGTCATTGCCCGGGCGGTGGCCCAAGGTGTGGAGCGTCACTCGGGCAGTCGCTGTCTGCTGCTGGCGGTGGAGGATGTGGACGCACACTGGGAAGACCTGCACCGCGCCGACGCCATCATTTTCGGTTCGCCGACCTACATGGGCAGCGTGTCGGCGGCGTTCAAGCAATTCATGGAGGCCACGGCGTCGTTTTACCTCGCCCGCCCCTGGCGCGACAAACTCGCGGCAGGCTTCACCAATTCCGGCAGCCTGTGTGGCGACAAACTCAATACCTTAGTGCAGATGGCCGTGTTCGCCGCTCAGCATTCGATGATCTGGGTGGGGCTCGATCTGCTGCCGGCGCGTGTCGGTGCCGGGGGCATTGACGGCCAATTGAATCGCCTCGGCAGTGCCCTCGGTGTCATGTCCCAATCCTCTGTCGAACAACCGCCCGGACTTGCGCCTCCGCTGGAGGACCAACTGACTGCCGCGCACCTGGGCGAGCGGGTGGCGCGGCTGGCTCAGCGGATGGTCCGGGAGTGAAGCCGCTTCAGCGGTTTTTCATGACCTGACAACGCCACGCAAACGGATTGATCCCTTCGCTGCGGGTGAAGATATGGCAAAAGTGCGCCTGATCGCAGAAGCCGCATTCCAGGCTGATCTGCGTAAGGCTGTGGTTGGTGTGCTGAATCAACTGTTTGGCCCGGGCAATGCGTTGGGAGCGGATCCAGTCTTGTGGCGAGTAACCGGTGCTGCATTTGAAAGCCCGGGAAAAGTGGCTGCGTGACAGTGCGCAGGCGTTGGCCAGATCGGAGACTTCAAGGCTATCGCCTAGGCGTTCGAGAATGAGTTGTTTCACCAGCCGTTCACGTTGCGGGCTGAGGCCGCCAGTGCTGGTTTTGCGAGGTTCGCTGGCAGGGGCGAGGGCGACGGTTTGCTGTGAGTGAGCCATGGCCAATGTCCGTGTCGAGGGGGGAAGGCACGGTCAGCGCTTTCCCTCAGGTCAATAAAACAACGCTGCGCAGAGGGATTCATTGTTTGGCGAGGGGCGAAGGCTGACGAGTTAAACGTTGTTAATTCCACCTTCTGCTCCAACTCAGCACACCGCTGCAAGTCCCCATGGTGGGAATCGGGCAGGATGGCGACGATTGAGGCGGGCCATGAGGGCCGCAGAATCGGGCTCGTTCGAGGAGGCGCATATGAAAGGTTTGTTCAACGGCGTAATCGGCGCGACATTGGTCGGTGTGATGTCCACCGCCATGGCGCAGGCACCACAGGTCGGCACGCAGGTGCCGGGTTATTTCCGGCTGGCGCTGGGCGATTACGAAGTGACGGCGCTGTTCGATGGCTACAACGACTTGTCGCCGAGGCTACTGCAGGGCATGAGCCAGAGCCAGATTCGCGCCTTGCTGGCCCGTCGCTCGATTGAAACGCCGGGCGTGCAAACTGCGTTCAATGCGTTCCTGGTCAACACCGGCAAACAACTGGTACTGGTGGATACCGGCGCGGGTCAGTGCATCGGTGCTACCGCCGGCCAGCTTTCGGCCAACATGCAGGCGGCGGGCTACAAGCCTGAGCAGGTCGATGCGATTCTGCTGACTCACCTGCATCTGGATCACGTCTGTGGACTGGTGGACGGCCAGCAACAACCGATTTTCACCAATGCCACGGTTTACGCCGCCAAGGCAGAAGCCGATTATTGGCTCGACCCGCAGGCTCTGGCCAAGGCACCGGCCGGTGCGCGGGAGTTCTTCAAGATCGCTCAGGACTCTACCGCGCCATACATCGCCGCCGGGCGTTTCAAGACATTTGCGGCGGGCCAGTCGCCGTTGCCGGGCGTGGTCGATGCCACACTGGAAGCCGGCCACACGCCGGGCAGTACAACCTACCGTTTTATTTCACAGAATCAGAGCATCGTGTTCATGGGGGATCTGGTGCACAACCTGGCGGTGCAGTTCGACCATCCTGAGGTGGCGATCAGCTTTGACGTCAACAGCCAGCAAGCGATCAAAAGTCGTAATGCGGTGTTCAGTGCAGCGGCGGCCAGCAAAACCTGGGTAACGGCTGCGCACTTGCCTTTCCCGGGCATTGGCCACATCACAGCGGTCGACAAGCACTTCCAGTGGGTGCCGGTGGAATACGGCCCATACAAACGCGCAGCCAAAGTGCCGTTTATCGAATAAAGTGCACAGCTCTCACGTCAGGCTCAATCAAGGAAAACGTGCTCAATGAACCGAAACGATCTGCGCCGCGTCGACATGAACCTGCTGGTGATCTTCGAAGCTTTGATGTTCGAAAAGAACCTGACCCGCGTCGCCGAAAAACTGTTCATGGGCCAACCGGCAGTGAGCGCGGCGCTGGGCCGCCTGCGGGATCTGTTCGACGATCCGTTGCTGCTGCGCAACGGTCGAGGCATGGAACCGACGGCGCGGGCGCTGGCGATTCTGCGGGAACTGCAACCGGCGATGGACGTGATTTCCGGCGCGGTCAGCCGGGCCAAGGAATTCGACCCGGCCACCAGTTGCGACGTGTTCCGCATTGGTCTGTCGGATGACGCCGAGTTCGGTCTGTTTCCGCCGCTTCTGCGTCAATTGCAGGAAGAGGCGCCGGGGATCGTGGTCGTGGTGCGGCGCGCCAACTATCTGCTGATGCCAACGTTGCTGGCGTCCGGGGAAATCTCCGTCGGTGTGAGTTACACAACGGACCTTCCGGCCAACGCCAAGCGCAAGAAACTGCGCGACATTCCCTGCAAGGTCCTGCGCGGCGATGACCGCCCGGGCCCGCTGACCCTCGACGAATACTGCGAGCGGCCCCATGCGATGGTGTCGTTCTCAGGCGATTTGAGCGGCAACATCGACGTGGACCTGGCCAAGGTCGGTCGCAGTCGTCGCGTGGTGCTTGGTGTGCCGCAGTTCAGCGGTTTGCGTGCCTTGCTCGCGGGCACCGAGATGATCGCCACCGTACCGGATTATGCGGCGTGTGCACTGGTCGAAGGGTGTGCATTGCGAGCTGAAGATCCGCCGTTTCCGATTGATGCGGCGCAACTGTCGATGGCCTGGAGCGGGGTGCATGACAACGATCCGGCAGAGAAGTGGCTGCGTTCGCGGATCAGTCAGTTCATGTCGGCGTCGCTGGACATTCCGGCGGTGTGAATGGCCGTTCGTCTAAAACCGCGTTGACCCTGTTAGTTCTGACAGTGGTGCGTGCTCGCCTTCCCGTGTTTGATGGGCCAATCCCGAAACGGCCTGCTATCAAGGGAAGTGAATATGGACACGCCGACTCCTGCGCCCATCAGTGGCGACCTGCCGCGGCTGGCAATTAAAGAAAGTTCGAATGGTTTCCTGCTGCCAGCGGCCGCCCGGTACAACCTGACGGTAATCATCGACTTCCCCTGGTTGCCGGGAGACTTCCTTGCCATCACGTGGGCCGGGACTCCAGGTTCCGGTTCCTATACGTCGCCGCGCATTCCGATCGGCGGATTTCAACGCCCTTTCACGACCCATATCGACAATATTCTGGTGGCGTTCAATCTCGGGCAGACCGTCATCGTCACTTACACGCTTTACCGTGGCACTGAGCCGCCCGTGGAATCACAACCGTTGCCGCTTTTCGTGGCGCTCATAAACCAACCCGATCTGCCCCTGCCGGTGATCAAAGAAGCAAGCGACGAAGGTGACGGCACTCACCTGGATGTGAGCGGTCTGGCGGAGGTTACATTGCGTATCCGGTCATGGCTGCTGAGCAGACGCGAGCAGTTCTTCTGGCTCCAGCTCACAGGTGTGAAGGTCGATGGCAGTGTCTGGGAGGCCTGGTATTGGCAAGCACCGGAAAATGTCGTCGGTAATCGATTCAGTCTGGGGTATTACGAACAAAAGGTTCCTGCTGCACCGCTGCAAGGTCTGCAAAACGGCAGTGTGCTGACGATGAAATTCTGGGCCGGGCTGCGGAACAGTCCGGATCTATCCGATGCTCAGGCATTTGCACATCGAAATTACATCGTCCTGACGGCCCCCGTGAGCGCGCCAAGGATCGAGCGGATCACTGATCCGCTCGATCAGGAGATCGCCGAAGATGGCGACACGCTTTTCACCAGCGTCACATTGCACGGCGCCGCGACCGAAGAGGTCAGCGTGTTTGATGGGCAAGCGCTTCTGGGCAGGGCGCCGGCCAATGCGGGCGTATGGGAATTTCCGGTTAACGGATTGACCGAGGGGCTCCACGTCTTTACAGGTCGATACTCCGGTGGCGGCGTATCCAATACTCGGACGATCAACGTTCTGGAAAACCGCGAGGTGCGGATCAAGGAATCAACCGGCAACACCCATTTGAATCCGGGTGCAGCGACAAACGCGCTGACATTTGTCCTCGATTATCCGAGCCAGCCTGCCGATCAGGTCAGCGTTAGCTGGACCGCGGCGCCGGGCACGCCAGCGGCAGGGTCGTATACCTCGCCGGCGGTTGCCGTGGGGGCCACACCCAGAGAAATATCGGCACCTGTCTCTCTGGTGGCCTTCAGCATCGGTAAAGCCGTTGAAGGCACCGCCTCCTATGTACGCGGCGGTGCACCTGCGGTGCAATTGCAACCCTTGGCGCTATCTGTGCTGCCGATCCCGAGCGACTTGCTCACATCCCCCGTGATCGACGAGGCGAAAGGCACTCTCGAACTGGACAAGAAGGACATCGTGTCCGGAGCGAATCTGACATTTGGCGGCTGGATACATATGGCGAGAGGCCAACGGCTGGAACTCACCCTGATGGGCTTCACGGCCAATGGTGCCGTGAACAATCGAAGTATCTGGACACCTGATCGCAATTCGGTGCATCTGGCCTGGGTCACGAATCTGGGCTACACCTTGAGACTCCCGGCGGACTATCTGCTGTCGCTTGGCGTCGGGACATTCTTGAGCATCATGTTCTCAGTGAGAACAGACCAGGTGGCGAACTCGACGGCAGTCACGGTTTTCGAGCCGCGTCGGTACACCGTCGTGGATACACGGTGACCGGAGGAGGGAATGAGGTCTTCGGCGCTGGGCCGATAGCACGCGAAGCGTCCCGGGCTTCATTCCCACGCACTGGGAACGATCATCAAAAGAGTTTCCAGACCAAGAGAGCACACCCATCCAATTTCCCCCCGATCAATCGTTGCACCATTGCCTGCAATGATTGATCGGGGGTGGGAACCATGAACGCTCCACAACGCAATGACCAGGCGCAAGACCTCGGCCTGTTGTTCCTGCGGATCTCCGGCGGGTTGTTTCTGCTGTTCGTCCACGGCTTGCCCAAGCTGCTGGACTTCACCACGCAGCTGCAGCAAATCGAAGACCCGTTTCACCTCGGTGCCCACCTCACCCTGATTCTGGCGATTTTTGCCGAAGTCCTCTGTCCGCTGCTGATCGTCGCCGGGTTACTGGTGAGATTGGCGTGCTTGCCTATTCTGTTTGTGCTGCTGGTGGCGTTGCTGCTCGTGCATCCGCAATGGAGTGTGGCCGAAGGGCAGTTCGGCTGGTTGCTGTTGATTCTGTTCACCACTGTTCTGATCGCCGGGCCGGGACGGCTGGCGCTCAATGCTCGATTGCCCGGAGTGCTCCGTTATGTCTGATACCCAGTCCCCGATAAAGCCGGGAACCGAAGAAACCGTGACGCTGATCGTCAAGCATCGGGTCAAGGCCGGTTTCGAACAGCCGTACGAAACCTGGTTGCGCAATATTGTCAGCGTGGCAGGACGCGAAGAAGGGCACCTGGGCGTGGACGTGATGCGCAGTAAACAGGGTGGCCTCGCGTTGTTCACCTGCGTGCTGCGTTATTGCTCGACCGAGGCGATGCAACGCTGGCTCGATTCGCCGCAGCGTCAGAAGCTGATCGAGGAAGCGGCACCGATGCTCGCCGACGGCGACCAGACCGAAGTCAACGCTGCCAATGAGTTCTGGTTCACGCCACTGGTCGATGCAGCTACGCCGCCGCCCCGCTGGAAGCAGGCCGTTGTGACGTTGTTCGTGATTCTGCCGCACACCTTGCTGGTGCCGCTGATCTGGGGGCCGTTGCTGCAACTCAATGCATTTCTCTCCAACTACGTGGTCGCCACGTTCCTGATCACCCTGACCATCGTGCTGTCGGTGGTGTACGTGTGCATGCCCGCCGCGACCCGCCTGTTCGCACCCTGGCTGACGGCGAGTCAGCCCCATGAACACCTGGAATCCAATGCCAACCCGCCGCGCTGAGCCGGCAGGTATGGGCTTCGTTTCACTTATCTCGAAGGAACTGCGATGAACGCCGATCTGATTCTGTTCAATGGCCAATTTCATACGGTAGACCGCGAAAAACCCCTCGCCAGTGCGGTGGCGATCAAGGACGGGCGGTTTGTCGTCGTCGGCAACGATACGCAGGCCATGGCCCTGCGCGGTGCCGGTACGCAAGTGGTCGACCTCAAGGGCCGCTGCGTGATTCCCGGCCTCAACGACTCGCACTTGCACCTGATCCGTGGTGGCCTGAACTACAACCTCGAACTGCGCTGGGAAGGCGTGCCGTCGCTGGCCGATGCGCTGCGCATGCTCAAGGATCAGGCCGACCGTACACCGACCCCGCAATGGGTGCGCGTGGTCGGTGGCTGGAACGAATTCCAGTTCGCCGAAAAACGCATGCCGACCCTCGAAGAGATCAACCAGGCAGCGCCGGACACCCCGGTGTTCATCCTGCACCTGTACGACCGCGCACTGCTCAACCGCGCTGCCTTGCGCGTCGCCGGCTACACCCGCGACACGCCGAACCCGCCGGGCGGCGAAATCGTGCGTGATGCCAACGGCAACCCGACCGGCATGCTGGTGGCGCGGCCGAACGCGATGATCCTGTACGCGACTCTGGCCAAGGGGCCGAAGCTGCCGCTGGAATATCAGGTCAACTCGACCCGTCAGTTCATGCGCGAGCTCAACCGTCTCGGCCTGACCAGCGCCATCGATGCCGGCGGCGGTTTCCAGAACTACCCGGACGATTATCAGGTGATCGAACAATTGGCGAAAGACGACCAGTTGACCGTGCGCATCGCCTACAACCTGTTCACCCAGAAGCCGAAAGAAGAGCTGACCGATTTCCAGAACTGGACCGGCAGCGTCAAGTTGCATCAGGGTGATGACTTCCTGCGCCACAACGGCGCCGGCGAAATGCTGGTGTTCTCGGCGGCGGACTTCGAAGACTTCCTCGAACCGCGCCCGGACCTGCCGCAGACCATGGAGCAGGAACTGGAGCCGGTGGTGCGCCACCTGGTCGAACAGCGCTGGCCGTTCCGTCTGCACGCCACTTACAACGAATCCATCAGCCGCATGCTCGACGTGTTCGAGAAGGTCAACCGCGACATTCCGTTCAACGGTTTGCCCTGGTTCTTCGATCACGCCGAAACCATCACTCCACAGAACATCGAACGGGTGAAGGCGCTGGGCGGCGGCATTGCGATTCAGGATCGCATGGCGTTCCAGGGTGAATACTTCGTCGACCGCTACGGCAAAAAAGCCGCCGAAGCCACACCGCCGATCAAGCGCATGCTTGCCGAAGGCGTGCCGGTCGGTGCGGGCACCGATGCCACCCGGGTGTCCAGCTACAACCCATGGACTTCCCTGTACTGGATGGTCAGCGGTCGTACCGTTGGCGGTCTGGCGCTGTACGAAGAAGGTCTGCCACGCACCACCGCACTGGAGCTGTTTACCCATGGCAGCGCCTGGTTCTCGTCCGAACAGGGCAAGAAGGGTCAGATCAAGGTCGGGCAACTGGCGGATCTGGCAGCGCTGAGCGCGGACTTCTTCCATGTCGAGGAAGAGGCGATCAAATGGATCGAGTCGGTACTGACCGTGGTCGGCGGCAAGATCGTTTATTCCGCCGGCGAATTCGAAGACCTCGGTCCACGCGCCTTGCCGGTACTGCCGGACTGGTCGCCGGTGGTGAAAGTGCCAGGTCACTGGCGTCCGAACTCGCCGTTGCAGGCCCAGGTGCACCAGTGCAGCGGTCCGTGTGCCGTGCATTCCCACAGCCATGAAAAAGCCCGCCTGTCGAATGCGCCGGTCAGCGACTTCGCCGGTTTCTGGGGCGCCTTCGGCTGTTCCTGTTTCGCTTTCTGATTTCGAAAGAACGGCGCCGGTCCGAGTGGCCCGGCGCTTCACGCACCACCCATCCCCGAGGAGTTTCACATGAGCAACGTTCCTTACAAACGCCTGAACAAAGACGACGCCGTGGTCCTGCTGGTCGACCACCAGACCGGTCTGATCTCGCTGGTGCAGGATTTCTCGCCGAACGAGTTCAAGAACAACGTGCTGGCCCTGGGCGACATCGCCAAGTTCTTCAACCTGCCGACCATCCTCACCACCAGCTTCGACAGCGGCCCGAACGGCCCGATCGTGCCTGAGCTGAAAGCCCAGTTCCCGGACGCGCCGTTCATTGCCCGCCCTGGCCAGATCAACGCCTGGGACAACGAAGACTTCGTCAAGGCGATCAAGGCCACCGGCCGCAAGCAACTGATCATTGCCGGTGTGGTGACTGACGTGTGCGTAGCGTTCCCGACCCTGTCGGCGCTGGCCGAAGGCTTTGATGTGTTCGTGGTGACCGACGCTTCGGGCACCTTCAACGAAACCGTACAGCAAGCGGCATGGGCGCGCATGTCGGCTGCCGGTGCACAACTGCTGAACTGGTTCGCGGTGGCCTGCGAGCTGCAACGCGACTGGCGCAACGACATGGAAGGCCTGGCGAATCTGCTGTCCGAGCGTCTGCCGAACTATCGCAACCTGATCAACAGCTACACCAAGTTCACTGCCAAGTAATTGGCCGAAAAAAAATGCCCGCTGAAGAGCGGGCATTTTTTTGTCTGCCGAAAAGGGCTCAACGCTTTTGCAACCACCCCAAAAAACCGCCCTTGCGTACCGGCACAGGCTTGGCCATCAACGCCAGCCGGCTGTTCTGCTGCCGTACCGCTTGCAACTTGTTCAACGCCTGACCGACTTCGCTGCGCTGTTCCATGCATTGGCGGGTCAGGTTCTTGTCGAGACGGTAGATGATCGAAGACGTGAGCGCCGTGAATGTCGCCTGCGAAGGCGTATCGGCCAGAATGCTCTGTTCACCCATGACCTCACTCGGTCCCATGCGTCCGGCTTCGGTGAAACCATTGCCGTCCGGTACGCTGGCGCTGACCACACCGGTGGCGATCACGAACAGGCTGTCCGGCACTTCCTCCAGACCGAGCACCACCTGCCCGGCGCTGTATTGCTGCGCAACCATCGATTCGGCGAGGCGATCGCGTTCTTCATGGCTGAGCGAACGGAAGATTTTCACTTCGTCGAGCAAGGCCCGGGCGCGGGTCGAGGGTTCGATCACACCATCCGGGTGCCGCGAAATACCAGCCGCTTCGAGATGACGATGAGCGAGGTCGAACAATTGATTGCGCACTTCGCTTTTCTTGCCCAGTTCGGCGATGAAACCGCTGGCCACGTATTCCGACATTTCTTCGCCGGCCTCTTTGAGGACCGCTTTCGGCGCAGGCGTCAGCAGCAGGCTGCTGCTGCCTTGCAGGGTGCGGTCGAGGGCGTCGAGCACGCGGCGCGGACGGATATGGTTCGGCACCTTGATACTGATCGACACACCGTGCAGGTTGTTCGGACGGCTGAGGTTGACGATCTTGGCCTTGGCCGCCACCGAGTTCGGCACCACGGCCAAGGTTCCGGTGCTGCTCAACAGGTGCGTGGCGCGCCAGTTGATGTCGAGCACTTTGCCCTCGACGCCGTCGATCACCACGAAGTCATCCACCTGATACGGCTTGGTGGTGTTCAGTACGATGCCGGAAAACACGTCGGCCAAGGTGCTTTGCAGGGCGAGACCGATCACGATGGCGACCACCCCGGAGGTGGCGAGCAAGCCTTTGACCGGCAGGTCCAGCACATAACCGGCGGCTGCAACGATCGCCGCCAGAAACACCAGAGCACCGATCACATCCTGCAGCAGACGGCCGCTGTGGCCGATGCGGCGCATCAGGATCAGACCGATCAATTCGGTCAGTGCCCGAGCGGCGTACAGCCACCAGAGGATTCCCAGGGCCGTCGCTCCCAGTTGCGCCACCGGGTCATCGGCAAACACCGGCGCCTGCAACGGGCTCACGCCGGCGTTGATGACCAGTGCGCTGAACGCCAGAAACAGCACCAGCCGCACACCGACCCGTTGCGCGCGATGCTTGAACGGGACGAGGTGCCAGAGCAGGGCGTCGAGTACCAGCAGCAGCGCGCTCAAGGAAAGCAGGTGGGCAGAAAGAAAGGACATGATGAACTCCACAGTCTGGATGACAGACGCGGCGAGGGAGCTTGCTCCCGCCGGGCTGCGAAGCAGCCCCAAAATCTTCGACTTACTGAAGATTTTGTGAGTGCTGCGCACTCAAGCGGGAGCGAGCTCCCTCGCCCCAGGTTGCACTCAGTTCAGATGGGTCTTGAGTTCTGCCGCTGCCTGGCGCACGGCGGCCTTCACTTCGGGAATCCCGTTCAGCGGGTTGAGCAGACCGAAGTCGTGAATCATCCCGTTGTAGCGCACCGAGGTCACCGGCACACCGGCGGCGTCGAGGTGGCGGGCGTAGCCTTCGCCTTCGTCACGCAGCACGTCGAACTCGGCGGTCTGCACCAGCGCGGCGGGCAGGCCCTTGAGCTGTTCGGCGCTGGCGTTGAGCGGCGAGGCATGGATCTGCGCACGCTCGGCCGGGTTGGTGGTGTAGTTGTCCCAGAACCACTGCATCATGCCTTTGGTCAGGAAGTGGCCCTCGGCGAATTGCTGGTACGAGCCGTTATCGAAACCGGCGTTGGTTACCGGCCACATCAGCAACTGGAAGCGCAGGGCCGGGGTTTTCTGTTCCTTGGCCATCAACGCCACGACCGCCGCCATGTTGCCGCCGACGCTGTTGCCGGCCACCGCCAGACGCTTGCCGTCGACACCGATGTCCTTGCCGTGCTCCGCCACCCACTTCGTCGCGGCGTAAGCCTGATTGATCGCGGTCGGGTAGTGCGCTTCCGGCGATGGTGTGTAATCGACATACACCGCAACCGCACCGGAGCCCACCACCAGATCACGGATCAGGCGTTGGTGCGTCGGGAAGTCGCCCAACACCCAGCCGCCACCGTGGAAGAACATGAACACCGGCAACTCGCCCTTGACCTTGGCCGGACGTACCACTTTCAGGTTGATCGTCTGGCCATCGACCTTGATCGCCTTGTCGCTGACGTCAACACCCGACAGGTCAACCTTCACCGAAGCCTGGGCACCGGTCAGCACCGCACGGGCTTCTTTCGGGCTCAGTTGCTCCAGCGGTTTGCCGCCGCCGGCGGCGAGCGCATCGAGGAAGGCCTGGGTGTTGTGTTCGACGCCAGTGCCTTCGGCGGCGAATGCGTTGCCGACGGACAGGGCGAGGAGGGAAGCGGCGAGGGTTTTCTTGATGTTCATGTGCAATTCCTTTTCAGTCATTTGAGTTTTTGTATGCGTCGGGATCGGGCTGCTGTGGCGCTGGGGTTCAGGCCTCAGCAACACCGTGAGCACAGATTAATGAGGTGCCGGAAAGTGAAAAAGCGGCTATAAAGCGTTTAACTGTCAACCAGAGAGTGACAATGAACCCGTTCGAAGACATGCGTATTTTTTGCCAGGTGATGGACTCCGGCAGCTTCACGGCGGCGGCCGATCAGTTGGGCCTGTCCAAGCAGTTCGTCAGCCGTCGGTTGATGCAACTGGAGGAGCGCCTCGGCGTGCGTCTGCTCAATCGTTCCACCCGGCGCCTGGACGTGACTCCACTGGGCCAGAGCTATTACGAATCGGCGCTACGACTATTGGGTGAAGTCGAACAGGTGGAGCAGGGCATCGCCGGGCAGACCGCCGAGCCGCGCGGAGCGATTCGCGTCAGTGCGCCGCTGTCGTTTGCATTGGCGCATCTGGGCTGCTTGCTGCCACCGTTTCTGCAGCGTTATCGCGAAGTCACGGTGGAGGTGGACCTGAGCGACCGACCGGTGGATCTGCTCGGCGAGGGTTATGACCTGGCGTTGCGGATCGGTGTGCTGGAGGACTCGACATTGATTGCCCGCCGCATTGCCGCCATCGAGCGGGTGTACTGCGCCAGCCCCGCTTATCTCGCCGAACGTGGCACGCCGGTCAAACCGGAAGATCTGCTCAGTCATGACTGCCTGCCCTACGGCCACGGGCGTTCGGTGCAGTGGCGGTTCAATGCGGGGCAGGGCAAGCCGCAACTGGTGAATGTCACCGGGCGGATGCGGGTCAACAACGGTGAGTTGCTCCGGGATGCGGCCGTGGCGGGGATGGGAATTACCTACTTGCCGACGTTCATTGTCGGGGCCGCGCTGAGGGACGGGCGGCTGGTACCGGTGCTGGATGATTTGCGTCCGGAGCCGCTGATTCTGTCGGCGGTGTACCCGCAGCACCGTCAGACCTCGCGGCCAGTGCAGGCGTTGATCGAGTTTTTGCGCGAGCGGCTGGATCAGGCGGAGGGAATTTTATAGGCCTCAGGTTTGAGCCGGCGGACGGTGGCTTACAAGTTCGCAACAACCTGGATCGACCAGCTCGACTAGACTCGGGCCGCTCAATCAAGAGCCTCGTGCGGAGCGCGCCATGGAAGTGCCAGACCACAAGAACGTCATCGAAAGCAATCGTCGGGCGTGGAACGATTCGGCCCGTCATCATCAGGATTCACCTGATTGGCAGGCCTTGCTGGCCGAGGTCGCCCAGGCCGGTTTTTCCTGCCTCGACAACACCCTGCGCGGGCTGCTGGAGCAGGTCGGCATTGATGGCAAGGACGTCGTGCAACTGGGTTGCAACAATGGCCGCGAAAGCCTTTCGCTGTTCGCGCTGGGGGCGCGAAGTGTCGTCGGTGTCGATCAGTCGGCGGCGTTTCTCGAACAGGCCCGGACGCTGAACAGCCGCTCGCCGCACCCGGCCCAATTCATCGAAGCCGATATTCACCATTTGCCCGAATCACTGCGCGGTCGTTTCGACGTGGCGCTGATCACCATCGGCGTCCTCAACTGGATGCCCGACATCGGCGAATTCTTCCGCCACGTCGCCTCGACCCTGAAACCGGGCGGACGACTGGTGATCTACGAGACCCACCCGTTTCTGGAAATGGTCGATCCCGAGGCCGAG
>NZ_LRUN01000078.1 GCF_001679645.1 Pseudomonas bananamidigenes | reverse complement strand
GCGCCTTGCAAGGCGCGGGTTCTTTCATTGCGTCAAGCGATCAACGCTCCAGCAGGATCCGCAGCATGCGGCGCAGCGGCTCCGCCGCACCCCACAGCAGCTGGTCGCCGACGGTGAAGGCACCGACGAACTGCGACCCCATGTTCAGCTTGCGCAGACGACCGACCGGCACGTTCAGGGTGCCGGTGACTTTCGTCGGGCTCAGCTCCTGCATACTGATTTCACGGTTGTTCGGCACCAGTTTGACCCAAGGGTTGTGCTGGCTGATCAGCCCTTCGATGTCGGCGATCGGCACGTCTTTGTTCAGCTTGATGGTCAGCGCCTGGCTGTGGCAGCGCATGGCGCCGATGCGCACGCAGATGCCGTCGACCGGGATCGGGCTCTTGAAGCGGCCGAGGATCTTGTTGGTCTCGGCCTGGGCCTTCCACTCTTCACGGCTCTGGCCATTCGGCAGTTCCTTGTCGATCCACGGGATCAGGCTGCCGGCCAGCGGTACGCCGAAGTTTTCGGTCGGGTAAGCGTCGCTGCGCATGGCTTCGGCCACACGACGGTCGATGTCGAGGATCGCGCTGGCCGGATCGGCCAGTTGATCGGCGACAGCGGCGTGGGTCGCGCCCATCTGCTTGATCAGTTCACGCATGTTCTGCGCGCCGGCACCGGAGGCCGCCTGATAGGTCATGGCGCTCATCCACTCCACCAGACCGGCCTCGAACAGACCGCCAAGGCCCATCAGCATCAGGCTGACGGTGCAGTTGCCGCCGATGTAGTTCTTGGTGCCCGCATCGAGCTGCTGGTCGATGACCTTGCGGTTGACCGGGTCGAGAATGATGACGGCGTCGTCGTTCATCCGCAGGCTCGAGGCTGCGTCGATCCAGTAACCCTGCCAGCCGGCTTCGCGCAGCTTCGGGAACACTTCGCTGGTGTAGTCGCCGCCCTGGCAGGTCAGGATCACGTCGAGGGTCTTCAGCTCTTCAATGCTGTAAGCGTCCTTGAGCGGAGCAATGTCCTTGCCCACGGACGGGCCTTGGCCGCCGACATTGGAAGTGGTGAAAAACACCGGCTCGATAAGATCGAAGTCCTGCTCTTCCAGCATCCGCTGCATGAGCACGGAACCGACCATGCCGCGCCAACCGATCAGACCTACACGTTTCATCGCAACTACACCTTCTTGAAAAGTGGGCCGCTGCTTTGTATTGAATTTCGCAGCGGGCCCGAGAGATTACAGATTCCGCAGCGCGGCGACTACTGCGTCACCCATTTCCTGCGTACCGACTTTAGTGCAACCGGTCGAAAAGATGTCGCCGGTGCGCAGGCCTTGATCCAGCACCACGCTGACCGCTTTCTCGATGGCATCCGCCGCCTCGTGCAGATTGAAGCTGTAACGCAGCATCATCGACACCGACAGAATGGTCGCCAGCGGGTTGGCGATGCCTTTGCCGGCGATGTCCGGTGCCGAACCGTGGCAAGGCTCGTACATGCCCTTGTTGTTGGCATCCAGCGAAGCCGACGGCAGCATGCCGATGGAGCCGGTGAGCATCGACGCCTCGTCGGACAGGATGTCGCCGAACATGTTGTCGGTGACGATCACGTCGAACTGCTTCGGTGCGCGCACCAGTTGCATCGCGGCGTTGTCGACGTACATGTGGCTGAGCTCGACTTCAGGGTAATCCTTGGCCACCTGCTCGACCACTTCACGCCACAACTGGCTGGACGCCAGCACGTTGGCCTTGTCCACCGAGCACAGCTTCTTGCCACGAACCATGGCCATGTCGAAACCGACACGGGCGATGCGGCGGATTTCGCTCTCGCTGTAAGGCAGCGTGTCGTAGGACTGACGCTCGCCGTTTTCCAGGGTGCGGGTGCCACGCGGCGTGCCGAAATAGATACCGCCGGTCAGCTCGCGGACGATCAGGATGTCCAGCCCGGAAACGATTTCCGGCTTCAGGCTCGACGCATCGGCCAGCTGCGGATACAGGATCGCCGGACGCAGGTTGCCGAACAGACCCAGTTGCGCACGGATTTTCAGCAGACCACGCTCAGGGCGAATGTCACGCTCGATGGTGTCCCATTTCGGGCCGCCCACGGCACCCAGCAGCACAGCGTCGGCGGCACGGGCACGGTCCAGGGTTTCGTCGGCCAGCGGCACGCCGTGCTTGTCGATGGCGGCGCCACCGATCACGTCATGGCTCAGCTCAAAGCCCAGGCTGTACTTGTCATTGGCCAGTTCCAGCACCTTGACCGCCTCGGCCATGATTTCCGGACCAATACCGTCGCCTGGGAGAATCAGAATCTGCTTGCTCATGCTTTCCTCGTGTCTTCAGTCGGTGCGCCATCGACTGGCGCGCCCGGAAAAATGCTTGTCGTTCTAAAGTTATTTCTCGGCCCAGAGCACCAGTACATCTGTACTGAACGAACCATCGGCCTCAATCTCAAAATATTCGCGCACTTCGTTGCCCATCGATTGCTGCAACTGGCGGATCGCGGCGCGCATCACCTCGGGCGTGCGCATGCGCTCGACCCAGCTGTTGTATTCCAGACGCAGACGCTGACGCGTGGTGCTGCGGGTGTGCAGACCGGCCTCGCTGACCTGGCGCAGCCACTCACCGGCAGAATAATCGCGTACATGGCTGGTGTCGCGCAGCACTTCGACGCTTTGCAGATAGGTGTCGAACAACGGACTGCCCGGTGACAGCACATCGATGAACGCCGCCACGCCACCCGGTTTCAGCACCCGGCGCACTTCGTGCAGGGCCACGCCAAGGTCGCTCCAGTGGTGCGCCGAGTAACGGCTGAACACGAAGTCGAACTCGCCATCGGCAAACGGCAGACGCTCGGCGGCACCGTTGACCGTGGACACGTTGCTCAACCCGCGATCAGCGGCAGCAGCGGCCACCACGTCGAGCATCTGCTGCGACAGATCGTAAGCCACCACTTCCTTCACCAGCGAAGCGACGTTGAAACTCACGTGTCCGGCGCCGCAACCCAGGTCCAGCACCCGTGCCTCGCCCTGCCCCGCCAGCTCAGCCTGCAGCAGCGCAAATTCAGTGCCTTGAGCGTGAACGGCGCTGCTCAGGTAAGCGGCGGCCTGTTCACCGAATTGCTTTTGTACAACCTGACTGTGGGCGGTGCTGGTCATAGTCACATCCTGATATCTATGTTGTTTGGACGGCCCTTTTCGCGAGCAAGCTCGCTCCCACAGGGGAATGCATTTCAAATGTGGGAGCGAGCTTGCTCGCGAAGGGGCCAGCCCTGACTACATCAATCTCACGCGTCGCGGAACAACCACGGCTGGCTCGCACGATGTCTGGCTTCGAACGCCGCAATCGCATCGCCGTCCTGCAGGGTCAGGCCGATGTCGTCCAGACCATTGAGCAGGCAGTGCTTGCGGAATGCATCGATCTCGAAACGGTAAGTCTTTCCGCTCGGGCTGGTCACGGTCTGCTCGTGCAGGTCGATCTGCAGCTGATAACCCGGCTCGGCTTCCACCTCTTTGAACAGTTCGTCGACTTCTGCGTCGCTCAAAATGATCGGCAACAGACCGTTCTTGAAGCTGTTGTTGAAGAAGATGTCGGCATAGCTCGGCGCGATGATGCTGCGAAAACCGTACTCTTCCAGCGCCCACGGCGCGTGTTCACGGCTGGAGCCGCAGCCGAAGTTCTCGCGGGCCAGCAATACACTGGCGCCTTGATAACGCTCGGCGTTGAGCACGAACTCCTTGTTCAGCGGGCGCTTGGAGTTGTCCTGGTACGGCTGCCCCACATCGAGGTAACGCCACTCGTCGAACAGGTTCGGACCAAAACCGGTGCGCTTGATCGATTTCAAGAACTGCTTCGGGATGATCTGGTCAGTGTCGACGTTGGCACGATCCAAAGGTGCGACAAGGCCGGTGTGCTGGGTAAAAGCTTTCATGCTGCGCTCCTTTAGATCAATTCACGAACGTCGATGAAACGACCGTTCACCGCCGCCGCAGCGGCCATGGCCGGGCTGACGAGGTGGGTACGACCACCGGCGCCCTGACGGCCTTCGAAGTTACGGTTGGAGGTCGAGGCGCAATGCTCGCCGGACTCCAGGCGATCCGGGTTCATCGCCAGGCACATCGAACAGCCCGGTTCACGCCATTCGAAACCGGCTTCGAGGAAGATCTTGTCCAGACCTTCGGCCTCGGCCTGCGCCTTCACCAGCCCCGAACCCGGTACCACAATGGCCTGCTTGATGGTCGATGCGACCTTGCGGCCTTTGGCGATCGCAGCCGCAGCGCGCAAATCTTCGATCCGAGAATTGGTGCAGGAACCGATGAACACGCGGTCAAGCTGAATGTCGGTGATCGCCTGATTGGCGGTCAGCCCCATGTATTTCAAGGCACGGACGATGGAGTCGCGTTTGACCGGATCGGTTTCCTTTGCCGGGTCCGGCACATTCTGATCAACGGCCAGGACCATTTCCGGCGAGGTGCCCCAGCTGACTTGCGGTTTGATCTGTGCGGCGTCGAGTTCGACCACGGTGTCGAAATGCGCGTCGGCGTCGGACACCAGGTCTTTCCAGGATTCGACGGCTTGCTCCCACTGGGCGCCCTTCGGTGCGAACGGACGTCCCTTGACGTAATCCACAGTCTTCTGGTCCGCCGCCACCAGGCCCACGCGGGCGCCGGCTTCAATGGACATGTTGCAGATGGTCATGCGGCCTTCGATCGACAGGTCGCGAATCGCGCTGCCGGCGAACTCGATGGCATGACCGTTGCCGCCGGCGGTGCCGATCTTGCCGATCACGGCAAGAACGATGTCCTTGGCGGTCACGCCGAACGGCAACCGGCCTTCGACACGCACCAGCATGTTCTTCATTTTCTTGGCGACCAGGCACTGGGTAGCGAGCACGTGCTCGACTTCGGAGGTGCCGATACCGTGAGCCAGGGCACCGAACGCGCCGTGGGTCGAGGTGTGGGAGTCGCCGCAGACCACGGTCATGCCCGGCAAGGTCGCGCCCTGCTCCGGGCTGATCACATGGACGATGCCCTGGCGCACGTCGTTCATCTTGAACTCGACGATGCCGTATTCATCGCAGTTGTCATCGAGGGTCTGAACCTGCAAGCGCGAGACCTGGTCGGCAATGGCGCTGATGCCGCCCTTGCGCTCCGGCGTGGTCGGTACGTTGTGGTCCGGGGTCGCGATGTTGGCATCGATGCGCCATGGCTTGCGCCCGGCCAGACGCAGGCCTTCGAAGGCTTGCGGCGAGGTCACTTCGTGGATGATGTGACGATCGATATAGATCAGCGCCGAGCCATCGTCGCGCTGCTTGACCAAATGCGAATCCCAGAGCTTGTCGTAGAGCGTTTTGCCGGCCATCAGACGTTTCCTCATCAGCTTGTTTCTATGCCCTGGGCTTATCAATGACCCTTTGGCTTGTGAGGCCGATCCTATGGGGTTAGATTGAATAACTCAAATTCATATTTTTTATGCTTTGGATAACCAACTGGAATACAGAAAATGGATCTGGCCAACCTCAATGCCTTTATCGCGATTGCCGAGTCCGGAAGCTTTTCGGGCGCTGGCGAACGCCTGCACCTGACACAACCGGCGATCAGTAAACGCATCGCCGGGCTGGAGCAGCAATTGAACGTGCGCCTGTTCGACCGTCTGGGCCGTGAAGTGGGCCTGACCGAGGCCGGCCGGGCCCTGCTGCCGCGGGCCTATCAGATTCTCAACGTACTGGATGACACCCGCCGCGCATTGACCAATCTCACCGGCGAAGTCAGCGGTCGCCTGACCCTGGCCACCAGTCACCATATAGGTCTGCACCGCCTGCCACCCTTGTTGCGCGAATACACCCGCCGCTACCCACAGGTTGCGCTGGATATTCAGTTCCTCGATTCGGAAGTGGCCTACGAGGAAATTCTCCATGGCCGAGCGGAACTGGCGGTCATTACCCTGGCACCGGAGCCGCACACACTGGTCAAGGCCATGCCGGTCTGGGATGACCCACTGGATTTCGTGGTCGCACCAGAGCATTCATTGATCAGCAACGGCGCCGTCACATTGGCGGACATTGCCGGTCATCCGGCGGTTTTTCCCGGCGGAAACACCTTTACTCACCATATTGTCCAACGCTTGTTCGAGGCACAGGGGCTGACACCGAACATCGCCATGAGCACCAACTACCTGGAAACCATCAAGATGATGGTGTCGATCGGCCTGGCCTGGAGCGTTTTGCCACGCACCATGCTCGATGAACAGGTGGCGCGCATACCTTTGCCGGGCATACAGCTCAGTCGCCAGCTAGGCTATATCCTGCACACCGAACGGACACTGTCGAATGCTGCACGGGCGTTTATGGCCCTGCTGGACGCGCAAATCGATCTGCCAGGGACTCTCGGCTGACTTGTGCTACTCCTATAGAGCTGCCGTCCCCTGTGCCTAATGCCCAAATCAGCTCAAGGCCCGTTAACAATGCCGAAATCTGTTGACCGTATTCCGCCGATGCCGCGTATTCAGGCCATTGACCCACGGCGTTCCGAACAGAGCTGGGAGAGCGCGCCACAATTGCTCGCAGCGCTTAACGGTGCCCGTCTCGGCGCCTGGTATTGGGACATCGAACGCGGGCAGATCAGTTGGTCTCGGGGCACCCAGGCCCTGTTCGGCTTCGATCCACGGCAGCCATTGCCCGAAGATCTCGAATACCTCGACCTGCTGCCGCCGGAAGACCGGGCCAAAACCATTCGCGCCTTTCATGCGGTGATTGCCGGCGCGCCGCTGGAACAAGCGATGCACCACCGCATCCGCTGGCCCGACGGCAGCCTGCACTGGTTGGAAATCAATGGCAGTCTGCTGCCGGACAAGCATGGCCGCCCCCGAATGATCGGGGTGATTCGTGAAATCACCCACCAGCGGCAACGGGAACAGGCCCTCAGCAGCTCTGAGAAACGTTTCGCCACACTGTTTCACCTGTGCCCGAACATGGTGCTGCTGACCCGCCAGGAAGACGGCCTGATCAGCGAGGCCAACCAGTATTTCGAGAGTCTGTTCGGCTGGCCGGTGCAGAGCGCGATCGGTCGTACCACCCTGGAACTCGGCCTGTGGGTGCATCCCGAACAACGAGCGGAACTGGTCAGAAAGACCAAGGCCAAGGGCGAGTTGATCAGCATGGAGGTGCAGTTCCGCGCCAGCAACGGCCAGGTTCACGACGCATTCTCAGCGCACAAAAGGTTGAACTCGAAGGCCAGCCGTACCTGCTCAGCACCTTTCTCGACACCACCGAACGCAAGGCGGCCGAACACGCGCTCAAGGACAGCCAGGAACGCCTCGATCTGGCCCTGGACTCGGCACAGCTCGGCACCTGGGACTGGCACATTCCCAGCGGCATGCTTTACGGCTCGGCGCGAGCCGCGCAATTGCACGGACTGGAGCCGATTCCGTTCCACGAATCGTTCGACGAATTCTTCGAAGGCGTACCCGGTGAAGAACGCGACAGCATGCGTGACGCCTACCGCAGCTTGCGCGAAGGCCCGGCAGGCAATTATCAGTTGACGTATCGGGTGCAACTTCCGGACGGTCGATCCCGCTACCTGGAAAGCCGCGCCCGCCTTTATCGCGACGAAAACGGCGTACCGCTGCGCATGGCGGGCACCTTGCTGGATATCACCGATCAGGTCGAACGCGAACAGCGCCTGATAGCCTCCGAAGAGAAATTCGCCACGCTGTTCCAGGTCAGCCCCGACCCGATCTGCGTCACACGTCAGGAAACCGGAGAATTCATCGAGATCAACTCCAGCTTCACCCAGACCTTCGGCTGGAGCGCCGCCGATGTCATCGGCCATACCGCCGAAGAAATCGGCCTGTGGGACGCTTCCGCCAAGAGCCTGCAACGTATCGAACGGGTGATCCGCGAACAGGGGCTGAGCAACGTCGCGATCATCGTCCAGCACAAGGACGGCCAATCGCTGACCTGCGTGATATCCAGCCGCCAGATCAGCGTCGGCAACCAGCCATGCATCGTCACCACGCTGCGCGACATCACTCAGCAACAACGCTCGGAAGCGGCACTCAAGGCCAGCGAAGAGAAATTTGCCAAAGCGTTTCACTCCAGCCCCGACGCCATCACCATTACCGAGCGCGATACCGGGCGCTACCTGGAGGTCAACGACGGCTTCTGTCGCCTGACCGGTTATCGTGCCGACGAAGTGGTGGGCAAGACCGTGTATCAGGTCGGCATCTGGGCCGAGGAAAAACAACGCTCGGCGCTGCTCGCCGAGTTGCAGATCAAGGGCCGCGTGCATCATCAGGAGATGCTCGGGCGCAACAAGCGCGGGGAACTGTTGACCGTGGAAGTCTCGGTCGAGCCGATCACCCTCAACGAAACCGCGTGTCTGTTGCTGACCGCCCGGGACGTCAGCCTGCTGAAAAATGCCGAGGCACAGATCCGGCACCTCGCCTATCACGACCCGCTGACCAATCTGCCCAACCGCGCATTGCTGATGGATCGCCTGAGCCAGCAGATCGCCTTGCTCAAACGTCACAACCTGCGCGGTGCGTTGCTGTTTCTCGATCTGGATCACTTCAAGCACATCAACGACTCGCTCGGCCATCCGGTCGGCGACACGGTGCTGAAGATCATCACCGCACGCCTCGAGGCCAGCGTGCGCATGGAAGACACCGTCGCCCGGCTCGGTGGTGATGAGTTCGTGGTCTTGCTCAGCGGCCTGGAGGGTACTCGCAACGAGGTCAGCGTGCAGGTGCGTGAACTGGCCGACACCATTCGCGAACTGCTGTCGGAGCCGATGTTCCTCGATGGGCAGCGCCTGCAAGTGACGCCGAGCATCGGCGTGGCGCTGATTCCCGACCACGGTTCGACCCCGACCGACCTGCTCAAGCGTGCGGATATCGCCCTGTACCGGGCCAAGGATTCCGGTCGCAACACTACACAGATGTATCACAACACCATGCAGAAGGCGGCCAGCGAACGGCTGCGCATGGAGACCGACTTGCGCCTGGCATTGTCCCGTGGCGAATTCAACGTGCATTTCCAGCCGCAAGTGGACGCCCGGGACAACCGCATCATCGGCGCCGAGGCGCTGGTGCGCTGGAACCACCCGGAACTCGGCGCACAATCGCCTGCCGAGTTCATCAAGGTACTGGAAGACAGCGGGCTGATCCTCGAGGTCGGCACCTGGATTCTCGACGAGGCCTGCGATGCCTTCAAACAACTGATTGCCGACGGCTTGATCGATCCGCTGGCGTTCAGCCTGTGCGTGAACATCAGCCCCCGGCAGTTCCGCCAGAACGACTTCGTCGAACGTATCGGACACAGCATGACCAGCCATGGCCTGCCCTGCTCGCTGCTGAAACTGGAAATCACCGAAGGCATCGTGATCCAGAACCTGGAAGACACCATCAGCAAGATGCGCCGCCTGAAAAAGCTTGGCGTGAGTTTCGCCATGGACGACTTCGGCACCGGTTATTCATCGCTGACCTACCTCAAGCGCCTGCCGGTGGACACCCTGAAAATCGATCAGTCCTTCATCCGCGACGCCACCAGCGACCCCAACGACGCCGAGATCATCCGCGCCATCGTCGCCATGGCCCGCAGCCTGGAACTGGAAGTGATCGCCGAAGGCGTGGAAACCCCGGAGCAGCTTGAATTCCTGCAAGGACTGGGTTGCCATTTGTATCAGGGCTATCTGCACAGCCGGCCGGTGGCGCTGGAGGGGTTGAAGGGGTTGCTGGAGTGACGGGCACAAAAAAGGGCGCCTTTCGGCGCCCTTCTTGTCAGTCGGCCTGACTTATTGCAGAACCGGCTTCTCCGCCCCGTTGATCGGGATGCGCTTGGCCTTCGCCTCTTCCGGGATCACTCGCAGCAGGTCAATGCTCAACAGACCGTTACGCAGGTCGGCAGCCTTGATCTCGATGTGATCGGCCAGACGGAAGGACAGCTTGAATGCACGCTGGGCGATGCCCTGGTGCAGGAAGGTGACGCCTTCGTTCGCGTCACGCTTGCCGCCACTGATGGTCAGCACGCCTTTCTCGACTTGCAGTTCCAGGTCTTCTTCCTGGAAACCGGCCGCCGCCACGACGATGCGGTATTGATCGTCACCGTGTTTTTCGACGTTGTAAGGAGGATAGCTGCTGCCCGGCTCGTTGCGCAGGGCGGTTTCGAACAGGTCGTTGAAACGGTCGAAACCTACCGAGGAACGGAACAGTGGAGCGAGGGAAAATGCAGTACTCATGGTTCAAATCTCCTGAAAACAATCAGCAAGTTTTTTTGTCTCCGCGACCCGAATTCGGCATCGCGTAACCCTTAGATAGGGACCTGCATTTTGTTTTCAAGAGAAGATTTGAAGATTTTTTTCAGGCCGCTTCGGCGACCGGCAAGCCCAGCAAACGCGAGACCTGGTCCGGCTCGGTTTCGCGGCGAAGCACAGTAAACAGCTCGGTGGCTTCGGGGTAGTTGCGGGTCAGCATCGCCAGCCATTGCTTCAGGCGACCCGGCGATTGTCGTGCAGTCATCTGCGCTTTGGCTTGCAGCCAGAAGTCCTGGATCAGCGGCAGCAGCTCGGCCCAGGTCATCTCGACGACTTCCTCGCCGGCACGGGCGGCAGCGATCTGCCGGGCCAGATCTGGACGCGACACCAGGCCGCGACCGAGCATGATGTCTTCGACACCGCTGATTTCCCGACAGCGCCGCCAGTCTTCGACACTCCAGATGTCGCCGTTGGCGAACACGGGGACCTTGACCACGTCCTGCACACGGGGAATCCACTCCCAGTGAGCCGGCGGCTTGTAACCGTCCATCTTGGTCCGGGCGTGAACCACAATGTGCTCGGCACCGCCCTCGGCCAGCGCCGTGGCACAGACCAGCGAGCCGTCCGGACTATCGAACCCCAGACGCATCTTGGCGGTGACCGGGATGTGCGCCGGCACGGCACGCCGCACGTGTTCGACGATCTGGTTGAGCAGTTCCGGCTCCTTGAGCAGCACGGCTCCGCCACGGGACTTGTTCACGGTTTTGGCCGGGCAACCGAAGTTCAGATCGATCACTTCCGAGCCCAGTTCGCAGGCCAGTGCAGCGTTCTCCGCCAGGCATACCGGGTCGGAACCCAACAGTTGCACGCGCAGCGGCACACCAGCGGCAGTGCGGGCGCCAGTGAGCAGTTCAGGGCCAAACTTGTGGAAATAGGCCGGGGTCAGCAACTGATCGTTGACGCGAATGAACTCGGTCACACACCAGTCAATACCGCCGACACGGGTCAGGACATCGCGCAGGATGTCGTCGACCAACCCTTCCATCGGCGCCAGAGCAATTTGCATGGAAAACACACACTCAAGGAAAAACGAGCGGCAGTTTACTGGGTTTCGCGGGGTAAACCCATGTCCGCTGTCTGGATGGCCGGGCCGTAGCCTTCGATGAACTCGGCAGGCATACGCTTGGGCTTGCCGGTGGACAGCTCGATGCAGACGAAGGTGGTCTGGGCACGCAACAGCGTGGCGTTATCACTGGGGCGGACCAGTTGGAAGTGACGGGTCATTTTCAGGCGCTGATCCCAATCGACGATCCAGGTCGCCAGTTGCAGCTCGTCACCTTCGTAGGCGGCTGCCAAATAGTCGATTTCGTGCCGCACCACTGCCATCGCCCGATCCAGGCGCCGGTACTCGACCAGATCCAGACCGAGCCGCTGCGAGTGGCGCCAGGCACAACGCTCGAGCCAGGTCACGTACACCGCGTTGTTGGCGTGACCCAGTCCGTCTATGTCCTCGGCGCCTACTTGCAGATCAATGGTAAACGGCGTTGCCCGATCCCAGCCCATGCCCTACTCCCGGTCAAAAGATTCAACCGGGGCAGTGTAACGGATGACTACGCCGATTGCCGCGCCTGAAGGCTGCGCCCGGCCAGCAGTGATAGCACGCCATCAATCACCCTGGGGTCGGCCAGCACACGCTGATGACCGCCTGACTCCAGACGCAACAGTCGGCTGTCGAACCAGGACTCGTGGATCAGTCGGGATTCCTTCACCGAGACGAAGGTATCGTCTTCGGCATGCACAATCAGACCTGGCATATCCAGCTGATAGTGAGCGACGTCAAGAGTGGCGGCGCGCATGCCGACGTCCTGCTCGACCTGACGAATGAACGCAGAACGAGCCCGGGGCGGCATTCCCATATAACGCGCAAATCCGCGTAAAACGCCCAGAATGCGTGCCGGAGCGGCAATACTGACCAGAGTTTCGGTACGCAGCCCCAACTGCACCGCAAGCATGGCGCTGGCGCCACCCATGGAATGGCCGATGACCGCTTGCAGCGGTGGCAATTCAGCAGCGGCTTCGAGCATGGCGCGAGCAAACAGTACGACGTTGGCTTCGCGCCCTGGCGAACGACCGTGAGCCGGACCATCGAGAGCGACCACGGTGTAACCGGCTTCGACCAGCGCAGTGATCAGCGCGGCAAACTGGGTCGGCCGCCCTTCCCAACCATGCATCAGCAGAACTGTCGGACCTTGCCCCCAACGCAGTGCGGATAAACCGAAACGTAAAGTGATTCGCTCGGATTTCGCCAAAAGCGGCAATTCCCACTCCCGTGGCGAGTTCGCGCGTGGCGTCATGAATGCCAGGCGCATTTTGCTTGCCACCAGTCTCGGCGCAAACCAGCCCAAGGTGCCATTAACGCCACGAACCCACTTCAACGTGTTCATCGCTCTCTCCCCAGGCTCGCCGCCTTCAGGTCAACGCACCGCCGACTTGGCGGCGCGCAACAATCGATCGGATAAATCACCAGGCCCCAACGCCCTCGCAAGCGCCAGACCACCCACCATCAGGGCCACGTCGGCCAGCGCTTTGTCGGTGTCTTCGGGGCTTGACGCCAATTGCGCAATCATCAGCTCCAGGTGTTCGTTGAGCGCTATGCGAAACGCTTCCGGCAGCCTTCCAAGCTCACCGATGGAAGCCGGAATCGGACAGGCCGAATCGCTGGAATCGCGATGCTTGCGCGACAGGTAGAACGCAGCCACCAGAGCGCGGCGCTCTTCACCGGTCAACTCGCTATCCATGTCGGCAATCAGATCCCGGCGGCGACTCAACAACTGCTTGAACGCCTCGAGCATCATTGCGTCCTTGCTTTCGAAGTGCGCATAGAAGCCACCGACAGTCAGACCGGCGGCCCCCATGACCTCGCCCACGCTCGGTTCGGCCGGGCCGCGCTGAATCAGAGCGGCGCTGGCAGCCTTGAGGATGCGTTCGCGGGTTTGAGCTTTTTTGTCGTTCATCGTTGCCTCCGAATATTACGATTAGAATATTATTCTCATAATAATATTCTGCAAGTCGAGAATATGACCGCTGGTCTGAAGCACAGTGTAAGGAAAAAGGAGATTTGGCCAAACGCCAGACAAACAAAAGGGCCATTCAATAATTGAATGACCCTTATAAATCCCGCAAGGCGGGTAATCGTGGCGTCCCCTAGGGGACTCG
>NZ_LRUN01000077.1 GCF_001679645.1 Pseudomonas bananamidigenes | reverse complement strand
CTGCTCGCGAAGGCGGTATTTCAGTCGACAGGGATGTTGACTGATACTCCCTCTTCGCGAGCAGGCTCGCTCCCACACTGATGCGTTTTTAACCAGGGACTTTTATGTCGCGTCGTATCTCCCCCGTCATACCCGGCTTCGGGCTGACGCTGGGCTACACCTTGGTGTACCTCAGCCTGATTGTGCTAATCCCGCTGGCGGCGATGTTCGTCCACGCCGCTCAACTTACCTGGGATCAGTTCTGGACGATCATCTCCGCGCCCCGCGTTCTCGCTGCACTGAAGCTGAGCTTCGGCACCGCGCTGTGCGCCGCGATCATCAACGGCATCATTGGCACGTTGCTGGCCTGGGTACTGGTGCGCTACACGTTCCCGGGACGCAAGGTGATCGATGCGATGATCGATCTGCCGTTCGCCCTGCCCACGGCTGTGGCTGGTATCGCCCTGACGGCGCTGTACACGCCGACCGGACTGGTCGGGCAGTTCGCCGCCGACCTCGGTTTCAAGATTGCCTACACCCCGCTCGGAATCACCCTGGCGCTGACCTTCGTGACCCTGCCGTTCGTGGTGCGCACGGTGCAGCCGGTATTGGCCGATATCCCCCGTGAAGTCGAAGAAGCGGCGGCATGCCTCGGTGCGAAACCGTTGCAGGTGTTCCGTCACATTCTGCTGCCGGCGCTGTTGCCGGCCTGGCTGACCGGTTTCGCCCTGGCGTTTGCACGGGGCGTCGGCGAGTACGGTTCGGTGATTTTCATCGCCGGCAACATGCCGATGAAAACCGAGATCCTGCCGCTGCTGATCATGGTCAAGCTCGACCAGTACGATTACACCGGCGCTACCTCCATCGGCGTGTTGATGCTGGTGGTTTCCTTTGTCCTGTTGCTGCTGATCAATTTGCTGCAGCGGCGCATTGAAACCCCATAAGGAGGCGCGAACCATGTCCCAATCGTCCATTGCGGCCGCTGCCTCGGCCAACGCTGCCCGCCGTGGCAGCGCGACTTCGCGCAGAGTCCTGATCGGTCTCGGCTGGCTGATTTTCTTCCTGTTTCTGCTGCTGCCGCTGTTTATCGTGGTGTCGCAGGGTTTGAAGAACGGCCTCGGTGCGTTTTTCACCGCGATCTTTGAACCGGATGCCCTGTCGGCGCTGAAACTCACGGTGATCGCGGTGCTGGTTTCGGTGCCGCTGAACCTGGTGTTCGGTGTCAGTGCCGCGTGGTGCGTGAGCAAATACTCGTTCCGCGGCAAAAGCATGCTGGTGACGCTGATCGACTTGCCGTTCTCGGTGTCGCCGGTGATCGCAGGTCTGGTCTATGTGTTGATGTTCGGTGCCCAGGGTCTGTTCGGGCCGTGGTTGCAGGATCATGACATCCAGATCGTCTTCGCCCTGCCGGGCATCGTGCTGGCGACGATCTTCGTCACCGTGCCGTTCGTGGCCCGCGAGCTGATCCCGCTGATGCAGGAACAAGGCACTCAGGAAGAGGAAGCAGCGCGCCTGCTCGGCGCCAACGGCTGGCAGATGTTCTGGCACGTGACCGTCCCCAATATCAAGTGGGGCCTGATCTATGGCGTGGTGCTGTGTACCGCCCGGGCCATGGGTGAATTCGGTGCGGTGTCGGTGGTTTCCGGGCACATTCGCGGGGTGACCAACACCTTGCCGCTGCACGTCGAGATCCTCTACAACGAATACAACCACGTGGCCGCATTCGCCGTGGCGAGCCTGTTGCTGCTCCTGGCGCTCTTCATCCTGCTGCTCAAGCAGTGGAGCGAAAACCGTATCAACCGCCTGCGCGCCAGCGCCGCGGAGGAATAATTCATGTCGATCGAAGTGCGTAACGTCAGCAAGAATTTCAATGCGTTCAAGGCGCTGGACAACATCAGCCTGGACATCCACAGCGGTGAGCTGGTGGCGTTGCTCGGCCCGTCCGGCTGCGGCAAGACCACCCTGCTGCGCATCATTGCCGGTCTGGAAACCCCGGATAACGGCAACATCGTGTTCCACGGCGAAGACGTGTCCGGCCACGACGTGCGCGATCGCAACGTCGGTTTCGTGTTCCAGCACTACGCCCTGTTTCGCCACATGACGGTGTTCGACAACGTCGCGTTCGGCCTGCGCATGAAACCGAAAAACCAGCGCCCGAGCGAAAGCCAGATTGCGACCAAGGTCCACGAGTTGCTGAACATGGTGCAACTGGACTGGCTGTCGGATCGTTACCCGGAGCAACTGTCCGGCGGTCAGCGCCAGCGTATCGCCCTGGCCCGCGCACTGGCGGTAGAACCGAAAGTGCTGCTGCTCGACGAACCGTTCGGCGCCCTCGACGCCAAGGTGCGCAAGGAACTGCGCCGTTGGCTGGCGCGTCTGCACGAAGACATCAACCTGACCTCGGTGTTCGTTACTCACGACCAGGAAGAGGCGATGGAAGTGGCCGACCGCATCGTGGTGATGAACAAGGGCGTGATCGAGCAGATCGGTTCACCGGGCGACGTCTACGAAAACCCGACCAGCGATTTTGTCTATCACTTCCTCGGCGATTCGAACCGTCTGCATCTGGGGGATGACAATCATGTGCTGTTCCGTCCGCACGAAGTGTCGCTGTCGCGGCATGAACTGGAGGATCACCACGCCGCCGAGGTTCGCGATATCCGCCCACTGGGCGCGACCACGCGGGTGACGTTGAAGGTTGAAGGGCAGACGGATCTGATCGAGGCGGAAGTGGTGAAGGATCACGACAGCCTGACCGGGTTGGCCAAGGGTGAGACGTTGTTCTTCAAGCCGAAGGTCTGGCAGAAAGTCGCAAGCCTCTAAATGCATCGCTCGTTCCCACGCCGGGTGTGGGAACGAGCGAGAGGTCAGTGGTTCAGGCGGCTGCACGATTCGGATTGACCCGCACCACACCCGCCCGCGCCTCGATCTGCTCTTTCAGCTCATGGCGCATCCCGAGCATGAACGCCAGTTCCGCCACCACAAACAGCGGCCCGACAATCAATCCGCTCAAGTCATCGACGAACGCCGGTTTGCGCCCCTCGTAGTGGTGCCCGACAAACTGGATCGCCCAGCCGATCACAAACATCGCCAGACCTGCGCTCAGCCAGACCAGGGTGCTCTGCTGCGCCAAGGCATGCCCGGCCCAGACCGACAGCCCCATCAACACGGTCATGAACACCCCGAGCTTCAGTTCCAGACGCAGGTAAAACCATGCCGAAGCAAGGGCGACGATCACTGCCGGGGAAATCCACAACCCGCCCGCCGACCATTCCGGTCGCGACAACAGCACGGCCACCGCCACCACAATCAATGGAATCCCGATAAAGTGGCTGGCAATGTTGCGTGGATCGCGGTGGTAAGCGGCGTATTGACTCAAATGATCGACGAGGCTTTTCATTGTTGTTCCTCCTGTAGGGTGAGCGAATCATGCCCCGTGTTCACGGTTCGCTCTGTCAGGCAGGCGACAATCTTCAGGAGAACCCATGGATAAGGTCTGGCGCGAACGCCTGCTGACCGGGCAATGGTTCAGTCATCTGCCGCTGTCCTTTCAGGATAGTCTGCTGGCAGTGGCCAGGGAGCGGCGGCTGACGGCTGGACAGCGGCTGTTCCAGCGCGGCGATGCGCCGTGCGGGCTGTACGCGGTGCTCGATGGCTCGGTACGCATCGGCGCTGTCAGCGAGCAGGGCAAGGAGGCGTTGCTGAGTCTGGTGGAGGCGCCGCACTGGTTCGGCGAAATCTGCCTGTTCGATGGTCAGCCCCGTACCCATGACGCTTACGCGGTCGGCCCATGCCTGTTGCTGAATATCCCTCAAGCCACGCTGCTGAAACTGCTCGACGAACACCCTGTCTATTGGCGGCATCTCGCCCTGCTGATGAGCCAGAAATTGCGCCTGACCTTCATCAATCTCGAACAGCTCAGCCTGCTGCCGGCCCCGGCGCGATTGGCCCATCGCCTGCTGTTGATCGCCGAAGGCTACGGCGAACTCGACCCGCCGCGCCGCATATTGCAACTGCCCCAGGAGCAACTGGCGTCGATGCTGTCGCTGTCGCGGCAGACCACCAATCAGATTCTCAAGGAGTTGCAGGGGCAGGGGGTCATCGGCTTGAGTTATGGCGAGATCGAAATCCTCGACGCCGTACGATTGCGAGCACTCGCCACCCTTTAGTTTCCACCACTATCCCTGTGGGAGCGGGCTTGCCTGCGATTGAGGTCTGTCAGTTGTCCTTTATGTCGATTGACCCGACGCCATCGCGGGCAATTCCGCTCCCACAAGTGAATTGTATGTGGCCTACGAACCGCGATAGGTGGAGAAGCCATACGGACTCAGCAGCAGCGGGATGTGGTAATGCTGATCCGTCTGCTTCACTTTGAAGATCACCGGAATCTCCGGAAAGAACGTCTCGTGCCCGGCTTTCTCGAGGTACTCGCCGGTCTTGAACACCACCCGATATTCACCCGCCTTGAACGGCTGGTTCGCCGGGAACAGCTCGGCGATCCGCCCCTGTTCATTGGTGGTGCCCTGAGCCAGCGGCTGCCAGTCCTGGCCGACATGGTGTTCCAATGTCACGTTGATGCCCGGCGACGGCAGTCCGTTTTCCAGATTGAGTACATGCACGCTCAGCGGGTTGCCGGCGGCCGGTGCCAGGCTCGAGAAAGCGCTCAGGGCGAGCGCGGCGAAAGTCATGCGTAGTGGGGTCATGGTGATGCTCCTGGGTTCAAGTACGGTTGATGGACAGGCCGACGATGTCGGCAGCCTTGATTGCGCAGGTTTCGTCCTGCTCGCCGCCCCCGGAACCGGCCACGCCCATGGCGCCGACCAGTTCTTTTTCGGCGAATAGCGGAATGCCGCCGCCGAGCAGCAGCAACTCATCAAGGGTGTTGAGGTTGGCGGTTTCCGGGTTGCTGCGGGCGCGCTCGGCGAACAGCCGGGTCGGGGTTTTCGTCGACAGCGCGGTGTAGGCCTTGCGTTGGCTGGCGACAGTGTTATGCGGGCCGATGCCGTCGGCGCGCAAGGTCACCAGCAGGTTGCCGCCACGGTCGAGTACCGACACCGTGCCGGTGCAGTTTTCCAGTGCCGCGTCGGCCAGCAGCCGGGCGGTGTTCAGATCGAGATCGGCGTGACCGGGCAGCTCCGGCGCAGCGAATGCGGCAGTGCCGAGGACGATTGCCAGGCTGGCAACCAAGTATTTGACGGTCATGGGCAGGCTCCAAAAGCGAAGGCCGTCACCTTATCCGCCGCTCCCCGTCGAAACCTCGTCAACCGGATTACAAGTTTGTAATGGGCAACACGGTCGAAGGAGCCTAGCCTGTGTCTCTGATCAATCGAGGTGTGCCATGCGTTTGCTGGTGGTAGAAGATGAAGCCAAAACCGCGAATTTCCTCGCCAAAGGGCTGGGCGAGTCGGGTTTCGCCGTGGACGTGGCACTCAATGGCCTCGACGGGCGCTACTTCATCGAGCAGCAGGAATACGACCTGATCATCCTCGACGTGATGCTGCCCGGCCTCAATGGCTGGCAATTGCTCCAGCTGATCCGTCAACGTGGCGCCACGCCGGTGCTGTTCCTGACGGCCAAGGACGCCATCGAAGACCGCGTGCGTGGCCTGGAACTGGGGGCCGATGACTATTTGCTCAAACCGTTCGCCTTCGTCGAATTGCTCGCGCGGGTGCGCACGTTGTTGCGCCGCGGACCGATGCGTGAAGCCGAGTCGTACAGCATCGCCGATCTGGAAATCGATGTGCTGCGCCGCCGGGTCAGCCGGGGCGGTCAGCGTATCGCCCTGACCAATAAGGAATTCGCCCTGCTGCATTTGCTCGCCAGCCGCCAGGGTGAAGTGTTGTCGCGCACATTGATCGCTTCGCAGGTGTGGAACCTGAATTTCGACAGCGATACCAACATGGTCGAAGTCGCGGTGCGCCGCTTGCGTTCGAAAGTCGACGATCCATACATGCCCAAACTGATCCACACCGTACGCGGGGTCGGCTATCAACTCGAAGCGCCCGACGATGCGCGCTAAATCCATCGCCTGGCGTCTGGCTCTGGCGTTCGCTGCCGTCTGCGCACTGGTACTCAGCGCGATTGGCGTGTTCCTGTATCGCTCGCTGGCCTCGGAAATCGCCTGGCGCGACGACATGGCGTTGCTCGGTCGCCTGGAACAGGTACGTGCATTGCTCGCCGACAGCGACAGCCTCGACGCCTTGCAGGCGCGGCCACGGCTGTACCAGAACATGCTCGGCAATCTCGACAGCCTGCTGCTGGTGCGACGCGCGGACGGCTCGAATGTGATCACGATCAACCCCCGCCAACGTGCACTGCCGCCTGTGCAGGCCATTCCTCGGGATCAATCTCCACAACGCAGCGATGTGCTGACCTGGCAAGCGTCGGACGGTGTCGGGCTGGCCCTGTTGTCCGGTCAGGCCCAAGGACCGCATGGCGAATCGCTGACCGTGATCGCCGGCAAGGTGTTGAGCGAGCGCGAGCAGATGCTCGGCAGCTATCGCCTGCGCTTGTATCTGGCGGTCGGGCTGGGTGCCTTGCTCGCCTTCTCGCTGGGCCTGGTGCTGTTGCGCCGGGGTTTGCAGCCGCTGCGCAAGCTGAGTGAAGCGCTGCGCGGCATCGACCTGCGCAGCCTCGACCACCGTGTTCCCACTGCGGGTACGCCAGCGGAATTGCTGGAGCCGGTAAACGCGCTGAACGGCATGCTGGTGCGGCTGGACGACGGTTTCCAGCGCCTGTCACAGTTTTCCGCCGACCTCGCCCACGAAATCCGCACGCCCCTGCACACCTTGCTCGCCAGCAACGGTCAGGCACTGAATCATCCGCGCAGCAGCATTGAGTATCAGGAAGTGCTGGCGTCGAACATGGAAGAGTTCGAACGGCTCAAGCGCATGGCCGAAAACCTGATGTTTCTCGCCCGTGCAGAGCAGGCCGAGCGGACGCTCGATCTGCGCACACTGGAACTGCACGAAATCGGCGCTGAGTTGTGCGACTACTTCGAAGCGCTGGCCGATGATCGGGGAGTCCGCCTCGAAAACACGTTCAGCGGAGAATTGCTGGCCGATCGGCAATTGCTGCAACGCGCCTTGGGCAATCTGTTGGCCAACGCCGTACGTCACGCCGACGCCGGCTCGGCCATCTGCCTGTGCCGGCGCGATGAACCAGGCCTGTGCTGGCTGCAGGTCCACAACCTCGGCCCGGTCATCGCGCAGGAGCATCTGGGCAAACTGTTCGACCGCTTCTACCGCGTCGACCCGTCCCGTGCGGAGCCGGGAGACTCCGGTGGATTGGGACTGGCGATCGTGCAGTCGATCATGCAGTTGCATGGTGGGCGGGTGCGGGTGAGCAGTGATGCAACGGGTACGGTTTTTGAGCTTGGATTTGCAGCGATCTGAATGGCCTCTTCGCGGGCAAGCCCGCTCCCACAGTAGTCGAGATCTGACACAGATTTTGTGCGCCCCAATCCTTGTGGGAGCGGGCTTGCCCGCGAAGAGGCTGGTCGACTCAATACAAATTCCAGACCCGTCAGCGCAACTGATCCCGAAACTGCCCCGGCGTCATTCCGGTCCAGCGCTTGAACGCGCGGCTGAAGCTGCTGGTATCGGCAAACCCCAGCAGATAACTGACCTCGCTCAGCGAGCATTGCGGGTCACGCAGGTGCAGCAGCGCGAGGTTTTCGCGGCTTTCATTCAATAACGTGTCGAAACGACAACCCTCGTCCGCCAGATGCCGTTGCAGACTGCGCAGGCTCAAGTGCAGGGCCTGGGCGATGCGCTCGGCGCTGGGCTCGCCTTCGGGCAGCTGTTCTTCGATGGCGTCGCGCACCTTGCGCTCCCAGGTCAGCGGCTTGAGCTGGGCGAGGGTGCGCTTGAGCACGGCTTCGTTGTGTTCGGCCAGCTCCGGGTTGGCGTCGTCGAGGTGGCTGTCGAAGTCGGTGAGGGCGAATTCGATGCGATCTTCTTCGGCGGCAAAATGCACCGGCGAGCGGAACACCTTGTGCCATTGATGCGCATCGGCCGGTTCCGGGCGGCGCAGGTACACCGCCAGCGGCGCGTAATCGCGGCCCAGGCGATTGCGGCAGGTGCGCACGTAGATCGCGGTGAAGGCGTCGATGGCCTCGAACGCCGGCGCCGGGTTGCCGACGGGAATCTTCAGGCGAAACCGGTAGCGGTCTTCCGAGCGGGTCAGCTCCAGTTCCAGGGCGTCGCTGACCACCTGGTGATAGCGCACGATCCGCTCGAACACTTCCCGCAGGCTGCCGCTGGCCACCAACGCGTATCCCAGTGCGTGAAATGTCGTGGGGCTGACGAACCGCGACACCCGCAGACCAATCGCCGGATCGCCGCTGACCTGCACCGCTATTTCCCACAGGCGTGTGGTGGCGGACAACGGATAACGCGCATTCGGATCGTCCATCCATTGCGGATCGAGCCCGGCCTGACGGCACAGGTCAGTGCTGTCCAGCCCCAGCGCATCGAGTTGCTTGCGCAGGGCACGGGTCCAGCTGGCGAGAGAAGTCGGTTCCTTCATGCTGATTGGCGCTTCCGGTCAACAGGTTGGCGTTCTCGGCTACCGCGTCCGGATCCTGCGCGGGGCAGGATGCGAACATCAATAACCAGAGGATGGAAGCATGGACCGTACTTCTGCAAGTCCCCGGCGACACAATGCTGCCCAGCGATCAGCGCATATTCGCGAAGTGGTGCTGGCCAAAGGCGTCGAGCTGCGCGAGCGCTACCCGATTCTCCTGCATCAGGATGCCATCGGGGCGGGAATTCTGGCCTTTGCCCTGGCCGGGATGATCGGTTCGGCGGCGCTCTACATCAACGGGCACATGGCGTGGTGGGTGTGTCTGTTGCTCAACGCGTTTTTTGCCTCGTTGACCCATGAGCTTGAGCACGACCTTATCCACAGCATGTATTTCCGAAAACAGCGGGTGCCGCACAACCTGATGATGGGCCTGGTGTGGCTGGCGCGACCGAGCACGATCAATCCGTGGATCCGCCGCCATCTGCACCTCAATCATCACAAGGTCTCCGGCACCGAAACCGACATGGAAGAGCGGGCGATCACCAACGGAGAGCCATGGGGTTTTGCGCGGTTGCTGATGGTCGGTGACAACGTGATGTCGGCGTTCATCCGCATGCTTCGGGCCAAGACCGGGGCGCACAAGTTCAGCATCCTCAAGCGCTCGCTGAAGGTCTATGCACCGCTGGCGCTGGTGCATTGGGGCGCGTGGTATGTGTTTCTCGGGTTCCACGGAGCCAACGGTATTGCCTGGTTGATGGGCTCGCCGATTGAATGGTCAGCGACCACGTTGTCGGTGATGCAAGTGATCGATATTGCCGCTGTGGTGATCATCGGCCCGAACGTGTTGCGCACGTTTTGCCTGCACTTCATCAGCTCGAACATGCATTACTACGGGGATGTGGAGCCGGGCAATGTGCTTCAGCAATGCCAGGTGCTCAATCCATGGTGGCTGTGGCCGTTGCAGGCGTTCTGCTTCAACTTCGGCAGCAGTCACGGGATTCATCATTTCGTGGTGAAGGAGCCGTTCTACATTCGCCAGTTGACGGTGCCGGTGGCGCATAAGGTGATGCGGGAGATGGGGGTTCGGTTTAACGACTTTGGGACGTTTAAGCGGGCGAACCGGTTTGTTCGCAAGGAAAATCTGGGGGTGGCAGGTAAGGCGATCGAGGTGAACTGACTTTGCATGTTCGGCTTGGGAACCAGCCCTCACCCTAACCCTCTCCCAGGGGGAGAGGGGACTGATTGGGGGATATTGGGGAGGTACACCGACTTGAAAGTGCTTTACCGAATCCACAATCAACTCGGTTTCTCAGGTCGATGTATAGCTAAAGACACCTCGGTCTGCTCCCTCTCCTAGGGGAGAGGGCTGGGGTGAGGGGGGCTCTTGATCTTCCTCAATCCGGCTGAAACGGCGAGGCACTCAAAATCACGCCAGTCTCTTCCACATACTTCTGCCAGTGCCCGATCAAGGTGTTGAGCTTGTCCGGCTGACTCGACGCCAGGTCATGAATCTCCCCTGGATCGTTGCCCAGATCATAAAGCTGCCAGGTCGCCGGCCCTACAGGCCCGGGAATCCACACCGCCTTCCACTGCCCCTGCCGAATCGCCCGGCGCCCGAACAATTCCCAACCGGTGACGGTGTGTTCGTCATGCACCTGCGCGGTCTCACCGGACAAAAAGCCCAGCCAGGATTTACCGCGCAACGGCGCCACTGGTTTGCCGTGCCATTGCTTGCCGGGATGGCGCACGCCGGCCAGATCGAGAATGGTCGGCGTGATATCCATCACCGTACCGAAACCATGGCTGATCTGCCCTTTCAGTGGCAACTGTGGATAGTGCAGCAGCGCCGGAACCCGAATCCCGCCTTCGGTGGTGAACGCCTTGAACAGGCGTGAAGGTGCGGTGGCCACCTGCGCCCAGTCCGGCCCGTACCAGACGTAGGAATTGGCGCGGCCGATGTTGTCCAGGCTGTTGTCGTAATGCTGGTTCAGATAGGTCAGCAGCTCGGGGCCGAACTTGGGAAAGGCTTCGAGCAGCGCGCCTTCGGCACCGTTGTCGGACATGAACAGGATGAAAGTGTTGTCGAGCTGGCCTTGTTGACGCAGGTAATCGACGACGCGACCGATGTTCCAGTCCATGCGCTCGACCATCGCGGCGTAGACTTCCATCGCCCGGGCGGAAATGCGTTTTTGCTCATCGCTCAGCGCGTCCCATTGCGCGGTCAGCCGGATCAGCGGATGCGGTTCGGTCTCCGGCTCGATCAGCCCCAGCGACTTGAGTTTTTCCAGCCGTTCGAGGCGCAGCGCTTCTGGTCCCGCATCGTAGCGGCCACGGTATTTTTCGACGATGTCCGCGGGTGCCTGCAACGGCCAGTGCGGCGCGGAAAACGGTAGGTAAGCGAAGAATGGCCGGCTCTGATCGCGCTCCTTGAGGTACTGCAACAGCTTGTCGCCGAAGGCGTCGGAGGAATAGAAATCCTTCGGCAATTCGTCGATGAACGTGTCGTCTTCGATGTACAGCGCAGGCGTGGATTTCAACAGGCCCGGCGTGTGTTCATCATAGGTCGGTTCGAATCCGTAGTGATTCGCCGCGCCGGGCAGCAACGAGAACGAACGCTCGAAGCCACGGGCGTGGGGCGCCAGTTCGGCGGTCAGGCCCAGGTGCCATTTGCCGCTCATCAAGGTCTGGTAACCGGCCTCGCGCAGCAACTCCGGCAACGCGACGACACGGTCGTTGAGGTAACCCTCGTAGCCCGGTTTGCCGATGAGTTCCGGGGTCAACGCTTCGGCCATGGTGCCGATGCCGGCGATGTGGTGATCGGTGCCGGTCAGCAGCATCGAGCGGGTCGGCGAACAGGTCGGTGCGGTGTGAAAATCGGTCAGGCGCAGGCCATTGCCGGCAATGGCATCGAGGTTCGGCGTGGCTATTTCACCACCGAAGGCACCGATGTCGGAGAAGCCGAGATCATCGGCCAGAATCACCAGAAAATTGGGACGTTGCGACATCAACAGACTCCTGTTCAGCAGGCAATGAACGACAACGGCAGATCACGGATCTGCACCGGCGCGCTCGGTTGGTAGTGATCGTCACTGGTCAGCTCATGCAGCAGTTCTTCGCGCAATTGATGGAAGTCAAAACTGCTGCGCTGGCGCGGATGGGGCAGGGTGATGCCCACCACATGTTTGATCCGGCCCGGGCGTGGCTCCATCACCACCACGCGATCCGCGAGGAAAATCGCTTCCTCGACATCGTGGGTGACCAGAATCGTGGTGATCTTCGCCCGCTCGCGGATCGCCAGCAGTTCGTCCTGCATCTGCTGGCGGGTCAGTGCGTCGAGGGCACCAAAGGGTTCGTCGAGCAGCAGGATCCGCGGGCTCGCCACCAATCCGCGAGCGATCGCCACGCGCTGGGCCATGCCACCGGAGAGTTGATGCGGATAGGCGCGGGTGAAGTCGCGCAGACCCACCAGCTCGATGAAATCGTTGATGCGTTGCTGCTTTTCAGCGGTGCTCAGCGGTTCGTTCACCAGGCCCAGGCCGATGTTGTCGGCCACGGTCAGCCACGGGAACAAACGATGCTCCTGAAATACAATGCCGCGTTCGCCGCCAATGCCGCTGACGGCTTTGCCATCCACGGTGATCTGCCCGCGAAACTGCGTGTCCAGACCCACCAGCAAGCGCAGCAAGGTGGACTTGCCGCAGCCGCTGGAGCCGACGATGGCGACGAACTCGCCCTCGGCGATGTCGAGGTTGAATTCGCGAATCGCCTCCAATTCGAAACCGTCGACGTCGAAGGATTTGCCTACGTGAGAGAAGCTGACAATCGGTGCGTTCATGCGTGTCTCCAGCGGGTGGCGCGGATTTCCAGGCGTTGGCCAATGAGGTTGAGCAGGGCGCCGGTGAGGCCGACCAGCAGCATCCCGGCCATGATCAGGTCCATGCGCAGCAGTTGTTGGGCGCCGATCATCTGGCTGCCGATACCGCCGTTGGACGGCATGAAATATTCGGCGCCGATGGTGCCGAGCCAGGCGTAAATCAGGCTCAATCTGAGCCCGGCGAAAATCCCCGGCGCGGCGCCCGGCAGCACCAGTCGACGCAGGCGCTGGCCGAGGCTCAGGCGCAGCACCTGCGCGGCTTCGTCGAGTTGCGGTGAAAGGTTGGCGACGCTGCGCTGGGTGGCGATGAACAGGGGGAAGAAGGCGGCAAGGGCCACGAATACCCACTTCGCCAGTTCGCCCAGGCCAAACCATGCGGTCAGCAGTGGCACCCAGGCGAAAATCGCGATCTGGCGCAAGGCGGCGAGGGTAGGGCCGAGCACACGTTCGCTGGTGCGCGAGAGCCCCAACAACAGGCCCAGCGTAAAGCCGAACCCACCACCCAGCAGCAAGCCGCCAAGGGTGCGGCCCAGGCTCAGGGCCATGCCGCTGATCAACGTGCCGTCGAGCAGGCCCTGCTTCGTGGTCTCCAGCACGGCCAACGGGCTGACCAGAATGTTGGCGTCGACCCACTGCTGATCGACTGCCAGTTGCCAAAGCGCAAACAACCCCAGCGGCAACAGCCACGGCTGCACGCGCTGCCAGCCGTCATAACGCGGGCCGCGACGAATCTCCGCCGTGGCCGGGTGCGGCCAGTGCACCAGTTTTTTGTCCAGCAGGCCGATGCCGCGATCCATCGCCACGCCGATCAGACCGATCATAACGATGCACACGAACACGATGTCGAGCATGAACAACTGCCGTGCCCAGACCATCAGGTAGCCGATGCCTTCGCTGGAGGCCAGCAGCTCAACGGCGAGCAGCGAAGTCCAGCCAGCGGCCAGCGCCAGACGCACGCCGGCCATGAATGCGGGGAGAGCAGCGGGCAACACCAGTCGACGGATCAGCAGGTGTGACGGCAGGCGCAACACGGCGGCGGCTTCGCGCAGTTTCGGCTGCGAGTCCCGCACGCCGACCAAAGTGTGCAGGGTCACCGGCACCACGATGGCCTTGACCAGTACCACCAGTTTCAGCGTTTCTCCGATGCCGAAAAACACCATGAACAGCGGAACCCACGCAAGTGTCGGCACCTGGGCCAGGCCGGCAAAGGTCGGGAAGATCAGGCGTTCGAGACGACGGCTGAAACCCAGCGCCGCGCCGAGTACGGCACCGGCCGAGATCCCGGCGAGCAGGCCCCAGAACAGCCGTTGCAGGCTGATCCACAAGTGACTCCACAGTTCGCCCCGGGACAACTCGATCGCGCTGTTCCACACCAGTGACGGGGCCGGCAGGATCTGTTCGCTCATCCACTGATTGCGCGCAGCCAGCCACCACAGGGCGAACAGACCCAGCGGCAATATCCAGGGTAAAACGCGGTGAGCCACGCCTGGCCAGGTGCGCCCGCTGTTCAACGACGGTGCGGCCAGTGGCAGGCTGAGCAGGGATTCACGGGCCATGGTTGACCTCCGTTGTCGGGTTGGATCGTGTCAGCGGAATTAGCTGAAAACCAATAGTTATAAGAAGTTAATCGAGTAATCGTTTTTAGAGATAAGCAGCGCCATTTAAGGCCTCCAGCCCTGCACGCATCCAATGCATTCGAAGAATATTTTCGATGCTCTTCTTGCATACCGCGCTGAGCGCCCCGACTTTGCTGGCTTAGCTTGAAAAGCTATAAAAATGTTCTTTTTAAGTATTTAAGTGTCGATATGGATTGCGCCTACTTTCGGTTCCTCAATGCCCGACGCGATCAGGAGCCGTACCCCATGAACCTTCCCTTCAAACGTGTCATCAGTCTGTTCGCCGCGCCGGCACTCGCGGGCCTGCTGGCGTTCTCCGCCCAAGCCGACGAACTCAGGGAAATCAGGATTGCCGTGCCTGATCTGAGCGCGGGTAATCAACACAGTGGTGGGGGCGTCGTGGACGTGTTGCGCGATCAGCAGATCTTCGAAAAGGCCTTCGCCGATCAGGGCATCAAGATTCAGTGGAGCTTTTTCAAGGGCGCAGGACCTGTGATCAACGAAGCGTTCGCCAACGGCCAGGTGGATCTGGCTTATCTCGGGGATCTGGCGGCTATCATCGGCAAGTCCAACGGACTGGACACGCGCCTGCTCAGTGCCAGCGCCCGGGGCGTGAAGCAATACCTGGGCGTGGTGCCGGGTTCGGGGATCAAGACGTTGCAGGATCTCAAGGGCAAACGCGTGGCGATCTTCCGGGGTACCGCGACCCAGTTGTCATTCGATGCGGCGCTGGCCAGCGTGGGCCTGAGCGAGAAGGACGTGAAGGTGATCAACCTCGATTTCAACGCAGCGGTGGCCGCGCTGGCGGCGAAGCAGATCGATGCGTCGTGGGGCAGCTCCGGGCTGACCGCCTTGCAGGCCAAAGGGTTGGCCGAGCTGCCCCTGAACACCAAGGATCTCGGCGGCGCCGGCAGTGTGCAGTCGGTGCTGGTGGGCACCGGCAAGTTTGTCGATGGACATCCGGAAGCCGTGGCGAAGCTGCTCAAAGCGCAGCAACAGGCTGTGGAGTGGCTGACTCAGGACAGCAACAAGGACGCTTACGTGCAGCTTGTGTCGGGTCTGGCGAGTTATCCACCGGTGATCCTCACCCAGGATCTGAAGGATCAGAATCTGAGCGAAGTTTTCCCCTCGACACTGGACCCGCTGTTCCTCGAAAACCTGCAGGGCAAGGTGGATCTGGCGGCGCAGCAGAAGCTGATCCGCAAGCCGTTCAAGGTGAACGAGTGGGTGGCGCCTGAGCTGGCGGCGGCGAAGCTCTGAGGCACGCGGTCATTCCCGCGCAAAGCGTGGGAATGACCCTCAAACCGCGACGCCGATCTCCTGTTTATCCACCGCCACCAGCGTCTCGATCATCGCCCGTGCCGCCGGTGAAAGCCGGAATCCCGTGCGGCTCACAATCCCGCACCGCGCATTCATGTTCTCCAGGTTCTGCGGCAGGTTGCGCCAGTGCAGCAGTGCCAGCGAACCCTGGGCGATGTCCTCGACAAACGCTTCTTCAGTACCCACGCCAATTGCGTTGGATTGCAGCACCACTTTCACCAGCGCCGGGAAATGCTCGGTTTCGATGGTTGGTGAGAAATCGATCCGGCCGCTGAGATTCGCCAGCAATTTGCGAATCCCCGGCGGGATCAGCGTGGTCGCCAGCGGATAGTCGAACATGTCGTTGGTCGACAGGCTTTCCTTGGCCAGCAGCGGATGCCCCGGCCGGCAGAAAAACACTCCGCGCTTGGGCGTCAGCGGCTGGGTCTGGAAGTTCGGGTCGGACTCGAAATGGCGGATGTCGGCGATGAAGAATTCGATCTCCTCGCGGCTCAGGGCGCGGCTGAGTTTCTCCCAGTTATCCACCTGAAAACAGGTACGCACTTTCGGGTGCGCATTGATGAATTGCGCCACTGCATCCGGCACCAGTTTGACGGCTGGCGCCGGACCGCAACCGAAATGCAGTTCGCCGGCGTCGAGCTTGGTCATTTGCGTCACTTCGGCGCTGAGCAACGCTGCGCCTTGCACCAGCGCCAGGGCGTGCTGCAGCACCACCTGGCCTTCGGGCGTAGGACGCAAATCCTTGTTGCCACGATCCACCAGTACGCAGCCGAACTCCTGCTCCAGCCCTTGAATACTGCGGCTGAACGCCGGTTGAGTGATGCCCATGGCGTCGGCCGCGCGGACAAAACTGCGGTGTTCGTTGAGGGCGATGAAGTAGCGCAACTGGCGAAGATCCATATGCTTTTCCGGCATCCTAAAAATAGCTCGAAGGCATTTGCGACGAGGGCTGACTGAGGTTTTAAATGCAAGCTCTTATTCCGTCAACGAAGCATATGAATATCTATTAGATGTAAATGGAATATTGATAGAGCGTTGTTTCGTTGCCGTCCAACCGCAAGCAGTCGATGAGGGTCTACCCATGAGCAATGCCGCACTCGCTGAAAAACCCGTTGTCCAGGCGCTGGACATTCATCCGGTAGCCGGCCGTATCGGCGCTGAAATCCGTGGCGTGCAACTGTCCGGTGAGCTTGATGCCGCGACGGTTGAAGCCATTCAACAGGCGCTGGTCCAGTACAAGGTCGTGTTCTTTCGCGAGCAGACCCAGCTCGACGATCAACGTCAGGAAGCCTTCGCCCATCTGCTCGGCGAACCGGTGGCCCACCCGACCGTGCCGTCCCGCGAGGGCACCCGTTACCTGCTGGAACTGGACGGCGCCGAAGGGCAGCGCGCCAATTCCTGGCACACCGACGTGACCTTCGTCGATGCCTACCCGAAAGCGTCGATCCTGCGCTCGGTGGTGGCTCCGGCATTCGGTGGCGATACCCTCTGGGCCAACACCGCGACGGCGTACAACGAACTGCCGACCGAATTGCGTGAGCTGGCGGACAAATTGGTGGCCGTGCACAGCAACGAATACGACTACGCCGGGGCGAAGCCGGACGTCTCGGCGGAGAAGCTCGAGCGCTATCGCAAGATCTTTACCTCGACCGTCTACGAGACCGAACACCCGGTGGTCCGCGTGCACCCGATCAGCGGCGAAAAGAGCTTGCTGCTGGGGCATTTCGTCAAACGCATCAAGGGTTACTCCCAGGCGGATTCTGCACACTTGTTCGGGCTGTTGCAGAGTCATGTGATCCGCCAGGAAAACACCGTGCGCTGGCGCTGGAAGGCCGGTGACGTGGCGATCTGGGATAACCGTTCAACGCAGCATTATGCGATTGATGATTACGGGACCCAGGATCGCGTGGTGCGTCGGGTGACGCTGAAAGGGGAAGTGCCGGTCGGGGCGAATGGGCAACGTAGCCAGACCATCAAAGGCGCTGAAATCGTCGGCGTCTGATCGGGCCTCATCGCGAGCAAGCTCGCTCCCACAGGTTTGCGGTGTACGCAAATCCTGTGGGAGCTGGCTTGCCAGCGATGCGTCTAATCACCACACGCCGATCTGCACCATCTTCTCGGTCTCCGGCTCTCCATAACGAAACCGCTGGCCGCGCAAATCAATCTCCTGATGACTGATGGTCGTGCGCCGTTTCAACCCGCGCACCCACTCGAACAGATATCCCGCATGCTCTTCGCGCACCGCCGCATACGCCGGGTCCGCGCCCAGATCCTGCAGCTCCTGCGGATCATTCAAGAGATCAAACAACTGCGGCCGGAAGTCGTCGTACGCCAGGTATTTCCAGCGCTCGCTGCGCACCATGGTCATGCGGCAACGGTCGATCGGCCGGCCCAGTCGCTCCCGCGCCGGGGCCTGGAAGGCGTAGTCGTATTCGCTGATCGCATAGCGGCGCCAGTCAGGTTTTTCGCCGTGCAGCAGTGGAATCAACGAGCGACCTTCCAGTCGATGCTCGGCGCCCCTGATCCCCAACGCTTCGAGAAATGTCGGCACGCCGTCGATGGTTTCCGCCAGACGCTCGTCCACCGTGCCCCGTGTGATGTCCGCCGCTGCACGCGGATCGCGCACGATCAAGGGAACGCCCACCGCCTGTTCCAGCAAAAATTCTTTCTCGCCCAGCCAGTGGTCGCCCAGGAAGTCACCGTGATCGCTGGTAAACACGATCAAGGTGTCGTCCCAGCGTCCGTTGCTTTGCAGGAAATCGAACAGCCGCCCCAACTGATCATCCACCTGTTTGACCAGGCCCATGTACGTCGGGATTACGTTCAGTCGTACCGGGTCTTTGGAGAAGTTCAGGCTTTCCTCATGCTGGCAAAAGGCCTGATAGACGGGATGGTCGCTTGGAGAGGCATTTCGGACCGGTTCGAGAATCGATTTCGTACTGTACAAGGTGTGGTACGGAGTCGGTACGATATAGGGCCAATGGGGTTTGATATAGGACAGGTGTAAAAACCATGGTTTTTCACCTTGCTCACTGATGAAGTCGATGGCTCGATTTGTAGTGTAGACAGTCTCTGAATGTTGCTCGGGAATTCGCGCCGGCAGGTGGGCATTGCGCATGTGCCAGCCGCTGAGGATTTCGCCGTTGTCGCCTTCGGCGGCGTTTGCCCAGTCGTGCCAGGGGTTGCGGCCTTCGAAACCCTGTTCGCGCAGGTAATGGGTGTACGGCGCAGATTCGCGTTTGTCGTCGAACAGCGGGTCGTCGGGGAAGATGCCGTCGTGACGGAAGTACGGCTCGAAGCCGACTTCGTTCAACACTTCGGCCTGCTCGCTTTCAGGGTTGATCGCCAACCGCTGCAAGGCATCCACGTTGGCCGTGGCGTGGGTCTTGCCGACCAGTGCAGTACGAATGCCGTGGGGGCGCAGGTAGTCGCCGATGGTCATTTCTTCCAGCGGCAACGGCACGGCGTTCCACGCCACCTGATGACTGCTGACGTAGCGCCCGGTGTAGGCCGACATCCGCGACGGTCCGCAGATCGTGCCTTGGGTGTAGGCACGGCTGAAACGCACGCCGGCAGCGGCCAGGCGATCGATGTTCGGGGTGTGCAGGTGCGGGTGGCCGTAGCACGACAGATAGTCGCGGCGCAGTTGATCGCACATGATGTACAGCACGTTGCGCACGGGGTTTTGCGGGTTGGACATAGGGTTCACCGGTCAGAAAGACAGGTGAGTTTTTTCGCTTTCGGAGACGGTGTTCGGCAAGTGCATTCGGGGAATGCGTGTGATGCATGAAACGCATGAACTCAGACGGCGAGGTTCGCCAGTGAACACACCTCCTCTTCCACCGCATCAATTGTCTTGATCTGTTCGATCATCGCCTCGGCCAGCGGCGACAGCCGATACCCGGCGCGGCTGACAATTCCGTAACGGGTGTACAGCTCCTCGAGATCCTCCGCCAACCCCTCGATTTTCAAACACACCAGTTCGCCCCGTGCCTGATGCAGCGCATCCGAATAGGCACCGACGATGCCGATCGCATCGGAGCGCAGCACCACGCCTAGCAGGCTGGCGCTGTTTTCACACTCCACGTTCGGGATGAAATCGGGCCGGCCGCTGAGGTCGACAATGACCTTGCGCAGGTTCGGCGGACGAATGCTCACGGCCAGTGGATAGCTCATCAATTGTTCTGCCGTGACCTGATCCAGATCGGTCAGCGGATGCCCGGCACGGCAGCAGAAATGCCATTTGCGTGGCCGCAGCCGATGTGTGAGGTAATCCGGATCCGCCTCGAAATGCCGGGTGTCGGCGACAAAGAATTCGAACTCTTCGCTCAACAACCTTTTACTCAGGCTTTGCCAGTCGTCGACCTGAAATTGCACGCGCGCTTTCGGGTAGCGACCGATGAAGGCGCCGATGGCTCGGGGGATCAACCCGGCTGCCGGCGCCGGGCCGCAACCGAAGCGCAGCTCTCCTGCCTCCAGCCCGTTGAACTGGCTGATCTCGTTGGCCATTTGCTGTGCGCCGCTGACCAGTCGCCGTGCATGTTCGAGCAGCACCTGACCCTGTTTGGTCGGCGGCAAATCCTTGCGTCCGCGATCCACCAACTGGCAGCCGACGCTATGTTCCAGCGCCTGGATACTGCGGCTGAACGCCGACTGCGACAGGTTCACCGCCTGCGCGCCGGCGACGAAGCTGCGTTGTTCGGCAAGGGCGATGAAATGACGGAGTTGGCGCAAGTCGATATGCATTTTTCACATAAAAAATATCCGGGAAATGCATTGGATATGCATTAGGTCGACTCCTTATAAAGGCAATCTCTTATGCAGTAAATCTTTGTAAAAACATAAATAAATAACTTTAAAGAATATGCGGCACAGAAGATGTCTGCGTGTTTTTTGACCAGGAGCAGTCCCATGAGTCCGTTGCACCTCGCTTCACCGCCGCCGCCACGACGGCTCAAACGTCTGCCCCTGGCCCTGTTGCTGGCGGGGAGTGCCAGTTGGAATCAGGGTTACGCCGATGAAGCCCAAACGCCTGTCCCGGCACCAACAGGCAAAACCGCGACCGCCACTTCGCAACTGGAAACCGTGACCGTCACCACCCGCCGTCGCGAAGAAAGTTCTCAGGACGTGCCGACGCCGATGAGTGTGGTCAGCGGCCAGACTCTGGAGACGCAGCGGGTCTATCGCATCCAGGATCTGCAACAACTGGTGCCCAGCGTCAACGTCGCCTACATGCATGCGCGCCAGTCCAGCGTGTCGATCCGCGGCCTGGGCAACAACCCGGCCAGCGATGGCCTGGAAGGCAGCGTCGGGCTGTACATCGACAACGTTTATCTGGGCCGTCCGGGGATGGCGGTGTTCGATCTGATGGACATCGAACAGCTTGAAGTCCTGCGCGGGCCGCAAGGGACATTGTTCGGCAAGAACACCACTGCCGGGGTGATCAACATCAGTACCCGGGCGCCGAGTTTCACCCCGGAGCGCAGCATTGAAACCTCGGTCGGTGAGGACGGTTACTTCCAGACCAAGGGCACGCTTTCCGGGCCGCTCAACGATCAGCTGGCCGGGCGCATTTCCGCTTATCGCACCCGCAGCGACGGCGACATCAAAAACGAATTCAACGGCCATGACCTCAACGGCGGTTCCCGCGACGGCTTCCGGGCGCAGCTGTTGTTCAAGCCCAACGAGAACTTCAATCTGCGCTGGATCGGTGACTACAACGAAGAAGATTCCAGCGCCGGTACTCGCGTGCTGTACAACACCGGGCCGACCATCAACGGCGTCAATCTCTACCAGTCCCGGGCCAATGCTGCCGGTGCGACGCTGGTCAACGGATCGCACCGCAAGGTCAATCTGGACAATGACCAGCACGTCACCGTGCATCAGGGCGGCACCTCGGTGGAAGCCAACTGGACGCTGCCAAGCGACTTCACCCTGACCTCGATCAGTTCCTACCGTTACTGGAACTTCACCCCGGCCAACGACGACGGTCTCAATGTCGCGGCGACCTACAACGCGGGTGTTTCGGTAGAGGACAAGCAGTATTCCCAGGAATTTCGCCTGGCGTCGCCCAAGGGCGAGTCCTTCGATTACGTGCTCGGCGCGTACTACTTCGGCTCGGACCTGGACAACAAATCCTTCGCCTATTACGGCCCCCAGGCCGACATCTGGAACGGCACGCCACGGGGTGCCCTGGCCAATGTCGGCAGCGTCGGTCGCGGCCACATCAAGACCGACAGTTTTGCGCTGTTCGCCCAAGGCACCTGGCACCTCACCCCGCGCCTGGATTTCACCGCCGGGGTACGTGGCACCTATGAAGAGAAGAACGCGTGGGTCAATCGCGACGCGCCGGTCGGTGGCGCTACGGTCACCGGCGCCGCTGCCACCGCGCGACGCGGCCGGACCGGCGCCTACGATTCCGGTGATCTGAATCAGTACAGCTCCAGCCCGTCCGGATTGCTCAATCTCAGCTATCGCATCACCGATGATCTGCTCGGCTACGCCACACTGTCCCACGGTGAAAAATCCGGCGGAGTCAACCTCGTGGTCGGTTCGGCCCCGACTGCCGGCGCCGACTCGCTGCTGATCGGCACCGAGCGCGCCAATAACGCCGAACTCGGCTTCAAGAGCACTTTGTGGGACCGCCGCCTGCAGCTCAACGCCAACCTGTTCTGGACCCAGGTCAACGCCTACCAGACCAATGCCTACGATGACGTCAACCGCGTGCAGTACCTGACCAACGCCGGTTCAGTGCGCTCCCGTGGCGTGGAATTCGAAAGCACCGTGATCCCGCTGCGCGGCCTGACGTTGAACTTCAACGGCTCGTTCAACGATGTCAGCTACCTCTCGTACAAGGATGCGCCGTGCCCGCCGGAAGTCAGTCTGGCGCCGAGGGCTCCGGCCTCTTGCGACCTCAGTGGTCATCAGGTCGTCGGCGCCTCGAAATGGATCGGCAACGCCAACGGCAAGTACGAATGGAATCTGGCCAACGGCCTGCAACCGTATGTCACGGCCAGTTATGCGTTCCGCTCCAAGGCAGTCGGCACGGTCGAGGATTCCGACTACGGCCAGATCCCGAGTTACGCGGTGGTCAACCTCTCCACCGGCCTGCGCGGCGATTTCAATCAGGGTCAGTGGGACGTCTCGCTGTGGCTGAAAAACGCCTTCGACAAAACCTACTACACGACCCTGTGGACCGGCGGCAACGGCGGTTATGAAGGCCTGCTCGGCACGCCGCGCACCCTCGGCGTCACCGGTCGCTACGACTTCTGATCGATCCTTCAAGGAGCTGCATCATGTTGCGCATCAAAACCGCTTTACCGGTGTTGTTGTCCGGCGCAGTGCTCAGTGCCGGGGCGCTCGCCGCGCCCAGTGTCTACCCTACCGGCGTCACCCGTTACGACCCGGCCAAAGCCTTCAATCAATATGTGATCTTCAGCGGTGCCGACAAGCAGACGCACCTGATCGACATGAACGGCAACGAGGTCAAGAACTGGCCGCAATCAGGTTTTCCCTCGGCGATCATCGACCCGCAACTGGTGGGTGGCGAGCGCGGCCATGTGTTGCTGCAACTGAGCGAAAAGGATCCGGGCAAGCTCGGTTCCGCCGGCAACGGCCTCGGCAACCAGAGCGTCGGCGAGCTGGATTGGGACGGCAAAGTCGTCTGGCAGTGGGGCGACAAGGCCCCCGGTGGTGCCGCGCAACAGCATCACGATCAGCGTCGCCTGAGCAACGGCAACACCGTGGTGCTGGCGAACAAGGTGCACAAGGTCAAAGGCTTCAAAGTGCCCGAGGTGATCGACGATGCGATCTACGAAGTCAGCCCTGCGGGCGAGGTGAAGTGGCAGTGGCTGGCGTCGGATCACTTGAACGAATTCGGTTTCACTGCCGAGCAATTGAAGCTGGTGCGTGCCAGCGAAAATCCCGATTACCTGCACATCAACAACCTCAGCCTGGTCGGGCCGAACAAGTGGTTCGATGCCGGCGACAAACGCTTCAACCCGGACAACCTGCTGATCGATTCGCGCAACGCGAACTTCATCGCGATCATCGACAAACACAGCGGCAAAGTGGTGTGGCGCCTCGGGCCGAACCTGCCGCTGGCCAATCCGAAAACCGCGCAGCAGATTCCACGCCCGGTGGACCAGTTCGTCGGCCAGCATGACGCGCATATCATCCCGGCGGGATTACCCGGCGCCGGCAATCTGCTGGTGTTCGACAATCAGGGTTCGGCGGGCTATCCGAACGTCACGCTGGGTCTGATTTCCGGCTCGCGGGTGCTGGAGATCGACCCGTTGAAAAATGAAATCGTCTGGCAGTACAGCGCGGCCAATTCAAAGCAGCCGGGATGGGCGTTCTACAGCTCGTTCATCAGCAGTGCGCGACGTTTGCCCAACGGCAATACGCTGATCGACGAAGGCATGAACGGGCGGTTCTTCCAGGTGACGGCCAGCGGCGAAAACGTCTGGGAATACGTCAGCCCCTATCTGGGCAAGGCACCGGGCAGCGACGCGATCAGCAACTGGGTCTATCGGGCTCTGCCTGTAAGTTATGACTGGGTGCCGGCAGGGACGCCGCGTTCGGAAACCGCGGTGATTGCGCCAGCCATCGGGGGGCAGCAGACCAGTGCCAGTCGTTAGTTATCAACGCTGTTCAAATTTGCATCAAGTTGTGCGCGACTTGAATGATGCCCGTTGCAAATTCGTTGGACGGTTGAGTTTACGCGGCGAGTTCGTTCACCCACTTGGTCGTATCGGCTCGTTCTGGCCGGAGAGTGTGTGAGGCAATAAGAAAATCTGTGAAGCAAAAGCCGATGCATTAAACATGTATCGGCTTTTTTGTTTGTCCTTTGAAAAGTTTGTTACCTGTCACCTTGCTATCCGTTGGCGCCGGTTCATCGATAACTCGATGCCTTGAACGAATACTTTTTATGCCGGGAAAGCATGTCGATTCCGGCCAATCGCTGAAAGCCTTGCGGGCCGTGGCTTTGGCGGAAATGATCGTTTCTTATATTCCATAAGCGTCTATTCATAACATGAAAGATTACTTTCGGAGATAAGCATCCAGCCCAATGATTGACCCATCGATCACGCCGTGGGGGCTTCAACAAACGGCGAATCGGCTACGCGAAAAAACGCAAAGAGACCGCAGGGAGTCAATCAATGGGTAATGTCCAGACCGCCGCCAGTGCACAGGAGGTGCTATGGCGCCAGGCGCCGAGCGGCGAGTTGGTCGATCTCGGCCGGCCCCATCGCGTGCCGTTGGGGCAGCAGCGTTTGCAGCGGGCGCCCAAGGGCATTCTGAACCGCCGCGAAACGATACTGCTCGGCGTTCTGGCGCTGGTGGTGCATGGCGCGGTGATTTACTGGATCAACCAGCATCCGACGCCGGCGCTGCCAATCGTGCCGCCGGAAATTCCACCGATGACCATCGAATTTTCGCGCCCGGCACCTCCGGCGCCGCCAGAGGTTGTACCGCCGCCACCGGCACCTGTGGTCGAGCCTCCGCCGCCGGTGGAGGACGAACTGGCAACCAAGCCGCCGCCAAAACCGAAGCCGATTCCCAAACCGAAACCGGTCGCCAAACCCGTGCCGAAACCGGCGCCCAAAGCGGTCGAGCAACCACCGGCTCCGCCACAACCAGCCGCTCCGGTCGCCGCGCCTGCGCCACCTGCACCACCGGCGCCGGCTCCGGTGACACCGGCCTCGGCCAACGCCGCGTACCTGAAGAACCCGGCGCCGGAGTATCCGTCACTGGCCCAGCGTCGCGGCTGGGAAGGCACGGTGCTGCTGCGGGTGCACGTATTGGCCAGTGGCAAACCGGGCGAGATCCAGATTCAGAAAAGCAGTGGCCGGCAACAGCTCGACGACGCGGCGCTGGATGCCGTGAAGCGCTGGAGCTTTGTGCCGGCCAAGCAGGGTGATGTAGCCCAGGACGGCTGGGTCAGCGTGCCCATCGATTTCAAGATTCACTAAACCGAAACCAAATTCGCGCGAAATGTTTACACGAGGGAACACATCATGACGTTACTGGCATCTCCACTGGAATCCATCGAAAGCGCGGTGATCTGGCTGCTGGTGGTCTTCTCTGTCGCCACCTGGGGCCTGGCATTGCTCAAGGCTGTGCAGTTCGGTCGGTTGAAGGCGCAGGACCGCAAATTTCACAAACGCTTCTGGGCGGCGTCGAGTCTGGACTCCGCCGCCGAGTTGAGCGAAACCCAGCCCGGCGCGGCAGCGCGGGTGGCACAGGCCGGTTACGCGGCGATTCAGGTGGGCGAGGCGCCGCAGGCCAATGACCTGAGCCAGGCGATCAACCATCAGGACCGCCTCGAACGTGCCTTGCGCCAGCAGATCGTGCGCGAGCGCCGTTCGCTGGAAACCGGTCTGGCGGTGGTCGCCAGTATTGGCAGCACCTCGCCGTTCATTGGTCTGTTCGGCACGGTGTGGGGAATCATGGAAGCGTTGAAAGGCATCAGCGCGGCGGGCTCGGCGAGTCTGGAAACGGTGGCCGGTCCCATCGGTGCAGCGCTGGTCGCCACCGGTGTGGGGATTGCGGTCGCGGTACCGGCGGTGCTGGTTTACAACTACTTTTTGCGTCGTCTGAAACTGACGGCGGCGGACCTGGACGACTTTGCCCATGACTTCTACAGCCTGGCGCAAAAGAGTGCGTTCCGCGTGCTGATCCACCCGACCGCGCACAAGGCTGCGGCCCAGGGCAATGCAACAAAAGTGAAGGAGGCGTCCTGATATGGCCTTCTCCACGCAAGACAGCGACGAGGTGCTGAGCGAGATCAACGTGACGCCGCTGGTGGACGTGATGCTGGTGCTGCTAGTGGTATTCATCGTCACCGCGCCGCTGCTGACCAACGCGATACCGATCAACCTGCCAAAAACCGAAGCAGTGGCGCCGGTCGAGCAGAAAGACCCGTTGGTGGTGAGCATCGACGGTTCTGGAAAACTGTTTATCAACAAGGACGAAATCCAGCCGGACCTGCTGGAGTTCAACCTCAAGTCGGCCAAGGCCAAGGATCCGGAAGTGCGCGTGCAATTGCAGGCGGACGACGGGGTGAATTACGGCGAAGTGGCGCGAGCCATGGCATCGATTGAGCGGGCGGGCATTACCAAGCTGTCGGTGATCACTGCACGATAAGGGTTTCACGTTTTTCCGGGGCCGTCTCCTTGGCAGGGTGCGGCCCCTTTTTTGTTTGAGACTTGTTATTCATTTCAGGTCTTAATAAATAGCTTCTTATTCCTTAACGAATATAAATCCCGTCCCTATACTCGATCAGGAACAGACACGACGCAGGAGAGCTCCCCCATGCGCAACGAATCAATCCGCTATCTGATTGTGCCGGGCTGGCAAGGATCGCCAGAAGATCATTGGCAAAGCCACTGGCAGAACAGCCTGCCGAACAGTGCGCGGGTGGAGCAGGCCGACTGGCTGACGCCGCGTCGTGAAGACTGGGTCGCGGCGCTGGCCGAGGCGATTGCCGCCGACAGCACGCCAGTGATCCTGATCGCCCACAGCCTGGGTTGCATTACCGTGGCACATTGGGCGGCCACCGCGCCGTTGCAGCAGTTGCGTCAGGTGCGCGGGGCGCTGCTGGTCGCGCCGGCAGATGTGGAGCGTCCGGCCTGTGTGCCGGCACTGCGCAATTTCGCGCCGATCCCGACCGATCTGCTGCCTTTCCCGAGCCAGGTCGTCAGTTCCGACAACGACGCTGCCGTCAGCGCGCCCCGTGCGCTGGAACTGGCACGCAACTGGGGCGCCGAGGCAGGGATTCTTGCGGGCGCCGGCCACATCAACGTGAAGTCCGGGCATCAGCGCTGGGAGCAGGGATTCGCGTATCTGTATCGCCTGCAAAACCGTATGGAACACCACGCCCGGCGCCTCGCCTGAGCATTTTTATTTTTTCAGCGCCCCCGTCTCCCGGCGATTTGGGGCGGGAGTCTGCCATGAGTTTCGAAACGTTCGGTCAGCCGTTGCTGACCTTTCCCGATGCGGAAAAAAGCCCCCTGAGCATTCGCGCCAAGGCGCTGGTGTTCGTCGATCCACGCTCGCGCCAATTGCGCGAGGAAATGGCCCGACTCGCACCGCGCTCGATCTCGGTGTTGATTCGCGGCGAGACCGGCACCGGCAAGGAATTGCTCGCCCGGCATATCCACCGCGCCAGTGATCGCAGCGGATTGTTCGTCTCGGTCAACTGCGGGGCGATCAGCCCGACTTACGCCGATGCCGAATTGTTCGGCTATGCCGCCGGCAGCTACAGCGGTTCGGCCAGCAGTCGCGCCGGCTGGTTTGGCTCGGCCAACGGCGGCACTTTGTACCTGGATGAAATCGGCGACCTGCCGTTACCGATCCAGATCAAGTTGCTCGCTGCGCTGGAAAACCACGAAGTCACCCGGGTTGGTGCCCATCAGCCGAGCCCGGTGGATGTGCGCCTGGTGGCGGCGACCAGCATCGATCTGGCACAAGCAGTGGCGGCGGGGAAATTCCACGAGCGGCTCTATCACTATCTCAGTGAAGGGCATCTGGAACTGCCGGCGTTGCGCGCGCGGGTCGGCGATATTCTGCCGCTGGCCGAGTACTTCCTCGGGATCTACAGCCAGCGCCTGGATCTGCCGGTGCCGTTGATCAGCGAAGCGGCGCAGCAGGTGCTGGAGCAGCACAGCTGGCCGGGCAACACCCGGGAACTGGAAAACGTCATTCACTTTGCGCTGCTGGTGAGCGCCGGTGATGAAATCCTGCCGGAACACTTGAACCTGCCCGAGGTGTCTGGGTCGCTGGTTCAGATCGAACGTCAGGTGGCGAGCATCAGCGCCAAAGGGTCTGCCGAGGAACGTAAGGCATTGAAAGCATTGCTGCTGGGCCTGAGCGAGGCTTTGTAACCAATTTGTTCAACATGAACAAAATGGAATATGAAGCTGAATAAACGTTATTGTCCGGGAATAAAAAATCCCGGTATTGTCCGACTCACGCCAGCAGTAGCACATCGCTGGCACACGTATTAATGCCGTCGTCGATGACGACCGTGATTTTCGACTAAGGACACTGCATGAAAAAGGTTCTGTTGTTTACCGCATTGGCGGCTGCTCTGACTGCTTCCCTGGCCCAGGCCGGCGAAAAACTGGTGGTTGCCGCGACCCCGGTTCCCCACGCCGAGATCCTCGAACTGATCAAACCGACTCTCGCCAAAGAAGGCGTGGATCTGGAAATCAAGGTCTTCACCGACTACGTCCAGCCGAACGTGCAGGTGGGCGAGAAGCGTCTGGATGCCAACTACTTCCAGACCCTGCCGTACCTGAACAGCTTCAACCAGGGCAAATACAAGGACGACAAGGCCAAGTACCTGGTGACCGTGCAGGGCGTGCACGTTGAACCCTTCGGCGGCTACTCGAGCAAGTACAAGACCCTGGCCGAACTGCCGGACGGCGCCACCATCGCCATTCCGAACGAAGGCAGCAACAGCGGTCGTGCGCTGATCCTGCTGCAGAAGGCCGGCCTGATCGAACTGAAAGATCCGAAAAACGCCTTGGCCACGCCGAAAGACATCGCTAAAAACCCGCACAACTTCAAGTTCAAGGAACTGGAGTCGGCCCTGCTGCCGCGTGTCCTGAAAGAAGTCGATCTGGACATGATCAACACCAACTACGCGCTGGAAGCCAAGCTGAACCCGACCAAGGACGCCCTGGTGATCGAAGGCGCGGATTCGCCATACGTGAACTTCCTGGTCGCCCGTGAAGACAACAAGAACAGCGACGCCATCAAGAAACTGGCCGCTGCCCTGACCAGCCCGGAAGTCAAAGCGTTCATCGAGAAGAAGTACAACGGCGCGGTATTGCCGGCGTTCTGATCTGACGCAGCAACACAACCCCTTCAAGGTATGAAAACGCCGATGGCCAGTGATGGTCATCGGCGTTTTTGTGTGTGCTTCAAAAGCCCCTCACCCTAACCCTCTCCCCGAGGGAGAGGGGACTGAATGGGGGATGCTGTAGAGGTACGCCGACCTGATTATTCTTCACCGAATCCATAATCGGCTCGATTTTTCAGGTCGAGGTTTGCCGAAAGACAACCTGGTCGGCTCCCTCTCCCTCCGGGAGAGGGCTGGGGTGAGGGGCTTTTTCTGCCTTTGGTCTACGCGGTGTGTTTCAACGCCCGGCGCAACGCCACCAACAATTTCACGATGTCCTGCGGATCCAGTCGCTGCGGCACTTTTACGTCCATGTTCTCTTCCTTGTTATGGGTTCGGCCGGGGGAGTCTGGCCAATCGCTGTTCGTCCTTGGAGGGCTTTCATGAAAAAAAGATCCGTCCTACAGCGCTGGGGACAATAGCCTTCCTACTTCTTCCCGGCAAACCCGTCGATTAGTTTTTTGTGTGATATCAATATGCTTTAACGGTATTTAAATTCTTCTTTTTATACCTTTAAAGTCGGTGCCTGCAGGACAGCTACCCGCTGTCCATGGACTGCACCACCGTCGCTTATCAAGCGGCGTCAGGATGTTTCATGACCTTCGATTACGCATTTATCCTCAGCACGTTGCCGGCGTTTCTCAAAGCCGTTGGCGTGACGCTGCAAGTCGGTTTGATCGCCATCGGCACCTCGCTGCTGGTGGCTTTGCTCAACGCTGCGATCCTGGTGTTCCGCACGCCTTACCTGCAAAAACTGGTCGGTCTGTACGTGGAACTGGCGCGCAACACGCCGCTGTTGATCCAGTTGTTTTTCGTCTACTTCGCGCTGCCGGCCCTGGGGATCAAGGTTTCCGGATTCACCGCGGCGATCATCACCATGACCTTTCTCGGTGGCGCCTATCTCACCGAAGTGCTGCGCGCCGGCGTCGATGCGGTGCCTCAGGCGCAGCTGGAATCGGGTCGATCCATCGGCTTGTCCCACGGCCAGTTGCTGCGTTACGTGATCCTGCCGCAAGCGGGGATCCTCAGTCTGCCGTCGCTGTTCGCCAATTTCATTTTCCTGCTCAAGGAGACCACCGTGGTCTCGGCCGTGGCGGTGCCGGAGATTCTCTACACCACCAAGAGCTACATCGCGCTTTACTACAAGACCTACGAAATGCTCGCCGTGCTGACGCTGATCTGCGTGCTTCTGTTTCTGCCGCTGTCGCTGCTGCTGAGTCGTCTGGAAAGGAGGCTCCAGCATGGCCAGTTCGGGTCTTGAGCTGCTGTGGGTGTCCTTGCCGCAATTGGCCAAAGGCGCCGGGCAAACCCTGTCGATCTCGTTCCTGAGCATCGCCATCAGCACCGTCGGCGGCGTGCTCTACGGCGTGTTGCGTACGCTCAATGTGACGTGGCTGAACGCAGTGTTGCGGATTTACCTGGAATTGTTCCGGGCGATTCCGGTGCTGGTCTGGTTGTATCTGCTGTTCTTTGGTCTACCGATTTTCTTCGGTTTGAGCCTGCCGAGCTTCTGGTGCGCGGTGCTGGTGCTGTCGCTGTGGGGCGCCAGCGAGGTCGGCGAAGTGGCCCGTGGTGCGTTGCATTCGTTGCCACGCGGGCAGCGTGAAGCGGGGTTGTCCATCGGCCTGAACGCGGCGCAGCTCTACGGCTATGTGCTGATTCCCCAGGCGCTGAAACGCATGACGCCACCGACCATCAACGTCTACACGCGGATCATCAAGACCAGTTCGCTGGCGGTGCTGATCGGTGTGGTGGATGTGATCAAGGTCGGCCAGCAAATCATCGAGCGCACCTACGAATCAGTGCTGATCTACGGTGCGCTGTTCCTGTTTTTCTTTTTCATCTGCTACCCGCTGTCGGCCGCCTCACGCGTGCTGGAGCGGCGCTGGACGCAAGCATGAGCGCATTGATCGAATTTCGCGGTTTCAACAAATTCTTCGGTGAACAGCAGGTGCTCAAGGGCATCGACCTGCAAGTGAAATCCGGCGAAGTCATCGTCATTCTCGGCCCCAGCGGCTGCGGAAAAAGTACTCTGCTGCGTTGCCTCAACGGCCTGGAAACGGCCCACAGCGGCCACCTCAAATTCGCCGGTCGCGAGTTGCTGGACAAGGCCACCGACTGGCGTGAAATCCGCCAGCAGATCGGTATGGTGTTCCAGAGTTATCACCTGTTTCCGCACATGAGCGTGCTCGACAATTTGCTGCTCGGCCCGCTCAAGGTGCAGAAACGCCAACGCCGCGAAGCGCAACAGCAAGCTGAAGCCTTGCTCGAACGCGTCGGCCTGCTGGACAAACGCGACGCCTTCCCGCGCCAGCTCTCCGGCGGCCAGCAGCAACGCATCGCCATCGTCCGTTCGTTGTGCATGAACCCGCGAGTGATGCTTTTTGACGAAGTCACCGCCGCCCTTGATCCGGAGATGGTCAAGGAGGTGCTGGAGGTGATTCAGGGCCTGGCCCGCGAAGGCATGACCCTGTTGATCGTCACCCATGAAATGGCCTTCGCCCGAGCGGTGGCCGACCGCATCGTGTTCATGGATGCCGGGCGCATCCTTGAACAGAACCTGCCCGAGCTTTTCTTTACGAACCCGCAAACCGCACGCGCGCAGCAGTTCCTGGAGAAGTTCTCCTACGTCGAAGCGCTGACTTCAGTGGCTTCACCCAAAACGACTCAAGCCAAGGAACCGGAACTGCCATGAAAACTGCCAAAGCTCTATTCGCACTACCGCTGATCAGCCTCGCGCTGCTGGCCGGCTGCAACAAGACCGAAGAACCGGCCAAGCCGAAAATCGCCAGCGAAAGCACGGCGCCAGCAGGTTATCTGGACAAGATCAAGGCCCGCGACAAACTGATCGTCGGCGTGTTCACCGACAAACCGCCGTTCGGTTTCGTCAACGAAGCCGGGCGCTATGTCGGCTTCGATACTGACATCGGCCGGCAATTCGCCAAGGATCTGCTGGGTGATGAAAACAAGGTCGAGTTCGTGGCCGTGGAACCGGCGAGCCGCATTCCGTTCCTGCAAAGCGACAAGGTCGACCTGATCCTCGCCAACATGACCGTGACCCCGGAGCGCAAGGAGGCGGTGGAGTTCACCAACCCGAACCTCAAGGTCGCGGTGCAGGCGCTGGTACCGCAGGGCAGCGAGGTGAAGAAACTCGATGATCTGGCGACCCGCACCACCATCGTCACCACCGGCACCACTGCCGATATCTGGCTGACCAAGAACCACCCGGACTGGAAACTGCTGAAGTTCGAGAAAAACTCCGAGTCCCTGCAAGCCTTGGCCAATGGCCGTGGCGATGCCTACGCCCAGGACAACCTGGTGCTGTTCAGCTGGGCCAAGCAGAATCCGGGCTACCGCGTGCTGGATGAAAAACTCGGTGCCGAAGCGCCGATTGCACCGGCGGTGAAGAAGGGCAATATCGAATTGCGCGACTGGGTGAATGCGGAACTGGCCAGGCTGGGGGAAGAGAAATATCTGCTCAAGCTGTATGACCAGTATGTGCGTAAAGAACTGAGTGATGACACCCGGCCTGAGAGCGTGATTGTTGAGGGTGGGAAGTGGCAAGGCTAAGCCGATGATC
>NZ_LRUN01000076.1 GCF_001679645.1 Pseudomonas bananamidigenes | reverse complement strand
GGGGGAAAGGGAGCCGATTGCGGGCGTTTCAGAATCAGAGTTCGGCTGGATTTTTCGGGTCGGCGTAACTCGAAAGAACAACGCGGTCAGTTCCCTCTCCCTCCGGGAGAGGGTTAGGGTGAGGGGGCTTTTCAGACCGGGAGGTGGATTCCGAAGGTGTTCATGCCGCGATCACTGCGCACAAACACATCGCCGCCATGCATCAGCGCGATCGCCTTGACGATCGCCAGCCCCAGGCCGTGGTTGTTGCCGCTGTTGCTGCGCGAGGCATCGACCCGGTAGAAGCGCTCGAACAGCCGTGGCAAGTGCTCGCTGGCAATCGGCGCACCGGGATTGGCCACGCCGATGCTGACCTGATGCTCCTCGACCGTGATCTGCACTTCGATGATCTGGCCCGGCGCGGTGTGTTGCACGGCGTTGCTCAACAGATTGATCAATGCCCGGCGCAGATGGGCGATCTCGATCTGCACCTGGGCGTCGCCGCTCACGTGAACCTGAACCTGTGCGTCTTCGAGGATAAAGTCGAGGTATTCGAGCGTGGTCGCTACTTCGTCGGCCAGAGACGTCGACGTCAGTTTGGTGGCCTTGCTGCCCTGATCGGCACTGGCCAGAAACAGCATGTCATTGATGATCGAGCGCAGGCGTTCCAGCTCTTCGAGGTTGGATTGCAGCACTTCGAAATAGTGTTCGGCGGAGCGCCCGCGAGTGAGGGCGACCTGGGTCTGGCCGATCAGGTTGGTCAGCGGCGAGCGCAGCTCATGGGCCACGTCGGCGTTGAACGATTCCAGCCGTGAATACGCCTGTTCGACCCGCTCCAGCGTCGAGTTGAACGAGTCGACAAACTGTTCCAGTTCCGGCGGCAGCGGCGACAGACGCAAGCGCCCGGCCCGCAGTGGCGGCGCCAGGCGCTGGGCCTCCTGGGACAGTTTGATCAATGGTTTCAGGCCGATCCGCGCGACCCAATAACCCAAGGCCGATGCCAGCAACACGCCAACGATCGCCAGGCCGATCAAGGCGATCAGCAGTTTGTGCTGGGTCTGGTGAAAGGTTTCGGTATCAATGCCGATCATGAAGCGCAGGGGCGGGCGCTGATCCTTGGCCGGCAGTTCGGTCAGCAGCACTTTCAGCGGGTCATCATGACCGGGCAGTGGCAGGTCGCGCATGCCCAAGGGGCCTTGGGCAAAGGCGCGGATCAAGGCATCCGGCCGGCCATACTCATAACCCGGATCGCCGCTCACCACCCAGAAATGGATGCGTTTGTCTTCCTCGCCGAGCAGGTTCAGCTTGGCGTTGATCTTCACCCAGTGCTCAGGCGTGCCGAAGCGGTTGAGTGCCGACTCGAGCACGCTGTAACGCGCATCCAGCTCGGCTTCCGGCAACAGCCCCAGGCCCTTGTCCACCTGTTGATACAGCGCACCGCCGATCAACAGAAACACCAGCAACGCCACCAGCGTGAACATCCCGCTCAGGCGCAGCGCTATTGAATTACTGGACACCACGGCTCTCCAGCACATACCCCATGCCACGGATGGTGTGCAGCAGTTTCTCGTCGAACGGCCCGTCGAGCTTGGCCCGCAGACGTTTGATCGCGACTTCGACCACATTGGCGTCGCTGTCGAAATTGATGTCCCAGACCATTTCCGCAATCGCGGTTTTCGACAGGATTTCACCCTGACGCCGGGCCAGCACGCTGAGCAGCGAAAACTCTTTCGCCGTCAGATCCAGCCGGGTGCCGGCCCGGGTGGCCTTGCGGCTGATCAGGTCGATCCACAGGTCGGCGATGCTCACTTGCACCGGTTCATGGCCACCGCTGCGCCGGGTCAGCGCTTGCAGCCGTGCCACCAGTTCGAGGAAGGAAAACGGTTTGCCGAGGTAATCGTCGGCGCCATCGCGCAAACCCCGGATCCGGTCTTCGACCCGTTCGCGGGCGGTGAGCATGATCACCGGCGTCTGCTTGCGCGCACGCAAGGCACGCAATACGCCGAAACCGTCGAGGCCCGGCAGCATCACGTCGAGGACAATCACCGCGTAATCGCTTTCCAGCGCCAGGTGCAGGCCCTCGACGCCGTCGCGGGCCAGGTCCACGATGTAACCCTGCTCCGTCAGGCCACGGTGCAGATAGTCCGCGGTTTTCTCTTCGTCTTCGATAATCAGGACGCGCATGACCCGCCTCAGTCTGTCGTTGCCAGCGCCGCGACGGGCGATGGTTTGGGCTTGTGGAACAGCCGCTCGAGCCACAAGTATATGACCGGTGTGGTGAACAGCGTCAGCATCTGGCTCACCAGCAAGCCGCCCACGACTGCAATCCCCAGCGGCTGGCGCAGTTCGGCGCCGGTGCCGTAGCCGAGCATCAGCGGCAGGGCGCCGAGCAGGGCGGCGAGGGTGGTCATGATGATCGGTCGGAACCGCGTCAGGCACGCCTCGAAAATCGCATCCTGCGGCGCGAGTCCACGCTGACGCTGGGCTTCCAGGGCGAAGTCGATCATCAGGATGCCGTTCTTCTTGACGATACCGATCAACAACACCAGCCCGATCAGCGCCATGATCGAAAAGTCCTGGCCGCAGATCCACAGCATGATCACAGCGCCAAGGCCTGCCGCCGGCAAGGTCGAGATGATCGTCAGCGGATGGACGAAGCTCTCATAGAGCACACCGAGAATGATGTACACCGCCACCAGCGCCGCGAGAATCAGCCATGGTTGACTCTTCAGCGAACTTTGGAACGCCTGCGCCGCACCCTGGAAGTTGCCGCTGATTGCGGTCGGCATGCCGATCTCGGCCTTGGCCTGGTTGAGCAGAATGACCGCGTCGCCCAGTGCCACGCCGGGCGCCAGGTTGAACGACAGGTTGGCAGCCGGGAACATGCCGTCGTGAGCGATGGACAAGGGGCCGATGGTCGGTGCATCGAACCGTGCCAGCGCCGACAGCGGCACCATTTCCCCGCTCAACGGCGAGCGCAGGTAGAAGTAATTGAGACTTTCGGCCTTGCCGCGTTGTGCGGTGTCCAGTTCCAGAATCACGTTGTACTGATTGACCTGGGTCTGGAACTCGTTGATCTGCCGTTGACCGAAGGCGTCGTACAACGCCTCGTCGACATCGCTGGCGGTCAGGCCGAAACGCGCAGCGGCACTGCGGTCGATGCTGATGTGGGTGATACTGCCGCCCAGTTGCAGGTCGTTGGAAATGTCGCGGAATGCCGGAATGCTGCGCAGTTTCTCGGTCAGCTTCTGGGTCCAGGTGGCCAGCGTCGGCCCGTCGTTGCTCTTGAGTACGTATTGATACTGCGCACGGCTCGGGCCGGAGCTGAGGTTGATGTCCTGACCGGCGCGCAGGTAAAGCACGATGCCGGGCACTTTCATCAGTTGCGGCCGGATGCGGTCGATGAACTGACTGGCCGAAACGTCGCGTTCGCCGCGGGGCTTCAAGGCAATCCAGAAGCGACCATTGGCGATGGTCTGGTTACTGCCGGACACGCCCACCGAATGGGAAAACGCCTGCACGGCCGGGTCGGCAGCGACGATTTCCGCCATCGCCAGGTGCTTTTTCACCATGTCGCTGTAGGAAATGTCCGCAGCGGCTTCGGTGGTGCCGAGAACGAAACCGGTGTCCTGCACCGGGAAAAAACCCTTGGGGATAAAAATATAGCCGCCGATCGCCATCGCCACGGAGACACCGAACACCGCGATCATCAGTTTCTGGTGGGCAAGGGCCCGGCGCAGGCCTTTTTCATACCAGCCGAGCAGGCGTTCGCTGAAGCCCGGTTTATCGTGGGCGTGATGCACCGGTTTGCGCATGAACAGCGCGGCGAGGGTTGGCGCCAGCGTCAGCGACACCACCACGGAAATCAGGATGGTCGAGGTGGCTGTCAGGGCGAATTCCTTGAACAGACGCCCGACCACGCCGCCCATGAACAGCAGCGGTATGAACGCCGCCACCAGCGAGAAACTGATCGACACCACGGTGAAGCCGATCTCGCCGGCACCCTTGACCGCCGCTTCACGCATGCTGTCGCCGGCCTCCAGATGGCGGTGAATGTTTTCCACCACCACGATCGCATCGTCGACCACGAAACCGACCGCCACGACGATGGCCACCAGCGTCAGGTTGTTCAGGCTGAAACCGAGCAGGTACATCAAGGCGAAACTGGCGGTCAGCGACACACCGAGCACCGCTGACACAATCATCGTCGCCGACAGCTGGCGCAGGAACAGCGCCATCACCGCCACCACCAGCAGGATCGCGATCAGCAGGGTGATCTCCACTTCATGCAGCGAGGCGCGGATGGTCTGGGTGCGGTCGATCAGCACCTTGACCTGCACCGAGGCCGGCAGCATGGCTTCGAGGCCGGGCAGGGCGGCCTGGATGCGATCCACGGTCTCGACAATGTTGGCCCCCGGCTGGCGGGAGATCACCAGATTCACCCCCGGTCGGTCGCCGGCCCAGGCCTGCACGTAGGCATCTTCCGAACCGTTGACGACTTTCGCGACATCCTTGAGGTGAACCGGGGCGCCGTCCTTGTAGGAAACGATGAGCTGGCTGTACTCCTCGGGGTGGAACAACTGGTCATTGGTCGACAGCGTGGAAATGCTCGATTCGCCATACAGCGCACCTTTGGCGAGGTTGAGGCTGGTCTGTTGGATGGCCAGACGAATGTCGGCGAGGGTCAGGCCGATGGCCGCCAGTTTGTCCGCTGAAGCCTGGACGCGAATCGCCGGACGCTGCTGACCGGTGATGTTGATCTGGCCTACACCGTCGATCTGACTGATCTGACGGGCCAGCAGGGTTTCCACCAGGTCACTGAGTTCGGTGCCGGGCATCTGCGTGGAACTGACGCTGAGGATCAGCACCGGACTGTCGGCCGGGTTGACCTTCTTCCAGGTCGGCAGGGTCGGCATGTCTTTCGGCAGTTTGCCGGCGGCGGTGTTGATTGCGGCCTGCACTTCCTGGGCGGCGGTGTCGATGCTCTTGTCGAGGGTGAATTGCAGCGTCAGCAGAGTGGAGCCCAGCGCACTGCTGGACGTCATCTGGGTCATGCCGGGAATGGCGCTGAATTGCACCTCCAGCGGCGTGGCCACGGAGGACGCCATGGTGTCCGGGCTGGCGCCGGGCAGTTGGGCGGAGACCTGGATCGTCGGAAATTCCGCTTCCGGCAACGGCGCAATCGGCAGACGCGGGAAGGCAATCACCCCGACCAGCACCAGGGCGATGGTCAGCAGAATCGTCGCCACCGGATGATCGATGCACCAGGTCGAAACGCCGTTGTGCTGTTTCATGGCCTGGACTCCGCTTGCACCACCTGCGGCGGCTCAGTCATGACCTGCACGGTGGAGCCAGGTTTGAGCCGCGATTGGCCATCGCTGACCAGTACGTCGCCGGGATTCACGCCCTTGATGATGTCCTGGCCGCTGCCTTGATAGACCATCTGCACTTGCACGGCTTCAACCTTGTCACCGCTGACCCGGTACACGAAGTGTTGATCCAGGCCCCGCTGTACGACGGTGGGCGGAACGACCAAGGCATTTTTATCCAGTGTCGTCTGAATCTTTACCGTCACCAGCAGGCCGGGCCAGAGCTTCTGGTCGGGGTTGGCGAATTCGGCCTTGGCGCGGATGGTGCCGGTGTTGGCGTTGATCTGGTTGTCGATCAGGGTCAGGTGCCCCTCGCCGAGCAGGTTGGCGGTTTCGCCATCGGTGTCGGCGCCGATGTAGGCCTTGACCTGGGCGCGTTGCGGATCGCTGATCAGGCCTTGCAGGGTCGGCAGCATTTGCTGAGGCAGGGAAAACTCGACGGCGATCGGGTCGATCTGGGTCACGGTGAACAGACCCTGAGTGTCGCTCATGCGCAGGAAGTTGCCTTCGTCGACCGTACGAATCCCGACGCGACCGGTGACCGGGGAGCGAATCTGGGTGTAGGAAAGCTGTACCTGCGCCGCGTCAATCGACGCCTGATTGCCCTGGGCGGTGGCCTTGAGCTGGTTGACCAATGCCTGTTGCTGGTCGTAGGTCTGCTTCGAGACGCCGTCGTCGACGCTGAGCAGTTTGTAGCGCTTGAGGTTGACCAGCGCCACTTGCAGCTGCGCCTGGCTTTCCCCCAGTTGTGCACGGGCCTGGTCGAGACTGGCGCGGATCGAGCGGTCGTCGATGGTGGCGAGCAGGTCGCCCTGTTTGACCAGTTGACCTTCCTTGACGAACAGCTTGGTGAGGATGCCGTCGATCTGTGGGCGCACCACCACGCTGTGCAGCGAGAGGACCGAGCCGATGCCGCTGGTATAGCGGGGGACGTCTTTTTCGCTGACGGTGACGATCCTGACCGGGATCGCCGTCGGGGCGGCGAGTCTGGCCGGTGCAGGTTTGATTGCATACCACAGGCCGGCGGCTGCGAGGCCGATCAGCAGGGTGGCAAGCAGGGCCTTGTTCTTCTGGATTTGCATGCTTGTGGGGCGCCGGGGGGACGGGGTTTGGGCAGGTTGGTTCTTTATAAACTTGTTTGGGGGTCAGGAGGGTGACGGCTAACTGACGGCGCTGTCAGTTTTGGCTTTTGACTTGGCGGCCTATGGGCCGACCATGTTGTGGGTGTTCTTTGTGAATATCCGTTTCTTCGGGTGTTGCGGCTGGCGGTTCCGCTCTTACAGCGGCTCACTTTTCCAAACGCCGAAAAGTAACCAAAAGGCTTGGCCCCTGCGTTCGGCACCTCGCTGTGGCTCGGTGTTCCTTCGCTCCGGGATTCATCCGGGGGCATCGCCTACGGTTTGCTTCGCTGCACCTCCTCTCGATGTATGCGGCTTCGCCGCACGGTCGCTGCGCTCCCACCCCCCGGATAAATCCCTCCACTCAGCCTTCCGATGGGGCCGGCACGTCAAAAGCGGTACTCGAGCTAACGCTCATCGTGTTGAGTGGTGAGAAGCCAAAGCCAAAGCCAAAGCCAAAGCCAAAGCCAAAGCCAAAGCCAAAGCATAGGCAGGATGTGTGCTTTTTAAACCCGAGTTCACCACGGTATGTCACGTCGGAGCAGCCCTCCCAAACAACACGGTCAGTCCCCTCTCCCTCCGGGAGAGGGCTAGGGTGAGGGCAGCTCTTGAAGTTGTTTAAATTTCAACAACAACTCCGGACCCTTCCCACAACGTTTTCAGGTTGTCCGTCGGAAGCACGCTCTCTAGTCTTTGGCTGTCGCAGAAAACTCTGTGATCGGGTGTGAGAACCCTTGGGAACTGTTAATCCATCATCAGTACCACCATAATTGCCGCCGGCTTATCTGCTGCTTGCGATGTTTTATGGCGGCTGTGTGCGGGCGGACTTCGGTCCGGCCGGATCTGTTCCTACCGGTTTCTCACTCCGCACATAGCTGCCACCACTTCGTCGCGTGAGAAACGACGAGTGCTGGCTATTGAACAGGAACATTTCAATGACGAAGCCCGTACCCGATCCACCCTACGAATCCCCCACCCCTCTCGAAGAGGCCATGCGCGCCGAAGACCTCGCCCGTAACCGCGAAGCCATCAAACGCGCCCTCGACTATTACCTTTGCCCGAAGCCCTCGAAACCACGCCCGAGCACGATGTACATGGTCACTCCCAACGTCGATACCGAAAGTCTGTTGGTCAATGCCTGCGAATCCCTGGCCTCGGCCAGTACCATCGCCAGCAATTTCGCCAATGAACTCAGCGGCCCGCAGCGCAGTACGGCGCTCGGGATCCAGCAGATCATCATGCTGGCCGAGCTGGCGGTGAACAGGGCGCTGGACCGGGTTGATCCGCAGACGTGATCCGTTAGTCGAGCAGTTCCAAAAAGGGACCGGTCGTACCCTTTTCGGGACTCTTTAAAGTCCCCGCGCGCAGGTATACTGCGCGCCTTCGCGGCTCACCCACCGGGCCGGACTTTTTGCTTCCCGGAGCTTTCATGACTTCCCCAATCGACAACGCCGTGAGCGATGTCCCGGCAGAGCTGGCCGAAGCCGGCGAATCCAAGCCGACCATTCCTGCGTTCAAGTTTCCGTTCAAGCCGGGTGAACTGGCCGCCGCCAAAGCCGCCAGACAGCCGCAGTTCAAGGGCAAGGGCGGTGATCGTCACGCCAAGACCCCGGGTGTGGCCCCGTCGGGTACTCGCCGTTCGATGGGCAAGCGCTGACTCCCTTCCTTTCTGCAGCCATCGTCTGTGATTTTCGGTCACAGTGATGGCTAAATGCTCAGTTGCTGAGCCAGATCAACGTTCAGTCAATTAGTGCGCTTAGAGTCAGCAGCCCTGCCGACTCTTTCCAATAAAACGAGCGCGCTTTCCATGAAGATCAATCTCCCGGTGACCGGGCGCAATGTCGAGGTTGCGCCGGATGCGAACATTCTCTCGACCACCGATCTGACCAGCGCGATCACCTACGCCAACGACGACTTCATCAAGATCAGCGGTTACAGCCGTGACGAGCTGTTGGGCACGCCGCATAACCTGTTGCGCCATCCGGACATGCCGGCTCAGGCGTTTGCCCATATGTGGCAGACGATCAAGCGCGGTCGGTCGTGGATGGGCCTGGTGAAGAATCGTTGCAAGAACGGTGATCACTACTGGGTCAGTGCCTATGTCACGCCGGTCACGCAGAACGGTGCGGCGGTGGAGTTTCAGTCGGTGCGTACGCGCCCGGATGCCCGGCAGATCGCTGCGGCGGAACGGGCCTACGCGCAATTGCGCGAGGGGCGGGTGTCGCGTTGGAGGCGGCTGCCGGTGTCGGGGTTGCGGGCGCGGATCGTGGCGTTGACCAGTGCGGTGCTGGCGCTGGTGCTGGGGATTGAAGCCTGGCTGCGACCGGAGTCCATGGGTATCGAAGCCACTGCGTGGGTCGCCGGCAGTGGAGCGTGCGCGCTGGGTGTGGGTTGGTTGCTGCGTCCGCTGGAGCGGCTGACCGAACGGGCGCAGCTGATTGCCGACAACCCGTTGAGCCAGGGCATTTATACCGGGCGGCGGGATCAGTTCGGGCAGATCGAGTTTGCGTTGCAGATGCTCGAAGCCCAGGTTGGCGCGGTGGTCGGGCGGATCGGCGATGCGTCGCAACGGCTGGCCGGGCATGCGGCGCAACTGGTCGATCATCTGCACAGCAGTCACACCAGCACCCTGGCGCAGCAGGCGGAAACCGATCAGGTGGCGGCGGCGATTCATCAGATGGCGGCCAGTGTGGCCGAGGTCGCCAGCCATGCGCAGCAGGCGTCGGTGGCGGCGGATATGGCGGGGACGGAAACCCGCGAGGGTCATCTGTTGGTTGGCGAAAGTCGCAGTGCGGTGTTGAGACTGGCTGAGGAGTTGGGCCGGGCGACCGAGGTGATTCATCAACTGGAAGGCCACAGCAGCGAGATCTCCGGGGTGTTGGAGGTGATCCGCAGCATCGCCGAGCAGACCAACCTGCTGGCGCTCAACGCCGCAATCGAAGCGGCCCGGGCCGGGGATGCCGGGCGTGGGTTTGCGGTGGTGGCCGATGAAGTGCGGGGGCTGGCCCAGCGCACCCAGCAGTCGACCAACGAGATTCAGCGGATGATCAGCACCCTGCAGAACGGCGCGCGGGATGCGGTGCTGGTGATGCAGCAGAGCAGCGAACATGTGGATAACAGCGTCGAACAGGCCCAGCGTGCGGCCCGGGCACTGGACGGGATCAGCGGGCGAGTCGAGCAGATCACCGAGATGAGCCTGCAGATTGCCGCAGCGGTTGAAGAACAGAGTGCGGTGAGCGAGGACATCAACCGCAACATCGTCAGCATTCGCACGGCGTGTGAGCTGACGGTGGATGAGGGGCGCCAGAGCCAGCTCAACTCACAGGACGTGGCCGGGCTGGCGGGGGATCTGCGCTCGCTGGCGCAGGAGTTCTGGGGGCGGCGGCTTCGGGATTGAGGTTGCCTGGGCCGGCCTCTTCGCGAGCAGGCTCGCTCCCACAGAGGATTGCATTTCAAATGTGGGAGCGAGCCTGCTCGCGAAGGGGCCATTAGCCTTGGCGAAAACTCCGGATCAAGCCGCCCGCAACGAAATAAACGCATACGTCTGCGGCGGTTCGGTCACCACCTGTGCGCCTGTCGCCCGCACCTGCCCGGCCACATCATCACCGGACAGATGAAACAGCCATTCACTGGATATTTCGCTCAATGGCTGCGCGGTGACCTGATCGATCACCGAGGCAAACACGCCCATGTCCGGCAGATACGCGGTAAACCCGTCGCCCTTCAGTGCCGTGGTGCGGATGCCCAGTTGTCCGCAGATCGCATCCTTGATCCGGATGTCGTCGCGATCCGCCTGGCGCGAACGCTGGATCAGCGTCACCAGTTCCTGATCCACCAGTTCGCCACCGACGATCAGCTCCGGCCCCTGTTCCCACGATTCTGGCGGGCAATCCTTGGCGACAGGGTTCAGCGCAATATGCGGATTGATTTCGGCGGGATAGATGCGACACACCAGCGGCCGGCGTTCATAGATGCGGCACCGCTTGTCTTCGTCAAGATTCCGGCAGGGGCCGACGTTGTAGGCGGCGAAGGTGATCGCCACATGGGCGTCGGACGTTCCGCTGCGTACCGCCGCCGAGCGACGTTCCGCATGCTCACGCTGTTGCAGCGGCAGGCCCAGGCCGTTGCCGAGAAACGCCTCCACCAGCACGATCACCTGACCGCCGTCGGCCGCCCACATGCGGGTTTCGGCGAGGGTCAGGGGTACATGGTGATCGGTGCAGCACTTGCCGCAACCTACGCAGGAAAAGGTCGTATTCATTGAGCGGGCAATCTTCAATCAGGGGTGTGAGTCGGCGACATAAAGCCGCCGTACAGGCCCGGAGTGAAGCAAGTTGTGCGCCATTCGTTCAGGGTCTGGCGGCCGGGCGGATCGAGTCCCATTCGGTGACGTACGCGGTTTTCGACTTCTTGTTGTACAGGCACAGTTCGGTGCCTTGCTGGCCCTTCATGTGTTTTTGCGGGTACTGGCCTTGCAGCAACAGCGCGGTGTAGCCCACGCGGTCATCGAATTGTGCCGCAGTGCCAACCGGTTTGGCGTCTTTCAGGCCGCTGGCCCTGGTGCAACCGGCGAGTACGGTTTTGTCGTAGGCGGCCCAGGCGTCGGGGCTGGAGGCGTGGGCAACTGGAGCGATGAGGCACAGCACGGAGAGGGCGAGGCGTTTCATGGTCGGGGCTTCCCTGGAGGTTAATCGCCAGAGTTTGAGTATGTCGCAGGATTTTAGTTTGTCAGTCCGACACCAATTCCCGGCGGACCACATACATTCCGGACTTTTCATACAAATGCCGGGCCCGCAGGTTGTCCTCCAGCACCTTCAGATCGACAAAGCCTTCGCGCCGATCCTGAAACGCCTTGAAGGCGTGAAGCAATAATGCTTGACCCAGTCCGCGACCCTGCACCCGAGGATGCACCACCAGGTTCTTGATATATGAACTGGTCCAGCATTGCGCCACGCCGATGACGCCTTCGGCATTGCTGGCGATGAAGCACAGTGCCGGATCGTACTCCGGATCGTTTTCAAACTGCTGTTGCCAGACGTCCAGCACCGGTACCCGACCGCCACCTTCGCGGTAACCGACTTGCATCAGTTCATGCACGGCGGCCGCCTGTTCGCGGCTGTACGTGGTGAGTTCGATGCCTTGCGGCCACTCGATGGCCGGCACGTCCTGGCTCAGGTCGCGCCGCATCAGAAAGCAGAACGTTTCGCTCAAGATTCAGTAGCCCTGAGCGGCGACGTGTTTGGCCGCTTCGATCAGGCAGTGGGTCAACTCCGGCGAGGAGAACTTGGTCAGCACGCCGTTGGCCCCGGCGAGGCGGGCTTTTTCGCTGTTCATCGCGCTGTCCAGCGAGGTGTGCAACAGCACATAAAGGTGGGCGAAGTCCGGGGTTTCGCGCAGGGTCCGGGTGAAGGCATAGCCGTCCATTTCGGACATTTCGATGTCGGAGACAATCAGGTTGATCTGCTGCGCCGTGCCTTGCAGGTCCAGCAGGCAGTCGATGGCCTCCTTGGCACTGCGAGCGGTGTGGCATTCCAGGCCGAGGTTGCGCAAGGTGTGCACCGATTGTTGCAACGCCACCTGGCTGTCGTCGACCACCAGAATCCGCGCGTTGCCCAGCACTTCGGCGTCTTCCATGCTCAACTCGGTCGGGGCCATGTCGATTTGCGCTGGCGCGATGCCGTGGATGACTTTCTCGATGTCCAGCACTTGCACCAGCGTGCCGTCTACCGAGGTCACGCCGGTGATGTAGGCGCGGGAACCGCCAGAGCCGAACGGCGGCGGTTTGATGTCGGTGGTCAGGCAATGCACGATCTTGCTCACTGCCTGCACGTGCAGGCCCTGCTTCGAACGGCTGACATCGGTGACGATCAGGCAGCCGCCGTTCGGGTCTTCCAGCGGTCGTTCGCCGATGGCCCGGCTCAGGTCGATCACCGACAGGGAGTTGCCGCGCAGGGTGGCGATCCCTTTGACGTGGGGGTGCGACTCCGGCAGCTTGGTCAGTGGCGGGCAGGGGATGATTTCACTGACCTTCAGCAGGTTGATCGCCATCAGCTTGCCGCTGCGCAAGGTAAACAGCAGAAGCGAAAGTGAATCTGCGCGGGCTTTGTTGGAAGACATAAAAACCTTCTGCGAAAAAAGGTGATGGGCGAGGGTGAAAATCGCCAGAAACGAGTGATGCCGGGTTATCGGCGTCAAAGGGTCGGGCTTTAGGTTAGTTGTCGGATGTGCTTTTAGCCCTTCATCCCCAACCGCTTCGCCAGCCGCCCCAGATTCGCACGATCCAACCCCAGTTCGCGGGCGGCGCTGGCCCAGTTGTCCTGAGTGCGCTCGAGTGCGGCACTGATCAACTGCCGCTGATATTGCTCGGTGGCGCTACGCAGATCCCCGGAAATCTGAGGAAGTGAAGTGACGGCGCTGGCGGGCTGCGGCGAGTTATCCACAACCTCCCGTGGCAGATCGAGATCCATCGCGCCCAGGCTGAGAATCTTCGGTCGTACCTTGCAGTTGCCCAGCGCTTTCAGTGCACTGCGCCCGATCAGGTGTTCCAGTTCCCGCACGTTGCCAGGCCAGGTGTAGGCCAGCAGCGCTTCCTGGGCGTCGCTGTTCAGGCGCAGGCTGTTGAGGCCCATGCGCGAACGGTTCTGTTCGAGGAAAAAGCCGCTGAGCAGCAACACATCGCGACCCCGCTCACGCAGCGCCGGCACCCGCAACGGGTACACGCTCAGGCGATGGTAGAAGTCGGCGCGGTAGCGACCGCTGCGCACCTCTTCGGCGAGGTCGCGGTTGGTTGCGGCGATCAGGCGCACGTCGACCTGATGTTCCTTGTCCGATCCCAGGCGTTGTAACTGGCCGCTCTGCAATACGCGCAACAGCTTGGCCTGGACGGTCAGCGACAACTCGCCGACCTCGTCAAGAAACAGCGTACCGCCATTGGCCAGTTCGAACTTGCCGCGCCGGTCGCTGGTGGCGCCGGTGAAGGCGCCGCGCACGTGGCCGAACAGTTCGCTTTCCACCAACGTGTCCGGCAGGGCCGCGCAATTGAGGCTGATGATCGGTTTGTCGGCACGCGGGGAGGCGGCGTGGATCGCTTGGGCCACCAGCTCCTTGCCGACCCCGGTTTCCCCGGTGATCAACACCGTCAGGTCGCTGCCGCCCACCAGATTGATTTCTTCCACCAGTCGTTTGTGGGCCTTGCTCTGGCCGATCATTTCGCGGTTCTGCTGGCCGCTGGCCTGGCGATAGACCTCGGCACGCTGGTGTTCGTCTTCGGCGCGGATCGCCAGGCGTTCGATGCGTTCGGCGGCATTGACGGTGGCCGAAGCGAGACTGGCGAAGGCTTGCAGGGCGTCGAGTTCAATGGGCTCGAAGCGCTCGGGATCGAGGGCGTCGAGGGTGATCAGGCCCCAGAGCTTTTCATCGACGAACAGTGGGCAGCCGAGGCAATCGTGGACTTCGAGGTGATCATCGAGGCCGTCGACCAGTCCGTCATACGGGTCGGGCAATTCGCTGTCGGCGGCGAAGCGGGTCGGCCCTTCGCCGGCCAGCAGCACTTCAAAGCGCGGATGTTCGCTGACCTTGAAGCGCCGGCCGAGAGTGTCGGTGCTCAAACCGTCCACCGCCAGCGGCACCAGCCATTCACCGTCGAGGCGCAGCAGGGCTGCGGCATCGCACGGCAGCAGGGCGCGCATGGCTTCAAGCAGGCGCCGGTAGCGCTCACCTTCGGGCAATTCGCGGGAAAGGTCGGAAACCAGCGGGAGCAGAGCGGTCAGCAAAGATTTGGCGGACATGGGCTTGTAGTCAAAGAGACACGTTGTAGTCGAAGCGACTATAGAGGCACTTGTGTCAATCTGACTACATAAATTTCAACATATTGATTTATATGGAAAATTTAATTGGCACGATAACTGAAACGGTTAAGGAACTTTTAGAGAAAGCTCAGGAGTCACCCTTATGCTTAGCGTTCAGGATCGTGCCATCGTCAAATCCACAGTGCCGCTGCTGGAAAGCGGCGGTGAAGCGCTGATCACCCACTTCTATCGCATGATGCTCTCCGAATACCCGGAAGTCCGCCCGCTGTTCAACCAGGCGCACCAGGCCAGTGGCGACCAGCCTCGCGCCCTGGCCAACGGTGTGTTGATGTACGCCCGCCATATCGACCAGCTCGACCAGTTGGGCGATCTGGTGGCGAAAATCATCAACAAGCATGTGGCGCTGCAGATTCTGCCGGAGCACTACCCGATCGTCGGTACGTGCCTGCTGCGCGCCATCTCCGAAGTGCTGGGCGATGAAATTGCCACGCCGGAAGTGATGAGTGCGTGGGGCGCGGCCTACGGTCAGTTGGCCGAGATCCTGATCGGCGCCGAAACCGCCATCTATGATCAGAAAGAACAGGCCGTCGGCGGCTGGCGCGGGGCGCGGGAGTTCATCGTCGCGGCCAGGGTCGAGGAGAGTGCGGAAATCATTTCGTTCTACTTCGAGCCGGCGGACAAGGGGGCGATCCTTGCGGCCGAGCCGGGTCAGTACATCGGCATGAAGCTGGTGCTCGATGGCGAAGAAATCCGCCGTAACTACTCGCTGTCCGCCCTGACCAATAAAGGCCAGTACCGCATCAGTGTGAAGCGTGAACCGGGTGGTCGCGCCTCCAATTATCTGCACGATCAATTGCACGTCGGCGCTCGCATTCAGCTGTTCCCGCCATCAGGTGAGTTCACTCTGACGGCGAGCGACAAACCGCTGGTGCTGATCAGCGGTGGCGTGGGCATCACCCCGACCCTGGCGATGCTGGAAGCGGCGCTGGAAACCGAGCGTCCGGTGCATTTCATTCATTGCGCGCGCAATGGCAGCGTGCATGCGTTCCGTGACTGGGTCGACGGTCTGGCCGAGCGTCATCCGCAGCTCAAGCGCTTCTATTGCTACGCCGAAGATGACGGCGTGAGCCCGGCGGCCGACAAGGTCGGGCTGTTGAGCCAGGAACAATTGGGTGAATGGCTGCCGGAACAGCGTGATGTGGACGCCTACTTCCTCGGGCCGAAAGGCTTCATGGGCGCGATCAAGCGTCATTTGAAGGCGCTGGGTGTACCGGAGAAGCAGAGCCGGTATGAGTTCTTCGGGCCGGCGGCGGCTCTGGAATAATTCGGAACCGAGTCGCCTTCATTCGCGAGCAGGCTCGCTCCCACAGATTTTGTGTACGACATCGATTCTGGTGGGAGCCTGCTCGCGATTGGCCGTTATACGGTCCTGATTCTTAAATTCTGTTTAAAGGTTAATCGTTTCTTAACCGGTTTATCGTTTATTCCCTGATGCTGATGATAGGCGCTCGTTCGTTTACATGATCAGGATCGCCCCCATGTCGCACTTCGCTTCCTCCCGTCGTATCAGCCTGGCCGCTTTGGGCCTGTCGTTTGCCTTGCTGTCCAGTCCGTTTGTCTTTGCCGAGTCCATGTTGATCCAGCCGCAGAGCCTGATCGTCGATCAGAGCCTGCCCAAGGCTCAGCGTGATGCAATGGAGCTGGCGGCGCGGCGTTACGGCAGTTTCTGGAACACGGGCGAAGAGGCGTTGGCCACTGCAGCCCTGTCGCCGCAGTTTGTCGACAAGACCCCGCCGGAAGGTCGGGTGCAAGGGCCGACGGGACCATTGCTGGCGTCGAAGTTCTTTCGCACGGCGGTGCCGGACCTGAGCTGCGAGATCGAGCAAATGATCGTCGCCGGTGATCGCGTGGTCGTGCACCTGCACTTTCGCGGGCACTTCACCGGTACGTTCAAGGCTCTCAAAGGGCAGGGCCAGCGTGTAGACTTCCGGGCAACCGATATCTATCAGATCGACAACGGCCGCATCACGGCCAATTGGCATATCGAAGACAACATCAGCCTGATGGCGCAACTGCAAGCGCAGGCGCCTGCCAGCTGAACCATGGACTAGAAAGGGAAACGCGATGAGCGAGGAAACGATTCGATTGGGACGTGAGCGACGCTATCTGGTGTTGCTGGGCGTCATCTGCCTGGCGCTGATCGGGGGCGCGCTGTACATGCAGGTCGTGCTGGGCGAAGCACCATGCCCGCTGTGCATCCTGCAGCGTTATGCCTTGCTGCTGATCGCACTGTTCGCGTTCATCGGTGCGGCCATGCGCACCCGCCGCAGCATCACTGTGTTCGAGGTGCTGGTGGTGATTTGTGCGATTGCCGGCGCCGGCGTTGCCGGGCATCACGTGTACACCCAGTTCTACCCGGCGGTGAGTTGCGGCATCGATGTGCTGCAACCGATCGTCGATGATCTGCCACTGGCGAAGATCTTCCCGCTGGGCTTCCAGGTCGACGGTTTCTGCTCGACGCCGTACCCGCCGATCCTTGGCCTGTCGCTGGCGCAATGGGCCCTGGTGGCCTTCGTGCTGGTGGTGATCCTGGTACCTCTGCTGACCTCGCGTAACCGAAAGGCATTGCGCTGAATCAACTTTTCGGCTCCTGCGCCGATAACACAAACGCTCGTTTTGCCGTGACGCAAATCGAGGCGTTTTGCATTTCAGGGTCTTTGTGAAAACGTCGTGACGAACGGCAAGGGACGGTGCGACAGGTGTGCGACATGTTGTCACACAGGGTGTGTCGCAGTGTCTTTCGCAGGTCTTGATAGGCGTGTTGTTACAAAAAAGGATTGGTCTGTTTCAGGGTTTTTCGGTTTGCGCACGCTCGTGCCGAAACAGGCAGTTTTAACAACGGGTGGCCATTGGCCAAAGCCCTTGGGTTATCGGGGTTTAAGCGCTTCACAGTGTCAGAAAATGTCTTCGGAACTGTCTGATCCGAGCCAGGTACACCTACATTTTTTGGTGTTTTTGTTGAGAATCGATTTCGATAACATGCGGAACTTTTGCAAAAACGGTGATGGATTGTTGCTCTGAGCGATAAAAATTATTTCGGGATAAGACATGGTGTCCAGGGCGCTACCTAACTACAATCGCCCGCACTGAATTCCCGGCACTGTTCAACCTTTATAAGGAACTGAGCAGGAAGTCGGGTGTCGAGGGGCCGAAAGGCCTGCGAGACACCCAGGTGTCGGTGCCTTCCAACTTTCCGCACCAAATGGAATTGGTCTGTAACAAGGCCTTTGACCACGAATTCGAATAAGAACTGACCGCTGTCCCAGGATTTGTCGAGCGTCTGACGCGCGACGGGCGGCCCTTATTCAATCCAAAGAAAATGCCAACCCTTGGCAGGGTGAAGTGTTGGCGATCAAAACCCAACTGCATTGCGCAAGCTGCTTTAGAGGTCGTGAGATGAGTAAAAACAGGTACCCCAGATTACTAGGCCTAGTGCCGCTGCTCGGCACGTTGTTGCTGGGAGGCTGCAACATGACCTTGCTCAATCCAACGGGCCAGGTTGGCCTGGAACAGCGCAACCTGATCATCACCGCCACGCTGCTGATGCTGTTGGTCGTTGTGCCGGTCATCGTCATGACCTTCCTGTTCGCCTGGAAGTACCGCGCCTCCAACAAGAACGCCGTCTACACCCCGAAATGGTCGCACTCGACCAAGATCGAAGTGGCCGTCTGGACCATTCCGGTCCTGATCATCATTGCCCTGGGTTACATCACCTACAAGTCGACCCACTCGCTGGATCCGTATCGTCCGATCGAATCCGACGTCAAGCCTGTGACCATCGAAGTGGTCGCGCTGGACTGGAAGTGGCTGTTCATCTACCCGGAACAAGGCATCGCCACGGTCAACAAGATCGTGTTCCCGGCGCACACGCCAGTCAACTTCCGGATCACTTCGGACGCGGTGATGAACTCGTTCTTCATCCCGGGTCTGGGCGGCCAGATCTACGCGATGGCGGGCATGACCACCAAGCTGCATCTGATCGCTGACCGCAACGCTGAAATGGACGGTATCTCCGCCAACTACAGCGGCGCTGGTTTCACCGGTATGAAATTCAAAGCGATCGCAACTTCTCAGGAAGATTTCGACGCCTGGGTAAGTGAAGTCAAAAAGGCACCTAAACAGCTTGAACAAGCTGAATACGCAGCCCTTGCCAAGCCAAGCCAGAACAATCCAGTCGAGCTCTACTCCTCGGTCACGCCGAACCTGTTCCAGACCATCGTCGACAAGTACGAAGGCATGAAACCGGGCAAGCCGCTGAAGCACGAGAAGAAAGAGAAAGAAGTGGCGGCAACGGATATGGACTCGAATTCGCATTCAGCTGCCGGGGCAGAGGAGTAAACGATGTTTGGTAAATTAAGTTGGGAAGCGATCCCTTTCCACGAGCCGATCGTGATGGTCACCATCTCGATGATCGCGCTCGGTGGTCTGGCGTTGTTCGCTGCAATCACCTACTTCAAGAAGTGGACTTACTTGTGGACCGAGTGGCTGACGTCGGTCGACCACAAGAAAATCGGTGTGATGTACATCATCGTTGCCATGGTCATGCTGCTGCGTGGCTTTGCCGACGCCATCATGATGCGTACCCAGCTGGCCATGGCCACCGAGGGTTCGCCTGGCTACCTGCCACCTGAACACTATGACCAGATCTTCACCGCTCACGGTGTGATCATGATCATCTTCATGGCGATGCCATTCTTCACCGGCCTGATGAACCTTGCAGTGCCGCTGCAGATCGGTGCCCGCGACGTTGCGTTCCCGTTCCTGAACTCCCTGAGCTTCTGGCTGCTGGTGTCCGGCGTCGTGCTGATCAACGTTTCCCTGGGCGTCGGCGAATTCGCCAAGACCGGCTGGGTTGCCTATCCACCGCTGTCGGGTCTGCAATACAGCCCTGGGGTGGGTGTGGACTACTACATCTGGGCGCTACAGCTATCCGGTCTCGGGACAACGTTAACGGGGGTCAACTTCCTCGCTACCGTGCTGAAAATGCGTACCCCTGGCATGAAACTGATGGACATGCCGATCTTCACCTGGACCTGCACCTGGGCAAACGTTCTGATCGTGGCTTCGTTCCCGATCCTGACCGCGACCCTGGCACTGCTGACCCTTGACCGTTACATGGATTTCCACATTTTCACCAATGAACTTGGTGGCAATCCAATGATGTACGTCAACCTGTTCTGGGCATGGGGCCACCCTGAGGTTTACATCCTGATCCTGCCGGCCTTCGGTATCTTCTCGGAAGTGGTCTCGGCCTTCACCGGCAAGAAACTGTTCGGCCACCACTCGATGATCTACGCTTCGGGCGCGATCTCGGTACTGGGCTTCATGGTTTGGCTGCACCACTTCTTCACCATGGGTTCGGGTGCCAGCGTCAACGCCTTCTTCGGTCTGGCGACGATGCTGATCTCCATCCCGACGGGTGTGAAACTGTTCAACTGGCTGTTCACCATCTACCAGGGCCGTCTGCGCTTCACCAGCCAGGTTCTGTGGACCCTGGGCTTCATGGTGACCTTCGCGATCGGCGGCATGACCGGCGTACTGCTGGCCATTCCGGGTGCCGACTTCGTTCTGCACAACAGCCTGTTCGTGATCGCGCACTTCCACAACGTGATCATCGGCGGCGCGGTATTCGGCTACATCGCAGGTTTCGGCTTCTACTTCCCGAAAGCGTTCGGCTTCAAGCTGCACGAAGGCTGGGGTAAAGCAGCGTTCTGGTTCTGGATTTCGGGCTTCTTCGTCGCGTTCATGCCGCTCTACGCTCTGGGCTTCATGGGCATGACCCGTCGTCTGAACGCCACCACCAACCCTGAGTGGGTACCGTACCTGTACGTTGCCATGTTCGGTGCGATCCTGATCGCCGTGGGCATCGCCTGCCAGCTGATCCAGCTGTACGTCTCGGTGCGTGACCGCAACAAGCCGGAAAACATGTGTGAACACGGTGACCCGTGGAACGGCCACACCCTGGAATGGTCGACCTCGTCGCCACCTCCGTTCTACAACTTCGCCGTGCTGCCAAAAGCAGACTGCATCGACCCGTTCACCGAAGCCAAGGAAAACGGTACCGCGTACCAGACTCCGGCCAAGTACGAGCCGATCCACATGCCGAACAACACCGCCACTGGCGTGGTGATGGGCGCACTGCTGACCGTGTTCGGTTTCGCGATGATCTGGCACATCTGGTGGTTGGCGATCGCCAGCCTGGCCGGCACTGTCATCTACTTCGTGATCCACGCTGCACGTGACGATCAAGGCTACATGGTGCCGGTCGACGTGATCGAACGCATCGAAGCCGAGCAGCACAAGCGTCTGGTAGCGGCCGGGAAGATCCCTGCTTCCGCGACCCGTGTTGAAACCAAGTTGGAACAGGCTTAAACAATGTCGAACTTAGTGACCAATGCTGGACACGCCCATGGCCATGACCATGGGCATGACGACCATCACCACGACTCGGGCGAGATGACCGTATACGGTTTCTGGCTCTACCTGATGACCGACTGCATTCTGTTTGCATCGATCTTTGCGGTGTACGCGGTACTGGTAAACAACGTTGCCGGTGGCCCGTCGGGCCACGACATCTTCGAACTGCCATACGTGCTGGGCGAAACCGCTCTGCTGTTGTTCAGCTCGATCACCTACGGCTTCGCCATGCTGGCGTTGTACAAGGGTAAAAAGCAGCAGGTTCTGGGCTGGCTGTTCCTGACCTTCCTGCTCGGCGCAGGCTTCATCGCCATGGAGATCAACGAGTTCCACCTGCTGATCTCCGAGGGCTTCGGTCCTAGCCGTTCGGGCTTCCTGTCGGCGTTCTTCACCCTGGTCGGTACCCACGGTCTGCACGTATCCGCAGGTCTGATCTGGATGGGCATCATGATGTACCAGGTCAACAAGCACGGCCTGACGGCGACGAACAAGACCCGTCTGAGCTGCCTGAGCCTGTTCTGGCACTTCCTGGACGTGGTGTGGATCTGCGTATTCACCGTTGTTTACCTGATGGGGACCCTGTAATGGCTAATGCACACTCCCATGACAGCCATGATGCTGGCCACGGCAGCGTAAAGTCGTACGCCATCGGCTTCATCCTGTCGGTGATCCTGACCGTCATCCCGTTCGGCCTGGTGATGTTCCCGACCCTGCCGAAGTCCACCACGCTGGCAATCGTCCTGCTGTTCGCGGTGATCCAGGTGATCGTTCACCTGTATTACTTCCTGCACCTGGACCGCTCCGTGGCTCAGCGTAACAACGTGATCGCGTTCGTCTTTACGGCCATCGTGATCCTGCTGCTGGTCGGCCTGTCGCTGTGGATCATGTTCAGCATCCATACGTTCATGATGGCGAAGTGAGGTAGACCCGATGTCGCTCAAGCACTTTATCCAAATCACCAAACCGGGGATCATTTTCGGTAACGTGCTTTCTGTGGCAGGCGGGTTCTTCCTGGCCTCGAAAGGGCATGTGGATCTGGCGGTGTTCCTGGCCGCCATGATCGGCACGTCCCTGGTCGTGGCCTCCGGTTGCGTGTTCAACAACTGCATCGACCGCGACATCGACCTGAAGATGGAGCGCACCAAAAACCGGGTGCTGGTCCAGGGCCTTATCTCCCTGAAGCTGGCCCTGGTCTATGCGACCGTCCTGGGTGTCGCCGGCGTTGCGTTGCTGTACAAGGTGGCCAACCCGTTGGCTGCCCTGTTCGCCGTGATCGGCTTCATCATCTACGTCGGCTTCTACAGCCTGTACCTCAAGCGCAAGTCGGTTCACGGCACGCTGGTGGGCAGTCTGTCGGGCGCCATGCCGCCGGTGATCGGTTACGTGGCCGTGACCAACAGCTTCGACATGGCCGCGCTGACCCTGCTGGTGATGTTCAGCCTGTGGCAGATGCCGCATTCCTACGCCATCGCGATCTTCCGCTTCAACGATTACCTGGCCGCATCGATTCCGGTGCTGCCAGTGAAGCGCGGAATCCAGGTGGCCAAGAAGCACATCCTGTTCTACATCCTGGCGTTCCTCGTGGCGACCCTGATGTTGACCTTCAGCGGCTACGCCGGCATGAGCTACCTCGCCGTCGCCGCGGCCATGGGCATGTACTGGCTGTACATGGCCTGGACCGGCTACAAGGCGGTGGATGATACGGTCTGGGCACGCAAGCTGTTCGTGTTCTCGATCTTCACCATCACCGCGTTGAGCGTCATGATGTCCCTGGACTTCAAGGTGCCGACCGAGCTGCTGCTGACGTACGCGCCGTAAGGTTCGAACGCTGTACGAGAAACCCCGTTCATCGAGAGATGAGCGGGGTTTTTTGTTGAGGATTGTTTATTCGCCGCGAAAGGTGTTTATTGTTCAGCTATAGGCAATTTGCTTATAGTTTTTGAATGAGAACAGTATTCTTTGAAACCACACTATTCACCGCAAACCTGGGTCATTACCTCACGGACGACGAATATCGTGAGCTGCAGACCTACATGCAAAGCAATCCGCATGCAGGCGATGTCATGCCACGAACAGGCGGCTTCCGAAAACTGCGTTGGGTTGATGTTCGTCGTGGCAAGGGCAGGCGAGGCGGCTTGCGAGTTATTTATTATTGGCTTATGAATGATGGCCAGTTCTGGATGTTTGCGATTTATGACAAAGATGAGCTTGAGAATTTGACCGCCGAGCAAGAGAAGGCGCTCAAGGGAGCTATAGAGAAAGAGTTGAAAACACGAGGTACCCCATGAAAAAACGCGACCTGTTTGCAGAGTTGATGCAGGGCGTTGATGAGATGGCGGCTCAACGCGAAGGAAAAATCACGTTACGTAATACGACGCTTGAGGAGAAACCAGCTCCTGAAGTCGGTGCTCAGGAAATCGTAGCGTTACGGGAAAAACTGCACATGTCACAGGCCGTTTTTGCCAGACGAATCAGGACAAGTCCAAGCACCCTAAGAAACTGGGAACAGGAGAAATCCAAGCCCAACGCTCAAGCTGCCTTGCTGATCCGTTTGGTGGAAAAATTCCCTGATATGGTCGAGCGATTGAGCGCTGTTTAGAGTCGTTTCGAAGTCTGCGTAAAGCCCTGCACGCTTAATGTCGTGCGGGGCTTTTTTGTACAAGCCACCACAGGTTGCAGTGTTTCGACAAAAGCCCTAGATTTGGATCCAACCCTGTCAGTTACGGCGCGATGCACTGCTCGGCGCCCGACTGTCGTAATCTGCAATTCTTCACGCATCGTTCAAGAGGCTGGGCGAAATGACTGAGAGGATGACCTGCGACGAACGCTTCATTGCCCTGGCAAAAGAGCTGAATTACGACATCAATGGCGAGAACACCGTGGGCGGCAATTACTCGCCGTTGGTGCGTCATCACGATGAGCTGTATATCAGCGGTATGGTGCCGCGTACGGAAGGAAAGATTCAGTATCCCGGCCGGGTCGGGCTGGAGCTGACCCTCGAGGACGCCCAGGCTGCCGCGAGCATCAGCGCCATGCGCTGCCTGGCGTTCATCGTCGATGCGATCGGTTCGCTGGACAAGGTCAGGGCGTTGTTGCGGGTCACCGTCTATGTGAAGTCGACCCCGGACTTCGTTGACCTGAGCGAAGTGGCCAACGGCGCATCGGACGTTTTCAGTCATGTATTGGGTGATGCCGGGCGGCACACGCGCACCACCGTCGGTGTCTATCAGTTGCCGAAAAACGCGGCCATTGAAGTCGACATGATTGCAGCCGTGCATCCTTCGACGTAATCCCGCAAAGCCGAACAGCAAAAAGCCCCGCCTGAGATTCAGAGCGGGGCTTTTTTGTCTGCGCCGGTTTTATTGCGCGGCGATGCTGTAACCGTCGAACGCGGTCTGCTGCTGCAGGGCGGTGATGATGTTCTTGCGGTTGATCGCGTGTTCGTTACCGCTGTTGTCGACGAAGGTTTCGCCCTCGATTTCCGCTTCTTCGCCTTCACCGACGAAAGTGAAACCGAGGAACTCCAGCGCCTCACGATCCACGCTCAGACGCGAACGCGGTGTGCGCATTGGCAGGGTCACACTGATGCCGTCCTTGCTGATGCTGAACACTTCGACGTCTTTCCTGGCGCGGGCAGCCTTGCTCTTGCCGCCGCTTGGATTGCTGATGGCCTGATGGGTCTGGTTGAGGATCTTCAGAGCCAGACCATAGACGATTTCCTGAAATGCCGGGTCGTCCTTGAAACTGGAGAGGATGCGGCTGATCGGAAACTTGCTGCTCAGGTCTTCAAGCGCCGCAATATCGGCTGCCTCGGCGTCCTTCAGGCGCTTGAGCTGGCCCATCAGCTCGTAGGCCTGGTCGTCATCGAAGCGGTCGTGAGCCTGACGGATCGCGGCACGCAGTTCGCGGATCTGCTCGCTCTCGCGGGTCGACTGGAATGCGTCGAGCACCATCTCGCTGATGATCTTCGCTTGTGGAATGTGTTGTGAAAGATTGATGGAGTTTTCGTATTCCGCTTTGGACGACAGGGTAACTACGGATTCAGCGGTGTTGAAATCGGACATTGAAATTTCACTACTTTTTAACTTGGGATAAGACGAGAAAGCATGGGGGCTTTTTCAGGCCGACTAATTTAGGGGAGAGGGGCAGTGTTGTCACGGAGCAACGGCCAGATGGGGATCATTTGCCCGGCGAATTCAGGTTCATCGAACGGATGATCCGTTGTTCGGCGTTCTGTTGATCCACCGGCAGCGAGAAGCGAAAGGTCGCCCCCCGCCCGACGACATCCAGCAAGCAGATCTCGCACCCGTGCAGTTGCAGGATCCGGTGCACGATCCGCAGTCCGAGTCCGCCATCCCGTCGCGCACCACCGATATTGAAAGGACGCAGAAACAAACCTTCACGCAACTCGGCGGCGATGCCGGGGCCGGTGTCGCTGACGGTGATTACAACCGATGCGCCCCGGGGTTTCAGGTCGAGTTCGATTTCGCCCCCTGGCGGCGTATGACGCAAGGCGTTATCGACCAGGTTGGTCAGCACCCGTTCGATCAACCCGAGGTCGGCGCAGACGGTCGGCAGGTTGGCGCTGAAACTGGCCTTGAGTCCGACGTTCCGGGCTTCGGCGCCGAGTTCGAATTTCTGGAAAATGTCCTGGACCAGATCGGTCAGGGAAAATTTCTCCAGTATCGGCTGCACAAAGCCATGTTCGAGGCGCACCAGCTCCAGCAATGACTGCGCGAGCCCGCCGACCTTGCGGCTCTGGTCCAGGGCGATCCCCAGATAACGACGGCGTTCTTCGGCAGACAGTGTGGCGTCCTTGAGCGACAGGGTTTCCAGATAACCGTGCAGCGAAGCCAGCGGCGTGCGCAAGTCATGGGAAATGTTCGCCACCAGTTCCCGGCGTTCCTGGTCCTGGCGGGTGAGTGAGCGCCATTGTTCACCGAGGCGGTTCTGCATTTGCCGGAACGCTGCGTCGAGCACGGCGATTTCATCCGGGTCGGCGGACTTGTCCACAGGTGTCGGTGCGGCTGGCAGTGATTGGGGCACGCCGTCGATATCGAACCGGCTCACGGTTTCGGTCAACCGACGCAGCGGCCGGGTGATCAGGTTGAATGCCGTCAGACCGGCAATCAGGCACAGGAACGCCGCCAGCCCGATGGACAGCAGCGCCGTATTCAGCGCTGCGCTGGTGGCCCCGCGTTCGGCGAAGCGATCGTGGGCTTCACTGAGCAACACCACGTAAAGATATCCGGCCGGCTTGCCGTTGACCTGCAACGGCGCCGCACTGAAGACCTTGCGGCCATCGGTGCTGCGCGGGTCGTCGCCGAGAATCGGCAGCGGTTGTTCGTCGAGCAGTCGCCGGATCGGTTGCAGATCGACGGACTGCCGGCGCAGGCGTCCTTCCGGCGCCGCGTTGCCGACGATCCGGCCTTCGGTGTCGAGCAGGTACACCTCGACACTCGGGTTGACCAGCATCAACTGGCTGAACAGCTCGCGCACCGCGCCGGGCATCAGACCGTTGCTGTCCATCAGCACCGTGTCATGGGCGATGTGTTGCGCCAGGTCACGGGACAGACCCTGCACCACCTCCAGCTCGTGCATCTGGCTGGAGCGCACCTGCAACCATGCCGACGTGCCGCAGCACGCCAACAGCAACACGGCGAACACCAGGGACAGGCGATGCGTCAGGGTCAGTTTCATGGTTGTTCCGTACTCATGCCGAATTTATAGCCACGGCCCCACACCGTGAGGATGCGCACGGGCTGGGCCGGATCGGCCTCGATCTTCGCCCGCAGACGATTGATGTGGGTGTTGACCGTGTGTTCGTAACCTTCGTGGCTGTAGCCCCAGACCGCGTTGAGCAGGTCCATGCGCGAGAACACCTTGCCCGGCTGACGGGCGAAGAAATGCAGCAGGTCGAATTCCCGTGGCGTGAGATCCAGACGCTGGCCGTCGAGGGTGACCTCACGGGTGACAGGGTCGATGGTCAGGCCATCGAGACTCAGGCTGCCGGCGTCCATCTTCAGATTGCGCGCCATGGCGTCCACCCGGCGCAGCAGTGCCTTGACCCGGGCGACCAGTTCCAGCATCGAAAACGGCTTGGCCAGATAGTCGTCGGCGCCCAGCTCCAGGCCAAGGATGCGGTGCAGTTCGCTGGAGCGGGCGCTGGTGATGATGATCGGTGTGTAGCGGGCCATGGCCCGGGCACGGCGGCAGATTTCCAGGCCGTCCACCCCGGGCAGCATCAGGTCGAGGATGAGCGCATCCCAGTGTCCCTGTTGCAGCAGGCGCATGCCTTCATCGCCGTCGGCGCTGTGGACCACCTCGAATTGCTCGTCCCGCAGGTGCAGGCAAATGAGGTCGGCGATGTGCAGGTCGTCCTCGACCACCAGGACGCGTTTGGTCTGTTCCATGAAGCTCAATCCTTCGGCGCAATGTGCGCATTGTGCGGGTTTTCCTCGGGGCGAGTTATCACGAATTGTTTAACTTCCCGTGAGGATTTGGCGATCAACCCAAGCCTAGGCTGTGTTCCACGACAGGTATCTGGAATTTCGGGAGACGGCCATGTTTTCACGGCGACAGATTCTGGCAACGGGCGGCGGGCTGGGGCTTGCAGCACTGCTGGCCGGTGTATTGCCAAAGTTATCCACGGGTTCGGCGCTGGTCGCGGAGGCCTATGCAGACGAAGCTTTTGAAGTGACTCATAGCGACAGTGAATGGCACGCATTGCTCACTGACGAGCAATTCGACGTGCTGCGCAATGAGGGCACCGAGCGCGGCTACAGCAGCCCGCTCAACAATGAACATCGGGCCGGCACGTTTGCCTGCGCCGGGTGCGAACTGGCGCTGTTTTCGTCGGACACCAAGTTCGACAGCCGTACTGGCTGGCCGAGCTTCTGGGCGCCGCTGGAGCACGCCGTGGCCACGCGCCAGGACCGGTCCTTCGGCATGACCCGAGAGGAAGTCCACTGCCGGCGTTGCGGTGGTCACCTCGGCCATGTGTTCGACGACGGGCCCAAGCCCACCGGTCTGCGCTACTGCATGAACGGCCTGGCCATGACCTTCAAACCCGTGGCGGTTTGAGTCGTGGCCCGCCTGCAATCTTCTCTCACTACAGGACGACACCATGTGGCTCTTGGTTCTCGCTTATCTCGGCGGTGTGCTGACGATCGTCAGCCCGTGCATCCTGCCGGTTCTGCCTTTTGTCTTCGCTCGCACCGGGCAGCCGTTTATCAAGAGTGGCTTGCCGCTGTTGGCCGGGATGGCACTGACCTTCGCCCTCGTCGCGACACTGGCGGCGGTGGGCGGCGGTTGGGTGGTGCAAGTCAATCAGTACGGTCGCTGGCTCGCGTTGCTGTTCGTTGCACTGTTCGGGCTGACCTTGCTGCTGCCGCATCTGGCCGAGCGCCTGACCCGGCCGCTGGTGTCCGCCGGCAGTCGTCTGTCGGAGGTCGCGGGGCAGGACAACCGTCCACGTCCCGGCGCTTCGTTTCTGATCGGTGTCGCCACCGGGCTGCTGTGGGCGCCCTGCGCCGGGCCCATCCTCGGCCTGATTCTGACCGGTGCCGCGCTGCAAGGGGCAAGCATCGCCACCACGCTGTTGTTGCTCGCCTACGCGGCGGGCGCGGCTACGTCGCTGGCGGCGGCGCTGCTGCTGGGCGGTAAGGTTTTCGCGCTGATGAAGCGTTCGATTGGCACCGGCGAATGGATCCGTCGCGGGCTCGGTGCGGCGATGCTGGCTGGCGTGGCCGCCATTGCGCTGGGTCTCGATACCGGGATTCTGGCGCGGGTTTCGACGGCCTCTACCGGAGGGCTGGAGCAGGCATTGGTCGGCAGGCTTTCGGGGAAATCTCCTCAGGGCAACGGCACGATGATGGCGCAGATTCCCGCAGCGGATGACGCGGCGAACGGCAGCATGATGGCGGCTGGTGGCGCGATGAAAATGTCTGCGAAGGCACCGGGCTCGTTGCCGGTCGAAGGCCAGTTGCCGCCGCTCGATGGCGCGGTGCAGTGGCTCAATTCCGCGCCGCTTGATGCTCAGGCATTGAAGGGCAAGGTGGTGCTGGTGGATTTCTGGACCTACTCCTGCATCAACTGCCTGCGCACCCTGCCTTACGTCAAGGCCTGGGCCGAGAAGTACAAGGATCAGGGCCTGGTGGTGATCGGGGTGCATGCACCGGAATTTGCCTTCGAGCGTGATGTAGGCAATGTCACCAAAGCCATGAAGGAACTGGGCATCAACTACCCGGTGGCCATCGATAACGACTACAGGATCTGGCGCGCTTTCAGCAATGAATACTGGCCGGCACATTACTTTGCCGACGCCCAGGGGCGTATTCGTTACCACCACTTTGGTGAAGGGGACTACGCCGAATCGGAACGGGTCATCCAGCGATTGTTGCGTGAGGCCGGTGCAAAAACAGTTGCCGACGGTTTGATCAATGCCGATGCCCAAGGCGTGCAGCTTGCTCCGGACATGAGTCAGGTGCTGTCGCCGGAAACCTACGTCGGCTACCAGCGTGCAGAACATTTCGTACCGGAAACCAGCCTTGTGCCTGACAAGGTGGCGGCGTACACGACGCCGACCAGCCTGGCCCTGAATGACTGGAGCCTGGGCGGGCAATGGGCAGTCGGTGCCGAGCGCGCCACAGCCAGCGGGCCGGCCAGCCGCATCGTTTATCGCTTCCATGCCCGTGATTTGCACCTGGTGCTGGGACCGGGAACGGACGGTAAACCGGTGCGCTTCAAAGTGACCATCGATGGTCAGGCGCCGGGCGATGCCCACGGAGTCGACGTGGCGCCGGACGGCAGTGGTCGGGTCACCGAGCAACGCTTGTATCAATTGGTGCGGCAAACCGATGGGGTGAGGGACCGAACCTTCAGCATCGAGTTTCTCGACCCGGGCGTGTCGGCCTACGCCTTTACCTTCGGCTGATCAGGAGTCCACAGCATGAACACTCAAACTATCTGGCGTCGCGTGCTTTTGGGTGCTGCAGCAGCCGGGGTCGTAGCGCAATGCTCGGCGTTTTCCTTCGGTGCGGAAGAGGGGGTAGTCATCCCGCCGCCGGCGCTTGATGAAAACACCCAGGCGCACAGCGAAACGGCGGTGTTCGCCGGCGGCTGTTTCTGGGGCGTGCAGGGGGTTTTCCAGCATGTCAAAGGTGTGCAGAAAGCCGTTTCCGGTTACGCCGGCGGCGCAGCGAATACGGCGGAATATGAACGGGTCAGCGAGGGTGATACGGGGCACGCCGAGTCGGTGCAGGTCACCTTCGATCCGACACAGGTCAGCTACGGCAGCCTGTTGCAGATCTACTTCTCGGTGGCCCACAACCCGACCGAGCTTAACCGTCAGGGCCCGGACAGCGGCACCCAATATCGCTCGGCGCTGTTTCCGGTCAATGCCGATCAGCAACGCGTGGCTCAGGCCTACATCGCACAGCTCGATGCGGCGCATGCCTATAGCAAACCCATCGTGACCCGACTGGAAACCTTCAACGGCTTCTATCCGGCGGAGGACTATCATCAGGACTTCCTCACCGAGCATCCGACCTATCCGTACATCGTGATCAATGATCTGCCGAAAGTGGCGCAGTTGAAGCAACTGTTCGCCGAACGTTATCAGGACAAACCGGTACTGGTGAAAAGCGGGTCGTGATCACCGGTTGTGCGATGGTTATTGTGCGGTCACTGGCGACTGTCGGGCGGCGAGGGCTCGCAGCGTCCAGTAGAACTTCAGCGAACGGGTGCCGATCAGGCCGCACATGAAACCCGACACCGTGGACTTGAGCAGCTGCATGTCCGCCGAGGCGTAAAGCTCCGGATGGATGTTCTTTTGATATTCGAAGTAAAAGTTCGTGAAAAAAAACATCAGAAACATGATCAGGATCTTGACGGTGCCCGGCATGATCAGCGCTGTCGCGGAGTCGTCAAGTACCACGCCCTTGCGGGAAAAAACCAGCCAGGCCGAGAGGCTGCCCAGCAGCAGCGCGCCCGTCCAACTGCAAAAGAACAGGGTCGGATTGGTCGTCAAGTTCAGGGAGTAGAACGACCACGCCAGAAACGCCGGTGGTGTTATGAGCATCGAAAGACGGCTCTCACGGGTGGGAGAAAAGGCCTTGATACCGAAATAAACCACCAACAGAAAAATCACATAGGCCCGTATCGGGGTGTTTTGCAAAACTGTGAGCATTTCGCAGCATCCATGCTGAAAAGAGGAAGAGAGATAATAGCCGGGGACACGGTAACCATCGGTTATTTGTTGTGCCGGAGCAGGTCAGCTTTTCCCCCACGTCCTCATCGCAAACTCAACGAAGCGCCGAAGCTTCGGCAACCGATAACGATCCTGCGCATACAGCAAGTGCAAAGGACGACTCGGAGGCTGGTAATCGGGCATTACCGTGACCAGTCTGCCGTCGCGCAAATCCTGCTCCACCAGCGCATCCGGCAGCATCACGATGCCCATGCCGGTGCGGGCCGCCTGATGCAAACCGGCTGAGGTATTCATCAGCATCGGCCCGCTGACATCGACCATGATTTCTCCGTCCGGGCCGCTCAGGCGCCAGCGCTTTTCCACTGATTGCCAGTCATCACCGGCAGGATAGGCAAACGAAAGGCAATCGTGTTGTCGCAGGTCTTCAGGCGTCAGGGGCATGCCGCGTCGGGCCACGTAATCCGGAGACGCGCACACGGTCAGGGTGTAGTCGATCAGGGGGCGGGCAATCAGGTTCGATGGCTCGAAATGGCCGAGTCGAAACGCGACGTCGAGACCGCTTTCCAACAGATCCGGGCGACTGTTGGTCAGTACGACATCCATACGCACCTGCGGATATTGCAGGGAAAACTCGCTGAGCGCAGGGGCCAGGCGTTCGACACCGAAGGTCAGCGGCGCGGTGATCCGCAACAAACCACGCGGCTCATCCAGGGTTTGCTCGGCGAGCCGTTCGGAGTCTTGAACCAGGCCCAGTACTTCCAGGCAACGCTGGTAGTAAACCGTGCCGAATTCGGTCAGCCGCTGACGGCGGGTGGTACGTTGCAGCAGTTGCACGCCGAGGCGCTGTTCCAGTGCGCGAAGGTGATTGCCGACCATGGTCGTGGACATTTCGCACTGCAGGCGGCCGCGGTCATGCTGCCGGTTTCCACGACTTTGACGTAGACGCTCATTGACTGGAACAAATCCATTATCAAGCCCTGCTTCCAAATGATTGAAGTTTTGCCGAGTTTATCCAGCTCTGGTGGCTAACCATACTGCAAACACACCGACCTTCACTGGAGTTTGAAGTCATGACCGCCGCCCTGATGAACACGTACCAACCGCTGGCCCTGAGTTTTACCAAAGGCCTTGGCACCCGTTTGTGGGATCAGGCCGGTCGTGAATACCTCGATGCCGTCGCGGGTGTGGCGGTGACCAATGTCGGCCACTCACATCCGCGGATTGTTTCAGCGATCAGCGAGCAGGCGGGATTGCTGTTGCACACCTCCAACCTCTACAGCATCGACTGGCAGCAGCAGTTGGCGCTGAAATTGACTCAGCTGTCGGGGATGGAGAGAGCGTTCTTCAACAACTCCGGTGCCGAGGCCAACGAAACCGCGCTGAAACTGGCGCGTCTGCATGGCTGGCGCAAGGGGATCGAGCAGCCGTTGGTGGTGGTCATGGCCAATGCGTTTCATGGCCGCACTCTCGGCACGTTATCGGCCAGCGATGGCCCGGCGGTGCGTCTGGGATTCAACGAATTGCCGGGGGATTTCGTCAAGGTGCCGTTTGGCGATCTTGAAGCGCTGGAGCAGTTGCAGCAGAAGCATGGCGAGCGGATCGTGGCGATTCTGGTGGAGCCGATCCAGGGTGAAAGCGGCGTGCAAATGGCGCCGCCGGGTTTCCTCAAAGCCCTGCGCGAATTCTGTAATCGCCACGCCTGGCTGCTGATGCTCGACGAGATCCAGACCGGCATCGGCCGCACCGGCCGGTGGTTTGCGTTTCAGCATGAAGGCATCGTCCCCGACGTCATGACCCTCGCCAAGGGCCTGGGTAACGGCGTACCGATCGGTGCCTGCCTGGCGCGGGGCAGAGCGGCGGAACTGTTTACGCCAGGCAGTCATGGCAGCACTTTTGGCGGCAATCCGCTGGCCTGCCGGGTGGGTTGCACCGTGCTCGACATCATCGAAGAACAGAGCCTGCTGGAGAATGCCCAGATTCAAGGCGAGCGTTTGCTCAGCCGCCTGCGGGCGGAACTGGCGGACAACCCGAATGTGCTGGCGATTCGTGGTCAGGGATTGATGATCGGCATCGAACTGAAGCAGCCGGTCCGCGACCTGACACTGATTGCCGCACGGGATCACGGGCTGCTGATCAACATCACTCGCGGCAAGACGATCCGGCTGCTGCCGCCGCTGACGATTGATGAGCGGGAGGTGGGGATGATTGTTAGAGGGGTGGCGCGGGCGCTTGGCGAAAGCTGATCGTCCAGGTCGCGTCTGAAATGGCTGCCGGTTTTTCGGCAGC
>NZ_LRUN01000075.1 GCF_001679645.1 Pseudomonas bananamidigenes | reverse complement strand
CTGCGCCCCGCCCCGGAGGAAGGTTCGTTCAGGTAGCGCAGGTTCTTGCCCTTCATGCCACCGCTGAATTGACGTCGTTCGATCAAGATGCGGTCCATCTGTTACTTGTTATGCCGCCATGCTAACTGGCGCCGCAGCAAATTACTCGCAAACGGTACAAGCACGCTCTCAAGGGATCGTTCCCACGCTCCGCGTGGGAATGCCTCCATGGACACTCAGCGTCCGGCGTTGGAAGGGACGCGGAGCGTCCCGGGCTGCATTCCCACGCAGAGCGTGGGAACGATCATCACCCAGCCCTGCCGGGCTGCGTCCCAACGTCGCAGGCCCGGCACCTTGGCAAACGCCGCACAAGGCTTAAAATCGCGCCTCCTCTTGCAGTCGCCCGACCGGCGCCTGCCCGCAGCCATGACAACCCTCAGGTTTGAACAGCCGGCCACTTTCACCCAGTGCGCCAGGCTCAATCGTCCTGCCCGTTCGGCGGTCGTTTGTCTTCAACACACTTCGGCTTGACACTCGCCTGCGCAGAGGCGCACGTTCCGCTGTTCGATCACTTGAGGTTTTTATGACACCGCGTTTGCTGGCCATGGCGCTGGCGCCCCTGCTCGGGCTGTTCATTGTTGCTTTGGGCAACGGTTTTCTGTCCTCCCTGACCACCCTGCGCCTGGGCGCGGCCGGCGAATCGGCGACGATGATCGGCATCGTGTCCTCGGCCTATTTCATCGGCCTCACCCTGGGCGCGATTTTCAATGACCGGCTGATCCTGCGCATCGGCCATATCCGCGCCTACAGCAGCTTCGCCTCGCTGATCGCCGCGACCATCCTGCTGCAAGGACTGTTTTATGACACCTGGGGCTGGGTCGTGCTGCGTCTGATCAACGGCTGGGCCACGGTCGGCGTGTTTCTGGTGATCGAGAGCTGGCTGCTGCTGGCCGGTGACGCGAAGATTCGCGGCCGTCTGTTGGCGCTGTACATGATCGTCCTCTACGGCGCCGGGGTGCTGGGTCAGGCGTTTTTGGGGAAAGTCACGGGCCTGGGCGACACCGCGCCGTTCATGGTCGCCGGCATGTTGGCGACCCTGTCGGTGCTGCCGATCGTGATCCTGCCGCGGGTGTCGCCGTTGCTGGAACAGGTCGAACCACTCAAGCCACGGGCACTGCTCGGCGTATCGCCCACCGGTCTGGTCGGCTGCTTCGGCTCCGGCGTCACCATCGCCGCGATCTACACCCTGCTGCCGCTGTACCTGCAACGCATCGGCCTGAACGTCGGCGAAGTCGGCAGCATGATGGCCTGGACGGTCCTCGGCGCTATGCTGCTGCAATACCCGGTCGGGCGCTGGTCCGACCGCAAGGATCGTCTGCAAGTGTTGACCGTGCTCTGCGCCGCGTGCACCGTGCTGTCGTTGGTGATCGTGCTGGTGCCGCTGTCCTCGGCCATGCTTGCGGCGATGCTGTTCCTGCTGGGTGGCGGCGTGTTCGCGCTGTATCCGGTTGCCGTCAGCCACGCTGCCGACCGTGCGCCGGTCGAAACGCTGGTGCCGATGATTCAGGGCATGTTGCTGATCAACTCGCTGGGCTCGGCGATGAGCCCGCTGCTGATCTCGCCGGCGATGAACGCCCACGGCGAAACCGGCCTGTTTTGGGCCTTCGCCCTGGTCAACCTGGCCATGGTGACGTTCTTCTTCTGGCGTCGCGGCAAGCGTCCGGTGCCGGCCAACCCGGCGCCGTTCGCAGCGGCAGCGACCTTCTCGCCAACTGGCGCCGAGCTGCGGGTGACCGAGGATTTGCGGCAGGCCGCGCAGGACCATCCGCCAATGGTCGATGCTTTGAGTGGCGAAGCGGCGCCGCCAACAGGATCACGCTACGAAGCCAGTTGAGTCACTGGCAGGCATAAAAAAACCGGTGACTTGCATCACCGGTTTTTTATTTATCACACAGCAGCCTCTGAATCAGTGCGGCGCCCGAGGAATGGTCTTCAGCAGATCCTCTGGGCTGATATGCCCCACCACACTGCCCGGCTGTGGCATGTTCAGGATGTGGCCCTTCATCTTGCCGATCACGTGCATTTCGCACGGTTTGCAGTCGAACTTCAGCGTCAGCACTTCATCGCCGTGAATCAGCTGCATCGGTGCGACTTTGGTCTTCACGCCGGTCACGCCTTTGGCCTGTTTCGGGCACAGGTTGAAGGAGAACCGCAGGCAGTGCTTGGTGATCATCACCGGCACTTCGCCCGCCTCTTCGTGGGCCTCGTAAGCTGCGTCGATCAGCTTCACGCCGTGACGGTGGTAGAAGTCGCGGGCCTTCTGGTTGTAGACGTTGGCGAGGAACGACAGGTGCGCTTCCGGGTACACCGGCGGTGGCGTGGTCTCGGCCTTGCGCGAACCGCGTGGGTGGGCGGCGACGCGGGCGGCGGTCAGCGCTTCGATCACTTCACGGCGCAACGACTTGAGCTGCGAGTTCGGGATGAAGAACGCTTGTGGCGCATCCAGTTTGATCGAGGTCGCGTGGTATTCGGTGGTGCCGAGCTGACCGAGCAGATCGTGCAAGGTCTCCAGCGCCTGCTCCGGTTTGTTGGCGACGCCGAACGGGCCGTCCAGCGCGACGCTGGCGCTGATGCCTTCTTCGCTGGTCACGGTCAGTTCCAGACGCTCTTCACGCAACTTCGCCAGCCAGCTCACGCCGATCCGACGCTCGGCAGAGGTCTTGAGCAAGGCCTGCTGCCAGTTGTGGTCGAGGTTGCGGTTCAGCGGGTGGTTCGGACGCAGCTTGTACAGGCCTTCCGGCATTTCGTTCGGCTCGACGCGGTAGCGGTAGCGCTTCTCGCCCTCTTCCTCGAACTCGCCCTTGGCTTCGGCGATGTTGGCGCGGAAACCCACCACTTCGCGCTTGACCAGCACGTTGAGGCCGTCGCCGTTGGACAGCGGTTCATGGGTGACGACTTGCAGGTCACGCTTGCCGACCTTCTCGACCGTGCCCACCGCCAGACCGGTGAAGGTCGGCGAATCGAACGCGCCGATGTCGATCTTGCGCTCGCTGACGAAGTAGTCGGTGCTGCCACGGTGGAAGGTCTTTTCCGGGTCCGGCAGGAAGAAATGCGCGGTGCGGCCGCTGGAGGCGCGGGCCAGGTCCGGGCGGTCGTTGAGCACGTCGTCGAGACGCTGGCGGTAATAGGCGGTGATGTTCTTCACATAGCCCATGTCCTTGTAGCGACCTTCGATCTTGAACGAACGCACACCGGCCTCGACCAGTGCGCGGATGTTGGCGCTCTGGTTGTTGTCCTTCATCGACAGCAGGTGTTTTTCGTAGGCGATCACGCCACCCTTTTCGTCTTTCAGGGTGTACGGCAGACGGCAGGCCTGGGAGCAGTCGCCCCGGTTGGCGCTGCGCCCGGTCTGCGCGTGGGAAATGTTGCACTGACCGGAAAACGCCACGCACAGCGCGCCGTGGATGAAGAACTCGATGGCGGCATCGGTTTCATCGGCGATCGCGCGGATTTCCTTGAGGTTCAGTTCACGGGCCAGTACCAGTTGCGAGAAACCGGCCTGATCGAGGAACTTGGCCCGCTCAAGGGTGCGGATATCGGTCTGGGTGCTGGCGTGCAGCTCGATGGGCGGAATGTCCAGCTCCATCACGCCCAGGTCCTGGACGATCAGCGCATCGACGCCGGCGTCGTACAACTGATGGATCAGCTTGCGCGCCGGCTCCAGTTCGTTGTCGTGCAGGATGGTGTTGATGGTGGTGAAGATGCGCGCGTGGTAGCGACGGGCAAATTCCACCAGTTCGGCGATTTCGCTCACCTCGTTGCACGCGTTGTGGCGCGCCCCGAAGCTCGGGCCGCCGATGTACACCGCGTCGGCGCCATGCAGGATGGCCTCGCGGGCGATGGCCACGTCACGGGCGGGGCTGAGCAGTTCCAGGTGATGTTTGGGCAAGGACATATATAGTTTTTAGTCAGGCTGTCACGGTCGAGGCGCGCATTGTAGCCGCGAAACGCGTGGGCGGCACGCCTGTGCTGCCGGGTGGCAGCCCTGCTCAGGGCAGAACTGCCAAACCAAACCGCAAACTCAGGCCTTGGCGGCCATCGCAGTCACTTCCACCTTCATCCCTTCAACCGCCAGCGCCGCCACGCCAACCGCTGCGCGCACCGGCCAAGGCTTGGCGAAGAAGCGCTTGTACACCTCGTTGAAGGCTGCGCGATCAGCCATGTCGGTCAGGTAGATGGTCAGGTGCAGCACGCGGTCCATCGAACTGCCGGCCTTTTCCAGCGCTACTTTCAGCGCCTGCAACGTGCATTCGCTTTGCGCGGTGACGTCGCCCAGTTCCAGGCTGCCGTCGGCACGGGTCGGAATCTGGGTCGACATCAGAATGCCGTTGAATTCGGTCACGTCCGAAGAGATCGAGTCTGCATCCGGATCCGGGGTGTAGGTGATGTCCTGGTTGGCCATGGGAAAGTCCTTCGCTGGCAGTGAGGACGGCGCCATCGCGCGCCGTTTCGGGCGGCCAGTTTACAGACACGGCGGCGGGTTTGAAGCCATGGCGGTTTTCGGGGTTGCTTCTGACGGATGTTTCAGTGTGTTTTGTTGGCCGATAAACAGGTTTCGATGCGTGTGTTTAAAGACACCTGAAGTTACGCGCAATTGCCCACAAATCCTTGCGCCAGAGCCTACGGCTACGCCAGAATCCGCCGGCTTGTGCGCCTTGGGGTCGGCCGGTAACTTGGATCGGGTCACTGATTCGCAGTGATCGGGTTTAGCAGCCCGGCAGATATTCCCCGGTTGTACGAGTCTCATCAGTCAGGCGGTCGCCTGCACTTGATGGTGGCTGTGTGCTTGGCACCTTCGGGTGCGCCGGGTTTTGGGGATGTCTACCGGTCTGCTAACTCGCACACAGCCGCCACCCCCTTCGTTTAGCAGCGAAATGGATGCGGCCTTATAGAAGGATGACATCCCATGTTCAAAGCAACGCCAAATCCCCCGGTCACCGAACCGGCCAGCATCACCGACCCAACCTCTCCCTACGAATGCCCTGATTCGAAGAGATTCAACGAAGCCGCCAACCGCGCCCTCGACTACCACCTCGGCCCGATGACAGCCCACATGATGGCCGTGCCCTACTCCCCCAACCGTCTCTACCAAGCCAACCCGGCCAGCAACACCGAATCCCTGCTCGCCGACGCCGTCGAGACCCTCGGTTCGGCCAACGTCATGCTCAATAACTTCGCCGACCTCCTCCAAGGCCCCCACCGCAAGACCGCGCAGGGTATTGCGCAGGTTGTGATGTTGGCGGAGCTGGCGGTGAATCGGGTGCTGGATAAAGTTGTGCCTACGGAATAAACCACAGCGGCGAGGCTAGTCTTCGCTACCACTTAAAATCAAAAGGGGACAATTAAATAAATCTGCCCCCTTTTGACTCAACGGAGCTACCTCGAAAGAATGCTTGTAGCGTCCAAGTGTGCAAAGGTCGTAGCGGGAGCGGGGTCAGTATAGTCATCTGCCGGAACATAGACAGCCTGAATAGACGTAATGCTTCCGCTTCTGTTGCTTACAGCTGGCTTTTCTTCAACGACCAGCACTACTTCCACCTTAACAACCGGATCCGCAAATATTCCCGAAAATTTACCCAAAAATTCTTGCAGAGTCTTATCCATTGGAAAGTTATCAATCACAATTCTTTTATTCGTCATCTTATGCCTCGACAATTAATGTGGACGACAATCAAAAGACAAAAAATGGGGACAGAATTATTCCCGGCCCATCCACCAGAAAAATTATCGACATAAAAGCCTAAAACCACACCTGATAGAAATGACAGTTTTTAATGCCTATTTAGAACAACAAAAATTCTAAATAATTATAAAACCACGAACGCAAACCCATTTAACTCATTCCCTCCCAGAACCAGCCAATCCAGTTTCACTTCGACCACACCCAGCGCCCCCCACTGGATATCCCCCCAATCCCAATTATGCTCAAAGAAACCCCGCCCTCCCGCGAGGTCGAGAGTCTGTGCACGCTCCACGAAGCACCTGCTCCAGCACCAGCCAAAGGCCACGGGTACGCGACGTTGATGAAGTGCTCCGGCCTATAACAACAAGCACGACGGAGAACCCCCATGGCCGTACTCGACAGCATGTCCACCGGCAGTGCGCCGCATCCGCACCACAGTGTCAGCAAGGAGGAGCGCAAGGTCATCTTCGCTTCGTCCCTCGGCACGGTGTTCGAATGGTACGACTTTTACCTTTATGGCTCGCTCGCCGCGATCATCGCCAAGCACTTCTTTGCCGGGGTCAACGAGACCACGTCGTTCATCTTCGCCCTGCTCGCCTTCGCCGCCGGTTTTGCGGTGCGGCCGTTTGGGGCGGTGGTGTTCGGGCGGTTGGGCGACATGATCGGGCGCAAGCACACGTTTCTGATCACGATTGTGATCATGGGTGTGTCGACGGCGATTGTGGGATTCCTGCCCGGCTACGCGACCATCGGGGTCGCGGCGCCGATCATTCTGATCACCCTGCGATTGCTGCAAGGTCTGGCGCTGGGCGGTGAGTACGGCGGAGCGGCGACCTATGTGGCCGAGCATGCGCCGAAGGGCAAACGCGGGTATTTCACCTCGTGGATTCAGACCACCGCGACGCTGGGGCTGTTTCTGTCGCTGCTGGTGATTCTGGCCTGCCGCACCGCGTTGGGCACCGAGGCGTTCGAGGCCTGGGGCTGGCGGATTCCGTTTCTGCTGTCGATCCTGTTGCTGGCGGTGTCGGTGTACATCCGCCTGCAACTGAACGAGTCGCCGGTGTTCATGAAGATGAAGGCCGAAGGCAAGGCATCGAAAGCGCCGCTGACCGAGTCCTTCGCCCGCTGGGACAACCTGAAAATCGTGATCATGGCCCTGCTCGGCGGCACCGCCGGGCAAGCGGTGGTCTGGTACACCGGGCAGTTCTACGCGCTGTTCTTCCTGCTGCAGACCCTGAAGATCGACCCGCAGACCGCCAACCTGCTGATCGCCGGATCGCTGTTGATCGGTACGCCGTTCTTCGTGATTTTCGGCAGCCTGTCCGACCGCGTCGGGCGCAAGGGCATCATCATGGCCGGGTGCATTCTGGCGGTGGTGACCTACTTTCCGATCTTCCACGCGCTGACCCAGTACGGTAACCCCGACGTGTTCGTCGCCCAGGAAAAGAACCCGGTCAAAGTGGTCGCCAACCCGGATCAGTGCTCGTTCCAGTTCGATCCGGTGGGCAAGGCCAGATTCACCAGTTCCTGCGATCTGGCGAAGACCATCCTGGCCAAACGGGCGATTCCGTATGAAAACGTGGTGGCGGAACCAGGCACCGTGGCCCAGGTGCGCATTGGCGACAAGGTCATCGAAAGTTTCGAAGGCACTGCCATGCCAGCCGCCGACTTCAAGACCCGCAACGACGCCTTCACCGCCAGCCTCGGCACCGCACTGAAAGAGGCCGGTTACCCGGAAAAGGCTGATCCGGCCAAGACCAATTACCCGATGGTGCTGCTCCTGCTGACCGTGCTGGTGATCTACGTGACCATGGTTTACGGCCCTATTGCCGCATGGCTGGTCGAGCTGTTCCCGGCGCGCATCCGCTACACCTCGATGTCGCTGCCGTACCACATCGGCAACGGCTGGTTCGGCGGGTTCCTGCCGACGGTGGCATTCGCGATGGTCGCGGCCACCGGGGACATCTACTACGGTTTGTGGTACCCGATTGTCATCGCGGTGATGACGGCGATTCTCGGGATCTTCTTCATGCCGGAAACCAAGGATCGCGACATCCATCACAGCTGAGGATCGAATACCGCCCTCTCCGTCGGAGGGGGCGGCGCTTTATTCACCGCGCTTCCCAGTGTTGCACCGCAGGCGGGATTGTCGAGGCCACTGTCACTGGCGCGTCGATTGCCTCCAGGCTCAAGTGCGCAGTCTCCCTGAGAAAGAACGAGCAGACCGCCACGATCCCCAGCGCCACCGCCCCGTAAACTGCAACACCAAACGCGTCGTGGTGGTTGGCGATGAGAATGGCCGTGGCCGCACTCGACGCCGTCCCGCCTCCCAGCGCGGCACCGATCTGGTACGCCGCCGACATCCCCGAATAACGCATGTGCCGAGGGAACTGCTCGGCGAGAAACGCCGGGATCGGCCCCTGGGTTGCCCCCATGAACGCACCGATCACGACGTAGGCGAACGTCGACACCAACAGGCTTTTCAGCCCCACCAAGGGGAAGAATACGAAGAACCCGCACGCCATGATGAACGCCCCGAGGATCATCACTCGGCGCCGACCAATACGGTCGGAGAGCAAGGCAAACAGCGGCGCGGTGATGACGATGGCAACGGACAACGCGATGTCGAAAATCAATGCATCGGTGCTGCCATAACCCAGTTGGGTGGCGTAGGACAGGAAAAACGTGCTGCCGATGTAGGCGATGGTCACGTAACCGAAAGCGATGCCGGTACACAGCAACATCGCCCGAGGTCGCGCACGCAACGCTTCAATCAGCGGCATCCGCCCGTGGCCCTTTGACTCGCCCAGCGACTGAGCCGGTTTCTGCAACCGCGCATAGAGTCCGACCAGCACCAGCACACCGCCCAGCCAGAACGGAATGCGCCAGGCAAAACCGGCGAGGTCATCGTTCGCCGCCACGCTGACCACGGCAAACACCGCCGAACCGAGAATACCGCCGATGCCGATGCCCATGCTGGTGAAGCTGCCCCACAACCCTCGTCGCCCGACGGGCGCCGATTCGATGCCGAACAACGCGGCCCCGCCCCACTCGCCCCCGGCGGCAAATCCCTGTACCAGCCGCAACAGCACCAGCAAGGCCGGCGCCCCTGCGCCGATGGTTGCGTAGCCCGGCAAACAGCCGATCAGGAAGGTGCTGAGCCCCATCAACAGCAAGGTGATAACGAGCATTTTCTGCCGACCGAGCTTGTCGCCGTAATGCCCGAACACCATCCCGCCCAACGGTCGGGCAAAGAATCCCGCACCGAATGCGCCAAAGGCGACGAGGGTTGCGGTGAGCGGATCCATCTGCGGGAAAAACACCTTGGGGAACACCAGCGCGGCGGCCGTCCCGTAGATCACGAAGTCATAGAACTCCAGGGCGGTGCCCATGCCGGAGACGAAGAAGGTTCTCAGCGCCGACGGTGAACCCGCCGTGCGTTCAGGTTGACTGGCCATGTGGGTTGCTCCTCTTGTTGTTGTTTTTCGAGGCGTTGCAGCAAGGGTTTCAGAAGCGCTGATAGCCGTTTCTGGCCAGTTGCTTCGGGTTGCCGGCGGCGAATTCGAGCGCACAGTTTTCGGTATCGATGCCGATGGTCAGCAAGGTTTCCCAGCGCTCGGTGGCCGGCATGCTCAGGTCGGGATGGAAGCAGATCGGGGCTTGCTCACCGGTCGCGCCGCACATGGCATCGGCACGGCGCACGAGATCGCCCTCGGTCATGCCATTCAGCAAGGCGTTGACGTGGTCGATGCGCGCGTAGGTGGTCGAGGCGTCCGGCGTGCGTTCGCCAACGCTCAGGTCCGGGTCGAGGAAGTGGTTGGTATGGGTGATCCAGCCTTCGGCGTTCGGCAGCACCACGGCGGTGGCGGCAGGCGACATCTCGATGCTGCAGGCGCGGACTGTCGAGTCTTCGCGAGCGAACACCGTCAGCACCGTGGACGCACTGACCCGCGCCGAACGCGCCAGTTCGATGGCCTCATCGACACTGCGCGCCTGCTCCAGAATCCGCCGCGCAATCGCGTGCACCGGCACCCCGCCGCTGCCGTTGTCGCTGGCGTGGTGAAGAATGTTGAAGTGTAGCCCGAGGCCTGCGCTGTTGACGCCGATCTTGCCGAGCATGCCGAACTCGGTGAACAGCTTGACGGTCATCCCGGCGTCGGTGGTCAGTTGCAGGATCAGGCCGTTGGGCACCAGCGTGTCGTGCCAGTCCCAGGTCTGGATGGTTTTCGGCGCCTGCGGACCATGGGGGGCGAACACGGCTGTCGAGCATTCGCCTTCATTCGAAGGCATGACCGCGAGGATTTCGGTGCGGGCGTTCAGGGCCGCGAGCTGCCACAGCGGCAGATCGGCGCCTTCGGCCATGGCGACGATTTCCTCGGCCAGCGCCGGGCTCCAGTCTTCCAAGGCTTTCAGGCTGGCTTCGCCGATAGTGCGCACTTGCTGCGGCGGGATGTCGAGTTGATTGAAGAAGTCGAGGTACAGCGCAACGGTCTGGCGAATCTGCGCGCTGAAGGCGTCACCGATCTGGTGCCCACGGGTTTGCGGGTTGTGGGTGTCGGTGACGAAGCAATGAAGGTTCACGAAAGGTTTTCCTTTTTTTGGCGTTGTAATGGAGTGCGACTTACGGCTGACGGCGGTAGATTTCGCGACCGGCGAAGAAGGTGCTGAGCACCTGGGTGTCGCGCAGGGCTTCAGGGGCGACCGTGAACACATCGCGGTCGAGCACGATCAGGTCAGCCTGTTTACCGGGCTTGAGTGAGCCGATGCTGTCTTCCAGGCGCAGGACCTTGGCGGCATTGAGGGTGTAGGCCTGGAACATGGCCTGGCGATCGATGTCTTCGGCAGCGTTGAGCACACCTTTCGGGCCTTTGCGGCTGACAGCCTGATAAATGGCTTTCCACGGTTCCGGCGTGGTGATCGGCCAGTCGCTTGCGCCGGCGATGGTGGCGCCCTGCTTGAGCAGCGAGCGCGCCGGATAGGTGTACATGAAAGCCATGGCGCTGACGTAGGGCTTGACCAGATCCATGCTCGATTCATCGGCGCTGGCCCAGTACATCTGCATCGAAGCGATGACGTTCAGCGCCTTGAACCGGGCAAATTCTTTCGGGTTGACCATCTGCAAATGGGTGATCGAATGGGCAATGCCGCTCTGGCGATCCTTGCGCGCCTGCTCGATGCCATTCAGGGATTCACGCACCGCGCGGTCGCCGATGGCGTGGATGTGCACCAGCCAGCCACGGGCGTCGGCGGCGCTGACCAGCTCGCCAAAGTGCGCCGGATCGATCAGCAGCTCGCCGGACTTCTTCGAATTCTTGTAAGGCTCCAGCATGGCTGCGCTTTGTGCGGGTGATTCGGCCACGCCGTCGGCGAACACCTTGATGCCCGGCAGCGTCAGGTTGTGCACGCCGAGGAATTGCTGGCGGACCTTGTCCAGTTCATCGAGATCCGCAGGTGTCGCCTTCGAATCCGCCATCAGCAATGCGGCGACGTGAGCGGTAAGTTCGCCGTTTTCCGAAAGTTTCTTGTACGTCGGCAGCACGCCCGGCGAGTCGTTTTTCACGTCGGCACCGGGCAGTTCATTGGCCAGCGGATCCATCCACCCGGTGATGCCCAGACTCTTGTAGTAATCCAGCGCAGCGCGACCGCCCGCCAGCAGCGCTTCATCGGTCGGCGGTGGCAACAGGGCCTGCACCGGGTAGAGGCCAGCGTCCACCATGAAACCGTTCGGTTGGCCATCCGGGTGATGACCGAGGGTATCTTTGTCTTCGGGTTTGAGGGCCTGGATCCGCGCCGCATCGATACCGGCGCGCTTGAGCATCGCCTGATTGGCCCAGCCGGTGTGCATGTCCCAGCCCAGCAGCAACAGTGGCTGATCGGCCCACTCGCCCTGATTGAAACGCTGCTCCAGGGCGTCGATCCGGTTCCAGTAAGTCGAGGGCAATCCGCTGACACTCAAGAACTCGCCGCGCCGGGCCTTGCCGTCCTCACGCCATTGGCGCAGGCGCGATTCCAGTTCATCGAGCGGCAACATCTGCCCGTCGAGATTGGCCTGCAGCATCTGCAAGCCGCCCTTGACCGTGTGGGAGTGCGAGTCGATGAAACCGGGCATCACCACTTTGCCGCCCAGATCGATCAGCCGGGTATTGGCGGACTTGAGGCGCAGCACCTGCGCATCCGAACCGACCGCCACGACCTTGTCGCCCTCGATGGCGATGGCCTGCTGCAACGCCTGGCCGGGTTCGGCGGTGTAGATTTTCGCGTTGTGCAGGATCAGGTCGGTGGCGGCCAGACTTTCCAGCGAGGCACAGGCCAGTGCGGACGACACCATCAGGGTCAGAAGCGGCTTCATCAGCGCCCTCCTTGTTTTTGTTAGGCTTAAGCCAGACTATCCAAGCCCGCCGGATAACTGAATGCCGTCTCACGCACAACTTCTGTGCCCATCAGGAATAGATCAATGGACAAAATGAGCGCCCTGACCATGTTCGTCGCCACCGCCGAACACGGTAATTTCAGCCGTGCCGCCGAGGTGCTCGGCAACACGCCATCGGCCCTGACCAAGGCTGTGGCGCAACTGGAAGAGGAACTCGGCAGCCGTCTGTTCGACCGCACGACCCGACGCATGGCGCTGACCGAGGCCGGGCGGATCTATCTGGAAGGCGCGCGTCAGGCGCTGTTGCAACTGCAACTGGCCAGCGAAGGCGTCGAGCAGCTCAAACATGAATTGCGCGGCGAGTTGCGCATCATCGCCCCGCCCTCCTTCGCCCCGGCCTTTCTCAATCAGGTGTGCTGCCGCTTTCTCAACGAGCACCCGCAGGTGAACCTCGAAGTGGATCTGAGCGACAACTACGACGATCCGGTGGATGCCAGCTACGACCTGGCGCTGCGTGACGGGCCGATCGACCTGCCGGGGGTGATCGCCCAGCCGCTGGTGGAAAACCGCGTGCAGCTCTGCGCCAGCCCGGCCTATCTGGCGCGCAAGGGCAGCGATGTGTCACTGGACAACTATCACCAGCATGACTGGCTGATCTTCCGTCACCCACTGCTCAACCGGCATTTCTGGTGGGTCAAACAGGGCGAGCGACGTTTGCGCATGACCCAGCCCACCCCGCGCATCGCCAGCGACAATTACGACTTCCTGCTGGCCTGCCTGCTGGACGGGCAAGGCCTGCAATTTCTCCCGCAATGGAGCGCCGCGCCGTATCTCGCCCGGGGCGAGCTGGTGGAATTGATGCCCGAATACTGGCGTGAGCCCAGCGCCTTCGGCCCGTGGATCTACGTGCTGTATCAGGCCCATCGGCGCAATACGCGCAAGGTGAAGGTGTTCATCGACTTCCTGAAAGCACACTGGCAAGCGACGTGATCCGGTTGTGTCATGTCGCTGTCATGGGCGGTTGCTAACGTCCTCGCGCCTCTTCGCCCGACTGCCAAGGTGACCTTCCCGGTGTATTCAAGCCCGACGCGTCAGACCATCATTCTCAGATCCGCCGATATGCCCTGCGACGATTTCGGCGCGCTGTTCTCGCGGATGTTCGGCAATCGTTACGGCGACACACCGCCACCGCCCAACGACATCATCATCGGCGGCGTTTACGGCCGGTACGAAGGCGTGAGTTTCCGGCGCATGCATTATCGGGGCGATTTCACGGTCGCGTTTCCCGAGCCGTTCGATGAAATCACCTTCGTGATTCCCACCGCCGGCAAGATCGTTTTCAACCATGAATCCGTGGGGCTGAGCGATGTGGGGCTGGCCATCGACAAGGCGGATCTGCGCTCGATGCGCTTCGTCGACAATCACGCCCAGCACGGCATGTCGATCAGTCGTGCTGCGCTCACCGAACGCTTGTCGTCGCTGTTGGGCCGACCGATCGTGCACAAGCTGCATTTCGAGCCGAGGGTGGATCTGAACAGCCCGGCGTTTCAGGGCATTCGTGCTCTGATCGATCTGGCCACCGGCACTGAATTTGACTTGCTGTTGAACGCCGGTTCACTGATGCCATCGCGCCTGCGGGAAATGCTGGTGGACGCGGTGCTGGAAGCCTGGCCGCACAATTTCAGCGAAGCCCTGCGCCGGCCTGAAGCGTCAATTGCGCCACGGCATGTGAAACAGGCCATCGAATACATTCAGGCGCATCCCGAGCAACTGCTCAGCGGGACGGATCTGGCGGGAAGGGTGAACGTCAGCCTGCGGGCGTTGCAGGAAGGCTTCCGGCGGTTTGTCGGGACCTCGATTGTCGCGTATCAGCGCCAGGTCAGGCTGGAGCGGGCCTGCGAAGCGTTGAAGCGAGGTTCGTCGTCAACGGTGAGCGAAGTGGCCCTGCGATACGGCTTCAGTAATGTCGGGCGGTTCTGCCAGTACTTTCAGGATGCCTACGGCGTAAGCCCCGCAGAAATGCGAAAAGGACTGCGCTGACGCAGTCCTTTTTCTTCACCTTCAAATGTTCAGAACTGATAACTGGCCTTGAGCCCGCCACTGAAACCGTGGCTGTCGCCCCCGCCGCTTGCGCCGACGTCGGCGCCCAGACTCAACGCGCCAAGGCTGGCCATCAGGTTGACGCCGCCGCTGAACTGATCACGGTTGTCGAACGCCGCGCGTTGTTCGATATCCAGTCCCAGCAGATGCCCTTCACTGTCGACCTGATGATCGCCCAGCACACGCTCGTAGCCGACCCGCACGCCCGGCACCAGTTGCCATGCGTCCGCAGACATCGGAGCGAACGAGACCTCAAGATTGGCCACGGCGCTGCGACGGGTTTGCTGGAGGCCGTCGACATCGAGGGCCAGCTCGCTGCCCTTCTCCTGGAAGCCCGACAGGTCGAGACGACTGACGCGCACGCCGAGGCTCGGCTCCAGAACCATATCGTTCATCGGCAGGCGATAACCCAGCGCCAGCGTGGCGCCGCTGAGATTGCCGTGGGTGTCGCCCTTCGCCGAACCGAGGCCACCGCCGAGGTCGCGTTTGCTGTCGTAGTCGACGTAGCCGGTACTGAGGTTGGCATCGGCAAACAAACCCCGTTCCAGACTGGTGAAGCCATAACGGGCGCCCAGATCGAGGAAGGCGAAATCGGTATTGGCCTCGCCGCCCGCCGCGCCAACGGTGCCCTTGCTGTAACCGATCCCGCCGCGCGCGCTGAGTTGTTCGGAGAAGCGCTGGGTAACGCCGACCATCAGGCCCTGGCTGTGTTCGTTGCTGCTTTGCGCATGGGCCGAACCGTCGGTGCCCAGGTAACCGGCGAGCGCGGTGCTCCACAACCGGTACTGGCCGACCTTGAGATCAGTGCCGCTGGCGAACGGCGCGGCGGCCTGCTCGATCATTGCGTTCTGACGCAGCAGGTAACTCGCCGCATCGGCATGCACCTGACCGCCGACGGTGGACTCGACACCGCCCAGAGTTCCGGCGTCGATGGCCGATTGCAGGTAGTAGTTGTAGGCGCTGTAGGTGCCCGACAGTTTGCTGTTTTGCAACGCCTGCAACAGCTGCGCACCGGCGGCGGCATTGCCGATCAGCCCTGCCTGACCGGGCAGGCTGTTGTACTCGACCATTTTGCCGCGCAGCACATAGATGGTTTCCTGGGACAGACCCAGACCCTGCTTGAGGTAGTTGTCCATGCTGCCGTATTGCGCAGTCACCTGATCCAGGCCGGCTTGCAGGTAACTGGCCTCCACGCCCAGCAGCGGCGCGTAAATGGCAGCCATGTTTGCCGGCATCATCGCCAGTGTCCTGGCCACCCGGGCGGCGGTGTAGTCGTTGGTCGCCAGGTAGTTGCTCATGATCGTGGCGTTGTCGACCCCGGCGATGCTTTGCAGCACGGCGGCGGTCCAGCCGGTGCGGTCCTTGCCGGCGGTGCAGTGGAACAGCGCGGCACCGTCGACACCGGCCAGTTCGTTGAACAACACGCCGAGCTGGCGGCGCATGCCGGCATCGCTGACAAAGGCGCGGTTGGTGTCCTGCATCATGGCGATGGCATCGGCGGCGCTTTTGAACGAGACCGTGGTGATGTTCGCGCCCGAAGTGGTGGCGCCGATGATGTCGATGTTCTGGTAGGTCGCGCCGCTGATCAGCGTGTCCGGCGTGGCCGCGATTTCACTGGGGGTGCGCAAGTCGTAAACGGCCTTGATCCCCAGCCCGTTGAGGGTCGCCAGATCCGACGCCGTCGGCGTCAGCGCATTCGAGCGATAAAACACACCGGCGCGCATCGTGCCGTCATGGGCCGTGGAGTAGGCCGTGGTGACACCGGCGACATCGCGGAAGTTGTCGATACCCTGCAGGCGCGGGGTATCAAGGCTGGCCGCGTGGGCGGCGGCGATGGACAGACTCAGCACGGACAGCGAACACAGTAGACGTGGAAACACGATGCAGCCTCATTGAAAACCGGTTGGGCTGCCCACTCTCTACATCGGAAAGTGCCGGAATATGACAAAACGTCGAAAAGCCTGAATGGCGGCGCGATCTGTCCGGCGCACGCGCATTCTGTCCGTCGGGCCGGCTGAATCCCTGTGGAAATTTGACGTTTTTTTTGCAAGAGGCAGGGTAAAGTGCCCTCTCCGGCCATCCTGGAAACAGTCAATGAATCGCCAAAGTCCTCAAGACGCCGATGATGAAATCCTCCATCAGGCAGCTCACTGGTGCTTGCGCCTGCAAGACGAAACCTGCACGCCCGAAGAACGCCAGGCCTTCCAGCAGTGGATTCAGAGCAGCCCGCGCCATGCCTTCGAGTACGCGAAGATGCTTGAAGTCTGGGAGTTGAGCGATCAATTGCCCGACGAGCACGACACATCGAAAAAGCGCAAGGCTGCGAGCCTGCCGTGCAGCTTCGAGGAATTTCAACGCAATCTGGCTCAACGCAATTAGCATCGTGCGGGGATCAATGTCAGCAGCAGACGGCGTCACTTGAAGCAACGCCTTGTCCTTGATTCAGGGTTAGAATCCCCTCGGTTCGACTAACCCGTTTAAGGATGATCCCGGCATGTCCCCCCTCGACACTTCCCTGCAAGACACCGCCGCCCCCGACGGCGTCTGCTTCGGCTGCGGCAGCAGCAATCCGCACGGCTTGCACATCAAGAGCTTCTGGCATGAAGACGGCGTACACGTCATGGCCGAGCATGCGCCCGAGGCCAAATACTGCGGCTGGCCGGAGCTGGTCTACGGCGGCCTGATCGCAATGCTGGTGGACTGCCATTCGAACTGGACGGCGATGGCTTACCACTACCGCGCCGAAGGGCGTGAAGCCGAAAGCCTGCCGCGCATCAACTGCGTCACCGGCAATCTCGGCATCAAATTCATCAAGCCCACGCCGATGGGCGTGCCGCTGACGCTGAAGGCAAAAGTCGAAGGTGAAACCGGGCGCAAGAGCCGGGTGATCTGCGAGGTGTACGCCGGGGATGTGCTGACGGCGGTGGGTGATTCGGTGTTTGTGCGGGTGGATACCGAACAACTGGCGGCGCTTGCGCACGGTCGCTGAAATCCGACACGAGCCGGCACATGCCGATATTTCGTGACGTGAAGAACCGCGTATTCCCCAAAGGCTTCTGTGCCTGGACCTGCATCGGCGTCAGTGAACTGGCGCATCCGGGATTGCTGGTGGAAATCAAATGCGTGGCCGTGCGCAGGCGCGCTATACCTGTGTAGTGCCTTTCACCACCACCGCGAGGCGTTGAACCATGGACTTGACCCTCTATTACCATCCGTTGTCGTCCTACTGCCACAAAGCCCTGATTGCCCTGTACGAACACGGCGTCGCCTTCGAAAAACGTCTGATCGACCTGTCCAGCGAAGCCGAGCGGGCCGAGCTGCGGGCGCTGTGGCCACTGGTCAAGTTCCCGGTATTGCAGGATCGCGCCCGCCAGCACAATGTGCCGGAGTCGAGCGTGATCATCGAATATCTGGACCATTACCACGCCGGAGCGGGCCACCTGATCCCCGATGACTGGGATACCGCGCTGCAAGTGCGTTTGTGGGACCGTTTTTTCGACAACTACGTGATGACGCCGATGTCGCAGATCGTCGCCGACCGCATCCACAATGCAAACGCCGATCTGAGCAGCCAGCGCACCTTGCTCAACACCGCCTACGACATGCTGGAAAACCAGTTGGCGACCCACCCATGGATCGCCAGCCCGGCCTACAGCATGGCCGATTGCTCCGCCAGTCCGGCGCTGTTCTACGCCAGTACACTGGTGCCGTTTGGCGCCGACCGCCCTCGCCTCGGCGCTTACTTCGAGCGACTGGTGCAGCGCCCGTCTTTCCGCCAGGTGATCGACGAAGCCAAACCCTGGTTTGACTTCTATCCCTTTGCCGAAGCGCTTCCCCAACGGTTTCGCTGAGCAACGGCCTCACGCCGGCTGGTGACTGGTCACGCAGTGAATCCCGCCACCACCGGCCGCGATGGCGTCGATGTTGATCTGTACCACGTCGCGGTTCGGGTAGAGCTGCTTGAGCAGGTCGAAGGCCTTCTTGTCGGCCTCCTTGTCGCCGAACTCCGGGGCGATGACCGCGCCGTTGATGACGAAGTAGTTGATGTAACCGGCCGCGAAGTCGTCGTTGTTCTTGTTGAACTTGGTCTTGCGTGGATTGAGCGGTGGCGACACGGTGTGGATCTGCAGCGGGCGACCGTCGGCGTCGGTGGCTTTCTTCAGGATCTCCAGATGCGCCAAAGTGACCTTGTTGTCGTAGGACTTCGGGTCGGTATCAAGGTTGGCGATCACTACGCCGGGCTTGACGAAGCGCGCGTAGAAATCGACGTGGGCATCAGTGATGTCCTTGCCCTTGATGCCCGGCAGCCAGATGATTTTGCGCAGGCCCAGGCGTGCTTTCAGTTCCGCCTCGACATCGGCCTTGCTCCAGCCGGGGTTGCGGTTGGCGTTGACCCAGCAGCTTTCGGTCATGATCCCGGTGCCGTGGCCATCGACTTCGATACCGCCGCCCTCGCCCACCAGTTCGCTGCGGATGTAGGTTGCTTGCGCGTCTTGCGCTACACGTTGGGCGATTTTCGCGTCTTTGGAGTGCTGTTGCTTGTTACCCCAGCCGCTGAAATTGAAGTCCACCGCGCCCAGGCCATTCTTGTCGTCAATGACGAAGTTGGCGCTGATGTCACGCATCCAGATGTCATCGAGGTTGGCGATCTGGTAGGTGATGTTGGACGTGCCGCAAATCTCTTCGGCCAGGCTGCGTTCGCTGCTGCGGCAATAAATGGTCAGCGGTTCGTAGCGGGCAATGGCGCGGGCGATCCGGCCCAGGGCTTCCTGGACGTCTTCGGTGAAGTCTTCCCAGATTGCGTCCTGCGCGCCGAAGGCCATGTAGGCGCGTTCGTGTTTGTCGCCCTCGTCGGGCATGAACCAGCGACCTCCGCTGGCCGCCAGTACCCGCGCCGGGGACAGACCAAGGCCCATGACGGCAGCGCCTACGCCGGCGGCGACTGAAACCTGTTTGATGAACTCACGACGAGTGGGCATGTGTACGTTCCTGTTTGGAATGGGCCGCCGAAACGGCCCGGAAAAATCACTTTGCAGTGGCGGTCTTGAACTTGGTCCAGGTGCGCATGCGGGCACGCATGTCGGCCTGGGGAATGTCCTTGCCCGGTATCAGACGAGCATAGGTCGCCTCGTCGAGGTAGATGTCCGGGTTGTTGCGCATGGCCTCATCCACGTTTGGCCGGGCCTTGGCGTTGGAGGTCGGGTAACCGGTGAAATTGCTGATCGCAGCCATATTCTCCGGGCGCATCACGAAGTTGATGAATTCGTAGGCGTATTCCGGGTGTTTGGCATCCACCGGAATGGCCATGGTGTCCATCCACACCGTGGTGCCTTCACGGGGCACGCGGTACTGGAAGCGGGTCTGCTTGCCGGCGCTGTCCGAGGTGCGCTGGGCCTGGGTCATGTCGCCGCTGTAGCCGAGGGACAGGCACAGGTTACCGTTGACCAGGTCGGTCACCGGTTGCGACTGGAACTTGCGGATGTACGGCCGCAGCTTCATCAGCAGATCACTGGCCGCCGCCAGATCAGCAGGCTTGGCGCTACGCGGGTCGCGGCCCAGGTAATTGAGCACCACCGCCAGCACTTCGTCCGGCGAGTCGATCATTGAAATCCCGCAATCGGCGAACTTCGCGGCCAGTTCCGGCTTGAACAGCATGTCGAGGCTGTTGACCGGCGCATCGGCCATGCGTTGCTTGATCTGCCCGGCGTTGTAGGTCAGGCCGATGGTGCCCCAGGTGTAGGGCACCGTGGCCTTGCTCGAGTGCTCGTAATGGCTGCGCAGCTTTTGCAGGCCCGGCTCGATGTCGTTCATCGCCGTGACCTTCGACGGATCCAGCGGCAACAGGCTGCCGGCGCGCATCAGCCGTTCGGCCACGGTGTCGCCGGGGAAGATCAGGTCGTAGCCGCTGCCGCCGGAGAGCATCTTGGCCTCCAGGGTTTCGCTGCCGTCCATCACGTCGTAGATCACCTTGATTCCGGTTTCGGCGGTGAACTTGCTCAAGGTGTCTTCGGCGAAATAGTCCGCCCAATTGTATAGCCGCAGCGTCTTGTCTTCGGCGTGCACGACCGGCATCAAACCGGCCAGCGCCAGACCCAGAACACCCAGCAACCACTTGCGTGAAGTGTGCATATCAGACTCCTTGAGGATTCCAGCGGGCGTGAAGGTGACGGCCGTCCTGACTCAACAACGCGCCATACATTTCCGGGCGACGGTCGCGGTAGATGCCCCAGCTCAGGCGCTCCTCGCACATGGCTGCCAGATCCAGGCTCTGCACCAGCACGCCGGTGCTGGCGCGGTCGGCTTCGACGAGCATTTTTCCCTTGTGGTTGCAGATGAACGACGAGCCGTAGAAATTCATCTGCAGCGTCGCATCGCTGCCGGCCACTTCACGGCCAACTCGGTTGGAGGCGACCACCGGCAGCAGGTTGGCAGCGGCGTGGCCACGCATGGTCATCTGCCAGTGGTCCCGCGAATCCAGGTCGGCACAGCCCGGTTCCGAGCCGATGGCCGTCGGGAACAGCAGCACCTCGGCGCCCATCAAGGCCAGGCTGCGGGCGGTTTCCGGAAACCACTGATCCCAGCAAATGCCCACGCCGAGGCGACCGAACGCGGTGTCCCAGACTTTGAAGCCGGTGTCGCCGGGGCTGAAATACTCCTTCTCCTGATAGCCGATGGCGTTGGGGATGTGGGTCTTGCGGTACACCCCCAACAGGCGCCCGTCGGCATCGGCCACGCTCAGGGAATTGAAGTAGGCGTTGCCGGCCTTCTCGTACCAGCTCAGCGGCAGCACCACGCCGAGCTCCCGGGCCAGCGCAGCGAAGCGCGACAGCACCCGACTGTCGCGATACTCCTCGGCCAGCGCCATGTGGTGGTGGCTTTGCTCGATGCAGAAATACGGCGTGGCAAACAGCTCCTGCAACAGGATCACTTGCGCACCCTGCGCCGCCGCTTCACGCACCAGTTGCTCGGCGCGGTCGAGGTTGCTTTTCAAATCCCAGGTGCACGGCATCTGGGTGGTGGCGACTTTGAGCATCGTCATCGATCAACCCTCCAGAGGCCAAGCCGGCTGCTGCTGGGTGATGCAGTGCACACCGCCGCCACCATGGGCCAAGTGATTGATCTGCACCGGCACCACTTCGCGGCCCGGGAATGCCTTCGCCAAGGTTTGCGCCGCGATATGGTCGGCTTCAATGCCGTAGGCGGGCATGATGATCGCGCCGTTGGCGATGTAGAAATTGGTGTACGAGGCGCAGAACACTTCGGCTTCGGTGTCCACCGCATCGGTGGCTTCATACAGCTCGATCAGCTCGAATTGGCGGCCCCGGGCGTCGGTGGCCAGTTCCAGTGCGCGACGGTTTTCCCGCACGACTTCGGCGTACACCGAGCTGCGATCGTGAGTGGCATCCACCAACAACACGCCGGGACGGGCGAAAGCGCAGACGCCATCGACGTGGCCGTCAGTCATGTCGCCGGTGACGTAATCCGGATCGCCCGGCAACCAGATGGTTTTCTTCACGCCGAGCAGACGGCTGAAGATCTCTTCCATCTCGGCCTTGCTTACGCCGGGGTTACGGTTAGGGTTGAGCAACACCGATTCGGTGGTGATGAGCGTGCCCTCGCCGTCCACATGGATCGCGCCCCCTTCGTTGCTCAGCGCCGTACCGAAGCACTCGCCGCCCAGGTGATTGAGCACGCGGCGGGCCAGGCTTTCGTCCAGATCATGCGCCGACTTGCCGCCCCAGGCGTTGAAGCGCCAGCTCACCCCGGCCAGACCTTGCTCTGGATGAACGACGAAACTCGGGCCGGAGTCGCGGCACCAGCTGTCGTTGACGGCCAGCGGAATCAGTTCGATGTTCGGTCCGCACAAGGCTTTGGCACTGGCGATGGCCGACGGATCGACGACCATTTTCACCGGTTCGAACCGGGCGATGGCATTGGCGACGCGGGCGAAATCTTCCTGCACCAACGGCAGGGTCACGCGCCAGCCCGACTCCCACAGGGCCTTGTTGTGGGGCCAGACCATCCAGGTCGCGGCGTGCGTTACCCACTCTGCCGGCATCATCCAACCGCTGTTGTTGTTTTTGTTCTGCTGCATGGTAAAAAGCCCTTTGAGTTAAGCCATTGTGTTCAATGGAAACAGCCTTGGCGGCGTTGACGTGCATGCTAATGGCGGCCTGAAGGGCAAACAAACGATGGATTTAGCGGAAAACTGATTAGAGGAACTTATCGATCATGCTGAAACACTGGCCACCCCTCAGCTCGTTGCGCGGCTTCGAAGCGGCCGCCAGATTGGGCAGCTTCCACAAGGCCGCCGAGGAACTGAGCCTGACGCAGTCGGCCATCAGCCAGCAGATCCGCAGCCTTGAGGCGTATCTGGAACAGCCGCTGTTTTTCCGCAGCGGGCGCAGCGTCGCGCTGACCGACGCCGGCCACGATCTGCTCTCCACGACTCAGGCGATGTTGCAGCAACTGTCGGTGGGCATCCGGCGACTGGGGCAATACCAGAAGCCCAATCAGCTGGTGCTCAACACCACACCGGCGTTTGCCCGGCACTGGTTGCTGCCACGGCTGGGAGTCTTCCGCCGTCAGCACCCGAAGGTGGACCTGTGGATTTTCAGCACCGATGAAGTGCCGGACATGGCGACCCAGACCATCGATCTGGCGGTGCGCGACGACATCAGCTCCCAGGCCGAATGCAGTTTCAAAGTGCTGCACGCCGACCGGCTCTACCCTGCGTGCCACCCGAGCCTGCTGACGGTGCCGCCGGCTGAGCGCACCACCCTGCACGGCGAGCGGGAGATGGACTGGAGCCATTGGGCGGTAGAGGCCGGTATCGATATCGGGCAGCAGGAACAGGGGCTGAACTTCTCCGACCCGGGCCTGTTGCTGGACGCGGCTTGCTCAGGTCTCGGGATTGCGCTGGTCAGCCAGTTGCTCAGCCGTCAGGCACGGGAAAACGGATTGTTGCAGCCACTGGTTGAGCAGACCATTCGCGGCCCGAACTGGGCCCTGTTGACCCACCGCGACAGTGAACACGACCCCATGGCGCGAAGTTTCACCGAGTGGTTGCTGGCGAACCTGGGCGATCCATGACCGGTGCGTGGCGGGCCATCACCTCGGCGATCCAGTCGATGAACACCCGCAGTTTGCGGCTGATGTGACGGTTGGGCGGGTACGCCACGTAGAGCGGCATCGGATCGAGGCGCCAGCCTTCGAACAGTGGCAGCAGATCACCGCTCGCTTCGTGTGCCTTGGACATGTACCTGGGCAACCACAACACGCCCAGCCCCGCGAGGCCCGCCGCCAGATAGGCATTGCCGTCATCGACCGCGAGCACATGGCGACCCTTGATCTGCAGATCTTCGAGTTCGTTGTGCAAAGCGTAAGGCACGGGTTTGCCGGTACGCGCCCAGAGAAACCCGACCACCCGGTGATGAGAGTCTTCCAGTTCACGAGGATGCTTGGGCGTGCCGGCCCGGGCCAGGTAACTCGGCGCGGCATACACGCCCAGTTGCAGATCGGCGACCTTGCGGGCCATCAGCGACTGATCCCGCAACTCACCGCCGCGCACCACACAGTCGACGTTTTCATCGATGATGTCGACGATCCGGTCGCTGACGCCCATGTCGATCTGGATTTGCGGATAGCGCTCATAAAATTCGGGCAGCGCCGGCACCAGAATCAGATTGGCCAAAGGGCTCGGCACATCGACCCGCAAGCGCCCCTTGGGCTGGGCCGCCGTGCCGGGAAGGCTGGTTTCGGCGTCGTCCATGTCCGCCAGCAATTTGATCACTCGCTCATAGTAGGCCGCGCCGTCCTCCGTGACGTTGACCTTGCGTGTGGTGCGGTTGAGCAATTTCACTCTCAACCGCGCCTCCAGTTGCTGGACGAGCTGGGTCACGGTGGTCTTGCTCATGTGCAGCGTCTCGGCGGCTTTGGTGAAACTGCCCGCCTCCACCACTCGGGCAAAAGCCTGCATCGCGTCAAAACGGTCCATTACCCACCTCTAATGGCAGCTCGATTGTTTGGGATTTACAAACAGTGAGCGCCAAGGTTGCGCGTTTATCGCGCCGATGCAAGCCCCTAGAGTTTCTCCATCGCAGGTTCTCAACCCATTAAAGGAGACACCCCATGACCCATGCCCAGCCAAAACGCGACGTGGTTTTCCCGCCCGGACGCCATGCCCTCTACGAGCGCAATCGCTATTCGCCAGCGGTGCGTTCCAACGGTTTCCTGTTCGTTTCCGGGCAGGTCGGCAGCCTGGAGGATGGCTCGCCCGAGCCGGATCTGAAGCAACAGGTGCGACTGGCGTTTACCAATCTGAATGCGATTCTCGGCGCAGCCGGGGGCAGTTTCGATGACGTGGTGGACGTGACGGTGTTCATGGTCGATCCGCAATCCACGTTCGAAACCATCTGGGAAGTGGTGCCGGAGTTCTGGGGTGAAGCGCCGCATCCGACCATTACCGCGGTCGGCGTGACGTGGCTGTATGGCTTTCAGTTCGAGATCAAGGTGATCGCCAGGCTGCCGGAATGACCTGATATCGCGCCGATTTGCAGCACGGGCCGGCAGTCTTCAGACTGTCGGCCCGCATTCCCTTTGCGATCCATCGCCATGCCCGACACCTTGCTCAAGCCCAGTCTCCCCGGCCTCGCCCTGCGCCGCTGGCGGGTGCTGCACCGCGTCAAGCAGAGCCATGCCGCCGAGCTGTTCAAGGTCACCCAGTCGACGATTTCCCGCTGGGAAAGCGGTGTGCAGGCGATGGATCCGGACGCCCATTTTCATCTTGAACGGTTGCTCGCGGCACGACTCGACAGCGCCGCCGATCAGGCGCTCGCCCGACTGGTGACGGACAGTGCGCGCCCGGTTCACCTTGTCTGCGACCTGACCCATCGCCTGCTGGCCTGCTCCCCGGCCCGCGCCGCGCAGTTCAGCAGGCCGCTGAGCGAGCTGCTGGGGCAATCGTTGTGGTGCTTTGCGACGGCAGAAATCCAGCACAGGGAGTCCTTGCTGGATGACAACGGCTGGCGGGAAGTCCAGGCGCCACCGGCACTGGAATTCGTCACCGGCCACAACGACTCAACCGTCGTCCCCATCCGCGAGAGCCTGTGTCGCTGGACGCGGATCACCCTGTCGGACGGCACCGCCGCACGGCTGGTGGAAACCCTCTGAGCCACCCGCCGCATATTTTATGCGTGGACGATGATCAAGACCGGGCCTAGGCTTTGGATCCTGCCCTCTCAATCCCGGTCCCTGCATGAACCTTGAAAAAATCAAGGGACGCCTCGACTTTCTGCGCGAAGCGGAACGGCTCAAGGACGTCCTCAGAAGCGCTCACACCTCCTCCGGGCGCAGTGAAAGCACCGCCGAACACAGCTGGCGCCTGTGCCTGATGGCCATCGTGTTCGCCGACGATCTGGCCGGGCTCGATGTGCTGAAAGTCCTGAAGATGTGCGTCATCCATGACCTCGGCGAGGCCATCAACGGTGACATTCCGGCGGTCGATCAAGCCGGTTTGCCCGACAAGGGCGAACAGGAACGCAACGACTTGCTGCTGCTCACCCGCGCTCTGGACGACGCGCTGAAAAACGAGATCCTCGCGCTCTGGGACGACTATGAAAACGCCGGTTCTGCCGAAGCCAGAGCGGTAAAGGCGCTGGACAAGCTGGAAACACTTTTACAACACACGCAAGGCAGGAATCCGCCAGACTTCGACTATGGCTTCAACCTGGCCTACGGCAAGCAATACACCAGTGCCGATCCGTTGTTCGAAACCCTTCGGACCCTGATCGACCGTGACACCCGAGAACGCATGAAAACAAACATCACAATCCGCAACGAACGCCTCGAAGACATCGACGCCATCGCCCGAATCACCGAAGCCGCTTTCCAGCACGAAGCACACTCCAGCCACACCGAACAATTCATCGTCGACGCCTTGCGCCGCGCCGGCCAGCTCAGCGTTTCGCTGGTGGCGGTGGAGAACGATACGGTGGTCGGCCATGTCGCCATTTCACCCGTGACGATCTCCTCCGGTGCTCAAGGCTGGTACGGCCTGGGCCCGATCTCCGTGTCCCCGACCCACCAGCAACAGGGCATCGGCTCGGCGCTGATGAAAGCCTCGCTGGCGCAGTTGCAGCGCATCGGCGGCGTTGGCTGCGTAGTGCTGGGTGATCCGGACTATTACGCTCGCTTCGGCTTCAAGGCCCATGCCGGTCTGGCGTTGCCGGGCGTTCCGGCGGAGTACTTTCAGGCGTTGGCGTTTGAAGGTGAATGGCCGGTGGGCGTGGTGACGTATCACGAGGCATTCGACGCTACGGCTTAGTGCCTCGCCGTCGCTTTATTACTCACAATCCGTGTTCAACGGCTTTACCAAAGCGCGCTTGATGCCATTTCGGCGATCAATGACTCTGTCCGTACGTTGTTTTTGCACTGACAGAAAAGAGCCCGCGCCATGCCCAGCCCGAGAACCCTGTACCAGAAACACATCGACAGCCACACCGTCTGCGATCTCGACGATCAGGGTCATGTGCTGCTGTACATCGACCGTCAGGTCGCCAACGAATACACCAGCCCGCAGGCTTTCAGCGGTTTGCGCGACACCGGACGCAAGGTCTGGCGCCCGGCGGCCACGCTGGCGGTGGTCGATCATGTGAACCCCACCGCGCCAACCCGCACCGCGGCCATGCCCGATGCCGGAGGTGCGCGGCAGGTGTCGTATTTCGAGGAAAACTGCCGCGACTTTGGCATCGAACTGTTCGATGTGCTGGACAAGCGCCAGGGCATCGAGCATGTCGTGGCGCCGGAGCAGGGTTTCATTCTGCCGGGCATGGTGGTAGCGGCCGGCGACAGTCACACCACCACTTACGGCGCGCTGGGTGCGTTTGGTTTCGGTATCGGCACCTCGGAAATCGAACACCTGCTGGCGACGCAAACCCTGGTCTACAAGCGCCTGAAAACCATGCGGGTGACGGTCGAGGGGGAACTGGGCGCGGGGCTCACGTCGAAAGACATCATCATGGCCCTGATCGAGAAGATCGGCGCCTCGGGGGCCACCGGTTTTGCCATCGAATTCACCGGCCCGGCGATCAGCGACCTCAGCGTCGAAGCGCGCATGACCATCTGCAACATGGCCGTGGAGGCCGGCGCCCGTGGGGCGTTCATGGCCCCGGACGACAAGGTTTTCGCCTATCTGCAACTCAAGCCGCGTGCGCCGAAAGGTGAAGTCTGGGAGCAGGCGGTGGAGCGTTGGAAAGGCCTGTACAGCGACCATGGCGCGGTGTTCGACAGTGAAGTCAGCCTGGATGTCTCGGCTCTGGAACCGATGGTCACCTGGGGCACCAGCCCGGATCAGGCCGCCCCGGTCGGCGGACGAGTGCCGGACCCGGCCAGTCAGCCCGACCCGATACTGCGCCAGGGCCTGCAACGCGCCCTTGATTACATGGGCCTGAAACCCGGCACGCCGCTGAACGAAGTGGTGATCAGCCACGCCTTCATCGGCTCCTGCACCAATGCGCGGATCGAAGATTTGCGAGACGTTGCCCGCGTGGTGCGCGGCCAGCGAGTCGCGGCTCATGTGCGGGCGATGATCGTGCCCGGCTCGACGCAGGTGCGCGATCAGGCCGAAGACGAAGGTCTGGCGCAGATCTTTCGCGACGCCGGTTTCGAATGGCGGCAATCGGGCTGCTCGATGTGCCTGGCGATGAACGACGATGTCCTCGCGCCGGGGGATCGCTGCGCCTCCAGCACCAATCGCAATTTCGAAGGCCGTCAGGGCGCCGGTGCGCGTACGCACCTGATGAGCCCGGCGATGGTCGCGGCGGCGGCCATCACCGGCCATTTGACTGACGTTCGCGCCTTCGCGCCGGGAGTTTGAGCCATGCAACCGTTCACCACCATCAGCGGCAGCGCCGCGCCGTTTCTGGCGGCCAACATCGACACCGACGTGATCATGCCCAAGCAGTTCCTCAAGGGTATTGATCGTCAGGGGCTGGACCGGGGGCTGTTCTTCGATCTGCGTTTTCTGGCCTCGGGTGAGCCCAATCCCGATTTCGTGCTCAATCAGCCCGCCTGGCAGGACGCGGCGTTTCTGGTGACCGGCCCCAACTTCGGTTGCGGCTCCAGCCGTGAACACGCGGTGTGGGGCTTGAAACAAGTGGGGATCCGGGCGTTGATCGGCACCACGTTCGCCGGGATCTTCTACGACAACTGCCAGCGCAACGGCGTGTTGGCGATCCAGCTCGATGCCGGGCAGCTCAAGCAGATCGCCGAAGTCATCAGCGTGCCGGCGACTGCGCAGATCCGCGTGAATCTGCCCGGGCAGACCATCGAACTGGCAGACGGCACACGGATCGCTTTCGAGATCGACGCGCTGCGCAAACAGTCACTGTTGCTGGGGCTGGACGCCATTGGCACGACGCTGCAACGGGCCGGGCAGATTCGCGCCTTTGAAGCGCGGCATCTCGCGGAAAACCCTTGGCTGGGCTGAACACAGAAAACCGGGTGGCTCACTGAACCACCCGGTTTTTCATTCGACGGACAGGTCGCGGAAATACTCTTCAAGAAACTCAACACACACCCGCAGCTTGGCCGACTCGCTGAGCCGCGTCGGGTAAACGGCCCAGACGTTGGCGCTCTGGGTGTAGTCCGCGAGCACTTGCACCAGTCGCCCCTGTTCGAGCATCGGTTTGACGTCCCACATCGAACGCAACAGGATCCCGCCGCCGCTCAGGGCCCACTCCATCACGATTTCGCCGCTGTTGGAGGACAACGGGCCGCTGACCCGCACCGATTCCTCTTGTCCGTCCCTGGTGAGCTCCCAAATGCCGAACGCATTGTTGCGCTCCTTCAGCACCAGGCAATCGTGGTCCTGCAGATCTGCAAGGGTTTGCGGCGTGCCCCGGCGCTCAAGGTACTGCGGCGTGGCGCACAGCACCCGCCGGTTGCTCACCAGTTTGCGCGCCAGGTGCTGGCCCGGCAGGTCATCGCCGACGAGGATTTCCAGGTCGAAGCCCTCGCCCACCAGATCGACCACGCGGTCGAACACGTCCAGACGTATATCGAGCTTCGGGCACGCTCGGGACAGCTCACTGATGGCCGGCGCCACGTGATTGCGCCCGAAACCGAAGCTGCTGCAGATGTGCAGCGAGCCCGCCGGCTGGTGCCGGGCCTGGGCAATTTCGCCGAGGAAGTCATCGAAATCCCCCAGCAGCTTTTCTGCCCAGATCCTCACCCGCTCGCCATCGTCGGTCAGGGCGATGCGCCGGGTGGTGCGGTGCAGAAGTTTTGTCGAGAGCGTGTTTTCGAGCACCGCGATGCGCTTGCTGACGTAGGCCGGCGAATAGCCCAGCTCATCGGCAGCGCTGGCAAAGCTGTTCTTGCGGATGACCGTCAGGAAAACCTTGAGGTCTTCGGGCAAGGGAAACGGATCACGATTCGTGTTCATACAGCGCGCGTACTCACTGCCTGCTTCATGATTCGCGCAGGATAGCAGCGGCCATGACCGTTCGGCGCTTTTTCTGGCAGCCCCGGACAAACAGGGCTAGGGTTGCGTGGCTGGCGATATGCTGGCCACCTGGCAAACGTCTCTCGACGAACGCCATCGGCAGCACTGGAAGAAAAATCAGGGATGGTTTTTGTGCTTGCGGGTTAATGCACTCTTGATGAGTGAACAACCTATCCCTGTGTTTCGTTGCTTTCTATCAAGGACAGAAAGATGACCAACGTACAGGCGAACTTCTCTTGCCCTCTGCCACGGCAGACGCGCCTTCCGATTCCGGACAGCAGACCGGACGGTTTCGGCTGACGCCCGCGGCGTCGGCGCCCCTTCAATCACCACGAATATACGGATCCGGACGGATCAGGCGTTCACTTCGCCGCGAGTCACTGTCGCCAGTGATTCCCGGTGCCGGTTGTCGCCTGTCTGTCAGGAAAGACTCCCCTTGCCTGAAGGGGAACGTTCGGCAACCACCACGAGGAAACCCTCGCCATGACTGGTTCAAAACACAACATGCCGCCCTACGGCGTTGCCATCCAGGACGCGATTTCGGGAGGCGATCTGCAACAGATGAAGACTTTGTTGAAGCAACGCGATTCGACAAAGCCGGAAGCGAAGGAGCTGCAAACCGCGTACGAAAAACTGGCCAGAGAAGTGTCCCGTCTGGATAAACACTAAGGCCATTACTCACCTTGCAATGGAGGCAAATCACATGTCAGTCACTCAGCAAAATGTCGGTCTGTTCCCCGTGTGCTACAGGATCGGCACGGGCCAGCCAGGCGCGCAAAGCCTTGCGCTGAATCTGCTGGTGTCCACGCCACAGCAGCATGTCACCGGCACGGCCGCCGTGACGCAGGCCACCAATCCGCCGCTCGACATCGATTCGGATGTCTGGGGTGAATACACCTACCTGACGGTCATGAAGCCCGGTGTCAGCAAGATCCTGATCACCGCACAGGGCAATCACGGCGGCCCTGGTTCCAACGCCATCATCAACTTCAAGATCCATCTGGTGGTCGGTACCGACTGGCGCGAAGGTGTGGCCAACTATGAATATTTCGACGGCCAACGCTGGCACGAACTGAACAACGTGCCCGCCCATCTGGTGGAGGTGCAATCGAAAGTCTTCCAGCCCTTCCATCCGGGCCCTGTCATTCAACCGCACAAACCGGTCCTGCCGCTCTATGCCGCACCGATCCAGACGGCCATTGCCAGCGGCGACCTGGCCCAGATGAAAAACCTGTCGGGACTTGCCCGGCAGCAACTGGAGCAATTGCCGCAGTTGCGCATCGCGGTGGACGCCGCCAAAAAAGAAATCAGCCGCCTGCAAAGCCATTGATCGGCTATTGGAACCCATACATTCACAAGGGAGCAGCATCATGTCGATCGGACTTTTTCACACCCGCCTCATCGCCAGCAATTCCCTGCTCGGCGCACCGGTTCTGACCCTCGATATCGTGGTCGATACCGTCCGCAAAAAAGTCAGCGGCGTGGCCAGCGTCTTTCAAAGCACCTGGCCGCCCGTCAATTTTCATGCCCGGATCTGGGGCGACTATTCCGAGGCCAGACTGACGCCGTCGGCCGAGAACTACATCATCCTCACCCTCGACGGCAGCCCGAGCGGTCCGCTGAGCCAGATCGCCCAGACCTTCCACCTCAAGGGCATTCTGAACGACTGGAGCAGCGGCTTTGTCGATTACCGCTACAACGAAAACGGCCAGTGGCATGACGTGCGCCACGTCGCCGTACATCAGGCGCCCAGTGTCGAGCCACAGCCGCCGGAGCATCACGTTCACCCTCTGTATGCCGTAGCCATGCAGACGGCCCAGGCCAGCGGTGATCTGGCGCAACTGAAAACAGTGGTGCAACAGGGCGAGCAGCAACTGGCGCACGAAGGCGCCTTGCGCAGTGCCCTTGAGCAACTGAACGCGGAGATTGCCCGACTGGAAGCTCGCTAGACCGCATACGCCGGGCGCGAGGCTTCGCGCCCGGCGTCTTGCCGGTTTTCAAGGTCAGTCCAATCGTGCCGCGCACAGGACCGTGCGCAAGGATCTCCCCATGACAGACAACCGCCCTGCCCGCTACCTCAGCGAAACCGATCTCAAACGCTACGTGCCGGTGCACGTGGTCTGGGAAATCACCCTGGCGTGCGATCTCAAATGCCTGCATTGCGGCTCGCGCGCGGGGCATCGACGCCCGGATGAACTCAACACCCGCGAATGCCTCGATGTCATCGATTCTCTCGCGGCCCTCGGCACCCGCGAGATCACCTTGATCGGCGGCGAAGCCTATTTGCGCAAGGACTGGACCCAACTGATCCGGGCCATTCACGACCACGGCATGTACTGTGCCATCCAGACCGGCGGCCGCAACCTGACCCCGGCGAAAATGCAGGCGGCGGTCGATGCCGGGCTCAACGGCGTCGGGATTTCTCTGGACGGGCTCGCGCCCTTGCACGACAAGGTGCGCAACGTGCCCGGCTCGTTCGACAAGGCGGTCGACACCCTGCGCCGGGCCAAGGCGTCCGGGCTGGCCGTCAGCGTCAACACGCAGATCGGCGCGGCAACCCTGCCTGACCTGCCGGAACTGATGGACACCATCATCGAACTGGGCGCCACCCACTGGCAGATCCAGATCACCGTGGCCATGGGCAACGCCGTGGACCACCCGGAACTGTTGCTGCAACCCTATCAACTGCTGGAAGTGATGCCGCTGCTCGCCCGGCTGTACCGTGAAGGCGTGGATCGCGGTCTGCTGATGAACGTCGGCAACAACATCGGTTATTACGGCCCTTACGAGCATTTGTGGCGCGGTTTCGGTGACGAGCGCGTGCACTGGAGCGGCTGCGCGGCGGGCCAGACGGTACTGGCGCTTGAAGCCGACGGCACGGTAAAAGGCTGCCCGTCGCTGGCGACCGTCGGCTTCTCCGGCGGCAACGTGCGCAACATGAGCCTGCACGATATCTGGCACTACAGCGAAGGCATCCACTTCGGCCGCCTGCGCTCGGTCGACGACCTGTGGGGCTACTGTCGCACCTGCTATTACAACGATGTCTGCCGGGGTGGCTGCACCTGGACGTCGCACTCATTGCTGGGCAAACCCGGCAACAACCCGTACTGCCACTACCGGACCCTGGAACTGAAAAAACGCGGACTGCGCGAGCGCATCGTCAAGCTCGAAGACGCGGCGCAACGCTCCTTCGCGGTCGGACGCTTTGACCTGATCACCGAACGCATCGATACCGGCGAACAAATCAGCAGTGTCAGCGACAGCGGCCAGGTGATCAAACTGGCCTGGATCAATCAGGGTCAGAAATCCCCGGAGGAAGGACGCATACCCGAACAACTGGCGCTGTGCCGAAGCTGCCTGCAATACATTCATCCCCACGAATCGATCTGCCCGCACTGCCACGCCGACGTCGCGGCCGCCCAGGCGCGTTATCTGACAGACCGAGCGCGGCAGCAGGCAATCATGAATACCTTGACCGGATTATTGGGAATGGAACCGAGCCGGCTGGGATGAAACAAGGTTCAGGCGTCCGCGCCTTTTGGGGCGCCTGGACCGGTCACGCCCGCTGAAAATCCGTGTTTTCTCCCCTTCCGGAAAATAAGTAGCTGTTTTTCATGAAATTTATTTGATTCAGGGGTTCCCAGAACGCAAGAGCGCTGGTAAAGTGCCGCCCACTGTTGCAGAGGTCCTCCCGGGACTGAACACAATAGCTACAGGGGCGTCGCCAAGCGGTAAGGCAGCAGGTTTTGATCCTGCCATGCGTTGGTTCGAATCCAGCCGCCCCTGCCATTTTCCTTCCTCGTTTCACCCTCCTCCGCTTCATCTCTGCCTCAACGGCAAATCACTTTTTCGAATTCAATGTAATCGCCGAACGCACCAGTGCTTTCAGTGCCGTTGCATCGATCCTGTCAGTTTCGTGAACATCGATTGCCCGCCGGGTATTGCCTTCCAGACTGGCATTGAACAGTCCAGACGGATCCTCCAGCGCCGCGCCTTTGGCAAACGTCATTTTCACCACGGCCTTGTAGGTTTCACCGGTGCAGATGATGCCGTTGTGTGACCAGACCGGAACACCCCGCCACTTCCACTCCTCGACCACCTCAGGATCCGCCTCGTGAATGATTGCGCGGATCTCGGCCAGTCTCTGGCCGCGCCAGTCGTTCAGTTCCTGGATTCTTGCGTCGATCAGCGCAGAGGGATTCTCGGTCGCCGTGCCGCTGCTGTCCTTCTTCATCTCCTGGTTCTCCCGAAATACCTTTGCGCTATCCAGCGTAGCGCCGGCGGCAGCAAACGCCGGACAAAAAAAGCCCCGCAAGGTGCGGGGCAAGAAATTGGTTGGTTGCGGCCAACCAAAGGAGCATCGTCAAAAGCGTTGAGCGTCAGGCGTCAAAGGCACTCCTGGGCGGCCCGTTCAAAACTCGACGGCAGGAAACTCGATGCCAGCAAGTGACGCTCATACAGAAACACCTTGCCGCCGTCCTGCGCCTTGTAGGCTTCCAGCACGTTGTCCGCCGACACCTTGCTCGGCACCACAATCCGGTAGCTGCGCTGGGTCTGGGAAACCGTCGGGTTCATCGCGCTGTGCTGCAGTTTCGGCACCACACATTCGGCGTACTGGGCCGGCGTCTTGTGGGTCTGCAAGGTCAACGTCGGGTCATTCGGCGCGGAGGCGCAAGCGCTCAGCAGCAAAGCGGCAGAAGCCATGGCAGGGATAAAAAAGGCACGCATGGATAACATCCTGAAAATAAAGTTTCGGTTCTCAAGCAACGTTCAGCGTCATGGGCGCTGCCGTTGCGATATCTGATTCGGGTATTCAGCCAGCACTCACCAGGGCCTTGAGCGAATCATCGAACTGCTTCAAGGCACTGAATTGCAGGTCGCGTTGCTGTTCGATCCGGGCGGCGATCTCGGGCGCGGCCTTGTCGTGAACCCATACCGACGGCATCTGTTTTTCCACCGCACCTTCGGCCTTGCCGATGTATTGCAGGTTGGCGTCGTAGAAGCGGGCGGCGAATCGCGCTTCGACCTGACTGTTGCGTTGCGTCAGCAAGCGGTTGTGGGTGTCGAGCATCACCACCACGTCGGGATGGGCCTGAAGCAATGAATCCAGGTTGTCGTAGACCGTCACCGAGAGAAACTGCTGTTGCAGCGAACTCATCAACCAGTCGATGGCCAGTTCCGGGTCGGAGCTGTTGACGAAGGCCTCGCGAATCCGCGCATCGAGCGCATCCTTGGCACCGTTCACCGCCACATCGTGATAGCGCTCGAGGTATTGCAGGTTGTCCAGAGTATTTTCGCTGTACAACACACCCACGGTTTGCGAGTGCTGCAGTCCGCTGCCGGCTGCGCCGATGGGCAGAAAATGGCACGAACCGGCGTCGGCTGCGTAAGTCGGTGCAGTGGTGGCTACCCCGCCCATCAGCAGGGCGACCAAAGCCAGTCGGGTCAAAGTCTTCATCGCGCAAATTCCTTGAGCTGCGTTTCGATGGAGGCGATTTTCCGCCTGTCGGCCGCAAAGCAGAACTTGCGTTTCTTGATGGTCACTATTACTTGAAGCAATAGTTGCGCAGCGTGCAGACTGCGGCACACTCGATCACAACGAAAACAAATGAGGATTTTCCGTGCGTACCTTTGATCTGATCCGCGATGCCGTTCTGCCCGAGTTCCGCGACCGGGTGGCTGAATACCTCGTCGAATACGAAACCGTGCTGGGACAGTCAGCGGACGACTCGGAGTCGGTACGGGCCGTGGCCAATCAGCTGCGCGGTTATCTGCGCGGCCTCAACACCACGCGGGTGCTGGGTATGGCGGACTGGGAAGAACTCGACCGACGCGTGCTGGACACCTGGCTCGCGCCTGCACGATGACCCGCTAGACTCTTCAGGCTGCGTCCGCAGCGCCAGACCTGGAGGTGTCCGATGAGCAATAACACCGAACCCACTGCATTTACCGGCTGGGCCGCCACCGCAGCCGGTGCGCCGCTGGAGCGTTACAGTTACGATCCCGGTCCGCTGGGAGAGGAAGAAGTCGAAGTCGCCGTGGAGTATTGCGGCGTCTGTCACTCCGACCAGTCGCTGATCGACAACGACTGGGGCATCAGCCAGTACCCGTTCATTCCCGGTCACGAAGTGGTTGGCCGGATCGTACGGGCAGGCCCGCAGGTTCGGGGACTGGAAGTCGGCCAGCGGGTGGGGATCGGCTGGTACAAGGGCAGCTGTATGCATTGTTCTTCGTGCATGGGCGGCTCCCATCATCTCTGCACGACGGTGCAACCGACGATCATCGGCAGCAACGGCGGATTTGCCGACCGCGTGCGAGCACATTGGGCCTGGGCTACCGCGATCCCTGACGGACTGGATCCGGCCAAGGCCGGGCCGCTGTTTTGTGCCGGTTCCACCGTGTTCAATCCGCTGGTGCAATTCGGCATCAAACCCACTGACCGAGTCGGTGTGGTCGGCATCGGCGGCCTGGGCCATCTGGCGCTGCGTTTTCTCAATGCCTGGGGTTGCGAGGTCACAGCCTTCACTTCCTCACTGAGCAAACAGGACGAAGCCAAACGCCTCGGCGCCCACAAGGTCGTCGCCTCCACCGACAGCAATGCGCTCAAGGCCATTGCCGGAACGCTGGATTTCCTGCTGGTGACCGCCAACGCCAACCTGGACTGGACCGCCATGCTCGCGACGCTGCGCGGCAAAGGACGACTGCATTTCGTCGGTGTTGTCCCGGATGCGATTCCGGTGCACGTGTTCAACCTCATTCCCCAGCAAAAGTCCTTGTCGGCCTCGCCGGTGGGTTCGCCCACCACCACAGCGACCATGCTCGAATTCTGTGCCCGCCATCAGATCCTGCCGCAGGTGGAGGAGTTTCCGATGAGCAAGGTCAATGAAGCGGTCGACCATCTGCGCAGCGGTAAAGCGAGGTATCGGATTGTGTTGAACGCCAGTAAATGAATGAAAGGCGCATGAGTTAACACCTCATGCGCCTTTTTTTGTTCCCGGATAAACCGTTGTTTCATGATTTTCCTAGCTGACCTACTTATTCCATAAATCAAGCAAGCGTCCACTTTTTAATCTTTTATCGCTATTACTGCTGCCCTTTATGATTGCCCGCGCCTGAACTCAACTCATAAAAAGGAAGTTTCCATGCAAAAAAGCCTGTTGATGGCCGCACTGTTTTTGGCGATCGCCGGTTGCGCCAGCCCGCCTCCCGCCTCCGTACACACCAAAGACCCCGCCAGTTCAACCCTGCAAGGCGATGCCACGCGCCCGGCGCAGGCGCAGTGGGTGCGCACCGAGCTGTATTTCTCGGTGGGGCCGATCGAAGGCAAGGAAGGCGTGGTGAGCCCGGCGCGCTGGCGCGAGTTTCTCGATCAGGAAGTGACGCCGCGTTTCCCGGACGGTTTCACCGTGCTGGACGCCTACGGGCAGTGGAAGGACCATGACGCGAAAGTGCCTGAGCGGCTGGCGACCAAGGTGATTGTGATCCTGCATGAAGGCAGCCCGAAGCGTGAGCGCGATATCGAGGCGATTCGTCTGGCTTATAAACGCATTACGGGGGATTTGTCAGTGTTGCGGCTGTCGCAGCCGGCCCAGGTATCGTTTTAATCCGCCGTCTGCTGCCGAGCTTGCCGAGGTGTCGACACCAGGCGGCTCAACCCCGCCAGCAGCAGCGCCCCCACCACCAACACCCCGATCCCCAGAAACGCCCCCCACCCCACCACCGTGACGCTGGAATACAGCATGTACACGCACAACCCGAAAAACAGCAGCGGCACGATCGGATAAAGCGGCACCCTGACCGGCCGTGGCACTTCGGGAAAACGCCGACGCAGGACAATCAACGCCAGACTGCTCAGACTGAGAAACAACCAGTAAACCGGTGTCAGGTATTCGACCATGGTGTTGAAACCGCTCTGGGTCAAACTGCCGAACACCACCAGCAGCAACGCCACCGCGCCCTCGGCCAGCAACGCCTTGCGCGGTACGCCATCGCGCTCGTCCCATTCACCGAAGCGGCGCAGTTGCGGCACGTCCCGGGCAGCGGCGTAGGTGGTGCGGGCGCCGACCAGCAAGGTCGAATTGATCGTGGCGATGGCCGCGATACCGACCATCAGCAGGATCAGCATCACCCCCGGCGCACCGAATGCTCGGTTCAACAACTCAACCGCCGGCGCATTGCTCGCCGCCAGCCCCTCGAATCCTAACCCTTGGACAAACGCCCAGTTCAGCGCCAGGTAGATCGCCATCAACACTGTCAGCGCGCCGAGCATGGCGATGAAGATGCCACGCCGGCCATCGCGCACTTCGGCCGACAACGTCGCCGCGTCGCTCCAGCCGCCAAAGGCCAGAAACACGAAGATCATCGCGGCGGAAAACCCTGCCGCGCCGGTATGCTCTGGCGTGACCGGCGCACTCGGCGCAAGCGGTTCGATGCCCTGCCAGACCAGCCATACACCGGCGCCGACTATGCTCAGAAAGCCCACGGCAAGCAGCCCGACCAGCACGCTCTGGGTGATGAAGCCGATGTGCCTGCCCATCAGGTTCAGCACCACCAATGCAACAATGATCGCGCCGGCAAACAGCCCCGATCCGTACGCCCCCAGCGGAAAAACCGCGTTGAAGTAGTCGGCAAACATGAATGCCGACAGCGCGATCCATCCGGTGTGCATCACCGAAAACCGCGACCAGGCAAATAGAAAACCCATGCGCTCGCCATAAGCGGTACGCAGGAAGTGATAGTCACCGCCCGGATGCGGAAACGCGGTGGCCATCTCGGCAAAACACAGGGCCCCGGCCATCGACGCCAAACCGCCGAGTACCCAGACCCAATAGAAATGTTCCGGCCCGACGTTCAAGGCAACGGTCGGCGCGGTTTTGAGGATGTCGGTGGTGACGACCATGCCCAGCGTGATCAGCAAGGCCTGGAATACCGGCAGATGGCGTTGGGGGCCGTTGGCTTTACTCATGCGTGATCCTGCAGAGAGTCCGCCATCCATGGCGGCAAGGCTCAGAAGCCGTAAGTGGCGCGGGCGTAGTAGTAAGCGCCGTTGGTGCCGATCGGCGAGAGCACATCGTACGGCAGGTTGCCGCCGCAGTTGATGGCCGAGCCGGAGCGTTCCGGGTAGTTGTCGGTCAGGTTGTTGCCGCCCAGGGCGATGTTGAATGTCGGGGTGAATTTGTAAGTCACCTCGGCGTCCAGTTGCCACACCGCACCATAGGTTTGCTCGGGCTGCGAGTCGCCGAAATCGAACACCCGGGTGGTCTCGCCCTGACGGGTCAGACGTCCGAGCAACCCCCAGTGTTCGCTGGTCCAGTTGGCGGAAAACACGAAGCGATCCTTGGGTGCCGCATCCGTCAGGGTGTTGGTTTCCTCGACGCCCACCAGCGCATCGTTGCCGATCCCCAGCGCGGTCAGTTGCGACGGCGTGCCCTTGGTGCTGGTGACCTTGGTGTGGTTGTAGGTGTACGCGGTGGTCAGCCCCAGTTGCCCGTCGTAGAACGGCTGATGGTAGTTGAGCACCAGTTCCGCGCCGTGGGTGCTGGTGTCGGCGGCGTTGGTGAAGAAGTTGACGTCGTGCACGCCCGGCACGCCGAAGTTGTCGTTGATGTAACTTTCCAGCGCGTCGCTGCCGATGCGCTGGGACAGTGTGATGCGGTCCTTGACGTCGATGCGGAACACATCGAGGGAGGCGTCGAAACGCTCATTCAACTGGAACGTCAGGCCGAGGCTGTAGTTGTTCGAGGTTTCCGGATCGAGCTTCTGCGCGCCTAGCGCCCGGGCAATCGGATCGTTGACCGACAGCACACGGATATCGGTGAGCGTGCCGCCCTCGCCGAAGTTGCTGGTGGTGTTCTGGAAGCCGCTTTGCGCCAGCGAAGGTGCACGGAAGTTGTTCGACACCGCGCCGCGCACGGCCCACTGCTCGGTCAGCTTGTAGCGACCGCTGAGCTTGCCGGTCAGTTTGCTGCCGGCGTCGTCGTAATGTTCCCAGCGGGTGGCGGCGTCGACGAAGAAACGGTCGGTGAGATCCCCGGACAATTCGGCATAGGTGCCGAACACATTGCGGTCCAGATCCGACTCTTCGCTCGGGCGCAAACCGTTGGCGCCATCGGCCCCGGAGCCAATGTAAGAAGCCTCGTCACCGGCAAACGTCAGGTAGTTCTCGTAGCGATATTCGCCCCCCAGGGCCAGCACGAACGAACGGCCACCGAGGCGCAGTTCGCGGCTGAAATCCAGGTTGGCGGTGGTTTGGCGCAGCTCATAATCCCCCGTGTCGAAGCGGGTCGGCGAGTCCGCGCCGAGGCTGACGTTGAGGGTGCGACGGGTGGCCGATTCGAAGCGGTTGCGACCGTGGGTGAGGCTGCTGTCGAAGTCCCAATCGTCGCCGATCAGGCCTTTGAATCCGGCGGTGGCGGAGATGTCGGTGTTGTCGCCAAGGGACTGCGGCAGGTAGCCGTTGGGATAGAACTGCGGTTGCTCTGACGGGTAGCGATAGAACTCGGCGCCGGTGGTGTGGCGCTGGTTGTAGGTGCCGAAGCTGTAGGCCTTGCCACCCGCCAGTGGCAATTCACCGTTGAACCACAGGTTCACGTCCCGCGCCAGACCGTCGCCCATCACATAGTTACGCTGGCCCGGGGTGTCGGCAAAACCGTCGAAACCGGCGCGGTTGGTCGGGTTGCGATTCTTGTACTCGGTACCGCCACGAATGAAGCCGCCCTCCTCGCCCAGCCGCGTGCCGATCTTGGCGGTGGTCACGCTGTTCTGGCCATCGGTGGTGGTTTTGCCGATGGCATCCTGATGGGTGTGGTAGGCGCCATAACTGGTGGATACTTCGCCGCCCTCGGGAGCGTCGTCGAGGATGATGTTGATCACCCCGGCAATCGCATCGGAGCCGTACTGCGCGCCGGCACCGTCACGCAGCACTTCGATGCGCTTGATCGCGCTGATCGGGATCGAGTTGAAGTCCACCGGCGCGGTACCGCGACCGATTTTCGACGAGTCGTTGACCACCGCCGAGGTGTGCCGGCGCTTGCCGTTGACCAGCACCAGCACCTGGTCCGGGCTCATGCCGCGCAGCTGAGCGGCGCGCACGTGGTCGGCACCGCCGGAGTTGGACTGGCGCGGCAGGCTGAACGACGGCAGCAGTGTCTGCAACGCCGCCCCCAGTTCGCCGTCGGCGGCACCGGCGGATTTCAGGTCTTCGGCGGTCAGCACATCCACCGGCACTGGCGAATCCAGTACGGTACGCGCGGTGCCTCGGGTGCCGGTGACCAGCACGGTGCCCAGCCGTGTGTCATCGTCGGCGCGGGTGGACGTGTCCTCGGCGTGCGCCGGCAGTTGCCAGATCGCACCGACAACAGCGACGGCCAGTAATGAAGGGGAACGGTGAATCATGTGACAGCTCCTTTTATCGCAGCCAATACCCGGCCGCTGGCGACAAAAAGGAGTCGTCAGTCAAGGCACGGAAATGTCTGCTGCAGTTTTTATGGGTGTTGGGATTTTCAGTTCGCCACAGGTATCCACGGCGCCCGCGCGACGTTGGCGGTGTCACCGAAGGACGGCAGTTTCTGCCCCAGATCGCGGACGTTTTTCACATCCAGATCCAGCAACTGCTGGCGGGTAATCAGGGTCGGCGGCACCAACACCTTGTGACCCGGATCCTCTCCGGCGATCAGCAGCGCCAGGCTGCGCACGCTGATCGCCCCGGCCACTTGCGGATTGACCGCCGCCGTCGCCGCCCAGGCGCTGTCGGGCTCTTTCATGATCTGGATGTCGGCGGTGGAAATGTCGGCGCTGTAGATCTTCACCTTGCGGCTCAGACCCGCCTCGTCGACGGCGATCTTCGCGCCTTTGGCGAACTCGTCGAACGGCGCGAAGATCACGCTGATGCCCGGATTGGCGCGCAACACCGCGCTGGCCTGATCGGCCACGGCGTTGGCAATCGGCGGATTGAGGGTGCCGAACCGTGCCTTCTCGATAATCCCCGGATTGTTCTTCTTGACCTGGCTCCAGATCTCGTCGCGGCGCTCCATCGGCGTGAAACCGCTGATGTAGACGTACCCCGCATCGAAGCGAGTGCCGTTGTCCTTCACCGCCTGATCCAGCGCCAGCCGCGCCAGTGCGTGGTGATCCTGCTCGACCTGGGTCACCTGCGGTGTATTCAGGTCAACGTCAAAGGCAACGACCTTGATGCCCTTGGCGATAGCGCGGTCAATCGGCCCCTTGAGGGTTTCGGCCAGGCCCAGTTGCACAATGATGCCGTCGACACCGAGGTCGGCCGCCTGATCGATCATCTCCCCTTGGCTGGCCGCCTGCTGCCTTGCATCGAACACCCGCAGATTGGCGCCCAGCGCTTCGGTCTGTTTTTCGACACCGCGCAAATAGGCTTCGGGGAAATCCCCGGAAAACAGATAACCCACCAGCGCGATCTGTACCTGACCTTTATCGAACGGCGCCGGTGCACCCGGCAAGGCTTTGGCCTGGGCATTGAGCGCCAGTGCCGAAAGCAAGGCACCAGTGAGGCAATGGCGTGCGAACTGCTTGATTGAACCGTGCATGGATCATTCCTTGAAGCATCAATGAACCGGCTCAGCGCGCCCGATGCGCGAGGCCGAAGGTGAACATCAGGGCCAGCACCAGTACCAGTCCCTTGACGAAATCCTGTGCGTAATACGGCGCGTTGAGCATGGTCAGGCCGTTGAGCAACGAGGCCACCAGCAGCGCGCCGACCAGGGTGCCGAAGGCGTTGGGCTTCCTCGCACCGAGCACGGCAAAACCAATCAGCGCAGCGCCGAGTGCATCCAGCACCAGGCCGTTGCCCGAACTGACATCGCCCCGTCCCAACCGCGCCGCCAACAACACGCCACCCAGCGAGGCCAACAGCGCCGAGAGCACGTAAGCGAGCAGTTTGAAGCGCTGTACGGGCGCCCCCGCCAGATGCGCCGCCTGCTCGTTGCCACCAATCGCGTAGAACAATCGACCGATGCGCGTGCGTTCGAGAAACAGCCACACCGCCAGCGCGACAACAGCCGTGATCAATACCGGAATCGGCACGACGTCCCACAGCCGTCCACGTCCAAGCGCCAGAAACAGCGCACTGAACACGCCTTCGGTTTCATCGCCATCGGGCAGGGTCATGCCCACCGCAATCGAGCGCCCGCCCGTGGGAATCAACTGCACGCCGATCACCAGGAACATGCTGCCCAGAGTCGCCAGGATGTCCGGCACGCGCATCTTCACGATCAGCCAGCCGTTGAGCAGCCCGACCAGTGCACCGCCCGCCAGACTGATCAACACTGCCGGCACCGCGCCCCAGCCAAGCACCACCATCACGTAACTGGCGATCATCAGGCTCATGGCGGCCACCGCGCCGATGGACAGGTCCAGCCCGCCGACAGCCATGGTCAGGGTTACGCCCAGCGCCAGCAGCGCGACAATCGACACCGACTGCAGGATGCTGAACAGGTTGCCGACCCGCAGGAACGCCGGTTCCGCCACGCTGAAAAACACCACGATCAACGCCAGCACCCACAGCAGGCCGTAACGGATCAACGCTTGTACGAAGCGCCCGGACATCGCCGGGGCCGATGACAACAGGGAACTTGAATCAGGCACTCGCTCTACTCCTTGGCGCGACGTGAACAAAAGAATTTTCCGTTTCGGTGCCGGCCATCGCAGCGACCACAGCGGCGCGATCCAGCCCCGCACGCGGGTAATCGGCGACCACCGCGTGATCGCGCACCAGCAGAATCCGGTCGGCAATCTCCAGCGCTTCATCGACATCGGCACAGATCACCAGCGTGGCGCGGCCATCGGCCGTGTCGCGCAGCAACTGGCCGATTTCGCGTCGGGCGCGTACATCGACGCCCTGAAACGGCTCATCGAGAATCAGCACCCTGCCCTCGCCGAGCAGCCAGCGACCGAGCACGACCTTCTGTTGATTACCGCCGGACAACGCACTCATCGGCACGTCGATGCCGGCGGCCTTGATCCCCAGCGCCGCGACTTGCGCCTGCACCGCTGCCGCTTCGGCACGGTTGCGGATGAAGCCGCCACGGGTAAAGCGTTCGAGAAACGGCAAGGTCAGGGTGCGGCGCAGGGAGAAATCCGGCACCAGCGACTGGCCGGCGCGGTCTTCGGCGGCGAAGAACACGCCACTCTGAATCGCCTGACGTGGCGAGCCCGGTCGCCAGTCGGCACCGTCCAGTTGCAATGAGCCGCACAAGGGTTGGCGCAGACCGAACAGCACTTCGGCGATCGCGCTTTTGCCGGCGCCGAGCAGCCCGGTCAGCACCACCACTTCGCCTTCGTGCAAGGTCAGGTCAAAGGCTTGGGTGCGTGGCAGCAGTTTCACGCCGCGCAGCTTCAGCACTTCGCGCCCTGCGGCTCGCGGCGTGTAGACGTGCGCCTCCAGCGCCTGGCCGAGCATGGCTTCCAACGCCTGAGGCAATTGCCGGGCACTGAATTCGCCGGCCAGTTGCCCGTCTCGCAGCACGATGGCGCGGTCGGCCACCCGTTGCAGGTCCGACAGCCGATGGGAGATATAAATGATCGCCACGCCCCGGCTGCGCAAAGTGTCGATCAGGCCAAACAGGCGTTGCGCTTCGGCGTCCGACAGTGCCGCCGTGGGCTCATCGAGAATCAGCAACCGTGGCTTCAGGGCAAAGGCCCGCGCCAGTACCACCAGTTGCCGTTCGGCCTGGCCGAGATGTTCGATCGGTTGCTCCAGCGGCAACTCCAGGCCGAGGCCGGCGGCAATGCTCGCGGCACGTTCCAGCAGGCGTTTGCGGTTGAGCCAGAAGTCGCCGTCCGGGCGGCACAATTCGTCGAGCAGCAGGTTTTCCGCCACGCTCAATCCGGGTGCGATGCCTTCGTTGATCTGCTGATGGACCGCGACGATGCCGACCCGTCGCGCTGACAGCGGCGAATTGAATTGCCGAGGCTGAGCGTCGACCTGAATCTCGCCGCTGTCGGCCGACTGGCTACCGGCGAGGATCTTCACCAATGTCGATTTGCCCGCACCGTTGGCGCCCAGCAGCGCCACCACTTCGGCGGGAAAGATCTCCAGGCTGACCCGGTCCAGCGCGCGGTTCGAGCCAAAGGCCTTGCTCAGTTGACGCACACGAATCAGCGGCTCGCAGGCCACGGCGACGGGGGCACTCATACACATCCTTATCGGCGACAGGCCAGTTCATGGAGCCCGTCATCAAGAAATGTTTGCAGAGCCTTTGATCGATTCAGCGCGCGCCGTCATGGCAATCGAGGGTTCTATCGTTTGCAGATTTGATGGGTTGGTCGGTAAAAGCTAAACGATCTTAAAAACAACAAACAAATACCGTTTTTGCATTAGCTTAGGTTCACCGCAACCGTGTCCGGAGCGTGTCCGTTCGAGCGCTCACTCAGGCAGTCCTGCCAGTCGAAGCCCCTCAATCAAGCGGGCGAAATCTTCGGGGCGTTGAATCGGCAGCCAGTCTTCAAGATGGCCGAGACGCAGCGCAGGGTTCATCGCCTGCAAACGCAACATCGCCTGGCGGGCCTTTTCAACACGGCCGCCCAAGGCATGACTGGCAGTCAGCAACACCGCTGCCACCAACAGCGTGGGCAGATTGCCCAGGGCCTTTTCGGCGAACTCGGCGGCGCTATCGAAATCCTCGGCCAAGAAATGCGCGAGGGCCATGCCGACGTGCATCCTGAACATTTCCGGATCCAGCGGGCTCAAGCGGGCGGCATGGTTCAAGTCCTTGATGGCTGGCGCGGCTTCGCCACGAAGCGCACGCAGGATCCCGCCAAGAAACCACGCGGGCGCGAGATTGGGATTGAGCAGGCGGGCGCGGTCGAGCAAGGCAATGCCACCGTCCACATCACCGGCCAGGTGCGCAAGGGCATGTCCACCCCGGGTCAACGCCACCGCATCATCGCGCCCCAGTGAGACCGCCAGGCGCGCCAGACGAATACCCTCGGCGATCTCGGCGGGTCGATCCACCATCCAGCCATTGAGCTTGCGCCAGAAGTGGCACCAGGCAGCCATGCCATAGGCCGATGCGAATTCCGGATCGAGTTCGAGGGTCTTGTAGAACATCGGCAGGGCCTGTTCGATGGCCTCCTGATTGCCGCTGTGCAGTTTTGCCATGGCCCGCAGGTAATAATCGTAGGCGTCCAGGCTTTCCGTCGGCTTGCGTTTGGCGCGCTCGATCTCCACACGTTCCAGTTGGGGCGCAATGGCGCCGACGACGCTTTCGGTGATCTGATCCTGCAGCGTGAAGATATCGCCGAGGGTGCCTTCGAAACGCTCGGCCCAGATGTGGGCACCGCTGGTTGCGTCGATCAGTTGCCCGGTGATGCGCACCCGATTTGCGCATTTGCGCACACTGCCTTCCAGCACATAGCGCACGCCCAGTTCCTGCCCGACCCCTTGGGCGTCCACCGCCTGGCCCTTGAACGTGAAACTCGAATTGCGCGCAATGACGAACAACCAGCGCAAACGCGACAGCGCGGCGATGATGTCCTCCACGACACCATCGGCAAAGTAGTCCTGCTCGGAGTCGCCGCTGAGATTGAGGAATGGCAGGACGATGATCGAGGGCTTTTCCGGCAGCACCCGCGCGCCGGAAGCGGCTGGTGTCGTAGCGGCGATCGGGCGTTCGACGGGATCCGGCACCGATCCGGTCATGCGCGCATCGACCCGGCCAATAAAGCGGTAGCCCTTGCGGGCGACCGTGCGCAACAGGCGCTGCTCCTCGCCGGTATCGCCGATGGCCTTGCGCACGGCATTGATATGGCTGGTGATGGTCGATTCGGAAACGATGCGGCCGCTCCATACCGTGTCGAGCAAAGCATCCTTGCTCAGTACGCGGTCAGGGTTGTTGACGAACAGCAGCAACAGATCGAAGACCTGCGGGCTGATGGGCACGACCTGCCCGCGCAAGGTCAGCTCGCGACGTTCTTGATCGAGTACATAGTCTTCAAACCTGAATGGCACAGCGAACGTCCCTTGACGAGGCGCCTTCGACTCCGTGTTCCGGGCGGCAGAGGGTGAGAGGTCCAGAACGATAATACGCCTGCCGTGAACACGCCACTGTCTCCAGTTTGCAACGCCGGCTGGACGGAAATGCAAGGGTTCGACAAGGCAAACTCAAGGTCATCACAAGGACTTCCCTCCCCCGCACCGGCACTCTCCATTCCATCGGCGCCAACGGTTGGCGTCATCAAGGAGAGAGACCCATGAAGATTGTCGTTATCGGAGGCTCCGGCCTCATCGGCTCGAAACTGGTGCCCCTTCTGCGCGAGCGCGGCCATGACGTGTTCGCCGCCAGCCCGAGCACGGGCGTCAACAGCATCACCCGCGAAGGACTGGCGGCCGCGATGGACGGCACGGATGTGGTGGTCGACGTCGCGAATGCGCCGTCCTGGGAGGATCAGGCCGTCCTGGATTTCTTCGAGACGTCCAGCCGTAACCTGCTGGCGGCCGAAGCGGCTGCCGGGGTTCGCCATCACGTTGCGTTGTCGATAGTCGGTTGTGAACGGTTGCCCGAGTCTGGCTATATGCGCGCCAAGGTGGCCCAGGAAAACCTGATCAAGGCGTCCGGTCAGCCTTGTTCGATCCTGCGGGCCACACAGTTTTTCGAATTTGTCGGCGGCATCGCCGAGTCCTTTGCGGTTGCCGATGAACTTCGCGTGCCTCCGGCGCTGATTCAACCGATCGCCTCTGACGATGTGGTCGCAGCGTTACTCGACGTCGTTCTGGCGCCCCCGCTCAACGGCTCGGTGGATGTCGGCGGGCCCGAGGCGCTGCCGCTGGACGAACTGGCCCGACGTTATCTGCAAGCAAGCCACGACAAGCGCAAAGTCGTACCGGACGTGCACGCACGCTACTTCGGGACGCTGCTTGACGATCAGTCGCTGGTCACCGGCAAAGATTCGCGTCTGGGGGCCATCCGTTTTGAAAACTGGATCGCTCGCTCGACGGCTCGATAGTCACTCAGGCCATTCCACTTCCTGACTGCCAAGGAGACATCTCATGGTTACCCGATTTCTGTTGAGCGCGGCATTCGCAGCGCTGTCGATCAGCACTGCCTCGGCCGCCGAGCCGCCTGCCGGCAAGGTTTCGGTGGTCTTTGATAGGCCGATTCCCAACATCCCCGGCAAAAGCATGCGGGGGGTGGTCGTCGAGTACGGGCCCGGAGCGGCATCACCGTCCCATACCCATCCGAAGACCGCCTTCATCTACGCCACGGTGCTGGAAGGTTCGTTTCGCATCAAGGTCAAGGGCAAGCCTGAAAAGATCTACCACGTCGGCGAAAACTTCGTCGAGGAGCCGGGCTCCGTGCATCTGGTCAGCGCCAACGCCAGCGACACCGAACCTGCGCGCCTGCTGGCGGTGTTCGTCCTCGACAGCGACGAAACTTCGATCGTCACGCCCCTCAAGCGGTAAGCCTGCAACCGACACTCAGCGTCGATGAGCCAGCGACCGCACCAATCGGTCGCCCAGGCTTTGCACATCCTGCACGAGCATGACCAGCACCACCACGGTGGCGACCATCACTTGAAGCGCTGGTAGCCGTAGCGGATCGCCAGATCGCCCAGTCCACCACCACCGATGACCCCGGCCATGGAGGAAAAACCGATCAGCATCACCAGCGTCAGGGTGACACCCGCCAACAGGGCCGGCAGTGCTTCGGGTAACAGCACTTTGAAAATCACATGACGGATGTCGCCGCCCATGGCGAGGATGGCTTCGATCCGGCCCTTTTCCACTTCGTCCAGGGCGTTCTCGACAATCCGCGCAAAAAACGGAAACGCCCCGATGGTGATCGGCACCACGGCGGCGGTGCTGCCCAATGTGGTGCCGACCACCAGACGGGTCAGCGGGATCAGGGCAATCAGCATCACCACGAACGGCAGTGAACGCCCCAGGTTGATGACCGCGCCCAGTGCCTGATTGAGCCAGGGCAACGGATACAAACCCTGACGACGGCTGATGAACAGCAACACCCCCAGCGGCAGGCCGATCAGCAAGGTGAAGAGCCCTGCCAACAACACCATGTACAGGGTTTCGCCGGTGGCGTTGAACACCAGTTGCAGGATTTCGTTCCAGTCGACGGTCCGGTTCATGAGTGGGCCGCCCGTACACCGTATTGCCGCAGAAAACTCAGTCCCGGCGCGTCATGCCCCAGCGGCAAGCCGCAACTGGGCCGCAGCGCCGCACCAAGCGCGGAATTCGGCGTCGCCTGCAATCTGGCGACCGGTCCCGCTTCCACCAATCGACCATTGGCCAATGAGGCGGCGTGATCGCAAATCGAGCGCACCACGTCCAGCTCATGGGTGATCAGGACGATGGTCAAACCGAGCTGCCGATTGATGTCACGCAATAGCTCCAGAATCGATGCGGTGGTTTCCGGGTCGAGGGCGCTGGTGGCTTCGTCCGACAGCAGATACGCCGGTCGCGCCGCCAAGGCCCGGGCGATGCCCACCCGTTGTTTCTGGCCACCGGAAAGCTGTGAAGGAAAGGCTTGGACCTTGTCGCTCAGGCCCACCAGATCCAGCAGTTCCCGAACCCGTTCACGACGTTGGGGTTTGGCGACTCTGGCGATTTCCAGCGGCACCGCGACGTTGTCGAATACATTGCGCGAATGCAGCAGATTGAAGCCCTGAAAGATCATGCCGATGCGTTGGCGCTGACGGCGCAGTTCACTGTCGGACAACGCCGTGAGGTCTTCGCCGTCCAGCAGAATGCGCCCGGCATCCGGACGTTCGAGCAGATTGAGGCAGCGCAGCAATGTCGACTTGCCCGCACCGCTGCGTCCGAGAATGCCGAAGATCGCGCCATCGGGAATGCTCAGGGATACCCGGTCCAGCGCCGCTGTCGATGCTGATGGATACGTCTTGCTCAACTGCTCGATGACGATCATGGCCTGGCATCCGCCACAGGGATCACCGAGCCCTTGAAGTGCTCGGTGATGTATTGGGCCACCGGCGGTGAAGTCAGGTCTTTCGCCAGTTGCTGAATGCGCGGATCGTTTTCCAGTTTCGGCGTGGTCACCAGAATATTGGCGTAAGGGTTGTGCTCAGGCTTCTCCAGCCCCAGCGCATCCCTGGCCGGCACCAGCCCGGCTTCCAGTGCGTAGTTGCCGTTGATCACCGCCAGATCCACGTCATCCAGCGCACGGGGCAGTTGCGGCGATTCGATTTCGAGGATCTTCAGGTGTTTCGGGTTTTCGGCGATGTCCTTGGGCGTCGCCTGATCGGCCGCCGGATCATTGAAACCGGGCTTGAGCTTGATCAGGCCGTTGTCCTGCAACAGGTACAGCGCACGGCTCAGATTGGTGACGTTGTTGGGCACCGCCACTGTGCCTTTGTCCGGCACCTGGGCGAAGGTTTTGTGACGATGGGAATAGATCCCCAGCGGTTCGATATGCACCGTGGCGGCCACCGCGAGTTTTTCGCCGAGGGCTTTTTCCTGGGATTGCAGATACGGCAGATGCTGGAAGTAGTTGGCGTCCACATCGCCGTGCACCAGCAGCTCGTTGGAATTCACGCCCTGGGGGATTTCGATCACCTTGAGGTTCAGTTGCGGATCGATTTTCTGGATGTAGGCCAGGATCTGCGCGTGGGGCACCGGGTCGGCGGCAACGCGCAATGGCTCCAGCGCTTGAGCACTGAACGAAGTCACCAGCGCGCTGAGGACGGCCAGGGTCAGGCCTGTTTTTTTCAACATGGGAAGTGTCCTTTTGCGAGTGATGGATCAGGCGTTGGCGGTCTTGCGAAGCGGTGTTTGGGTATTCGACGCATCGGCATAGAAGCGCTGTGCGACATCGGGATGGGAGCGCAGTCGGCCCTTCAGATAATTCCAGCCGACATCGCGAAACAACGGATTGAGCGGATCACTGGCCGGACCGCGAGCCTCACGCAGCAACGCCGTCGGCAAGGGATAAAGCGGCACCACTGCATCGAGTTGCGCGCCGAGGAAAAACGCGATGGACAAGCGCTCGCTGCCCTCGGGCGGCGAGACCACGCGATGCACCGTGGCGCGCAGATAACCGTTGGTGGCCAGTTCCAGCAACTCGCCGATATTCACCACCAGCGTGTTATCCCGTGGCAACGCATCGATCCAGCGCCCCTCTTCGATTTCCACTTGCAGGCCTGCCTGCTGGTCCTGCAACAGAAAGCTGAGGAAACCCGAATCCTTGTGCGCGCCGACGCCCTGACTGCTCGCCGACGAAGCTTGCCCCGGATAGCGCATCAGCTTGATGTGTTCATTGGGTTTGTCGCCGTACAAGCGGTCAAAGGCGTCTTCCGGCAGCGCGAGTGCCTGGGCAAAGGCACGCAATAGACGCAACGACATGTGGGTCATCGCTTGCTGCCAGTCGAGCAGCAGCGGCTTGAGTTGCGGCAAGGCTTGCGGCCATTGATTGGGCCCTTGCAGACGCGCCCACAACGGACTGTCAGCGTTCAACGGCAAGACGTCGCGCTCGGCCCCCAGATCAAATTGCTCACGCTGATCAGGCTGGCCTCGGGTGATCTCCGACGCGGCGCGGTTGTAGCCGCGAAAGTGCGGCGAATTGATCATGCCGACGGCGGTTTTCTCACTGTCGGGCAAGGCAAAGAACTGACGGGCGTGGTCCTGCACCTGCCTGAGAAGCTCGGCGTCGATGCCATGACCGGTCAGGTAAAAGAAACCGACATCGCGGGCGGCGTGGCGTAATTCATCGAGAAAGGCCTGGCGCTGCTGCGGCGTACCGTCCAGCTGCGACAGGTCCAGGGTCGGTAATGCAGTGATGTCCAAGGTATGCGGCATGATTCACTCCCGTGTGAATCAAACCTGAAGAGCCTGTGATCGATTCAGCGTGTGCCGTCATGGCAATCGGGGGTCTGTCGGTTTGATGCTTTTGATTCGTTGATAAAACAAAACTAAACGATATTAAAAACACCGGACAAATACCCTTTTCTCATTAGCTTAGGCCCGATCCGACACAGCTCAAAGCAGACTCCACGACACCCCGACATACATCGCCATCCCCTCACCTGGCGTTGATCGCGCCGCATCCAGCCCCTTGTCGTCATAGCCCGGCGTAACGGTAGCGGCGTAGTGCTTGTCGGTCAGGTTGCGCATGTCCAGCCAGGTCTGCCAGTCGCCCTTCGGCGCGTTGTAGCCCAGTGTGGCACCGAAGGTGGCGTAAGGGTCGGCGTAGTAGCTGTTGGCGTAATCCACCGCGACTTTCGACACCAGTTGCGTGTTGACGGCGGCGAAGAAGCCCTGCGGGAAGTCGTAGCGCAGTTCGCCCTGGTAGTAATGCATCGGCAGGCCCGGCAGACGGTTGTCGCCGAAACGGTCGTCGTCTCGGTAGTGGAAGTCGCTGAAGGTGTAGGCCTGACGCAGGCTCAACTTGCCGCCGTCGTTCGCCGACCACAGGTTGCTGTTGAGGCTGGCTTCAACACCTTGGTGCACGGTCGGGCTGGCGTTGAGTTCATAAGGCGTGGTGGCGTTGGCGTCCGGTAAAACCGAGAGCAATTCGTGGCGTACCTGAGCGTAGTACCAGGCCAGGCTCCATTCGCCGAGTGCGCTGTCGCCACGACCGCCGAGCTCCAGGGTGGTCGCGGTCTGGTTCTGCAGTTTGACCGGATCACGTTGGGTGCCGGTGGCGGCGCCGCTGCCCGCCGGGAAGCGAACGTTGGAGCTGTAGATCAGCGACCATGGATGCGGCGCTTCGACCGAGCGGCTGAGGTTGCCGAACAGTTGCAGGTCCGGCGTCACCTGATAGCGCAGCCCCAGACGTGGCGCGTAATCCCAGTCGCCGAGGCTGGTCTTGCCGCCTCCGTCGGGGTAAGTCACGGCACTTTCGCGGCGGGTGTAGATCGCGGCGAGGCCCGTGGTCAGCCACAGGTCATCGGCGATCTCCAGATCATTGCCAAAGTGCAGAACGGTGTCCGAGCCTTGATAAGTGAAGTTGCGCATATGCGTGCCCGGCGCATAACCGGCGGTGTTGCCGGTGGGGATCCGAACCAGCTCGCTGGCACCGTCGTTGGGCAGGTGTTTGGTCACCCGCAGGCCAACCGTGCTGCGGCTTTCGAGCCCCCAGAGGGTGTCGCGGCGCTTGTAGTCGAACGTGCCGCTGACATCGGTATACGCGACCTTCAAACGGTTCGGGCCTTCACGCAGGTCCATCGGGTAATCGTGATAGACCAGACCGGTCTGGATGCTCGAATCGTCGTCGATGTAATACGTGGTCTTGTTGCCGATGAAAGTACTGCCGGGCTGATCGCGGCTGTCGTTGCGGTTCACGTAGGCGGGGTTGGCCGCACGCGGATCGTGCTCGATGGAATGCTTGGTCACGCGACCGGCGAGGTCGTTGTCGGTCTCGCGGTGACGGATGTAGAAACGGGTTTCCAGGTCCGGATTGAAGCGATAACCGAAGTTGGCGATCACGCCCTGGCTTTTGCTCGCGGTGTGATCCTGATAACCGTCGGAGTGCGCATCGGTCATCGACAGGTAGTAATCGAAATCGCCGAGCACCTGGCCCGAACTGACTTGCCGCTGGGCATAACCGTGGCTGCCCATGACGTAGCGCACGTTCAAAAGCGGCGCGTTGTAGCCGGTGTGGCTGACGTAATCGACCGCCCCACCCAACGCCAGCGCACCACGATCAAAACCGTTGGCACCGCGCAACACTTCCACATGGTCGAGCCACAGTGGCTCCAGCAACTCGTAGGGCGTACCGCCGGGGCCGGTCAGCGGCAGACCGTCGAGCATCGTGTACAGCCCGGAAGCATGGGCACCGGGAGCGCGGTTGATGCCCGAGCCACGGATCGAGACCTTCACCCCTTCGTTGCCCGCCGACTGCGCGTATACACCCGGCTGATACGCCAGCACATCCTGATTGCTCGCCACCCGTCCCTGCAAGGGCGTGCGCATGTCGACCACATTGGTCGCGCCGGGGATTTGCGCGAGCCGGGACTTCGCTTCCTGCACCGAAAAGTCTTCGCCGCTCTGTTCTTCAGCTCCGATCAGCACCTGCCCCAACTCCATGCCCTGAGACTCGGCTTCGACCGGACAGGCGAGGGCCAGCCCCAGCAATGCAGCGGGCAGTGTTTTGAGCGAGGGCATCGAGAGAACTCCAGACAGACAGATACGGGCAGTGAGAACTGCGACGCATGAAGGAACGAAGTAAACACATGGTGATTTTGTTTTTTGTCAGGTAAACAGGCGTCTGAGTTTCTGGACTGTAATCAAACAAAGGAGATGCAGGGATGGCCGAAGCAGTATTGAAGTCGAAGATGGCCAACTTTCTGGTGACCGACGCCGAAGTGAACTACGAGGACGTGGGCGAATTCTACGAGGTCGTCGGCAGCGGAAATGTCGGCGTGCTGGCCGGCGTGCTCGAGGGGTTCAGAAATCACTACAGCGGGTTATGGGTAGGCGGGAAAGTGACCGTGACCCAGAACGCTGTTCACTTGAACGCCAATGCCATGAACCGCATGGCTCAGGACGGGACACTGGACGTCGAACTGCCCATGACATCGATCCGCAAGGTCACCGTCGAAGGTGGCTTCGTGACGAAGATCGTCCGTCTCGATACCGACGCCTACAGTGTCAAATTCCGCTGCTTCGGTGCCAAGGACGTTGCCTCACTGATCGCCAAGCAGGCTCTTTCTCAATCGTTGAAACGCGCACGCTGATAAGGCACGGGCCTGAATGCCCGGGTTGGACCCAGGCTCAGAAGAAGCCCGCGAAGTCAGCATCCATCGCTGGCCGGTCGTAATCGAGAAGATACGCATGATGCCGGTGGTACAGCCTTGAAAGCAGATCCTTGTTGGGCCCGACCACGTCCATCCCTCGGTCGTCGTAAGGGAAAACCATCACTCCGGCCTTCAGGTTGAACAGGTAGATCGCGCAGCGTGGATTCGGCGCGATCGCACCAAAATCCGTGGCCAGTGCGCACCAGAGCAATGCCTGAAGCATCCTTGCGGGCACTTCGAAAGCGAGGTTGATCCAGTACTCGGGCTCGCTTTCGCAGAACCAGTCGTCCGGATCGGTGCGTTCACTCCAGATCGAGCGTTCTGCGGGTATCTCGATACCTGCAGATCGAACGGACTGAAGCAACGCTCGATGGGCAAATCGCTGGCCGCCGGAGTGAAAGCGCAGGCACGTCACCAGCGTGGGCTCGTCACTGAAAATGTCGGTGCAGATCTCGGTCGATTTTCGCAAGGCCAACAGGAACTGTTCGATCATTCCTCCGGTTTCGGAGAGTTCGAAACGCAGTCCTCCCGGGCGGGAATAAAACAGGGGCCTTGCGAAGGCCTGGTCGGTAAAAATCCGCTCGATTTCAAGATGAAGATTCACTGAAGTCCTTTTCGGTCGATGTGGCGTGGGCGGCTATACCGCCCTGTTAATTTTTGCACTTGGCCAACACCACCTGACAAGTACCGGGCGTTCCGCCGGAGCGGCTGGCGTAGCGCATGCAGTTATCCATTGATTTTTTCTGTGCCTGGCCCAGGGTCTGTCCCCAGGCCAGGCCACCCTCGCCCATGGTCGGCACCGCTTTGGCATAGCAGCGATCACCCACGGTAGCGTATCGAGCCTTGCTGGAGCAAGCCGTCGTCAACGTCAGCATGATCGCGCAAAGAAAATACGCGCAATGGCGTATTCGTATCCGGTTCATCTCGTTTTACCTGCGCAACCTGGAACTGACGGGCTCAGTTTATCCGCAATGACCCGAGAACCGCTCATTGCTCCGTCGCCTGCCGGTACTGGCGCGGTGTGAACCCGGTTGAAGCCTTGAACTGCCGGGTGAAGGCGCTGTGGTCGGTATAGCCACACTGCAGGGCGACTTCGGTGATCGGAAGGTCGGTGTGCAGCAAGCGATGGGCATGTTCCAGCCGTACTTTCTGGATCATCTGCCGAGGCGTCAGGTGGAACACGCGCTTGCAGTAACGCTCCAGTTGCGCCACCGAAATGCCGGCGATCCGGGTCAGTTCGCCCAGCGTCACCCGACGATTGAAATGCGCGCGGATGTGCTCGTCGACGGCGGCCAGACGCTCGAAGGCTGGATGGGTTTCACTGGCTGATTGCAGGTCCACCGAAATGCCCGCCAGACCGATGATCGCGCCGTCACGGTTGTACAGCGGTCGCTTATGGGTCAGGCACCAGCCCGGTTCGCGACTGCCGTACAGATGCAGTTCCAGTTGATCCTCCAGCACCCACCCATCTTCCAGCACCCGGCGATCCTGTTCGGTGTAGCCCGGTCCGAGTTGCGCCGGGAACACCTGCGCGCTGGTTTTGCCGAGTAACGGTTTCAGGTCTTTCAACCCACAGCGCTGCACCAGCGTGCGATTGGCCAGGACGTAACGCGCTTGCGGATCCTTGATGAAAATCACCGCGTTCGGAATCACGTCCAGCATCGGCAACAGCGCGGCAACGCCCGCCACCAAGGCTTCGAGGGTCTGGGGGCGATTGCGCTCATCGCCTTCGCACAGGATCGCAAATGCGTTCTGCATCGTCGGTGTCTTCCTTCGCGGTGGGGTCGGCCAATGGCCCGCCATGCGGCGTTCGCATGCAGAGTGCAGCAACGCCCACGGCCTGTCGAGGCCAGTCATCTCTCATCGCAATTGTGCCGATTTCGTCATCCAGGCTTGCGCAAAGCATCAATCACGCAGCTGCCGATGAGTTCAATCTTGGCCCGTCCCAGTGACACACACCTGCCTATCCAATAACTCACAAGAAGGCGACGCCATGTCAGGCCAAGGCAAGTTCAAAAAACAGCTTTCATTGATCGATCTCACGTTTATCGGACTCGGAGCGATCTTCGGTTCGGGGTGGCTGTTCGCGGCCAGTCACGTTTCTGCGATTGCCGGGCCGGCGGGGATATTTTCCTGGCTGCTGGGCGGTTTCGCCGTGTTGCTGCTGGGCATCGTCTACTGCGAACTGGGCGCTGCCCTGCCCCGGGCCGGCGGTGTGGTGCGTTACCCGGTCTACAGCCACGGGCCACTGCTCGGTTATCTGATGGGCTTTATCACGCTGATCGCGTTTTCCAGTCTGGTGGCGATCGAGGTGGTCGCTTCGCGCCAATATGCGGCGGCGTGGTTTCCCGGCCTGACCCAGCCCGGCAGCGGCGATCCGACGGTGTTGGGCTGGCTGGTGCAGTTCGCTCTTCTGTGTGTGTTCTTCCTGCTCAACTATCGCAGCGTGAAAACCTTTGCCAAGGCCAACAATCTGGTGAGCGTGTTCAAGTTCATCGTGCCGCTGCTGGTGATCGGTGTGCTGTTCACCTTCTTCAAACCGCAGAACTTCCAGGTTCAGGGCTTCGCTCCTTTCGGGCTCTCGGGAATCGAGATGGCGGTTTCCGCCGGTGGTGTGATTTTCGCCTACCTCGGCCTGACCCCGATCATCTCGGTGGCCAGCGAAGTGAAAAACCCCCAGCGCACGATTCCGATTGCACTGATCCTGTCGGTGCTGCTGTCCACCGCGATCTATGTGTTGCTGCAAACGGCGTTCCTCGGCGGCATCCCCACTGAACTGCTCGCCAATGGCTGGGCCGGGGTTTCCAAGGAATTCGCTCTGCCCTATCGCGACATCGCCCTGGCGCTCGGCGTGGGCTGGCTGGCCTATCTGGTGGTGGCGGACGCGGTGATCTCGCCCAGCGGCTGCGGCAACATCTACATGAACGCCACGCCACGCGTGATCTATGGCTGGGCGCAGACCGGTACCTTCTTCAAGGTTTTCACCCGCATCGATGAGAAGTCCGGCATCCCGCGTCCGGCACTGTGGCTGACCTTCGCCCTGTCGGTGTTCTGGACCCTGCCGTTCCCGTCATGGGAAGCGCTGATCAACGTAGTATCCGCCGCCCTGGTGCTGAGCTATGCCGTGGCGCCGGTGACCGTCGCTGCACTGCGTCGCAATGCGCCGGACATGCCGCGCCCGTTCCGGGTCAAGCGGATGGGCTTGCTGGGACCGGTGTCGTTCATCATCGCCGCGCTGATCGTCTACTGGTCGGGCTGGAACACCGTCTCCTGGCTGCTCGGCCTGCAAATCCTGATGTTTGTCGTGTACCTGCTGTGCGGTCGTTTCGTACCGACCCGGCATCTGAGCCTTGCCCATCAAGTGCGTTCATCCGCGTGGCTGATTGCCTTCTACGCGGTGACCATCGTGCTGTCGAAACTCGGCACTTTCGGTGGTCTCGGCATCCTCGCTCACCCCTTCGACACGCTGGTCGTCGCCGCTTTCGCCACCGGCATTTACTACTGGGGCGCCGCCACGGGTGTACCGGCGCACCTGCTGCGTCTGGAATCCGAAGAGGATGAAAGCGAAGTCGCTTCGACATCCCCGGCCACCGCTGCCAACTCTCGCGCTGCCGGCGCTTATTGAAACCTCTTGAAGGGACACGAACATGAAACGCGTACACGTCATTGATTCCCACACCGGCGGTGAACCCACGCGTCTGGTGATGAAGGGCTTCCCCGATCTGCCCGGCAACACCATGGCCGAAAAGCGCGATGCCCTGCGCAACCGGCACGACCGCTGGCGCCGGGCCTGCCTGCTGGAACCGCGGGGCAACGATGTGCTGGTCGGCGCGTTGTATTGCGAACCGGTGTCGCCAGACGCCACCTGCGGCGTGATTTTCTTCAACAACGCCGGTTACCTGGGCATGTGCGGCCACGGCACCATCGGCCTGATCGCTTCCTTGCAGCATCTGGGGCTGATCGCCCCGGGCGTGCACAAGATCGACACACCGGTCGGCCCCGTCAGCGCCACTTTGCATGAAGACGGTGCTGTGACGTTGGGTAACGTGCCGGCTTATCGATTCCGCAAACAGGTGGCAGTCGAAGTGCCCGGATACGGCCGGTTCCTCGGCGATATCGCCTATGGCGGCAACTGGTTTTTCCTGGTGTCGGAGCACGGTCAGACGCTGACGATGGACAACGTCGAAACCCTGACCGACTTCACCTGGAAAATGCTCAAGGCCCTCGAGGACCAAGGCATCCATGGCGAGGACCGCGCACTCATCGATCATATCGAGCTGTTCGCCGATGACGACCGCGCCGACAGCCGCAACTTCGTCATGTGCCCCGGCAAAGCCTACGACCGCTCGCCGTGCGGCACCGGCACCAGCGCCAAACTCGCCTGCCTGGCCGCCGACGAAAAACTCAAGCCCGGCGAACGCTGGGTGCAAGCGAGCATCACCGGCAGCGAGTTCGAAGGTCGCTTCGAATGGGAAGGTGAACGCGTGCGCCCGTTCATCACCGGCCGTGCCTACATGAGCGCCGACAGCACATTGCTGATCGACGAAGACGATCCCTTCGCGTGGGGCATCTAAGCCGCTGCGCTGCTTTTCCAAACCTTTCTGAATGACCGTTCCAAGGAGAACAATAATGAGCGACAACATCTTCACCGGCTGCATGCCCGCCCTGATGACCCCGTGCACCGCCGCACGCAAACCGGACTTCGATGCGTTGGTGGCCAAGGGTCGCGAGTTGATCGATATCGGCATGAGCGCTGTCGTGTATTGCGGCTCCATGGGTGACTGGCCGCTGCTCACCGAAGCCGAGCGTCAGGAAGGCGTGGCGCGTCTGGTGGCTGCCGGGATTCCGACCATCGTCGGGACTGGCGCCATCAACACCCGTGAAGCGGTGTCTCACGCCGCCCATGCGGCAAAAGTCGGCGCTCAGGGGCTGATGGTGATTCCTCGTGTGCTGTCCCGTGGTGCTTCGCTCGCCGCGCAGAAGGCTCACTTCGCCGCGATTCTGCAAGCTGCGCCGAACCTGCCGGCAGTGATCTACAACAGCCCTTACTACGGTTTCGCCACCCGCGCCGACCTGTTCTTCGAACTGCGTCGCGAGTACCCGAACCTGATCGGCTTCAAGGAGTTCGGCGGTGCCGGCGACCTGCGTTACGCCGCTGAAAACATCACCTCCAAGGACGATGACGTGACGCTGATGGTCGGTGTCGACACCCAGGTCGTACACGGCTTCGTCAACTGCAACGCCACCGGCGCGATTACCGGTATCGGCAACGCCCTGCCCCGTGAGGTGCTGCAACTGGTAGCCCTGAGCAAGCAAGCGGCCAAGGGAGATGCCAAGGCCCGGCGCCAGGCACGGGAGCTGGAGTCGGCGCTGGCGGTGCTGTCGTCCTTCGACGAAGGCACGGATCTGGTGCTGTATTACAAACACCTGATGGTGCTCAACGGCGACAAGGAATACACCCTGCACTTCAACGAAACCGATGCCCTCAGCGATTCCCAGCGACGCTACGCGGAAAACCAGTACGCGCTGTTCCGTCACTGGTACGAAAACTGGTCGGCGGAACAGAACTTCGCCTGAGCCCCGCCTTGTTTCAGCCCGCCGCGCACTTCGGCGGCGGGTCTCCTTTTTTCAGGAAGATGCCATGTCTCTCACGGGCAAACTGCTGATCGGTCAGCAAACCCTCTCGGGCAATCGCGAGGTCTTTCGGGGGATCAACCCGACCACCGATACTCTGCTGGAACCCGCTTACGCCGGCGGCTCCGCCGAGCATGTCGAACAGGCCTGCGCATTGGCCCGGGCCGCATTCGACGGCTATCGGGAAACGTCGCTGGAAAGCCGCGCCGAATTCATCGAAACCATCGCCAACGAGATAGAAGCCCTTGGCGATGAGTTGATTGACCGCGCCATGGCCGAAACCGGCCTGCCCCGCCCTCGCCTGTTGGGCGAGCGCGGGCGCACCTGCCAGCAACTGCGCCTTTTCGCTCGCACCGTAAGGGCCGGCGAATGGCTGGGTGTGCGAATCGACAGTGCACAACCACAGCGCCAGCCAATGCCGCGTTCGGACCTGCGCCAACGCCAGATTGCCCTGGGTCCGGTGGCGGTGTTCGGCGCGAGCAATTTTCCACTGGCGTTTTCCGTCGCCGGCGGCGATACCGCCTCGGCACTCGCCGCCGGTTGCCCGGTCATCGTCAAGGCCCATGGCGCACATCCCGGCACCAGCGAACTGGTCGGTCGCGCTGTGGCTCGGGCCGTCAAGGCGTGCGGTCTGCCAGAGGGCGTATTCTCGTTGCTGTACGGTTCCGGACATGAGGTCGGCATTGCGCTGGTCAGCGATCCACGCATCAAAGCCGTGGGCTTCACTGGCTCGCGCAGCGGCGGACTCGCTTTGATCAAAGCGGCCCAGGCTCGCCCCGAACCGATTCCGGTGTATGCGGAAATGAGTTCGATCAACCCGGTGTTGCTGTTTCCTGCTGCGCTGCGCCATCGGCCGCAAGCGCTGGCCGAAGGTTTTGTCGCTTCGCTCACGCTGGGTGCCGGCCAATTCTGCACCAATCCCGGACTGGTGATTGCACTCAAGGGACCGGCACTGGATACCTTCGTCACCGCTGCGACCGAACTTGCCCAGCGCAGCCCGGCCCAGACCATGCTCACGCCCGGCATTTTCGATGCCTATGAATCCAGCGTGAATGCACTGGCGGAAAATCCACGCGCACGTCTTGCAGCCGTCGGTCAAAGAGCTGCCGGTCCGAATCAGGGGCAGGCACATGTTTTCGTCACCGACGCGGCGGATTTTCTCGCCGATGCCGCGCTGCAAGCCGAAACCTTTGGTGCGACGTCCCTGATCGTGGAATGCGCCGAACACGATGACGTCCGTCAGGTGCTGGAACATCTGGAAGGTCAACTGACCGCTACCCTGCATCTGGATGACGAGGATCTGGATCAGGCCCGCGCTCTGCTGCCAACGCTGGAACGCAAGGCCGGACGCTTGCTGGTCAATGGCTGGCCAACGGGTGTGGAGGTCTGTGATGCGATGGTGCATGGCGGGCCTTTCCCGGCGACTTCCGATGGGCGCACGACATCGGTCGGTACGGCTGCGATCCAGCGTTTTCTGCGCCCGGTCTGTTATCAGGACTTCCCCGACATGTTGCTGCCAGCCGCCCTCAAACAATCCAATCCTCTGTCACTGCGACGCCTGCTCGATGGCCAAAGGGAAGCCTGAAACCATGCCGAACATCACCCATGACATCGCCGTGGTCGGCGCCGGCATCATCGGCGTTGCCTGTGCATGGCGGCTGGCGCAGCAAGGATTGCGGGTCATCGTGGTCGACCCGCAGGAACCCGGCCACGGTGCGTCGTTCGGCAATGCCGGCCACCTGGCGACCGAGCAGGTATTTCCAATTGCCGACCTGTCGATACTCAAGCGCTTGCCGGCCATGCTCATGGACCCGATGGGGCCACTGCGCCTGGACTGGAAATACCTGCCCGGCGCCGTGCCCTGGTTCACTCGGCTGTTGTTGAATCTGCGGCCGGCGCCGTTCCAACGCACAGTAGCGGGCTTGCGTGCGCTCAATGAACACTCGCTCGACGCCTGGCACCGGTTGCTCAATGACATCCAACGTCCCGAGTTGCTGAAAGTGGAAGGCTCGTTGCTGGTCTTTGAACGACCTGATTCGCGACCGGCCATCGAGGCGTTGCAGGCTCGTTTGCTTCAGCAGCGAGTCCCGGTGGATATCTGGTCGGCCAGTGCGGTGCATGACCGCGCGCCGCAACTGAGCGAACGCCTTCAGGGCGGTCTGTTTTTTCCGGACACCGGACACTTCATCGATCCGTACCGGGTGGTGTGTGAACTGGTGAATGCCGCGAAGGCCAGCGGCGTGCAGTTTGTAAAACAACGGGTCGAGGACGGACAAGTGCAGGAGCATGGCGTCAACCTGCTGACCGCTGACGGCACACTGTCGACTCGTCAGGTGCTGATCGCCTGCGGCGCCCACTCGGCAACACTCACCGCGGCACTGACCGGCAAAAAAGTACCGCTCGATACCGAGCGCGGCTATCACCTGACGCTGCCTCACGAACATGACCGACTGCCCTTCCCCGTCACTTCGCTGGAGCGCAAGTTCATCATGACGCCGATGTCCGAGGGGCTGCGCCTGGCCGGGACAGTCGAGTTCGCCGGGCTCGATGCCCCACCGACCATGGCGCGGGCCTGGCAGTTGCATCGTCTGAGCAAGGGCTTGTTCCGCAATGAGCTGAATATCGAAGCCGCCACGTCGTGGATGGGATTCCGGCCATCGCTGCCGGATTCGTTGCCGGTGATTGACCGGGTGTGTGATGGAAAAGTGTTGCTTGCCTTCGGGCATCAGCATCTGGGGCTGACGCAGGCGGCGGTGACAGCGGAGATGGTTGGGGGGATGGTTTCGACAGTAGCGATGGCACGCACTCATGCTCTACCAAGCAAAGCCCCTTACAGGTTGAGCCGATTCTGAAAATGCAGAAAGCCTGCTCACAAGGGCAGGCCTTTCTTTTCTCAGCAGACATTTCAGATGTTCAGGACGGCATCAGCCAATGCCGTTCAGTGGTCCACCCGAGAAAAACCTTGCCCTTCTCACGCTTTTGGCAATCCATGGTCAAGGTGCGACCGGACGCTGCTAGACGGAGTCCGATCATGGCCGGAGTAAACCTTTCACGAAATGCATCGGATTGAGCGGCAAAGTGCACTTCAATGTTTCCAAGCACACTATCCAACCGAGACGGCTCCAGCATCGATAGATAAAAAACCATCTGGCGCCACGCATACGCTGTGTTTTTCAACATCACCAAGCGTGCATGGTATAGCTTGATCTGCATCTGCTGGTGCCTGCATATCCATTTGAAACACAACTCGGCCATTGAGCTCAATCGATCATGCAACAGCTGTTTCAGACCCAAATCATCAAACAGGATTGCCAGGTTTTGCGTGGTCAAAATCTGTTGCTGCTCGATGATCGTGCCGTTGCTCGCTGGACTCCATCTACCGATATCGGCATTCGCCCGCCGCGCGCACAAATCGGCCAGCACACCGCTGTTGCTTCGAGTTTTCCGCTGTTTGGACAGTGCAGCCAACTGCTCTATGTCGATATCGTAATAGCGTGCATAAAGAGACCCGGCAATCAACCGGACTGAACGCTTGGCAGCCTCCATATATTTTCCGGCAAAAGCGCCCGTGAAAATGTCAGCCGCGATCTCTTCTACGAAGGGAAGATCCAGCTTGGCCGACTCAGCAAGTGAGGAAAACTCCTGAAGCAGCTTGTTTGGCAGAATGGCCTGAGGAAACTTAGCAAGCGTCAATGCAGCCGCTTCGACCAAAGCCTGTCTGGCACCTTCAACCGCAAGAACATCGGCGTCGTACTCACTCGCCAGAGCCTTAACCCAAGGCAAATCATCGATTTTCAACTGACGCTGCATGTTCAACAGTAATAAAGAGCGTCGACGCCTGAAAGCACGATAGGTAGCGGCAGATAACGCCCGTAACGCCACGTCTCGATATCCAGCGCTACAGATTTGCGCCGTCATCGCCGGCAACACTTTTGCTACTGTATCTGCGGATGTAATGACGCCATGGTCAATCAATTCAGCAACCGTTCCCTTGCGACAACGTTCGAGACGTCGGCGCACCGAGGGAGGGATCGTCTCACCCGCATTCAATGAGTGAGCCTTTGCCTCTTCGTTGGTGATGGGTTCCAGTAACGGCGCGAAATCAGGGATGCCTTCCGAGACCGGATATCTCGCCAGACGCGCGGAAGCAGCCTTGGCAATCAAATAGTGTGCCGAGGCGGATACGTGATGACGCTGTTGTGCGCGCTTGCTGAAATGTTCTTCGGACTCGGGATGTCCATGCTTGCCTACAAAGTCATCGACAATTCTGCGAATACGCCCAACCTGGCGCCCCGTAAGCGACGCAGGATCAATGGCGCATTGCTTGAGCAATGCCAGCAACTCCGCCACCCGATCACTGGAGTTACCTGCGCGGCGGGGATCAGCCTCAGTGGCGATATCAAATTCTTTACCAAGCACCGAAGCGCGCTCGAACCAGCCTTCAGGGTAATACCTGCAAGGCCAACCATCCTTGTACGTCAGAAGGAAAAGCGAGACAGCTGCGTCGTAGAGAGGCAACCTGCGTTCAACTACATGCTTTTGAACTGTAAGACGAGACTGGGGTGAGAGGACGGACAGGCGCAGGCTGATTTCGCCAGCATTGAAAACCTCAACCTCGGCCATCGGGAGCGGGCGCTCGCTGGCTGCCGCGGGAAAGAAACGCACTCGTTCGAAGAAAGGCACGATCTGCTCGATCAACTTCCTGGCTTCTTCGACTCGTTGTTGCCCCAGAAACCAAGCCACTGTCAGCAACGCAGCCTCTTCCGGTGCATCGATCCGATAGTTTTCCTTCGTCAGTCGCTCTTGCAACGTTCTGACGCCTTCGTCTGAAAGATGCCACCTGTTCAAATCGAGTCGTTCGTAACCCACTCGAATGCCGGGGATCGATGACGCCAATTGACGCTCATGAACGGTCAACTCGCCACCGGCCAGAAGATTGCCCGTTGCAAAGCCGCCAGTGGCCACTTCCAGCGTGATCCATTCTGGCAAGTCGGCAAACGGCGTCCGCGAACCATAGAGTGCACGGCCATGCATCAGGTTTTCGAGAACCTTTTGCCAGCGTTCGATCCGGGCAAGTGCATTCGGACTGGCGTCGTTGTCAAGCGCAGTGAGCGCGCGAGACAGTTGAAAGTGCGCATAACCGGCGTTTATTCCGCCGAGCACATCCGATTCACCCTCAAGCCTGGACATACTTCCTTGTGACCTACTATGTAGTGGGTCCGGGGGCTGGATTCGAACCAGCGCCCACCCGGTTAGGAGCCGAGTGTTCTACCGCTGAACTACCCCGGAACAGAGCGCGCATTGTCGATGAGTAGCGAAAGTATGTGAAGCCCGGACTCAGGGATTTGGGTGCGACAAGTCTCTGATCGTTAAGCATTATCACTCAATGCAGCTCTTGTCCAAACGCTATGCGCACAAAATCAATAAAACTCCTCAATTTCGGAGTCAGCCTCGGATCCGGTGCATACAACAGATTCATCGGCGAAACCGGCACCCTGTACTGCGGTAGCAGACTCAGCAGTGTGCCGCTCCTCAGCGAGTCCTTGACCAGTTCCAGCGGCAGCATCACCACCCCAAGCCCTGCCACTGCTCCGGACAGCAAAGGGTCACCCTGATTAATCGTCAATCGGCTTTTAATCGGCACGTCGATCACCCCTTCCGGGCCTTCGAGTCGCCAGTGTGAGCGGCCATCCGAATAGGCAAACGCCAGGCATTCATGTTCCTGAAGATCCCAGGGCGTGGTGATGGGTGGGCGACGTGCGAGGTAGGACGGCGCCGCGCACAGCACCATGTGATAGGGCATCAGCGGCAATGCCTTGAGGCCGCTGTCTGCGAGCTCGCCGATGCGGAACACCACGTCGTATCCACCGTCCACCAGATCGACCAGTTCGTTCGACAGCGTCAGATCCACCGAAACCTGCGGATAGCGAACCATGTACTCCAGCAGCTTTGGCGACAGCGTACTGACGCCGAACGTGACGGGTGCATTGATGCGCAACCGGCCACTGGGTACGCCACGGGTCACGGCGGCCATTTCTTCGGCGGCCTCCATGTCAGCCAGAATCATCTTCGCCCGCTGATAGAACGTACGGCCAAAATCCGTAAGGCTTTGCTTGCGGGTGGTGCGGTTGAGCAGCGAAACACCCAGGTGCTGCTCCAGCATCTTCACCTGTTTACCAACCATTTGCGGGGACAGATTGAGCTCATCTGCCACCGCGCTGAAGGACCCCAGCTCTACCGCTTTGACGAACGTGGACATGAGTGTGAGTCGATCCATTGGAAACTCGTTGTTTCTAGTGTTGCACCATCGTAGGCCTTTATCGGCGGCAGGCCAAAGCCTAAATTGGCGTCCATGGCACCGATTACACTGGTGCAATTTCATCGATAACCGAGGAAGCTACCCATGGCACGCATTGTCAGGATTCATGAATACGGTGACGCGAGCGTCCTGAAACTGGAAAACGTTGATGTCCCGGCACCTGCGGCGGACGAAGTGCAGATCGAGGTCAAAGCCTTCGGCCTGAATCGGGCAGAAGTGATGTTTCGCAATCACGCTTATCTGCAGGAAGCGGAGTTCCCGAGTCGCCTCGGTTACGAAGCGGCCGGTGTCGTGGTCGCCGTTGGTGCCCATGTCAGCGAGTTCAAGGCCGGTGATGCGGTCAGCGTCATTCCACCGCTGGACATTGCACGCTGGGGCACCTACGGCGAACTGGCCAACGTGCCCGCAAGCCTGACCGTCAAGCATCCCTCGAATCTGTCCTTCGAACAGGCCGCCGCCTCCTGGATGCAATATGTCACCGCCTGGGGAGCACTGGTCGAACAAGCGAAACTTCAGAAAAACGACTTCGTGATCGTGACTGCCGCCTCCAGCAGCGTCGGACTCGCAGCCTTCCAGATTGCCCGGATGGTCGGCGCCACCTCGATTGCCGTGACCCGCACCCGTGCCAAAAAGCAGGCATTGCTGGACGCCGGCGCAGCTCACGTGATCGTCAGCGATGAAGAGGACATGGTGGCAGCGGTCATGGCGTTGACCGACGGCAAGGGCGCACGCGTGGTATTCGATCCGGTGGGCGGCCCCTCGTTCGAGCCGCTGACCCAGAGCATGGCTCGCGGGGGCATCCTGCTGGAGTACGGCGCCTTGAGCCCGGAACCCACACCGTTCCCGTTGTTTACCGTGTTGGGTAAATGCCTGACGCTGAAGGGTTACCTCTACTCGGAAATCGTTTCAGACCCGGCCGTGCTGACACGCGCAAAAACCTTTATTGTCGATGGTCTGGCTTCGGGTGCTCTGCAACCGGTCATTGCCAAGACCTTCACCCTGGATGACATTCAGCAGGCGCATCGCTTCCTTGAAGCCAATCAGCAAGTCGGAAAGGTTGTCGTCACCGTCTGAGGTAGACACCCCTTTTCCGTGTCTGCCGTGAATGACAAAAGCCTGCTTTTCAGCAGGCTTTTGTCTGGGTATGACCTTATTTCTGGTGGGCCGTCAGTGCCGCATAGCCATTCATCAGGTTGCGGTAGTTGGGGATCCGCTGGGACAGCAGATTGCCCAGTCCCTCGATGTCGTTGCGCCAGTCGCGGTGCAGCTCACAGGCTACCGAGAACCAGTTCATCATTTGTGCGCCGGCCTGGGTCATGCGGTTCCACGCCGCTTGTTGCACCGTGGTGTTGAAGGTGCCGGAGGCATCGGTCACCACGAACACGTCAAACCCCTCCGCCAGTGCCGACAGCGTCGGGAACGCAACGCAGACATCGGTCACCACACCGGCAATGATGATCTGCTTGCGACCGGTGGCCTTGATGGCCTTGACGAAATCTTCGTTATCCCACGCGTTGATCTGGCCGGGACGTGCGATATAAGGCGCATCCGGAAACATTTCCTTGAGCTCCGGCACCAGCGGGCCGTTCGGACCTTGCTCGAAGCTGGTGGTGAGGATGGTCGGCAACTCGAAGAACTTCGCCAGGTCGGCCAGAGCCAGTACGTTGTTCTTGAACTCGTTCGGCGAAAAGTCCTGAACCAGAGAAATCAGGCCGGTCTGGTGGTCGACCAGCAGAACGACGGCGTCGTCTTTGTTCAGGCGGTTGTAGGTTGCAGTGCTCATGTTGAATCCCTTTTTAGTTGTGCAAGTTCGGTTGCGTTCAAGATGGGCACAGATTAATGGCCAGGCTGAAAGGGATAAATCGCCTGAAAAGGGTTTCACCGTCAACTGCAAGGAGACAATGACACCAGATTGGGGGGCTGCGCCGAACTTGCTGCCGATCCTTGTCATAATGTTTGCAAGCACTACGTTCAGAACGACATTCAAGGAAAAGTTGATGCTCGGACGCAATTCCCAGGAGCCAACTGCGAACCACGGGCGGCGCAACACAGCTGTGAAGGCCGGCTCGACCTTTCGGCTGACCGTCAGCTTCATGGTGGTGGTCGTCGTGGCTTTTCTGGCAGTAGAGAGCTGGCGAACCTGGCGGGACTATCGTTCAGTGTTTGCTTCCGCTCGCGACTCCGCCACCAACCTCGCTCGTGCCACGGCCCAACACGCCGAAGACACCATTCGCCAGGTCGATGTGCTCACCGCCGGGCTTGCAGAGCGCGTCGAGGGTGACGGCCTGCAGAACCTCGACGTTGCGCGCATTCACAAGCTACTGGTGCAGCAATCGAAAATCATGCCGCAGTTGCATGGCCTGTTCATCTACGGCCCGGATGGCCATTGGATCGTGACCGACAAGGAGGTCACACCGGAAATGGCCAACAACGCCGACCGCGACTACTTCCAGTACCACCGCACACATGATGATCGGCAGGTACGCATCGGCCGGGTGGTCGAAAGCCGCTCCACTCATGATTTGATCATTCCGATCTCCCGACGTTTGAACAATCCTGATGGCTCGTTCGCGGGCGTGCTGCTGGGGACGGTCAAAGTCAGCTATTTTGTGGACTATTACGGCGACTTCCGCATTGATGACAAAGGCGCGCTGGTGCTGGCCATGCGTGACGGCACGATTCTGGTCCGCCGCCCCTTTATCGCATCGGTGGTTGGCAAAAGTCTGGCAAACAGCGAGATTTTCAAGACCTACCTGCCCAGCTCCAACGAGGGCATTGCCCAGATCCGGGCGGTGGTGGATGGCACCGAACGCCTTTATGGCTATCGCGCGTTGACGACCTATCCGCTGGTCGTCGAAGCAGGACTGTCCAAGGACTCCATTACTGCCCCGTGGCGCCGGGACTTGTTGAAAAACGGCTTCGTGCTGATTTTTCTGATTCTGGTACTCGCTTGCTTCGGGCTGATCGTCCTGAACCAGTTGCGTCAGCGAATGGCGATGGAGCGGGAAATCCGTTCCGCTCATCAAGCCATGCGCGACATGGCGCTGACAGACAGCCTTACCGGTCTCGGTAATAGACGACGCCTCGATACCGCATTGGCGGATGAAATCCGTCTGGCTCGTCGCCAGAACTCGCCGTTGTCATTGATCATGCTCGATGTCGACCACTTCAAACGCTACAACGACCATTATGGTCACGCCGCAGGCGACGATTGCCTCAGCGCCGTCGGAAGAGCCATCCAGCAAGCGATCAAACGTCCGGGGGATCTCGCGGTGCGCTACGGTGGAGAGGAGTTTACCGTGCTCCTGCCCAACACTAATAACGCGGGTGCCATTCAAGTCGCCGAGGACATCTTGCAGGCTATCCGATTGCTGGAACTGGAACATACCGGGCATCCTTTGGGCTACGTCACCGCAAGCGCGGGGATTGCCACCCGCCGTCCCGTTGATGAGTCAGTGACGATGGCCATGTTGTTGAAATCGGCGGATATGTGCCTGTATCAAGCGAAGCGCTTGGGACGCAATCGCTGGTGCTCCACGGATTAGCTTGCAGATGGATAACAACTGAGCGCATTACCGATGCGCTCATGACCATCTTTAACGGCTGCCCTGCAGTCGCCCTTTTGCGTCGAGCACTTTCCTGCGTGCAAAACAAAACCCCGACT
>NZ_LRUN01000074.1 GCF_001679645.1 Pseudomonas bananamidigenes | reverse complement strand
AGAGGGGACTGACCGAGTTGTGTTTCGCTATACAGCGACCTGAAAAACCGAGTCGATTATGGATTCGGTAAAGCAGGATCAAGTCGATGCATCTTTAAAGCATCCCCATTCGGCTCCCTCTCCCCCCGGGAGAGGGCTGGGGTGAGGGAGCTTTTGACTTTGACTCAGGTGCGAAACCTGCGCACCAACCCATCCAGTTCATTCGACAACCCCGCCAGACTCTGCGAATCCAGCCGCGCCGAATTCGCCAGTTCCGCCACCAGTTGCGCATCGCCATGAATCTGGCTGATGTGCCGATTGATGTCTTCGGCCACCTGATGCTGCTCTTCGGCAGCGGTCGCGATCTGGGTGTTCATGTCGCGGATCACATCCACCGACTCACGGATCTGGCCGAAGCTTTGCCGCGCTTCACCGATGCGCGCCACCGACTGCTGCGACACATCGAGACTGGCGCGCATCTGCTGGGTCACGGCGCTGGTGCGTTTGGCGAGGTTGCCCAGCAGGCCGTCGATTTCCGCCGTCGAATCCGCCGTGCGTTTGGCCAGTGCGCGAACCTCATCGGCCACCACCGCAAAACCACGCCCTTGCTCACCGGCCCGCGCCGCCTCGATGGCCGCGTTGAGCGCCAGCAGGTTGGTCTGTTCGGCGATGGAACGGATGGTGCCGAGGATCGACTGGATGTCGTTGCTGTCGCGTTCCAGTTGCTGCATCGATTGCGCCGACTGTTCCAGCTCCTGGCTCAGTTTATCGACGCTGTGCACCGCCGCATCGATCTGTTGCTGACCTTCGCGGGCCTGGCGCTGACCACTGTCGGCCGACTCCGCCGCCTGGCTGCATGAGCGGGCGACTTCGTTGGCGGTCGCGACCATTTCGTGGAACGCGGTCGACACCATGTCCACGGCTTCGCGCTGGCGACCGGCGGCTTCGGCCATGTCGCCGGAGACCCGGGTCGAACTCTGCGACGTGGCGAGGATTTTCCCGGCCGCACCGCCGATGTGCTGGATCAGGCTGCGGATCGCCATCAGGAACTGGTTGAACCAGCTCGCCAGTTGCGCGGTTTCGTCGCTGCCGCGGATATCGAGATTTTTGGTCAGGTCGCCTTCGCCCTGGGCGATACCTTCCAGACCGCTGGCCACGCTGCGGATCGGCCGCACGATCAGGCTGGCGAAACTGGCGCCGACGACCGCGAAAAATGCTGCCAGCACCGCCGCGATGATCGCGATCAGCCAGGTCAGTTGAGTGGCGGAACTCATCACTTCGTTCTGTTTGATCAGGCCGATGAAGGTCCAGCCCAGTTGCTCCGACGGCCAGACGTTGGCCATGTAGCGTTCGCCGTTGAGCTCGACCTCCACCAGGCCTTTGCCGGCCTTGGCCAGTTGCGCGTAACCGTCGCCGAGGCTGTCGAGCTTCTTGAAGTTATGCTCCGGTTGCTTCGGATCGACCAGCACCGTGCCGGTGTTTTCCATCAGCATCAGATAGCCGGTTTCACCCAGTTTGATCTGCTTGACGATTTCGGTGAGCTGTTTGAGCGAGACGTCGATGTTGACCACGCCGCCCTGGGCGCCCAACTGGTTGGCCACCGCGCGCACGGTGCTGACCAGTACCGCATCGTCACCGGCCCAGTAATAGGCTTCGGTGCGCAGGGTCTTGCCCGGGTTGGCCATGGCGGTCTTGTACCATGGGCGCGTGCGCGGATCGTAATTGGACATTTTCGGGTCGCCCGGCCAGAACGCGTAACCACCGCTGCTCAGGCCATAGGAGACATAAGAGTACGCGGGGTGGGATTTGGCCAGGCTTTCGAACAGGGTGAACAATTGCTTGTCGATTTCGCCGTCATGGGTGTCGTCGGCGTTGGCGCTCATGCGGCTTCTGACGCTGGCATCAGCACTCTTGACCAGCGGTTGCGCCGCCAGGTAGTCGACGTTCTGGCTGATGCCGTCAAAGAACAACTGCATGGCGTTGCTGACCTGGCGGATTTCACGCCCGCTGCTGTCGACAAATCCTTCCCGGGCATCGCTGCGCAGGTTCATTACCACCAGGGTGGCGACCAGCACCACCGGCAAGCAGGCGATGATTGCAAACGCCCAGGTCAACTTCTGTTTGATGTTCATCCGCGCTCCAGATTTTCTTGTAGTCCCACGCAGTGCAGATGACTCGCGGTTTATTGGCAGCCGAAAAACGTTGTGGCTCACTCGTTGGCCGAGTGCGACATCGATTTCTTTGAACGATTGTCGGACAAATCTCTCTGTCTCTGAGGAATTCGGCTGCTGGCGATGAAAATTGAGACTTGAAGAGAAAATTCATGCGAAGTGCGTGGCGATGAATGTCAGATTCTGTCGCAAATGCCCTCAAGTCCTCGCGCCAACAGGATCGACAGGCTCGGCTATGATTCGAAACGGTCGATAAAGGGCAACGGACGGGCCTGTTTGATCCGGCACAGTGTGTGCATCCACCGATTCCCAGGTCGGCACCCTTCCACGGGGTGCGAGGATTGCCGTATAACGACTGACATTCGCGTGTTTGGTAATAAAGGACCCACAATAAAAGCTGATGAAGACTCCAAAACGCATTGAACCCCTGATCGAGGACGGTCTGGTCGACGAAGTGCTGCGTCCACTCATGAGTGGCAAAGAAGCAGCTGTTTATGTGGTGCGCTGCGGCAATCAGTTACGTTGCGCAAAAGTCTATAAGGAGGCGAACAAACGCAGTTTCCGTCAGGCGTCCGAGTATCAGGAAGGCCGCAAGGTGCGCAACAGCCGCCAGGCCCGGGCGATGGCCAAGGGCTCGAAGTTCGGACGCAAGGAGGCCGAAGACGCCTGGCAGAATGCCGAAGTCGCGGCGCTGTTCCGCCTGGCCAATGCCGGGGTGCGAGTGCCCAAGCCGTACGACTTCCTTGAAGGCGTGCTGCTGATGGAACTGGTGGCCGACGAGTACGGTGATGCCGCGCCGCGTCTGAACGATGTGGTGCTGGAGCCGGATCAGGCCCGCGAATATCACGCGTTCCTGATTTCGCAGATCGTGCTGATGTTGTGTGCCGGTCTGGTGCACGGTGACCTCTCTGAGTTCAACGTGCTGCTGGCGCCGACCGGCCCGGTCATCATCGACCTGCCACAGGCGGTGGACGCGGCAGGCAACAATCACGCTTTCAGCATGCTGGAACGGGACGTCGGCAACATGGCCTCGTACTTCGGCCGCTTCGCCCCGGAGCTGAAGAAAACCCGCTACGCCAAGGAAATGTGGGCGCTGTACGAAGCCGGCACCCTGCACCCGGGCAGCGTGCTGACCGGTGAGTTCAAGGATCCCGAGGAACTGGCCGATGTGCGCGGAGTGCTGCGTGAAATCGAAGCGGCGCGTCTGGATGAGGAGCGCAAGCAAGCCCTGCGTGCGGCGGACGACGAGCCCAAGGGCAAGTCCGACGAACCGCCTCCACCCCCATGGATGCAATGACCGTCTGAAAAAGAAACCCGGCTCCGGCCGGGTTTTTTACTCGCCGTTCAGGCGCGGGCGGGTTGCGCGCAACAGCCCGACGCCAGTTCCTTGAGGATCGGGCAGTCCGGGCGATGGTCGCCGTTGCAGTGTTCCACCAGATCCTGCAGGGTGTCACGCAGCTCGCCGAGCTCGCGAATCTTCTGATTCAGTTCGTCGATGTGCTGGCGGGCCAGGGCCTTCACATCGGCGCTGGCGCGCTGGCGATCCTGCCAGAGAGTCAGCAGTTTGCCGACTTCCTCCAGCGAAAAGCCCAGATCCCGCGAGCGTTTGATGAAGGCCAGGGTGTGCAGGTCATCGTCGCCGTAGATGCGATAGCCACTGTCGGTGCGATGGGCGGCCTTGAGCAGACCGATCGACTCGTAATAACGGATCATCTTCGCACTCAGGCCGCTGTGGCGGGCCGCTTGGCCGATGTTCATCGGTTGTCCTCCGGGTCCTCGGGTTTCCAGGTTTTCAACAGTAGCGCATTGCTCACCACGCTGACGCTCGACAGCGCCATCGCCGCGCCGGCCAGCACCGGATTGAGCAAGCCGAATGCCGCCAGCGGAATGCCGATCAGGTTGTAGATGAAGGCCCAGAACAGATTCTGGCGGATCTTCGCGTAGGTCTTGCGGCTGATCTCCAGCGCGGCCGGCACCAGGCGCGGATCGCCGCGCATCAGGGTGATGCCGGCGGCGTGCATGGCCACGTCGGTGCCGCCGCCCATGGCGATGCCGATATCGGCAGCGGCCAGCGCGGGGGCGTCGTTGATGCCGTCGCCGACCATGGCCACGACGTCGGTCTTTTTCAGCTCGGCGACGGTGGCGGCCTTGTCCGCCGGCAGCACTTCGGCGTGGACGTTTTCGATGCCCAGCGCCTGTGCAACCACACGAGCACTGCCGCGGTTGTCGCCGGTCAACAGGTGGCTGTGGATATCTCGCGCAGCCAATTGTTGCACCGCATGCAGCGCGCCAGGCTTGAGGGTGTCGCCGAAGGCGAACAGACCAAGCACCCGGGGTTCGGGGCTCTGCTCGATCAGCCAGGACAATGTGCGGCCTTCGGTTTCCCAGGCCTTGGCGGACTCCGCCAACGTGCCGGCGTCCAGACCGGTTTCTTCCAGCAGTCGACGATTGCCCAGCGCCAGGCGCCGACCGTCGAGATCACCGGCGATGCCGCGACCGGTCAGGGACTGGCTGTCGCTGACATCTGGCACCCTCAGATTGCGTTCGGCACAGGCATCCAGCACCGCTTTGGCCAGCGGGTGTTCACTGCCGCGTTGCAGCGCGCCGGCCGCTGTCAGCAGGGCATCTTCGTCACCGTCGATCGCACTGAAATGCGCAATGCGCGGGGTGCCGGAGGTCAGGGTGCCGGTCTTGTCGAACACCACGGCGCCGACTTCATGGGCACGTTCCAGTGCCTCGGCGTCCTTGATCAAAATCCCGTGGCGAGCGGCGACGCCGGTACCGGCCATGATCGCGGTCGGTGTCGCCAGGCCGAGTGCGCAGGGGCAAGCGATCACCAGCACTGCAACGGCGTTGATCAATGCGGTTTCCAGCGGTGCGCCGTACAGCCACCAGCCGATCAGCGTGGCGAGGGCCAGCAGCAGAACCGTCGGCACGAACACCTGACTGACTTTATCCACCAGTTTCTGAATCGGTGCCTTGGCGGCCTGAGCGTCTTCCACCAGACGGATGATCCGCGCCAGCACGCTTTCCGCGCCTAGCGCGGTGGTGCGCACCAACAGGCGGCCTTCACCGTTGATCGCACCGCCGGTGACCTTGTCCCCCGGTTGCTTGGGCACCGGCAGGCTTTCACCGCTGATCAAGGCTTCGTCGGCGTGGCTCTGACCTTCCATCACCTCCCCGTCCACAGGAAAACGCTCACCGGGTTTGACCAATACAAGGTCGCCGAGGCGCAGGGCGTTGATGGCGACATCCTGTTCGCGGCCATCGATGACTTGGATCGCCCGCTCCGGCCGCAGCGCTTCCAATGCGCGGATGGCACTGGCAGTCTGGCGCTTGGCGCGGCTTTCCAGGTATTTGCCGAGCAGCACCAGCGCGATGACCACCGCAGAGGCTTCGAAATACAGATGCGGCATGCCCTCGATGGCAGTGGCCCATTCGTAGAGGCTGAGGCCATAACCGGCGCTGGTGCCCAGGGCCACCAGCAAGTCCATGTTGCCGGCCCCGGCGCGCACGGCTTTCCACGCGGCCACATAAAACCGTGCGCCGAAAATGAATTGCACCGGCGTGGCGAGGGCGAACTGCGCCCAGGCCGGGAGCATCCAGTGAATGCCGAACGGTTGCAGCAGCATCGGCAGCACCAACGGCAAGGCGAGGGTGATGGCGCAGATCAGCGCCCGGCGTTCATGGCTCAGGCGTTGCTGATGATTGTCGGTCTGCTGTTCATGTTCGAAGAGGCTGGCCGAATAACCGGCCTTGCTCACGGCGGCGATCAGGGTTTGCGGGTCGACTGCGCCGAGCAGTTCGAGGTGGGCACGTTCATTGGCCAGATTGACGCTGACGCTGTTCACCCCCGGCACTTTTTGCAGGGCGCGTTCGACGCGACCGACACAAGAAGCGCAGGTCATGCCGTCGATGTTCAACTCCAGGGTTTGCCGCGGCACGCTGTAGCCGGCGCGTTCAACCGCTTCCATCAAGGCCGGCAGGCTGTCGCCGGGAGCCTGCACCCGAGCCTGCTCGGTGGCGAGGTTGACGCTGACGGCGCTGGCGCCGCTGACTTTGCTCAAGGCGCGCTCGACGCGGCCGGCGCAACTGGCGCAGGTCATGCCGCTGATGGGCAGATCGAACGTGATGGAATCGGACATCGGTTGTACTCCCTGTAGTGGATGTCTACAGGATCAACCTTGCCATGCTGGCAAGGTCAAGCGCCAAAAAATGGGGGGAGCAAACATGCTCCCCCCATTTCCATTCGCTCAGTATTCGAGCGCGGCCGGTCGCAGGTACAAACCTTTGGCGTTCGACGCGATCCGGTACTTCAGCACATCTCCGGCCTTCAGCGTGATTTCCTGCGCCGGCGGAGCCAGCATGCCCGCCTGGCAACCCGGCATCTGGCCGGGTTCGAGCTTCAGACGGATGGAGAACGTGCCATGGGGCAGGTTGAACGAGGTGGACTGCTCTTGTAGCAGGCGGGCCGCGAACTGATCCTGAATGTATACGCCGATCTCGCAGGAGGTCGGCACCTCCAGGCGCTCGCGGGAGATGATCAGTACGGCGTAGTCCTCGCCGGTCGCGTTGGCCTGTGGCAGGCAGGTAAAGAGGCTGAGTAGGCCAAACAGGCTGAAAGCTGACCAGCGCATGGCTGAATCTCCTGAATTGATGTCATTAATGCACGCAGCTTGGCCGAGCGCGGCGCCGATTGCCAGCCCGGCAGGTGTTTGCAGAACTTGACCTTGCCATCGTGGCAAGCTCGACACTGCGGGCAACCTCACTCAAAGGAGTCATTCCATGCAAGTGTTCACTGTTGAAGGCATGTCCTGCGGTCATTGCGTCAAAGCCGTCACCCAAGCGGTCCAGAGCAAGGATCCGGCGGCCAGCGTGCGGGTCGATCTGGCGGCGAAGGAAGTCGGCGTCGAAAGTGCGTTGAGCGCCGAGCAAGTGATCGAGGCGATCAGCGAAGAAGGTTACGCCATCAAGCTCGCCTGAACAGTTTAATAGTTAGCGAGCTACCGGATTGTTCAAGGCGTCCACGCGCGGCTAGACTGTCGGGCTGCACGCTCTACCCGAGTGTCCACCCAACTGCCTGCCAAACCTGGACGCCTGATGAACTTTCGTACCATTCTGATTCTCGGTGCCTTGACCGCCTTCGGTCCATTGGCGATCGACTTCTATCTCCCCGCATTTCCCGCCATGGCGCTGGCGTTCGGTACCGATGAGAAACACGTCCAGCTGACGCTGTCGGCTTATTTCTTTGGCTTGTCCATCGGTCAACTGGCCTACGGGCCGGTGGCGGATCGTTTCGGTCGACGGATTCCATTGCTCACGGGCCTTGCGCTGTTCACTCTGGCGTCAATGGCCTGCGCCTACGCGCCGAATCTGGAATGGCTGATCGCTGCGCGATTCGTCCAGGCGCTGGGCGGATGTGCAGGGATGGTGATTTCCCGGGCGGTGGTCGCCGACAAATGCGACGCAGTGGGGGCGGCGAAAGTCTTCTCCCAGTTGATGCTGGTGATGGGGCTGGCACCGATCCTTGCGCCGATGCTGGGTGGCTTGCTGGTCAACACCACCGGCTGGCAGTCGATTTTTCTGGTACTGACCGGGTTCAGTGCCCTGGCCGGTCTGGCGGTAGCGCTCGGTCTGCCGGAAAGTCTGCCGGCCCATGTGCCGCGCCAGCCCCTGTCCGGAGCGCTGCGCCAGTATGGCCGGCTGCTGACGGACCCGATCTACATGGGGCATGCCCTGACCGGCGGCATCGCCATCGCCGGGATGTTTGCCTACATCGCCGGCTCCCCGTTCATTTTCATCAAGTTGTATGGCGTGCCGGCCGAGCATTTTGGCTGGCTGTTCGGCACTAACGCAGCGGGCTTCATTCTGGTGGCGCAGGTCAATGCGCGACTGCTGGCCAAGCGCGGCCCGGCCTTTCTATTGTCACGGGCGGTCTGGGTCTACTTCGGTGCCGGGCTGACGCTGCTTGCGGTCAGCGCCCTGCATACCGAGGCCCTGTGGCCGTTGCTGATTCCATTGTTCATTTGCGTGGCGAGTCTTGGGTGCATCAGCCCGAATGCGGCGGCGAGTGCGATGAACGGGCAGGGCGCCCGCGCCGGCAGTGCTTCGGCGTTGCTCGGTTGCATGCAGTTCAGCGTCGCCGCCGGCGCCTCGGCGCTGGTGGGGGTATTGCACGACGGCACAGCCGTACCGATGGCGCTGGTCATCAGCCTGTGCGGCTTGTTGGTCGTGAGCGCAGCAATGCTTACCCGGCGCATGCAGAATGCCCGGGCGCTGGCAAAGGCGCAGGCTGAAACTTGAGAACGAAAGGCCTCAGCCGACAGCGCGCTGCTGGCCGGGGTCGGGAATCTGATGGGGCGCGTGCAGACGCGCTTCGAGGGTGCGGGTGAAGGCGCGAGCTTCGGCTTCACTGCGAAATGTCACGGCGTGCTGGTCAAGACGAACTTGCCACTGGGACTTTGCCACTTCTTTTATCAGGATCTTCATTGCTGACCTCCCGTACGTAAAAGATTGCACCGCAGAGTTGTCGATTGTAGTCCTGAATACGATCGCAATTGTGACAAGGATCAAGCATCTGACTGACGGCAAAAAAACACCGCGGCCCCCGTTCCAGATACTTTGGGTATCGACGAGGGCGGCGGTCTTGTTGATTTTAGAAACCTTCTAAAACAATTTTCCCCTTGGCCTTGCCGCTTTCCAGCAATTCATGAGCGCGGCGCAGGTTGCTCGCGTTGATCGTGCCGAAGTGCTCGCCGACAGTGGTTTTCAAGGTGCCGCTGTCGATCAGCTCCGCCACGCGGTTGAGCAGTTTGTGCTGCTCGATCATGTCCGGCGTCTCGAACAGCGAGCGGGTGTACATGAACTCCCAGTGCAGCGACAGGCTTTTGCGTTTGAGTTTGCTCACGTCCAGCGACTTCGGATCATCGATCAGCGCCAGTTTGCCTTGCGGTGCCAGTGCTTCGACCAGTTGGTCCAGGTGCTGGTCGGTCTGGGTCAGACTGGCAACGTGGGTCACGTGATCGACGCCGGCGCGTTTCAGTTCTTCGCTCAACGGTTGGCTGTGATCAATCACAAGATCAGCGCCCAGCTCTGTCACCCAGTTGCGAGTCTCAGGGCGAGAGGCGGTGCCAATCACCTTGAGCCCGGTCAGCTGACTGGCCAGTTGAGTGAGGATCGAGCCTACGCCACCGGCTGCGCCGACGATCAGCAGACTCTGGCCTTCGTCACTTTTGCCTTCACGAATCTGCAGGCGCTCGAACAACAGTTCCCAAGCGGTAATCGCGGTCAGAGGCAGCGCGGCAGCTTCGGCAAAATCGAGGGTTTTCGGCATGTGGCCGACGATCCGTTCATCCACCACATGCAGTTCGCTGTTACCGCCGGCTCGGGCGATGGAACCAGCGTAAAACACCTTGTCGCCGGCCTTGAACAGTGTCACTTCACTGCCGACCGACTTGACCACACCGGCCACATCCCAGCCCAGCACTTTGGCGGCACCGCCTTCCGGCGCGACGTTCTGTCGAACCTTGGTGTCGACCGGATTGACCGAAATCGCTTTGACTTCCACCAGCAGGTCGCGCGGGCCGGCAATCGGCTCCGGCAGTTCGATGTCTTGCAGGGCTTTTTCGTCGCTGATCGGCAGGGACGCGTAATAGGCGATGGCTTTCATGGAGGACTCCGAAAAGTGCTTGTAAGGAAGGGTTCAGGCGATGACGCGCAGGCGCTTGAGTTCGAAGTGTTCGAGGAACGCCCCGGCCTGATTGCGGAAATGCTGGATATGCGCGCTGGCGTCGTGGGCCTGCAGGGCTTCGTCACTGGCCCACTGTTCAATCATGTAGAAGGCCAGCGGATTGGCCAGATCCTGGTGCAGCTCATACTGGCCGCAACCGGCCTCGGCGCGGGTCGGCTCGATCAGAGCGCGCAGGTGTTGTTCAAGAGCGTCCTGCTGGCCGGGTCTGGCGATCAGGGTGGCGATGGCGGTGAAGGGCTGGGACATGGTCGACTCCGAAACGGACTGAATTCGATGGGAGGCATGATTGGCTATTTCTACACGAGATAAAACCCGCTAAAAGAGCAGTCTCTTTCAATGTTTATTTGATAATCGAGGCTGAAATGCTGCGTTTCGATGACTTGCAGTTGTTTGTCCGGGCCGCGGATCTGGGCAGCCTTTCGGCGGCGGCGCGGGTGATGGACATGTCCGCCGCAGTGGCCAGCGCCGCGCTCAAGCGTATCGAGCAACAGCTCGGCGCTCGCTTGCTGGCGCGCTCCACTCGTAGCCTGCGCCTGACGTCCGAGGGCGAAGGCTTCCTCGAGTACGCCCGGGCGGCATTGAGCAATCTCGATGAAGGCCGCCGTCTGCTGGCCAGTGGACAGGATCAGGTCAGCGGCATTTTGCAGCTGTCGGCACCCTCGGATTTCGGTCGCAACCTGCTGCTGCCGTGGCTCGATGAATTTCAGCGTGAACACCCGAAACTGACTGTGCGCCTGCTGTTGGGTGATCGTATCGCCGACCTGTTTCGCCAACCTGTGGATATCGCCCTGCGCTACGGCGAACCGGAAGACTCCAGTCTGGTGGCACTGCCGATTGCCGCGAACAACCGCCGGGTGCTTTGCGCCTCTCCCGGCTATCTGGCGAAACACGGCGAGCCGACACAACTGGAGCAGCTCGCGCAGCACAATTGCCTGCTGTACATGCTGGGCAGCCGGGTGCACGACCAGTGGAGTTTTCACGATGGCAAGCGGGAAGTCGGTCTGACCGTCAGTGGCGATCGCTTCAGCGATGATGCCGACGTGGTGCGTCTGTGGGCGGTCGCAGGGGCGGGCATCGCCTACAAGTCGTGGCTGGATGTAGCCGGTGATGTGCTTGCCGGGCGCCTGAAAGTATTGTTGCCGGGTTTGCTTTGCGAAAGGGCTCCGCTGAATCTGCTGTGCGCCCATCGCGCTCAATTGAGTAAGCCGGTGAACCTGTTGAGGGAGATGCTCGCCAGTCGTTGCGCCGAATTGAGTAGCCGATTTCCCGTTTTTCCGCAGCTTGATCATTAGTCGCAGGTAAATAGCGAAATTTCTGTCAGGAACAATCACCAGCCGTACCCGCTCCGGCACGGAACGCCGCCAGCAACCCGCTTATACTAGCGTCCGCCTGAAATCTGCACCGGCGCGCGGGTTCCGGCGCGATCAGATCATCACTGACCGGTGGCGATGATGGCTGCGCCCAGGACGGCGAGTGTCGGTGACCGGAGTGTTGCCTTGTCTTTTGCTCAAGGCATTTTGCGCGGTTTGGCCGATAACTGATTACTGGTCAAGATGTCTGCGGGCAGTAGACGATACGATTCAACAGGGAGTGAACACATGGAACATGCACCTTGCATCAGCCAGATCGCCACGCTGCTGGCCGATCCCAAACGCAGCGCAATGATGTGGGCGCTGATGGATGGCTCGGCCCGGCAGACCGAGGAACTGGCGCTGCTGGCGGGGTTGTCTCCGTCGTCGGCCAGCGCCCACCTGGGGCGCTTGTCCGCTGGAGGTCTGTTGAGGGTCGAAATCCGCGGGCGCAAACGTTTCTTCCGTCTCGCCGCTCCCGAAGTCGGCGCCGCGATCGAGGCTCTGGCCAGTGCCACGATCGCCAGCACCCCGCAGAAGATTCCCGATGTGTTCAAACGCTCCACACCTCTGGCCAGGCCGCGGGCCGCTCCGTCCTCCCTGCTGCGTGCGCGATTTTGTGATGATCATCTGGGCGGTACGCTGGCGGCCGATCTGTATCAACGTCTGCTCGATGCCGGCTGGATCGAACAGCTTGAGCACCGTGTGATCATAACCCACAAGGGGGCGACGCAACTGGCCAGTCGCGGGGTCTTCATCCAGGCACTGGCTCATCGCAATGTTCAGGTGGCCTGCGCTTGCCCGGACTGGAGCGAGCGTCGACCGCACATGGGCGGCTCGCTGGGCGCGGCGTTGCTGCAACTGTTCATGCAGTCCGGCTGGTTGATGCTGCCCAACGACTCCCGTGCCTTGCAACTGACAGCGGCGGGGCAGCGGGAGATTCACCGGTTTGCCCGGGAAACCGAGCTGGAAATGGCTTTTTAGGGCTCTTCCTGATGTCCGGCGTCGCCTGTGACTGCGATCAGGTCGCATCTGGCACAAATGCTCATCGGCTATCGCGCACACTCGATCCAGGAACATTCCGGAGAGAGGAGGTGGCATGGACACGGGAAGCTTCAGCGCGGCGGATCGACTGGAACGCCTGCCGGTGAGCGGTTATCACCGGATCATATTCATCATCATCGCCCTGGCGTTCTTCTTCGACTCCATGGATCTGGCGATGATGACGTTCCTGCTGGGCTCGATCAAAACCGAATTCGGCCTGAGCAGCGCCGAAGCCGGGCTGCTCGCCAGTTCGAGTTTTTTCGGCATGGTGCTGGGAGCATCGCTTTCCGGACTGCTGGCCGATCGATTCGGCCGCAAACCGGTGTTTCAGTGGAGCATCGTGTTGTGGGGGCTGGCCAGTTACCTGTGTTCCACCGCGCAGACGGTCGAGAGTCTGACGCTGTTCCGGATTTTGCTGGGTGTCGGCATGGGCATGGAGTTTCCGATTGCCCAGTCGATGCTGTCGGAGCTGATCCCCGCCCAGCGTCGCGGGCGGTACATTGCCTTGATGGACGGCTTCTGGCCGCTGGGATTTGTCGCTGCCGGGGTACTGTCGTATTTCCTGCTGCCGCTGATCGGCTGGCGTGACATCTTTCTGGTGCTGGCGGTGCCGGCGGTGTTTGTGCTGGCGATCCGCTTTTTCATTCCCGAGTCGCCTCGCTGGCTGGAGCAGGCCGGCAGGCATGAGGCGGCGGACAAGGTGTTGTGCGCGATCGAGGATCGGGTACGGGCATCCCTGGGCGGCGGTGTGTTGCCGGCTCCGGTTCGTCTGCCTCGGGTGATCACGCCACCGGGCAACTTCCTTTCGGCCCTCGGGCAGATCTGGTCGCCTTTGTATCGCCAGCGCACGATGATGATCTGGAGCCTGTGGTTCTTTGCACTGCTCGGGTTCTACGGCCTGACCTCCTGGCTCAGCGCGTTGCTGCAACAGTCGGGGTTCGCGGTGACCCAGTCGGTGTATTACACGGTGCTGATTTCTCTCGGCGGAATTCCCGGATTTCTGATGGCGGCGTGGCTGGTGGAGCGCTGGGGGCGCAAACCGGTATGCGTCGTCACCTTGCTCGGTGGCGCGGTGATGGCGTTTCTGTACGGTCAGAGTGCAGTGTTCGGCGGCAATGTCGCGCTGTTGATCGGTTCGGGCCTGCTGATGCAGTTTTTCCTGTTCGGCATGTGGGCGGTTCTCTATACCTACACGCCGGAACTTTACCCGACGTCGGCGCGGGCCACGGGCTCGGGTTTCGCCTCGGCCATCGGACGCGTGGGGTCACTGCTCGGGCCGTTGATCACCGGGCTGGTATTCCCGGTCACCGGGCAGGGCGGGGTGTTTGCGTTGGGAGCGTTGTGTTTTGCGATTGCTGCAGGGGTGGTGTGGCGCTTCGGGATGGAGACCCGGGGCAGGACGCTCGAAGAGCTGACAGAAGCAGAAAGCATGGGCTGAACCCTGTACCAACTGTGGGAGCGGACTCGCTCCCACGGTTGGTTTTGCAGGGTTGCCTACGGTTTTACCAACCGTGCATCCAGACTGTTCTGCGCCAGACGCTTGGCCTGATCCTGGGTCATGCCCAGATGTTCGTGCAGCGCATGAAAGTTTTCGGTGACATAACCACCGAAATACGCCGGATCATCGGAGTTCACCGTGACTTTCACGCCACGCTCGAGCATGTCGAGAATGTTGTGCCGGGACATGTGATCGAATACACAGAGCTTGGTGTTCGACAGCGGGCACACGGTCAGCGGTATCTGTTCATCGATGATCCGCTGCATCAGGCGCTCGTCTTCGATGGCGCGCACACCATGGTCGATACGCTGGATTTTCAGCAGGTCAATCGCTTCCCAGATGTACTCCGGCGGGCCTTCTTCGCCAGCGTGAGCGACGGTCAGAAAGCCTTCGTGACGCGCACGGTCGAACACGCGCTGAAACTTGCTCGGCGGGTGACCCATCTCGGAGCTGTCCAGACCGACCGCGACGAATGCATCACGGAAGGGCAGTGCCTGGTCGAGGGTTTTCTGCGCTTCGTCTTCGCTCAGGTGACGCAGGAAGCTCAGGATCAAACCGCTGGTGATGCCCAGTTGCTGCTCACCATCTTTCAGGGCAGCGGCGATGCCGTTGAGCACCACTTCGAACGGGATGCCCCGGTCGGTGTGGGTCTGTGGATCGAAGAACGGTTCGGTGTGGATCACATTCTGTTCTTTGCAGCGCAGCAGATAGGCCCAGGTCAGATCGTAGAAATCCTGGGAAGTGCGCAGCACGTCGGCGCCCTGGTAATACAGGTCGAGAAATTCCTGCAGGTTGTTGAAGGCGTAGGCCTTGCGCAGGGTTTCAACGTCGCTCCACGGCAGGGCGATCTTGTTGCGTTCGGCCAGGGCGAACAGCAGCTCGGGCTCCAGCGAGCCTTCGAGATGCAGGTGCAATTCGGCCTTGGGCAAGGCGTTGAGCCAGTCGTACATATTCTTTTCTCATCAGGTGCAATGACGGCATTCTACAGATGCGCGCCGAAACAATTGGCAAAACCCGACCAACCTGTTTTGTTTATCGAAAAAAAGGCAAAGCAAAGAGCTGAGCTGGAGGGGCTGCAAATGCCGGGAAGTTTGTTTAGGGCCTTATCGGTAAACCGATTGGATCGATTCTGCCGGTCAAGCCGCCATTGCAGGGCGCCAAGGTGTAACGAACCATCAGCACCGTTGCGCAGTCAGTAGCTCATTCGACCCCGGTACGCGAAGGCCCGACATGCTTACCCTCCTCAAACAAGAACGCTTTCTGCTGCTGGCCCTGATCGCCACCCTCGTGGCCTGGCCGCTGGAGCACTGGTTACTGCACAGCGGTCAGGCCATCGCCCTGACTGCCGGGCTGATTCTGATCGCGTTCATCGTGGCCGCCTCGATGCGTGTTGCCCACCAGGCCGAGTTGCTCGCGGAGAAAGTCGGCGACCCGTACGGCACGATGATCCTCACCCTGGCCGCCGTGCTGGTGGAAGTGGTGATCCTGGCGATCATGATGAGCAATGAAGCCTCGGCCACCCTGGTGCGCGACACGATTTACTCGGCGGTGATGCTCGACATCAATGGTATCCTTGGCCTTGCCGCACTGATGGGGGGCATCAAGCATGGCGAGCAGTCTTATAACGATGATTCGGCGCGCAGCTACAGCGTGATGATCCTCACCGCCATGGGCGTTTCGATGGTGGTGCCGGAGTTCATTCCCGAAGCCGACTGGAAAATCTATTCGGCCTTCACCATCGGCGCGATGGTGGTGCTTTATGCGTTGTTCCTGCGTATGCAGGTCGGTCCGCACAGTTATTTTTTCAGCTACAGCTACCCGGACAAGCGCCGCAGGAAAGAACCGGTGGAGCAGGAGCCGAAACCGGTCAGTCTGGTGATGTCGATCGGCATTCTGGTGTTCGGTGTGGTGGTGATCGGCGCACTGGCCGAGGTGATGTCCAAGACCCTCGACCTGGGTCTGGAAGGCACGGGCGCACCGCCGGTGATCACGGCCATACTGGTGGCCGCGATTTCAGCTGCGCCGGAGATCCTGACCGCGTTGCGCGCAGCCCTGGCCAACCGCATGCAGTCGGTGGTCAACATAGCAATGGGCGCGTCGTTGTCGACGGTGATCCTGACCGTACCAGTGATGGAGGCGATGGCGCTCTATACCGGTCAGCCGTTTCAGATGGCAATGACGCCGGTGCAGACGGTGATGATCTTCATCACCTTGATCGTCAGTGCAATCAACCTCAACGATGGGGAGACCAACGCCATCGAGGGCATGACGCACTTTGTGCTGTTTGCGACGTTCATCATGTTGTCGCTGCTCGGCCTTTGAGCCCGCCACAAACCAATGCGGGAGCTGGCAGACCAGCTCCCACAGATTCAAGCGCAGGGTGATCAGGTGCCGGCGATCAGGTGCCGGCGATCAGTTGCCGGGCCGCCTGGCTGTGATCGGCAATCAGACCTTTGAGGTCCAGTCCTTCGACTTGTCCGTCGACCACTCGCCATTTCCCGCCGATCATCACCCGATCCGCCCGGTCCGCACTGCACAGCAACAGCGCCGAAATCGGATCATGACTGCCGGAGAAACGCAGCTCATCGAGCTTGAACATTGCCAGATCCGCCTGCTTGCCCACCGCCAGTTCGCCGATGTCGGCGCGCCCCAGCAGGCTCGCCGAGCCCTTGGTTGCCCAGCCCAGCACGCGCTCGGGAGTGATCTTCTCGGCGCCATAACGCAGGCGCTGGATATACAGCGCCTGGCGGGCTTCGAGGATCATGTTCGACGCATCGTTGGATGCCGAGCCATCCACACCGATACCGAACAACGCGCCGGCATCGGTCAGTTCGATACTCGGGCAGATGCCGGAGGCCAGGCGCATGTTCGAGCTCGGGCAATGGCAAATGCCGGTACCGGCCGCGCCGAGGCGGGCGATCTCGTCAGGATTGAAGTGGATGCCGTGGGCCAGCCAAGTGCGCGGGCCGAGCCAGCCGACGCTGTCCAGATAATCCACGGTACGCAGGCCGAAGCGTTGCAGACAGAAATCTTCTTCGTCGAGGGTCTCGGCCAGATGAGTGTGCAAGCGCACATCGAGTTTGTTCGCCAGCTCGGCGCTGGCGGACATGATTTCCGGGGTCACGGAGAACGGCGAGCACGGCGCCAGGGCGATCTGGATTTGCGCACCCTCGCCACGCTCGTGGTACTCGTGAATCAGGCGCTGGCTGTCGTCGAGTATCACCTGACCTTCCTGCACGGTCTGTTGCGGTGGCAGGCCGCCATCCTTCTCGCCGAGGCTCATCGAACCACGGGTGAGCATGGCGCGCATGCCCAGTTCGCGCACGGTTTCGACTTGCACGTCGATGGCGTTTTCCAGGCCATCCGGGAACAGGTAGTGATGATCGGCGGCGGTGGTGCAACCCGACAGCAGCAACTCGGCCAGCGCGACTTTGGTGGCGAGGGCGAGTTTTTCAGGCGTCAGGCGTGCCCACACCGGGTACAGGGTTTTCAGCCACGGGAATAAAGGCTGATTGACCACCGGCGCCCAGGCGCGGGTCAGGGTTTGATAGAAGTGGTGATGGGTGTTGATCAGGCCCGGCAGAATTACATGTTCCCGGGCGTCGAACACTTCATTGCACGGCGAGGAAGGTTGTTGGCCGGCGCCGAGCACTTCGGTGATCACACCATCCTGCAGCACCAGACCGCCACGGGCATCGAGACTGTTGGCGGTGAAAATGGCGAGGGGATTTTTTAACCAGATACGGGTCGCAGGCATTGTGGCCGGCTCCTCTGAAAGTTGGGTTCAGGGTTGCCAGCTCAGTGTTGCCCTGTCTGCTGATCCAGGGTCGCCGCTCAGGACGAGGTGCGGAGTTTCAAACAAAATATTGCGCCGGGCAAGTCCAACCTGATCGGGCGCCGGGCAACCCTGTGGAAGCGAGCCCCCACAGGGTTCAGTGTTTACCAGGGAATGGTTTCACCCTTGTAGTTCACGAAATGATGGCCGCCCTTGCCGGCAAATGCGTCCACCTGATCCACCAGCCCACGGGTGCTGGTCTCCACATCAATGTCGGCACCTTCGCCACCCATGTCGGTTTTCACCCAGCCCGGGTGCAGTGACAGCACCGTGAGTTTCTGCTCGCCCAACTGAGTGACGAAACTGTTGGTCATCGAATTCAGTGCCGCTTTACTGGCCTTGTAAAGCGCCAGTTCCGGCGCGTCGGGCATGGTCACGCTGCCCAGCACCGAACTCATGAACGCCAGCACGCCGCTGCCATCGCGGATCTGCCCGACGAAACGCTGGGCCAGATTGATCGGCGCCACCGCGTTGGTGAAGAACAGCTGGCCGACCTCCGCCAGCGTCGCGCCGCCCGGGGTCTGGACTTCAGGGCCTTTGACCCCGGCGTTGACGAACAGCAGGTCGAAGGTCTCGCCCTTGAGTTGCTGGCTCAGGGCGATCACGGCCTGCTGGTCGTCCATGTCGAGCTTTTCGATCTGTACATTACCCAGCGCTTTCAGCGCTTCGGCATTCGAGGGGTTGCGAACCGTGGCGGTGACTTGCCAGCCGTCGGCCAGCAGGGTTTTCACCAACCCCAGGCCCAGGCCCCGGGAGGCGCCGATGATCAGTGCGTGCTTTGCAGGACTCAGTGACATGATGGGATCAAGGACCTCTCGAAAGTGTTTGAGCCTGGAGCATACTCCAGGCTTCAGCGTGGTGGCTCCCTGAATCTTCGAAGCAGGGACAGTGTGGACTTCAATTTCGTTCATGAAATTCTGGTTAAAAAACGAGCAAGTCAGGCGGGGCTAAGTGGAGCCTGCGACGGCGCGAGTCATGAACGGGTTATCCACAGGTTGCTCCACAGTATTTGTGTGCAATCAGAAAACCTTGGCATAAGCGCAGCAGTGCTATCTTCCAATGGCGATAAACAGATCTAACTGATTGTTTTTACTTGGAATTAAACTTTTTTCATGTGCGTTGGGCGAAAAGTGTACAAATCGCGCAAAGCCACGTGACAGAAGGGTTACAGCGGTGTGTGCTCAGGTTATCCACAGTCGGATGCACAGGTGATGTGGGCAACTCTGTGGAATAAGCGAATCGGGTCGTACCCGAGAATATTGCAGGTGCTCAGCGTTGAAGCAGAATGCGCCCGCGACTAAGATCGGCCAGCTGATTTTGCAGCAACGGGATCTGCGCTTCGCCCACCGCCAACTGCAGCTCGACCCCGTTTGCCGTGAAGTTTTCCTCCACCACCAATCCGCCGAGATCCGCCACCCGCAATTTCACCAACGCCAGTTCGGCAAATGCGCAGGCACAGCGCAGGGGCACACGGCTGATCAATTCGATTCTCGGCGCGGCTTGCAGGCACTTGTTCGCGCCGCCGCCATAGGCTCGGGCCAGTCCTCCGGTACCCAGTTGAATGCCGCCGTACCAGCGGATCACCAGCACCGCGACCTGATCGCAGTCCTGCGCCTCGATAGCCGCAAGAATCGGCCGCCCGGCGGTCCCGCCAGGCTCCCCGTCGTCGTTGCTGCGGTATTGATCGCCGAGTTTCCATGCCCAGCAATTGTGCGACGCGTTCAAGTCGCTGCACTGCTCGATGAAGGCTTGCGCATCGGCGGGGCTGCCGATCGGGGCGGCGAAGGTGATGAAACGGCTTTTGCGAATCTCTTCGCGGTACTCGCAAACGCCGCTGAGGGTAAATGGCATAAACGTCTTATAGAGAAGGAGTGAGGCCGCAGCCTTTGAGAATGATGCGGACCAGGTTGTTGCCGGCGTCTTCCATGTCCTGTCTGGTCAATTTGCTGCGACCGGTCACCCGGCAGATCTGCGTGGCGAAGTCGGCGTAATGCTGAGTACTGCCCCACAACAGGAAGATCAGGTGTACCGGATCCACCGGATCCATCTTGCCCGCATCGATCCAGGCCTGGAACACCGCGGCGCGCCCCTGAAACCATGCGCGGTAGTCCTGATTGAAATATTCGGTCAGGCATTCACCGCCGCTGATGACTTCCATCGCAAAGATTCGGGACGCTTGTGGCTGCCGGCGGGAAAACTCCATTTTGGCGCGGATGTACCGTGTCAGCGCTTCGGCGGGATCATCCTCGGCCGTCAGGGTATTGAAAGTGCTGTCCCAGAGCTCGAGGATGTTGCTCAGCACCGCCACGTACAACCCGAGTTTGTTGGTGAAGTAATAATGCAGATTCGCCTTGGGCAACCCGGCCTTGGTGGCGATGGTGTTCATGCTGGTGCCTTTGAACCCGTGACGGGCGAACTCGTCTTCGGCGGCTTTGATGATGGTCTCTTCGTTTTTCTGACGAATGCGGCTGGCGGGTTTTCCACCGTGGGCTGGGACTTCAAAGGTCATAGGCACTTCCGGGTTTGTCTGTGGGGTGCAACCAGTTGCGTTGATAGCGCAACCGTCGTCCCGGGACAAGTCCCGGGCACTAAAACGCCGGTCATCAGCGCGTGGCGGCCAGGCTTTCGAGAAAACTTTCCAGCACCAGGTGCGGGCGCCGGCCCTTGCGGGTGACCGAGGCCAGGCTCAAGTCATAGAAGCGGGAATTGGCCTTGAGTGCGCGCAGGCGACCTTGTTGCACCCAGAAACTGGCGTAATGATCCGGCAGATACCCGATGTAACGCCCGGTCAGAATCAGAAATGCCATGCCTTCGCGGTCGGAAGCGCTGGCAGTGCAATTGAGCGCTTGATAGTGGGCCTGGATCTCCGCCGGCAAACGAAAAGTCGGGGCGATGGCGTCCTGACTGTTCAGGCGTTCATCATCCAGTTGCTTGTCATCGACATAAAACAGCGGATGGCCGACCGCGCAGTAGAGCAGTGAGCGTTCACTGTAGAGCGGCTGATATTCCAGTCCCGACAGCGCACTGGCCTGGGGCACCACGCCGACGTGCAGACGGCCGTCGAGCACTCCTTGCTCGACTTCGTTGGGGGCGATCATGCGGATCTGGATCTGCACGTCCGGCCCGCGCTCCTTCAATTGCGCCAGTGCATGGGTGATGCGCATGTGGGGCAGGGTGACGAGGTTGTCGGTCAGGCCGATGATCAACTCGCCGCGCAAGTGTTGGTGCAGGCCGTTGACCTCGGTGCGGAAACTTTCCAGAGCGCTCAACAACTGCAGGGCCGACTGATAGACCTCGCGGCCCTCTTCGGTCAGGGAAAAACCGGCCCTCCCTCGCTGGCAAAGACGCAGGCCGAGGCGTTGTTCCAGATCGCTCATCTGCTGGCTGATTGCCGAACGGCCGATGCCGAGCACGGTTTCTGCCGCAGAAAAGCCTCCGCATTCCACGACGCTGCGAAAAATCCGCAGCAGGCGAATGTCGAAGTCACTGACCTGGGCCAATGGATCGGGGCGGCGGCTGCTCATCTTGTTGTTCTCATTGTTTAGCAAGGTTCTAACTGAAGGTTAGAAAAGTTGGATTTCACCGACTTTATCGGCGTGGCAACTTAGCTGCAACCACGACTCTTATCTCCCTGAAGCTTATTGCCCTGCGAGGTTTTGCCCGATGAACATGCCTGAAAACGCGTCGTCGCCACTGGCCAGCCAACTGAAGCTGGACGCGCACTGGATGCCGTACACCGCCAACCGCAACTTCCAGCGCGACCCGCGTCTGATCGTCGGTGCCGAAGGCAGCTGGCTGATCGACGACAAGGGCCGCAAGGTGTACGACTCGCTGTCCGGTCTGTGGACCTGCGGCGCCGGGCATACCCGCAAGGAAATCCAGGAGGCCGTGGCCAAACAGTTGGGCACCCTCGATTACTCGCCGGGCTTCCAGTACGGTCATCCGCTGTCGTTCCAGCTGGCCGAAAAAATCACCGAACTGACCCCGGGCAATCTGAACCACGTGTTCTTCACTGATTCCGGCTCCGAGTGCGCCGATACTGCGGTGAAGATGGTCCGTGCCTACTGGCGTCTGAAAGGCCAGCCAACCAAGACCAAGATGATCGGCCGTGCCCGTGGTTATCACGGCGTGAACATCGCCGGCACCAGCCTCGGTGGCGTCAACGGCAACCGCAAACTGTTCGGTCAGGCAATGATGGATGTCGATCACCTGCCGCACACCCTGCTGGCGAGCAATGCGTTCTCCCGTGGCATGCCGGAGCAGGGAGGTATCGCCCTGGCCGATGAACTGCTGAAGCTGATCGAACTGCACGATGCGTCGAACATCGCAGCGGTGTTCGTCGAGCCTATGGCCGGTTCCGCCGGGGTACTGGTTCCGCCACAGGGCTACCTCAAGCGTTTGCGTGAAATCTGCGACCAACACAATATCCTGCTGGTGTTCGACGAAGTCATCACCGGTTTCGGGCGTACCGGCACCATGTTTGGTGCCACCACTTTCGGTGTGACTCCTGATGTCATGTGCATCGCCAAGCAAGTCACCAACGGCGCGATCCCGATGGGCGCGGTGATTGCCAGCTCCGAGGTCTATCAGACTTTCATGAACCAGCCGACCCCGGAATACGCTGTGGAATTCCCGCACGGCTACACCTACTCGGCGCACCCGGTGGCTTGCGCCGCAGGTCTGGCGGCACTCGATCTGCTGCAAAAGGAAAACCTGGTACAGAGCGTGGCTGAAGTCGCGCCGCATTTCGAAAATGCTCTGCATGGCCTGAAAGGTGCGAAGAACGTCATCGACATCCGCAACTATGGCCTGGCCGGTGCGATTCAGATCGCGGGCCGTGACGGCGACGCCATCGTGCGTCCGTTCGAGGCCGGCATGGCATTGTGGAAAGCCGGGTTCTATGTGCGCTTCGGTGGCGACACGCTGCAGTTCGGCCCGACCTTCAACAGCAAGCCGCAAGACCTTGATCGTCTGTTCGATGCGGTCGGCGAAGTGCTGAACAAGCTCGACTGATTTTTCCTTCTATATAGATACGCAAATGGCAGGTGCCCCTTGCGGGGCATCTGCGCACAAGAATTCAGGAGTTTTCCGATGAGTGTTATCCCGCATTTGATCAATGGCGAACTGGTGACCGAGAACGGCCGCGCAGTCGATGTGTTCAACCCGTCCACCGGCCAGGCGATCCACAAGCTGCCACTGGCCAGCCAGGAAACCATCCAGAAAGCCATCGATGCCGCCAAAGCTGCGTTTCCGGCCTGGCGTAACACGCCACCGGGCAAACGTGCTCAGGTGATGTTCCGCTTCAAGCAACTGCTGGAGCAGAACGAAGCACGCATTGCGCAACTGATCAGCGAAGAACACGGCAAGACCCTGGAAGACGCGGCGGGTGAATTGAAGCGTGGTATCGAGAACGTCGAGTTCGCTTGTGCCGCGCCGGAAATCCTCAAGGGCGAGTACAGCCGGAACGTCGGCCCGAACATCGATGCATGGTCCGATTTCCAGCCGCTGGGCGTGGTGGCCGGCATTACGCCGTTCAACTTCCCGGCCATGGTGCCGCTGTGGATGTACCCGCTGGCGATCGTCTGCGGTAACTGCTTCATCCTCAAACCGTCCGAGCGTGATCCGAGCTCGACCCTTCTGATCGCCCAGTTGCTGCTGGAAGCCGGTCTGCCGAAAGGCGTACTGAGCGTGGTGCATGGTGACAAGACTGCAGTGGACGCGCTGATCGAGGCGCCGGAAGTCAAAGCGCTCAGTTTTGTGGGTTCGACGCCGATTGCCGAATACATCTATGCCGAAGGCACCAAACGCGGCAAGCGCGTGCAGGCGCTGGGCGGGGCGAAAAACCACGCGGTGCTGATGCCGGATGCGGATCTGGACAACGCCGTCAGTGCGCTGATGGGCGCGGCTTACGGTTCCTGCGGCGAGCGCTGCATGGCAATCTCGGTGGCCGTATGCGTAGGCGATCAGGTAGCGGATGCACTGGTGGCCAAACTGGTTCCACAGATCAAGGCGCTGAAAATCGGTGCCGGCACTTCTTGCGGTCTGGACATGGGGCCGCTGGTTACCGGTCAGGCTCGCGACAAGGTCAGCGGTTATGTCGAAGATGGCGTGGCGGCGGGTGCGACCCTGGTGGTCGATGGCCGTGGTCTGAGCGTTGCCGGTCACGAGGAAGGTTTCTTCCTGGGCGGCTGCCTGTTCGACAACGTCACCCCCGAGATGCGCATCTATAAGGAAGAGATCTTCGGGCCGGTGCTGTGCGTCGTTCGTGTGAACAGCCTGGAAGAGGCGATGCAACTGATCAATGATCATGAATACGGCAACGGTACCTGCATCTTCACTCGTGACGGTGAAGCGGCGCGTCTGTTCTGCGACGAGATCGAAGTCGGCATGGTCGGTGTCAACGTACCGCTGCCGGTGCCGGTGGCTTACCATAGCTTCGGCGGCTGGAAACGTTCGCTGTTCGGTGACCTGCACGCCTATGGCCCGGATGGTGTGCGTTTCTACACTCGTCGCAAGGCGATCACCCAGCGCTGGCCACAGCGTGCGAGTCACGAAGCTTCGCAATTCGCATTCCCTAGCCTGTAAGCAGCAGGGCGATGGCAGGAAGGCCGACCTTTAGGTCGGCCTTCGCGTTTTCAGGCTTTTTTGACCGATATGACAGAATTATGAAATTAAGTGTTGACGGCAGATTCTGGAAGTCTATAATTCGCCCCACTTCCGGCGCAGTCGAAACGGAAAACTCCTTGAGATTCAATGAGTTAAGCGGTTTTCGATAGCGAGTTGCTTCAGTTCATCGAAGCCTGGAAGCAGTTGAAAGAGCGGTGATGTTTGGCTCTTTTGGCGGTTCGGTCTTCTCGATCGA
>NZ_LRUN01000073.1 GCF_001679645.1 Pseudomonas bananamidigenes | reverse complement strand
GGTTTTACCGTGGTCAACGTGACCGATAGTTCCGACGTTGACGTGCGGTAGGGAACGATCAAATTTTTCCTTAGCCATCGATATCACCCCTAACAGAAGAAATAAGCAAACAACCCTAGCCATTAAAACAAAGGCAGATATTTTCATATCTGCCTTGTTATATGGAGCTCTTGAGCGGATTTGAACCGCTGACCTCACCCTTACCAAGGGTGTGCTCTACCAACTGAGCTACAAGAGCGTAACACTTTTGCATATTCTGCAAACTTGGAGCGGGTAGCGGGAATCGAACCCGCATCATCAGCTTGGAAGGCTGAGGTTCTACCACTAAACTATACCCGCGGAGCCTGCAGCTCACGCTAAAATCTGGTGGAGGGAGAAGGATTCGAACCTTCGAAGTCGTAGACGTCAGATTTACAGTCTGATCCCTTTGGCCGCTCGGGAACCCCTCCTGATCAGGCCGGCATTCTATACTATGCCAAACCCTTGTCAAGCATTTTCTCATTTAAAAACTTGAGGTTAGCTGCATTGACATCGCTCTGCAGCGCTAACCTTTTCATGGTCTTCGCTGTGGAGCGGGCGCCATTCTATGCAAACTATTCGGTAGGTGCAACCCCCTCGCATAGCATTATTTTGTGTTTTAACTCATTGAATTCCTTGGAAAGGTTTTGCAGTTGAGCATCCCCCAGTGAACGCTGGGTCTCGGGCGTAATTCGAAACCAGTACAGGTCACTGGAAAGCTCCTTGGGTACTGGCAGCGCCTTCGCTCCGAACTCCGTCAAACGCTGTTCCAATGCTTGGGCGGAGTCCTGACGCACCAAACCACCTATATACAGACATTGCCCTTCAGTCCTCCCACCAGATCGTCTTTCACGCGAGACATCGCTTGCCTCGCTCAATAAACGAATATCCTGCTGCGAACCCCGATAGAGACTCAGAGGCGTTACATCCTTTGCGCGCAACGGAGCCTCTTGCTGATGCCAGACGTAATAAAAAATATTGAGTACCAGGAGCAGCAGAAACAACCAACGCATACAAACCTCAGGACAAAGGGCACGCCATAGCCAATCCCACGAATACCAGATCGGAAACAACCCGAGCACCTGGTGCTACATCAGAAACCAGCTCCGCATCCCCGCCAGTAATGAACACAGTGAAGGACTCCCCCCAATAGGATCGAGCCAACTCGAGCTGAGTTAACACGAACCCCCTCAGCATCAGCGAACAACCTCGCTCTACCGCTTCAACAGTGTTACGCCCGGGAGCCTTGCTGAGCAAAGCCTGCTCTGCGGCTTGATCCCCATAGCGAATCTTGCGCGTGTGTGTACGCAATTGGTTTCGCATGAGCGGCATACCAGGACAAATGAAACCTCCCAAATGCTCGCCATCCAATGAAATGAAATCAGAAGTCACCGCGGTTCCGAAATCCAGCACCACGCAGGCACCGCCGGCCAAATGAAAGCCGCCCAGCATGGCTAGCCAGCGATCAAGCCCCAGGCGTTCGTAGTCCTCATAACCATTCTTGACACCGGACATCTCAAGCGCTGGCGCAGCACAAACGACAGAAATACCAAACTCCCGCCTGAGCAAAGCGGTAAGTTCACTGGTCTCATCGTCGGTTCTGACGCTGACAAGTCGACACTTACTTAATGAGATTCCCGGCGAGCGCAGCGCGTCGACCAGCGCCTTATCAGAATCAACCACGCCTTCCCTGACCAAAGTACCGGCCTGAGCTTGCAGTACGCGCCACTTGATAAAACTGTTGCCGCAGTCGAGCTCAAGAATCATCACGCAACCTCAAGCTGAGCTCGCCGCCACTAAAGACTTTTTCCACACCATCAACCTTCAGCCGAAGCGCACCCTGATTATCGATACCCAGCACCACGCCACTCACCTGAGCGGCACCTGCAGTCAGCTCAACCGACTGAGCCTGCCAGAGATGATTCGCCTCCCACTCTGCCCGAAGCGAAGTAAAGCCACCTGACTGATGGCGCTGCAAATAGAGCTGCAACTGCCTGCTCAACTCCACCACCAGATTATTACGATCGCAGTTTCGACCTGACTCCAGGCGAATCGAGGTCCATTGCTGGTCGACTTCATCAGTGGCCTGCATGTTCACGTTGATACCAACCCCCATCACCACGTGACATACATCTGCCGGATCCCCTACAAGCTCAAGCAGAATCCCGGCGATCTTCTTTCGACCAACGAGAACATCATTGGGCCACTTCAACCCTGCACCAGAAACCCCAACCGAACGCAGGGTTTGCATGACAGCAAGCCCCACGACTAGGCTCAAGCCCTCAAGCTGACGCATTCCGCCATCAATGCGCAATACGAGACTGTAATAAAGGTTCTCGGCAAATGGACTGACCCACTTTCGCCCCCTGCGTCCACGTCCGGCAATTTGTCGCTCAGCCAGCACCAGATAAGGCGCCAACTGACCACGATCGATCGCACGTAACGCTTCGGCGTTGGTAGAGTCGATTGAGTCAAAGAGACTGATAGGCCAGCCGACAAGATTTGCCTCAATTCTGGGCAAATCAAGCAATGTCAAAGGCGAAGCCAATTGATAACCTCGACCTCGAACTTTATGTATGGTCAGCCCGAGTTCGGCCTCCAAGTGCTGTAACTGCTTCCAGACCGCACTTCGACTGATTCCCAGAGCAACACCCAAAGTCTGACCAGAATGGAATCGACCATCCTTCAGAAGATTCAACAACCTCAGCATGCAGGTCTCACCTCACAATGAGGTCCGAATAATAGCCACGCACTGAGCCGTTGCATAGAAATCAAACAGCCGTTTTTTCTGCGCGCAAAACAAAACCCC
>NZ_LRUN01000072.1 GCF_001679645.1 Pseudomonas bananamidigenes | reverse complement strand
CCCGAACCGGTCGGGGCGTTTTTTTCGAGGATGCGGCCTCGGGTCAAAGCTTAGCGAATACCGTCCTGGCCCAGGTTGCCCGGCTGGAATTCGCTTTTACTGGCAGAGAAGCCGAAGTCATAAGCCTGTTTCTCTTCATTCTTCATGCCCAGTGCCAGGTAACGGCCCGATTGCAGGTCGTACAGGGTTTCCAGCGCGTACCACGGCACTTGCTTGTCGTAGTAGTCCTCGGCATGGGCCTCGGCGACGCGCCACAGCTGACCACGACCGTCGTAGTGATCGATGACTGCTGCCTGCCAGGTATCTTCATCGATGAAGAAGTCACGTTTGGCGTAGATGTGACGCTGACCCGGCTTCAAGGTTGCCACCACATGCCAGACGCGACGCAGCTCATAGCGAGTCAGGTCCTGGTTGATGTGGCCGGCCTTGAGGATGTCGGCGTACTTCAGGGTCGGTGAATCGATCTTGTAGCTGTTGTTGGCAATGTACATCTCTTTCTTGCCTTCGAGCTTCCAGTCATAGCGATCCGGGGCGCCGTTGTACATGTCCAGGTTATCGGAGGTACGCAGACCGTCAGCGGCAGTACCCGGACCGTCATAGGACACTTGCGGTGCCTGACGCACACGGCGCTGACCGGTCGCATAGACCCATGCCTTGCGCGGTTCCTTCACCTGGTCGAGGGTCTCGTGCACCAGCAGCACGGTCCCTGCCAGACGGGCCGGCGCGGTCACTTTCTGCTTGAAGTAGAACAATACGTTGCCCGGATTGGCCGGATCGTAATCCTTCATTTTGTCGCGGAACACGAACTGGTCCTGGAAGTACACCAGGCTGTACGAGCCGTTGGCCTGGGGCGTCGCCTGGGTCACCAGACGGGTCACGCTGCCACCGCGATAGCGGGTGATGTGGTTCCAGATGACTTCCAGACCGTCTTTCGGGATCGGAAACGGGATGGCGGTCTGGAAGTTTTCCAGGCCGTTGCCGCCGGCCACCAGCGTGGTAGTCGTGGCGTTCTTCCTGATCGCGGCGAACACGTCATCCGGTACGGTGGCACCGCGATGGGACGGATAGACCGGCATCTTGAAGGTATCCGGGTAGCGCTTGAACATCGCGTACTGACCCGGTGCAAGCTTGTCCTTGTACTGGTCGACGTTTTGCGCCGTGATGGTGAACAGTGGCTTTTCACTGGCGTACGGGTCGGACAGGAAGCCCTTGCTGTCGACGGTGCCGGCGTTCTTCGCCAGCGGCTTCCAGGCCGGGATCGAACCATCGGCGTTGCCCGCCATTTCGGCGCCCATCGGGGTCAGGCTTTTGCCCAGTTTGTCGGCTTCGGCGGCCGGTACCGCCGCCATCACGCTGGTGGCCAGCAGCGAAAGACCCAGAACACCGGCGTGGAACAGATTCTTTGTTATTTTCATAGGTTTGTTCGTCCTGAAAAACTGTACTTAGAAGTTCACGCCAACACTGAGGGCAACGAAGTCGCGATCGTCCACCGTGCTGTATTCGCCACCAAAGAAGTTGGTGTAAGCCAGGCTTGCGGTGTAGGTGTTCTGGTATTCGGCATCCAGACCGAGGCTGATGGCCTTGCGACCTTCCTCGAAGTTGCCGCCTGGACCCGGCGAGTAACCCTTGACGTCATGGGACCAGGCCACGTTCGGCTTCAGGTTCACACCGGCGAACACGTCGCTGTAATCCCAGATGGCACGAGCGCGATAGCCCCAGGATGTGGCGGTGGTGAAACCGTTGTTGTCGCAGTTGCTGGAACGGTTGCTGGTCGATGCGCCAGGACCGGCACCGTTGATGGTCGAGGTGTTGAGGATCTGCGAGCAGGTATTGAGGCCATTGGTGGATGGCAGCTCACCCGGACCGAAGACCGGATCGCGACCGTAACGGGCCTCGGACTTGCTTTCCAGCCCGCCGACGTGGGTCACGCCGACTTCACCCACCAGGGTCAGGCGGTTGGCGCCCATGACCTGATCGAAGAAGTGCGTCAGGGTGGTCTGCAGTTGGGTGATTTCCTTGCGGTTGTATCCGTGCAGGTCCTGGCCCGGAACACCGTTGAGGATCGAAGCGTTGGTCAGGGCACCGCCCAACGGACGCACACCGGCGAACAGGATGTCGGTGGAGTTCAGTTGCACCGGCGCGTTCGGGCGGTAGCTGATCTCACCACTCCACGCCGTACCGGTAGGCAGGGTGGTGGAGAAGCTCAGGCCGTAGAGACGAATGTCCTCCGGATACTCGATGAAATACTCGGAGTTACCCGCCACCACCAGCGGCCCCAAGGCCTGGAATGGACCCGGGAGCGCCTTGACGCCGTTATAGATCGACTGTGGCGCACCGGTTGCGCTGAAGATCGGCGCACGGCTGTGGTAGTTCATGAAGTAGGCACCGAACTCGGTGGCCAGCGGATCGAACATGTACTTGGCGGACACGCCCCACTGCCCGCTGTCCCGCGCATTGCGGTTCGGCGAGCGGCGTACCAGCACGCCTTCCTCGTTGACGTCGACACCGGCGGCGGCCAGCGGGCCGAGGGCAATGCCCGGAATGGTCGAGCGCTTGTTCAGCACACGCAGGTTGTCGTCGCAACCGGTGGTGACGATGTCGGGCTGGGAGAAGAAGGTGCCGCAGTTGTCGGTCACGGTCTTCTGCCAGTCGATCTGGTAGAAGCCTTCGGCCGACAGGTTTTCGGTGATGCTCTGGGACAGGTAGAACATGTTGACCGGGATCAGGCCTTCCTTGATCTCGGCGCCCGGACGGCGGAATGCAGATACGTCGATCGGGTTGATCGAGTTGATGCCGCCACCGATGAAGGTACTTTCACCCCAGTTCACCACCTGCTTGCCCAGACGCACCGAGCCCGGCTCATCGGCAATGGCGTAGTTGTGGTAGATGAAGGCGTCGAGGATCTGGCCACCCGAAGAACGGGCCGCCACGTCGCGGTTGTGATTGCTGACGTCCTTGTATTCCAGGTCCTGGTTCTGCAGCGCAAAGTCGTACCAATACTTGCCCCGGACGAAGACACCGGTATCGCCATATTTCAGTTCGAGGTCATGGATGCCCTTGAAGATCTTCGAGAACGCTTGCCCGCTCTTGAAGTTCAAGTGACCGTCGTCGGAGGTCTGGGACAGGCCCCGGCCACCGTTGTTGACACCAATCAGGTCCTTGTTCGGCTGCTGGGTCGAAACGCTCATGCCCAGGGAGAGCGCGGAGTCGAACTGGCCTTCGATTTCACCGACATTGAAGCTGACGCCGAATGCGGGTCCGGCGAGCGTGGAGGCAAGACTGACCGCCAGAGGCAGTTTCGCCCGGCGCCAGAACTGGTTTACTGAGGTCATCGACGCTACTCCATGTGCATTATTGTTATGGCAGTGAGTACTTTTAAAAACGCCTGAAGGACCGGGTGCCAGGAGCTGCCCGAAATCGCTTCAATGTTGCATTGCCCCGTTCTTAAAAATCCTTGACGGACTATAGCCAGCAGGGGGTACTGCTTGATCCCTCTAAAGTGTGATTTGCAGTGGCCGGCCACTCTGGAACAGTCCTTACGCCAGTCCGACACATGTCGGCCCGGCAAGGATGGCTGATTTTTCCGATTTCACAAGCCAAGCGCTTGCTTGGTGGGGCTGGCGCGCCGTTTTCGGCGCGCCGCAGGACGCTCAGAGCGTCGAGAGAAAGGTGCTGTTGTTGGTCTGCCATTCGGTGATGTCGAGGCGGATGCGCTTCTTGTCGAGCTTGCCGACGCTGGTCTTGGGAATTTCCGTAACAAGGGCGATCTGGCTCGGAATCGCCCACTTGCTCAGGTGCCCCAGTTCCACGAACGGCTTGAGGTGTTCCTTGAGTTCACGGGCCCCGATGGTGTGCCCTTCACGGACAACCAGCAGGGCAAACGGCCGCTCGCCCCACTGCGGGTCGGCGATCCCCACCACTGCTACTTCACGTACCGCGGCGTGACGGCTGATCAGGTCTTCGAGGTCCAGCGAGGAAATCCATTCGCCGCCGGTCTTGATCACGTCCTTGATCCGGTCGCGGATGTCGATCACCCCCATGCCGTCCAGCGTCGCCACGTCGCCGGTATGCAGCCAGCCACCGGCCCACAGCTCGGCGCCCTTCTGCGGTTCGTTGAAATAGCCCTCGGTCAGCCACGGCGCACGCAGCACCAGCTCGCCCTGGGTTTCGCCGTCGGCGGGCAGGAAGTTGCCGTCTCCATCGACGATGGCCGCTTCGACCAGCGGCCCCGGCACGCCGGCCTTGATCCGGTAGGTGGTGCGTTCGTCTTCGGTGCCTGCCATCAACTCGTCGTTCAGGTGTGCGCAGGATACCAGCGGCCCGGTTTCCGACATGCCATACGCCGCCGTGAGCTGGATGCCCCGTGCTTGGCCGCCTCATAAAGTGAACGATTGAGCGCACTGCCACCGATGACGATTTTCCAGCCGCCGAAGTCGGTGCCCTGCGCGCCCTTGGCGTTGAGCACCATCTGCAGGATGGTCGGCACGCAGTGGGAGAACGTGACCTTCTCCTTGCGCCACAGCTCGACGAGGAATTCCGGGTCGTAGCGGCCCGGATAAACCTGCTTGAGCCCGAGCATGGTCGCCACATACGGCAGTCCCCAGGCATGTACGTGAAACATCGGAGTGATCGGCATGTACACGTCGTTGGTGCCCAGCAGCCGCACGCTGTCGATGGCGCCCATGATGGTCGACACGCCCATGGTGTGCAGTACCAGTTGCCGATGGGTGAAATACACCCCCTTCGGATTGCCGGTGGTGCCCGTGGTGTAGAAGGTGGTGGCAACCGAGTTTTCGTCGAAATCCTGAAAGTCGTATTGCGGGTTCGCGGCCGCCAGCAGTTGTTCGTACTCGCCGACCAGATTCGGCAGGTCTGCGGTTTTTTCCGGCAGATCGGTCAGCAGCAGGGTTTTCTCCACCGTGGTCAGGTGCGGCGCAATGGCCTGGTACAGCCCGACGAACTCGCTGTTGACCAGCACGAAGCGGTCCTCGGCGTGATTCATGGTGTAGAGGATCTGTTCCGGCGACAGGCGCACGTTGATGGTGTGAATCACCGCGCCAATCATCGGAATGGCAAACATGCATTCCAGGTAGCGATGGCTGTCCCAGTCCATCACCGCCACGGTGTCGCCGGCCTTCACACCGGCGGCCGTCAGAACGTTGGCCAGTCGCGCAACCCGCTCGATCAGCGTCGGGTAGCTGTAGCGCAACTGGTCACGGTAAATGATCTCGCGGGTTTTCTCGTAACGGGCGCCGACATCAGCAGCCGTTTAATCAGCAATGGATACTGGTAGGCCCCTTCGGCGGGCGGAATAACGCGAGTCTGCAACATAAGAATCCCTTTTCTGACTGCACGGTGTTGGCATTGGAGTTCTGTACTCTAGAACCCTTATACGCCAGCCAAATCAGCCAAAGGAATGATTTGCAGAGCCGTACAAATGCTAGCTTTGCGCCAGCATTTGTCGGATTTCATCACCGGTCAGGCCGTTTGCCCTACAGCCGCTTCAGAAGGCGTGCGTGGGAAAACCGCCGCAGCGAGGAAGGTCAAAGCACCGAACCCAGCCAGAATCAGGTAAAGCCCCACAAAACCATGGCGCGGTTCAACATAGGCAATCAGCGGAATCGCTGTCGCACTGGCACCGAACGATAAACAGTAACGCAAGGCAAACACTCGGGATTGCCAGTGCGGCGCAACGAAATTGGCAACCATCGAGTCATTAACCGTCACCTGACCGAACACCACGAACATGAACGCCGCACCGAGCGCGATCACCGCCCAGCCCTCGACATAAGCCATGGCATACAGCAGTGGCGCCTGAAACAGCGTCAGCACGACAAATGGCCATTTCAGGCTGACCCGATGCAACAGCTGTCCGATGCTCAACTGCGCCACCGCACCGAACGCATACGCCAGGCTCACCACCACGCCCAGGGTCTGCGGCGAGGCGAACAGGTCATGCAAGCGCTCCTGAAACAATTTGGGATAGGTCATGGTGGTGGCGTTGAATACCACACCGCCGGTGGCGGTGGCCAAGGCCAGTACGCCGAACACCATGACCATCGAAATGCGCTGGCCGGCGGCGCTCTTGAGCGCAGTGTGCGGGCGTTTGGGGATCGGTTCCTCACGCACCTGCAAGGCAAAACCGATCCCCAGTACGATGGCCGCAGCCCCCGGTATCAGGAATGCCGAGCGCCAGCCGAACTGCGCCACCAGCAACCCGGTAATCAGTGCCGAGAACGCCACGCCCAGATTGCCCCACATGCCGTTGATACCGATTTCGCGGCCACGATTTTGCGCATAGGCCACCAGCATCGCCGTGCCGACCGGGTGATAGATCGCGGCAAAAATGCCGATCAGGGTCAGACCAATGACCAGCGACGTCGGGCTGTTACTGAGGCCGGTGATGATCGCCGAACCACCGATACCGAAGAAAAACACCAGCATCATCCGTCGTCGGCTCCAGTGATCGCCGAGCCACCCGGCCGGTAGGGAACAGGCGCCAAACGCGATGAAACCGCCCAGCGACAGGCCGATCAGCGCGGCATAGTCGAGGGCGAAAGCCTGGGTCATGCCAAGGACAGCAGCGGGAAAAATCAGCATGAACATGTGATCGATCACATGGGCTGCATTGATGTAGCGAATGACATTTCTGGATTGATTCATCGCGGCACGCTTTCTTGTTGTGAACAGATGAGGGTGAGCGCTTATGCTAAGTTGGCGAAAAAGCGCATTCCTGCCATACAAGTCAGCGAACCGGACATGTTGATCAGCCATTTCGAACACGGCCCGGTGAGCGCCTACCCCCGGGATTACCTGGACGGCGCACACCAGCCGTTGCATCTGCATCGCGAGGCGCAGTTGCTGTATGCGGTGAGCGGCGTGATGCGGGTGGTCACGGCGCAAGGGGCGTGGGTCATTCCACCGAGCCGCGCGGTGTGGATTCCGCCGCAGGTGGACATGAGATCTTCATGTCCGGGGATGTGCAGATGCGTTCGTTGTTCATCGCCCCCGAACTGTCCCCGGCCAGCCTGCAACACTGTTGCGTGCTGGCCGTGACGCCATTGCTGCGCGAATTGATCCTGCGTGCGGTGCAGGGCCCGCCCCACGCCGACAATCCGCTGATCCAGCAATTGATGCTGGAGGAACTGGCCGGCCTCGAAAACCTGCCGTTGCACATCCCGATGCCGAGCGATCGACGCCTGCAAAACATCTGCCTGGCGCTGCTGCGCGAGCCCGATCATCCCAACACCCTGGAAGACTGGGCGCAGCAGGTCGGGGCCAGCTCACGCACCCTGGCGAGGCTGTTTCAGCAGCAATTGCAGATGAATTTCAATGCCTGGCGCCAGCAACTGCGCCTGATGGAAGCCCTGCCCCGCCTGCTCGCCGGGGACAGCGTGCAGAGCGTGGCGCGGGATCTGGGTTACGGCAGCGCGCGGGCGTTCAGCGCGATGTTTCGCCGTTTGCTCGGGGACAATCCCCGGGAGTACCTCAACACCCTGAATCAGCTCAGCTCGATCAATGCATCTCGGTGAACGCGAGCTTCACGCCAATGGCAATCAGCACGGCGCCCATGGTGCGGTCGAACCAGTGGCCCATACGGGCAAAACCGGCACGCACGCGCTGCTGGCTGAACAGCATCGCCACCAGGCAGAACCAGGTTGCCGTTGCAGCGGCCAGGTAAATCCCATAGCCAGCCTGCACCGCCAAAGGCGTGTGCGGGTTGATCACTACGGTGAACAGCGACAGGAAGAACAGCGTGGCTTTCGGGTTCAGTCCGTTGGTCACGAAGCCTGAAGTGAAGGCGCCACGGGCGGTGCGTTCGCCGGCCTCTTTGTGCAGGTCGTCGGTCACGGCCTTGGCCGGTTGTGCGCGCAAGGCCTTGTAGCCGATGTACAGCAGGTAAGCGGCAGCGGCCCATTTCAGGGCGTTGAACAATACGATCGATTGCGAAACGATCAGCCCGATGCCCAGCAGCGAATAACCGACGTGCAGGAAAATCGCCGTGCCCACGCCCAGTGCCGTCCAGGTACCGGCGCGACGCCCGTGGGTCACGCTCTCGCGCACCACCACGGCAAAGTCCGGGCCGGGGCTGGCGACGGCCAGCAGGTGGATCAGTGCAACGGTCAAGAACTCGGTCCAGTACATGGGGGCTCCTTTGAGGTCATTACATTCCTGTGGGAGCGAGCCTGCTCGCGAAGCCGATGTGTCAGCCACATCGTTGTTGTCTGATACGACGCCTCGCGAGCAGGCTCGCTCCCACAGGTGTTTCATCTGTTAGGCTCGGCAGATTACGCCTTCCCTTCACAGCACGACAGGTACAGTTGATGACGAACGCCCACCGCGCCGTATTCCTCGATCACCCTTCCCTGGATCTGGGCGACCTTGACCTCGCGCCACTGCAAGCCTGCTTCAGCGACCTGCAACTGTTCGCCCGGACGCTGCCTGCTCAGGTTGCCGAACGCCTGCAAGGCGCGACCGTGGCCATCAGCAACAAGATCCTGATCGATGCCGCCGCCATGGACGCCAACCCGCAACTGAAACTGATCCTGATCACGGCCACCGGCACCAACAATGTCGATCTGGCCGCCGCCCGCGCCCGGGGCATCACCGTGTGCAACTGTCAGGGTTACGGCACGCCTTCAGTGGCGCAACACACGGTCATGCTATTGCTCAATCTCGCCACGCGTCTTGCCGATTATCAAAAGGCCGTCGGCGAAGGCCGCTGGCAGCAAGCCAAACAGTTCTGTCTGCTGGACTACCCGATCGTCGAGCTGGAGGGCAAGACCCTCGGGCTGCTCGGACATGGTGAACTGGGTGGCGCGGTGGCGCGACTGGCCGAGGCCTTTGGCATGCGTGTGTTGCTCGGGCAGATTCCGGGGCGTCCGGCCCGTCCGGATCGCCTGCCGCTGGAAGAACTGCTGCCACAGATCGACGCCCTCACTCTGCACTGCCCGCTCAACGAACACACCCGACACTTCATCGGTGCCCGCGAGCTGGCGTCGATGAAACCCGGTGCTTTCGTGGTCAACACCGCCCGTGGCGGGCTGATCGATGAACAGGCCCTGGCCGATGCGCTGCGCAACGGTCATCTCGGCGGCGCAGCCACCGATGTGTTGAGCATCGAACCGCCAACCCACGGCAATCCACTGCTCGCCAGCGACATCCCGCGCCTGATCGTCACCCCGCACAACGCCTGGGGCAGCCGCGAAGCCCGGCAGCGAATCGTTGGCCAACTGGTGGAAAACACCCGGGCGTTTTACAGCGGTAAGGCGCTGCGAGTCGTCAGTTGATAAACTGCGGCACTTTTTTTCACGGGAGCAGTTATGGATCCGCGCAGTGAAGTACTGCTTCGTCAGGTCGATTTATTCCAGGGTTCGCTGTTGCTGGCCGGTCTGCCCGCCGATGACTTGCTCGGGCGCCTGCCCGACGCATTCGGCTGGTGCTGGCATGCCGGCGATCAGGCGGCGCTCGAGGAACGTTTCAAAGGTCGCAGCCATTTCGGCGTGAATGTGCCGGAGCGCGAGTTCGACAGCGCAGTGGTATTCCTGCCCAAGTCCAGGGATTTGACCGACTACATCCTCAATGCCGTGGCCGCACGTCTGGCCGGGCGCGAAGTGTTTCTGGTCGGGGAAAAACGCAGCGGCATCGAAGGCGCGTCCAAACAGCTCAACTCATTCGGCAAGCCGCGCAAGCTCGACAGCGCGCGTCACTGCCAGTTGTGGCAAGTGACGGTGGCCAATGCCCCGCAAGCCAAATCCCTGGAAAGCCTGGCCCAGACCTACGAACTGCCGCTGACCGAAGGCCCGCTGAAAGTCATCAGCCTGCCGGGCGTGTTCAGCCATGGCCGACTGGATCGCGGCAGCGCCCTCCTGCTGGAACATCTGGACCAACTGCCGAGCGGTCATCTGCTGGACTTCGGTTGCGGCGCTGGCGTACTCGGCGCGGCGGTCAAGCGTCGCTATCCGCACAATCAGGTCACCCTGCTGGACGTCGATGCTTTCGCTGCCGCCAGCAGTCGCCTGACACTGGCGGCCAACGGTCTGGAAGCCGAGGTGTTGACCGGCGATGGCATCGACGCAGCACCGATGGATCTGAACACGATTCTGAGCAACCCGCCGTTCCATACCGGTGTTCACACCGATTATTTCGCCACCGAGAACTTGCTGCGAAAAGCGGCAAAACATCTGAAAAAAGGTGGCGAACTGCGCCTTGTGGCCAACAGCTTCCTGAAGTATCAGCCATTGATCGAAGAGCATCTAGGCCCGTGCGCGACCAAGGCCGAAGGCGATGGTTTCCGGATTTACCAGGCCAGGCGTAGCTGAAAATAAGTGCTTGCCGAATGGATTGCGCCTAGGCAGAATCCGCTCCGTCCTAGGGGAGTAGTCTCCCACGAGCGCCAAGCTCGTCCGGTATACGTCAACATACTTGATCCTCAGATCATGGCGTATGCGACCCAAGCGTCCGCAACAGACGGTTCGCAGGGTTTGACAAGACCTATGACACGCACACCTTACCCGGGGCGGGAAGGCTGTACGTGTCATAGCCGTGTCGACCCGCCCCTTAGGAAATCCTGATGCTGGACTCGTTACTCGTTCCCACCGCAATCGTTGCCCTGGCCGAAATCGGCGACAAGACGCAACTGCTCGCGCTGATTCTCGCCGCTCGCTTTCGCAAACCCTGGCCGATCATTGCCGGCATCGTCGCTGCGACCCTGGCCAACCACGCGGCAGCCGGTGCGGTAGGCGCCTGGTTCGGCAGTTTCTTCTCCGACTCGGTCCTTCACTGGATACTCGCGGCCAGCTTCACCGCCACCGCCCTGTGGACGCTGGTGCCGGACAAGATGGATGACGACGAAGCCAGCACCGCCCGCAAGTTCGGGCCGTTCCTGACCACCCTGATCGCCTTCTTCCTCGCGGAAATCGGTGACAAGACGCAGATCGCCACCGTGATGCTGGCCGCGCAATACCCGGAGCTGTGGCTGGTGATCATCGGCACCACGGCGGGCATGCTGATTGCCAACGTGCCAGTGGTATTGGCCGGTAACTTTGCCGCAGAAAAACTGCCGCTGACCCTGATCCGTCGTCTGGCCGCCTCGGCGTTCATGATTCTGGCGCTCGTCGCGGTGTACAAGGCGATGCAGAGCAGCGGCTGGATTTGATCCGGCAGACCGCTCCCACACTCGACGCGGGAGCGGTCATTGCTTCAGGACTTGGGCGCTTTTTCGTACAGCGGCATGACCTTCGGAATCGCCGCCTGCAACGACGCGATCCGGCTGGAGGATGCCGGGTGAGTGCTCATGAACTCCGGCGGTGCACCTTCGGACGCCTTGCTCATTTTGTTCCACAGGGTGATCGCGGCGTTCGGGTTGTAGCCGGCACGGGCAGCCAGTTCCAGGCCGATCAGGTCGGCTTCGTTCTCGTTGGCGCGGCTGTTGGGCAGCGTCATGCCGTAGTTGGCCACGGTGTCGGCCAGCGCCAGGCTGTCCTGACCGAGGCCGAACAATGCGCCGGCGCCCTGCTTGGCCATTTCGATGCCGTAGGCCTTGGACATCGCTTCACGACCGTGCTCACGCAGGGCGTGGGCGATTTCATGGCCCATGACCGCGGCGATTTCATCGTCGGTCAGTTTCAGGCTGTCGATCAGCCCGGTGTAGAAAATGATCTTGCCGCCAGGGCCGCAGTTGGCGTTGAGTTCATCACTCTTGATCAGGTTCACTTCCCACTGCCATTGCGCCGCGTCCGGACGAAAGTTCGGTGCCTGAGCGATCAGGCGGTTGGCGATCGCCTGGACACGTTTCGCGTCATTGCTGGTCTTGTCCAGCACACCTTTGCTGGACGCCTCGCCTACGGTTTTCTGATAGGACTGGGCATACATCTGGTCAACCTCTTGCGAGGACAGCATGCTGAACATGTACTGCTTGCGCTCCACGCCCACGGCACCGCCGCTGGTGGTGTTGACCGACTGACAGCCGGCCAGCAACAAAGCCGCGCTCAGTGCACTTACAACCAAAGTCTTGTTCATTCAAAAGCTCCCTGAAAACTTGCCGCGTATCCTAGGCGGGTAATTGTATCGACGCCAGATACAACAGACGTGATGCATCTGTTTTCAGAAAGCGCCTGCCAACTCTGCAGGAAAAAATTCATATTCGCCGAAAAGCCCTGCGCATCTGCGTCGCGCACTGCTCCATTTGCGACATCTGCCCTCAATTGCTCGCACTTCGCCTCATGGCGCAATAGTGGCTGCCGATACAACAGCGCAGATGTCCTCTTGCGTGCGGAGCTTCCATGAAATTCAAGTCGATCCAGTTTTCCGTGGCGGCCCTGGCCGGCGCCATCGTTCTCAGCGTTGTAGCTGCGCTGGTGCTGTATGCGCTGTTTTCCGGTGCTCGCACTCAAGAGATGGTTCAACAGCGAACCCAGGAGCAGTTCGAGCAAGTCATCGAACAGCGCCTGACTTCGCTGGCGCAGACTCAGGTCAGCCAGATCCAGCGCGAACTGGAAGCACCGCTGCTGATCGCCGGCGCACTGGTGCGGGTCAACGCCCTGCTCGGCACCCCGGGCGCCGATGGCCAGCCGCGCCTGACCGTCAGCCGCGAACAGCTGATCAGCCTGATCAAGGAAAACGTCGAGAAGAACCCGAAAATTCTCGGCACTTACATCGGCTGGGAAAAAAACGCACTGGATCACAATGACGCGGCTTATGTCGGCACCAGCGTCGTCGGCATCGACGCCACCAACGGACGCTTCCTGCCGTGGTGGTTTCGCAACGAGGACGGCACCCTGGGCCTGGACAAACTGGTAGACGTCGACGATCAGAAAGTCCTGTCCACCGGCGTACGCGCCAGCGAGTACTACCTGTGCTCGAAAGAAACCAAAAAATCCTGCGTGATCGATCCGGCGCCCTACAAGGTCGGCGACAAGATCGTCATGCTCGCCTCCTTCATTGAGCCGATCATGCTCAACGGCGCCTTCCAGGGCATTGTCGGCGCTGACCTGTCGGTGAACTTCATCCAGGAAATGCTGCTGGGGGCCAACCAGAAACTGTACGGCGGCGCCGGGCAAATGGCCCTGATCGGCGGCAATGGCCGGATCGTCGCCTATACCAAGGACCCGAGCAAATTCGGCGAGAAGGTCAGTGACATTCTCGATGCCCAGCAGATTGCCAACATGGCCAATCTCAAGCGCGGCGAAGTGACCTACACCGTCAACAAGGCATCAGGGCGGATCGAGTTGTACCTGCCCTTCGGCATCGGCCAGACCGATGCGCGCTGGACACTGATGCTGCAACTGCCGCTGAATGCGGTGATGGCCGATCTGCAGAAACTCCAGGCCGACCTCGACGCCCAGCGTAAATCCGACACTTTCGGCATGGCCATGGTCGGCCTGGTCATCGCCGGCCTCGGCCTGCTGGTGATCTGGCTGGTGGGCCACGGCATCGCCCGGCCGCTCAAGCAAATGGTGACCATGCTCGATGACATCGCCCAGGGCGAAGGCGACCTGACCCGTCGCTTGAGCAGCGACCGCAATGACGAACTGGGCTCGATCGCCAAGGGCTTCAACACCTTCCTGGCCAAGTTGCAGGCGATGATCACCCAAGTGGTGACGTCGGTGCAGAGCGTCAGCGACTCTTCGGAACACACCGCTGACATCGCCATCCGCACCAACATCGGCGTGCAGAAGCAAATGGCCGAGATCGATCAGGTCGCCACCGCGGTACAGGAAATGACCGCCACCGCCCAGGATGTGGCGCGTAACGCGACCCAGGCGGCCCAGGCCGCCAGCCACGCGGATCAGGCAGCAGCGCAAGGCATGCAGATCGTGCGCGACACGTCGAATTCGATCGGTGTGCTGGCCGTGGAAATCGGCAAGGCAGTGGACGTGGTGCAAACGCTGGCCAAGGACAGCGAAAACATCAATGCGATCCTGATTGCCATTCGCGGAATCGCCGAGCAGACCAACCTGCTGGCCCTCAACGCCGCCATCGAAGCCGCCCGTGCCGGTGAGCAGGGTCGCGGTTTTGCCGTTGTCGCCGACGAGGTGCGTAACCTGGCGCAGAAGACCCAGAAAGCCACCGAAGAAATCCAGAACATGATCCAACAACTGCAACAGGGCACCCGCGACGTGGTGCGGGTCATGGAGGACAGCCAGAACCGCACCGACGAAAGCGTGCAGCAGGCAGCCAAGGCCGCCGAAGCGCTGGAGACCATCACTCAGGCGGTGTCGGTGATCAACGACATGAACACCCAGATCGCCAGCGCCGCCGAAGAACAGAGCGCGGTGGCCGACGACATCAACCGCAACGTGATCAACATCGGTCAGGTGGCGAACGAAGTGGCCGGTGGGGCGGACGAATCGAGTTCGGCGAGTGCGGACTTGACCAAACTGGCGGAACAGCAGCGGCGGTTGATCAATCAGTTCAAGGTCTGACCGATCAGGCCGGCGTCAAACACTCCGGCCCGTTGAGTTTCGGATCATTGACCAGGTTCGCCAGAACCCGCTCGCGCAAGGCGGCGGGTTCGCCGGCGAGCAGACCTTGCAGGACATGCAGCGGCGTCTCGGGATCGAGCCACGTCGCCTGCCCCGCCTCATCGAGGATCAACGGCCGGCGCTGACTGGCCGCCGGTTGGGTAATCACTGCGGTGCTGAGCCAGATTTGTTCCTGCACCGGATACGCCTCCCAGATCGCCGCGAAAAACAGCGAAGACCCCTCTCCCGGCGTCAGCCAGTAAGGCTGTTTGCGCACGTTGCCGCGCCATTCGTAGAAACCGTTGGCCGGCAGCAGGCAGCGACGCAGGCGCAGCGCCTCGCGAAACATCGGTTGTTCGGCCACGGTTTCGGCCCGGGCGTGGGCCGGCGTGCGCGACAGGTCTGTCAGCCATGGCGGCGTCAGACCCCAGCGGGCGCGGGCCAGGGTGCGCTGGCCGTCGGCTTCGGCACGCAACATCAACACCGAATCATTGGGGGAAATGTTCCACTGCGCCTGCTGATCGGCGGGAAAACCTGGCAGCGCCGCGAAGTCGCGGTTCCAGCGAAACAGGGCATAACGTCCACACATGGGGCAGCACGACTCAAGAATAAAACGAACGCCAGCCTAACAGACCAGCGTACCGGGAAAGCTCTCCGGTTCATCGCCGGGCAGCGGCAGCGCGGCATTGTACGCGCTGATCAGTTCGCGGGCGTACTCGGCCTGATCGTTCTCGACCGAAAGCCCGAGCAGGCCGAAGATCGGCAATTCGCCCGTACCACCGAGCAGATCGCGCCCGACCAGATGCGCCTCGATGCCTTCGCTGGCGAGCATGCCCTTGAGCATCTCGCCCTCCATCAGGTTTGCCGGCTCGTAGATTCGCCGCATGGGCACACCTCACTCGTTTTCGCTGAACACTTCCAGAAACCAGTCCTGACCATCGACCTGCAGTACGAACTTGATCGGCTTGCAACACACCTGACAGTCTTCGATATAGGTCTGATCACCTCCCGACAGATCCACGGAAGTCTCGACCTCCTCCCCACAGTACGGACATTCATACAGTGCGCTTTCCAGCATCGCGGTCTCCCGGGTGACTTGTGCGTATAATCGCCGGTCTATTTGCAGGGCTATTTTTGTCTGGCTACTTTTTCAGACCGTGCCCCGTTGGTTTTCGATCAAAACCTTTACTTACCCTAGCCGTTTCCAACAAGAGAGCATGATGGGCGAATTCGATGCCATCCGACCTTACGACGACAGCGAAGTACCTGCGGTACTGGCGAGACTGCTCGGCGACAAGGCGTTTCTAGATATCCTCACCCACTTCCGCTTCCCGCGTTTCGCCGGTGCCTTCGGCTGGATGCTCAAACCTCTTATAGCCCATCGGCTGCGTCGTGAGTTCGCCGACGTGACGTCGGTGGCGACGTTGCAGGACAAAGTCGAGTTCTACGTCGACCACACCATAGAGCGCGCCACCGACGGCGTGACCTACACCGGTGTCGAGCAATTCAAGTCCGGCAGCGCCTATCTGTTCATCGCCAATCACCGCGATATCGTGATGGACCCGGCCTTCGTCAATTATGCGGTGTACCACGCCGGCCTGCCGACGCCGCGCATCGCGATTGGCGACAACCTGCTGCAAAAGCCTTTTGTCAGCGACCTGATGCGCCTGAACAAGAGCTTCATCGTGCACCGTTCGATCACCGGGCGCCGCGAGAAAATGGCCGCGTACCAGTTGCTGTCGGCCTACATCAACCACTCGATCCGCAACGATTGCGCCTCGATCTGGATCGCTCAGGCCGAAGGCCGGGCCAAGGACGGCGACGACCGTACCGAGTCGGCGATCCTCAAGATGTTTCACATGAGCCGCAAGGACGAGCCGTTCGGCGAGGTCATCCAGTCGCTGAACCTGACCCCGGTGTCGATCAGCTACGAATACGACCCGTGCGACCAGGCCAAGGCCCGCGAACTGTACATCCGCGCCACCACCGGCTCCTACAGCAAGGCGCCGGGCGAGGATGACGTGAGCATCGCCAAGGGCATCACCGGCTACAAGGGCCGGGTGCACGTGAACTTCGCCGCGCCGATCACCGAACTGTTCGAAGACACCAAGCAATTGGCGGTCGAGATGGACAAGCAGATTCTCGGCGGCTACCGCTTGTTCCCGGTGCACTACCTGGCGTACGCGCAGTGGGCCGATGCCGATCCTCGACTGAATGTGCCGAAGGCCGCCGAAGTGTTCGGTGCCGAGGAACTGGCCAAGGCCCGGGAAGAGTGGCAGAACCGTCTGGACGCCTGCCCTGAAGAACATCGTCCGTATCTGGTGCTGCAATATGCGACGCCGGTACGCAATCAGTACCGGGTCAAGGCAGGCTTGCCGCTGTAAGTGCTTTCGGCGGGCGGCGCCCTGTGGCGAGGGCGCTTGCTCCCGCCGTGTTGCGAAGCAGCCCTCAGTAGCGGGTACTGATCCAGGAAATCAGCAACGCCAGTCCCAGACAGGCAAAACCGAAACGATAGAAAAACCGGTTCATGCGCAGGGTCGCCCAGTCCAGCACCGGCTCTTGATCGGGCTGCTGCTGACGCTGGGCTGCGATACTGGCCATCGCCCGCTGTTCACGACGACGGGTCGCGTGCAGCAGCCAACTGCCCGGAAAGGCCAGCAGCAGGGCCAGCAGGTTGATCAGTTTGGCGGGATGGGCGGCAAACAGCGTCATCAAGTGCATCACAGACCTCAATCTAGACCGGAATGGCGAACGCCAGACCGACGACCGCGGCGCGGATTCTACCGAAACCCTCCCCCGCTGCCCTACCCTTTGCGACAAATAACCCACCAATCGACCGATGGCTGTCCTGTGTCACGGCATCGTCATTTGTTTCGGCCACCCTGCGCGCCTCGAAACGTAAACGGAACGCGACATGCTTCACGCAGAAAACCAGGATCGTCTGTACCTCATCTCTCCCTCCGACGAACAACAGGCCCTCGTCGGCAGCCTGGCCTTCAATGTCCAGGACCGCCACTGGCTGGTGTATTGCGCCCTCGGCGGGCACCCGCATGCGGACTTGCCCGAGACCGATCTGCTGACCGGTGTCAGCGTCCTCGACTTCTACTCGCAAGCCGCCTGAACGAAAAAGCCCGGAGCCATCACTGGCCCCGGGCTTTTTCACATGTGGCGTATGCCTTATTCGGCGAGGATCTGGCCGATGGACGGATCCTTGAACAGACGGGTCAACGCATCGCTCAACACGTCGCTGACCAGCTTGGTGTTGGTTTCCTGGTTCGGCGCCATGCCGAAACGCTGGTCCAGCGAGGCGCCGTAACGGCCGGTGTAACGACGGTTGCCGCTCTGCACGTCGGAGCGGAAGGTCGCACCGATGGTGGCTTCAGTCACGTACATGCCTTCTTTCGGCGACTGGTATTTCAATTCGGTCAGGGTCACGGTCAGTTGCGGAGCATTCATCGCGCCGCTGGACGGGGTGAAGCCCAGCAGACGTACGGCCGCTTCGGCCTGGGCCTGCAACTTCGGCACGATCTGCTCGCGCTGCACGGTAATGGCGCTGGTTTCCGGGTACAGGCCACCACGGGTACCCAGGGTTGGCGACGGACGACCATCCACTACGCGAACCACGACTGGCTGGCCATGGCCGACCGGTGCCAGCTGAGTGGTCAGCTTCGGTTCCGGGCTCAGTTGTTGCGGGCTGTGGGCGCAGCCAACCAAGGTCAAACTGGTCACAGTGATCAAACCGAACAACAGGCGTTGCAACATGCTCTTCTCTCCAGAATCAGGCACAGACAGGCCGGCAGTATAGCGGTGGGCCACTGCGGGTCACCAGCACTGAAATCTCGGACAACCCCGCGGCGCACGCGGTTCCTGTCACAGATTGTTCACCGCCCTTACATGTGCGCTTCACGGTCTTTTGACAAGCTTTGCCTCAGATCTCCAGAAGGAACCCAAACCATGCGCTATCTGATCTCGCTATTCGCTCCTCGCCCCCTGCACCGCAGCTTTGCCCTGCTCGACCGCAACGGCCACTGCCAGGCATTCAAGCAATGCAGCCTGCAGCCCATGGGGGACGATTGGGTCGAAATCGAAGAAATCCGCCTGAACTGGCTGCACCAGCCGCTGCCTGCGAGCGCCCGTGTCGAACAGCGCCGCCCTCGCGCACGTGCCCAGGCGATGTTGAGCATCTGACCGGATGCCTAATAAAAGTCATTAAACTCGACCAACTCCCCGCATTTCTTCGATACAATCTCCCCCCGATTATAAGGACGTCTCCTGATCGGGCCCCGCAACAGCGTCAATGCGCTTGCATTGGCATCCATATCGCCCACAGAGAGCCGCCCACACAGATCGAGTGAAGCTGGCGTGCCTGCTGTTTACCCGGCATATCACCGCTTTTCGCGAATCTGCAGAGCTGTCATGACGCGCGGTCACTGAGTTGTTTGCCTTCAGGGCACGGTGCCAGCCGGGACAGCCCTTTTTGAGGTTCACGTCTTCAAAAGAGCGTGAAAAAAACGGGTTTTCACAACTTCACAAGAGTGTGGCGAGCAAATGAATAGTTTTGCGTCTGAACATGCACCATTAGCGTCTGAAACAGCCCAACGACACAGGAACGGGAACGCCTCGAATACCGGAGCCTGAAGCCTGTCCGCTACGGATTTGGTTGCACGAACGGATGTCTCGACCATAAGTCGAATTGCCAGCCACATGCTGAAATGAGTTCATGTGACTCTTGAAGCCAGGCCGCACGCATCCGTCGAAGTTGCGAAAAATTGCGAGATTCGGACATGGCAAACCTGGCCATGGGTACCTGGGGCGCCACTGACCTGCCCCGGACACCTGGCAGCCATGCCGACAATTTGGTGCTGCAGATTTTGGAGACGCGTTAAATGGCGCATAACGAAGCAGTCGACGTAGTTCTGGTTGGGGCCGGCATCATGAGTGCCACCCTTGCAGTGCTGCTCAAGGAACTCGACCCGGCGATCAAGCTGGAAGTCGTCGAACTGATGGATTCCGGTGCCGCGGAAAGTTCCAACCCGTGGAACAACGCCGGTACCGGCCACGCCGGCCTCTGCGAGCTGAACTACACGCCGCAGAATGCCGACGGCACCGTCGACATCAAGAAAGCCGTGCACATCAACACCCAGTTCGAGGTGTCGAAGCAGTTCTGGTCGTACCTGACCAAAAAAGGCACGTTCGGCTCGTGCAAGTCCTTCATCAGCCCGGTGCCGCACCTGAGCTACGTCGAAGGTGAAAAAGGCGTGTCGTTCCTCAAGGAACGCTTCAACACCCTGCGCAAGCACCACGCCTTCGCCGACATGGAATACACCGAAGACAAGGCGAAGATGGCCGAGTGGATGCCGCTGATGATGCCGGGTCGTCCGAAAGACCAGGTGCTCGCCGCCACACGCGTGATCAACGGTACCGACGTCAACTTCGGCGCCCTGACCAATCAGTTGCTCAAGCACCTGACCAGCGCCCCGGATGCCCAGGTCAAATACTGCAAGCGCGTGACCGGCCTCAAGCGTAACGCCAACGGCTGGACCGTGAGCATCAAGGACGTCAACAGCGGCAGCAGTCGCGAAGTCGACGCAAAATTCGTGTTCCTCGGCGCCGGTGGCGCGGCCCTGCCGCTGCTGCAGGCCTCGGGCATCGAAGAAAGCAAAGGCTTCGGCGGCTTCCCGATCAGCGGCCAGTGGCTGCGTTGCGACAACCCGGAAGTGGTCAAGCACCACCAGGCCAAGGTCTACAGCCAGGCGGCCGTGGGTTCGCCACCGATGTCGGTGCCGCACCTGGACACCCGCGTGGTCGATGGCAAGAAATCCCTGCTGTTCGGGCCATACGCCGGCTTCACCACCAAGTTCCTCAAGCATGGCTCCTTCATGGACCTGCCGCTGTCGGTTCGCGCCGGCAACATCGGTCCGATGCTGGCCGTGGCCAAGAACAACATGGACCTGACCAAGTACCTGGTCAGCGAAGTCATGCAGTCGATGGAACAGCGTCTGGAATCCCTGCGTCGTTTCTACCCCGAGGCGAAAGCCGAAGACTGGCGCCTGGAAGTGGCCGGCCAACGGGTGCAGATCATCAAGAAAGACCCGAAAAAGGGCGGCATCCTGCAGTTCGGTACCGAACTGGTGGCAGCGAAGGACGGCTCCCTCGCCGCCCTGCTCGGCGCCTCCCCAGGCGCTTCGGTGACCGTTTCGATCATGCTGGAACTGATCGAGAAGTGCTTCCCGGCCAAGGCCAAGGGTGAGTGGGCTGCCAAACTGGCGGAAATCTTCCCGGCCCGTGAAAAGGTTCTGGAAACCGACGCGGCGCTGTATCGCAAGATCAACACGCAGAACAACGTCGCGCTGGAACTGGTCGAAGCCAGTAACGAGACCGAAAGCTACGCCTGATCCGGTCCATGAAAAACGCCCCGCACTCAGTGAGTGCGGGGCGTTTTTTTATGCCAGAAAATTTACCTTTGACACATCGGACTCTGTGGCGAGGGAGCTTGCTCCCGCTTGAGTTCGTAGCGCTCACAAGATTTGAGGGCTGCTTCGCAACCCAACGGGAGCAAGCTCCCTCGCCACAGTTGCGGAATGTTCTCAGCCGCGGGCTTTCTCGATCAGCTCGATGTATTCGGCTGCGTTGCGCTGATCGCGGATCTGGTCGATGAAGGTCTTGCCATGCTCGTCCTTGCCATCGACGTCATAACCGGCCTCGACGAAGAACGTCAGAAAGCGCTCGAAATCGTCGATGCGCAGGCCACGGTAGGCCTTGACCAGTTTGTGCAGCGACGGCGAAGTGGCGTCGACCGGCTCAAAATCGAGGAACAGCTTGATCTGCTCATCGCCGATCTCGTCACCAATCACTTGCTTCTTGTCTTTACGCATTGCCGACTCCAGCTCGCAGATATTTCACGGGGCCGGCAGTTTACCCCTGCCCGGGCACGAGGCTCAACGCGCACGGGTGCTGCCGGTGTGCAGATCGGCCCAGATATGGCCGTTGGCGTAGCTGAGAAACTGCACATACACGGTGTCATTGCGCAGCAGATCGATGATCACCCTGTATTGTGCCAGCGGATAGAACAGGGTCAGGGTCTTGCGCTTGTCGTCATACACCGGTTTTTTCAGGCTTTTGCTTTCGCCATCGAAGCTGACCAGCACCTGATTGATCGTCGCCCCCTTGTTCAGGGACTTGCCCTTGAGGCGAATCATCAACGGCGAGGTGACCGGAATCGGCTGCTGGTTCGACTGCCGCTGAGCGCCGACCACCACCGAATAGTCGGTGACCTGCAACAGTTGCTGCTGTTCGGGTTCGGCATCACGCAGGGTCAGGTCGTCAGGCGGCAGGAACTGACTGTGCATCGGCGCAGCGGCCAAGGGCAGGCTGAGGGTGAACAACAGAGCGGCGCAGCTGCGGATCAAGAGGCTCATGACGGGCTCCGGGGGGCGGGGCCGAGCACTCTAGCATGGGTATCGCGGATGGGTCAGCACACACAAACAACTGTGGGAGCGTGGCTTGCCCGCGATAGCGCCGGCATATCCGACATCAATGTGTCAGACAGTCCGCCATCGCGGGCAAGCCCGCTCCCACAGGGATCGGGGTTACCCGGAATTACATGCCTTTGACGGCGAAGATCCCGTTGGCGTTGCGCCAGTAGCCTTTGTAGTCCATGCCGTAACCGAAAATGTAACGGTCAACGCACGGCAGGCCGACGAAATCGGCTTTCAGGTCCGGACGGGCCTTGCGGTCGTGGTCCTTGTCGATCAGCACGGCGGTGTGCACGGCGCGCGCACCGGCGTGTTTGCAGAAGTCGATGATCGCGCCAAGGGTGTGACCTTCGTCGAGGATGTCATCGATGATCAGCACGTCGCGGTCGATGAACGAAATTTCCGGCTTGGCTTTCCAGAACAGGTCACCGCCAGTGGTTTCGTTGCGATAGCGGGTGGCGTGCAGGTAAGACGATTCGAGTGGAAACTGCAGATGGGTGAGCAGTTTGCCGGAGAAGATCAGGCCACCGTTCATCACGCAGAACACCACCGGATTGCTGTCGGCCAGTTGTTCGTTGATTTGTGCACCGACGCGGGCAATGGCAGCCTCGACTTCAGCTTCGGTGTACAGGCAGTCAGCCTCTCGCATGATTTGACGGATATGCTCGAGATCAGCGGACATGGCGCTCTCCAGGGGGGACGGATTTCGGAAAAGCGGGCAAAGGTACGCATCCCTTACGGCCGAATCAAGCATTTGTGGACTAACGTACTGTATGTCCTATAGGACATCACCCTCGGATAGATTAATCTAGGCCGGTTTTTTTGCCCGCCGCCGGAGCCTTTCCCCATGTCCATCCAAGAGATCCGCCATCCGCTGATCCGTCACAAACTTGGCCTTATGCGCCGTGCAGACATCAGCACCAAGAATTTCCGTGAGCTCGCTCAGGAAGTCGGTGCCCTGTTGACCTATGAAGCGACCAAAGACCTGCCGCTGGAAACCTACGATATCGATGGTTGGTGCGGCACGGTGTCAGTCGAGAAAATCGCCGGCAAGAAAATTACCGTCGTACCGATCCTGCGTGCCGGTATCGGCATGCTCGAAGGCGTGCTCAGCCTGATCCCGGGCGCCAAGGTCAGCGCCGTCGGTGTTGCCCGCAACGAAGAAACCCTGCAGGCCCACACCTACCTGGAAAAACTGGTTCCGGAAATCGACGAACGCCTGGCGATGATCATCGACCCGATGCTCGCCACCGGCAGTTCCATGGTCGCGACCATCGACCTGCTGAAAAAAGCCGGCTGCAAGGACATCCGCGCCATGGTGCTGGTAGCAGCGCCGGAAGGTATCGCCGCCGTCGAACAGGCCCACCCGGACGTGATCATCTACACCGCGTCCATCGATCAGAAACTCAACGAGCACGGTTACATCATTCCTGGGCTTGGCGATGCCGGTGACAAGATCTTCGGCACCAAGCAGAAGGACTCGTAACCATGCAGGATGAGTTCAACGATCCGCTCTGGCGCACGGTGCTGTCGGGCGCGCAGATGCTGTTCGTGGCGTTCGGCGCTCTGGTGCTGATGCCGCTGATCACCGGCCTGGACCCGAACGTGGCGCTGTTCACCGCAGGTCTGGGCACGATCCTGTTCCAGATTGTCACCGGGCGGCAGGTGCCGGTGTTTCTGGCGTCGAGCTTTGCCTTCATCACCCCGATCATTCTCGCCAAGGGCCAGTTCGGCCTCGCCGCGACCATGGGCGGCGTGATGGCAGCCGGTTTCGTCTACACCTTCCTCGGCCTGGCCGTGAAAATCAAAGGCACCGGGTTCATCGACCGCCTGCTGCCGCCGGTCGTGATCGGCCCCGTGATCATTTCCATCGGCCTGGCCATGGCGCCGATTGCCGCGAACATGGCGATGGGCAAGGCCGGTGACGGCTCGGAACTGATTCATTACCAGACCGCGATGATGATCTCGATGCCGGCGCTGCTGACCACGTTGATCGTGGCGGTATTCGGCAAGGGGATCTTCCGTCTGGTGCCGATCATCTCCGGCGTGCTGGTGGGCTTTGCCCTGTCCTTCTACTTTGGCGTGGTCGATACCGCGAAGATTGCCGCGGCACCGTGGTTCGCCCTGCCGAACTTCACCGCTCCGGAGTTCAACTGGCAGGCGATCCTGTTCATCGTCCCGGTGGCGCTGGCGCCGGCCATCGAACACATCGGCGGCGTGATTGCGGTCGGCAGCGTGACCGGTCGCGACTACCTGAAGAAGCCGGGCCTGCACCGCACCCTGCTGGGGGACGGCATCGCCACCACGGCAGCCGGCCTGTTCGGCGGTCCGCCCAACACCACCTACGCCGAAGTGACTGGCGCAGTGATGCTGACCAAGAACTACAACCCGAAGATCATGACCTGGGCGGCGATCTTCGCCATCGCCCTGGCGTTCATCGGCAAGTTCGGCGCCCTGCTGCAAAGCATTCCGGTGCCGGTGATGGGCGGGATTCTGTGCCTGCTGTTCGGTTCGATCGCGGCGGTGGGGATGAACACCCTGATCCGCCACAAGATCGATCTGGGCGAGGCGCGCAATCTGGTGATCGTTTCGGTGACCCTGGTGTTCGGCATCGGTGGTGTGCTGATCGGTACCGGCAATGGCCCGGACGACTTCGGCCTCAAAGGCATCGCGCTGTGCGCGGTGGTGGCGATTGCGCTGAACCTGATCCTGCCGGGCAACGACAGCTGGAAACACAAGAAGGCGGATGAGCCGCTGATCTAACCAGGCTCCTGTTGTTTGTTGCTTGATCGTTCCCACGCTCTGCGTGGGAATGCCTCTGGGGACGCTCCGCGTCCAGTGACGCAGAGCGTGGGAACGATCATCACAGGGCCAGTGGCGCCCTTTCACAAAGCGTTGCCAACGCCTTCGCCCATTGCGGGTCATCGTTCAGGCACGGCACCAGCACCAACTCCTCTCCTCCCGCTTCGCGGAACTGTTCCTTGCCGCGATCGCCGATCTCTTCCAGGGTCTCGATGCAATCGGCGACAAACGCCGGGCACATCACCAGAATCTTCTTCACGCCGCTTTTGGCCAGTTCGTCGAGTCTTGCCTCTGTGTAGGGTTCGATCCACTTCGCCCGGCCCAGCCGCGACTGAAACGATACCGACCATTTGCCGTCCGGCAGCCCCATTCGTTCAGCGAACAAGGCCGCCGTGCGCAGGCATTGCGCGCGATAACAGGTGGCCAATACGGCAGCCGAGGCGTTCTTGCAGCAATTGTCATCCTTCAAGCAATGATTGCCCTTCGGATCGAGCTTGGTCAGGTGCCGCTCCGGCAATCCATGAAAACTGAGCAGCAGGTGATCGTAATCCTGCTGCAGGTGCGGTCGGGCACTCGCCACCAGCGCATCGAGGTATTCCGGTTGATCGTAGAACGGCTGCAACACCGACAGTTGCACATCGAGTTTTTTCTCGCGCACCACGCGCCTGGCTTCTTCAATCACGGTGGTGGTGGTGCTGTCGGCGAACTGTGGATAAAGCGGCGCGAGGGTAATGCGTTTGTGTCCCGCCGCCACCAGCTTCAGCAGGCCCGTCTCGATGGACGGCTCGCCGTAACGCATGGCCAGTTCCACCGGGCCGTGGGACCACTGCGCCTTCATCTGCTGTTGCAGGCGACGGCTGAGCACCACCAGCGGCGACCCCTCATCCCACCAGATCGACGCATAGGCGTGGGCCGACTGCTCGGGGCGCTTGATCAGGATCAGCGACACCAGCAGACGCCGCACCGGCCAGGGCAGATCGATCACGTACGGGTCCATCAGAAATTGATTGAGGTAGCTGCGCACGTCGGCCACTGAAGTGGAAGCCGGCGAACCCAGGTTGACCAGAAGCAAGGCGTGATCGGTCATGCAACATCCTATTTCAGAGGCGGCCGGAAAGATCGTCCAGGGCCGCGCGTAAATCCGTGAACCGGAAACTGAATCCGGCTTCCAGCAAGCGTGCCGGCGTGGCCCGCTGACCACCCAGCAATAACAACGACATTTCGCCGAGCCCGATCTTCAAGGCCAGGGCCGGCATCGGCATGAACGCCGGGCGGTGCAGCACGCTGCCCAGCGTTCTGGCAAATTCGCGATTGCGCACAGGTTTCGGCGCGCACGCATTATAAGGACCACTCGCCTGATCGCGGTGCAGAAGAAAATCAATCAGGGCGATTTGATCGTCGATATGAATCCACGGCATCCACTGCCGACCATTGCCCAAAGGCCCGCCCAGCCCGAGCTTGAACGGCAGCAACAGGCGCGACAAAAAGCCGCCCTCGACCGACAGCACCAACCCGGTCCGTACCAGCACCACGCGAATGTCCATGGCTTCGGCGCGCTGTGCGGTTTCCTCCCAGGCGATGCACAACTGACTGGCGAAATCGTCGATCACCGGCGGCGACTCTTCGGTCAATTCGCGCTCGCCACCGTCACCGTACCAACCCACTGCCGACCCCGAAATCAGCAGCGACGGTTTCTGCCCGCGATTTTCCAGCCACGTCAGCAGCGTCTCGGTGAGGGTGATCCGGCTGCTCCACAGCAACGCCTTGCGCCTGTGAGTCCATGGCCGGTCGGCAATCGGTGCACCGGCGAGGTTGACGATCACGTCCACCGCTTCGTCGCCAAGCTCTTCCAGACGCGCAATGCCACGCACTTGAGCGCCGCAGAGGGTCGCGACCTTTTCCGCACGCCGGCTCCACACGGTCAACCGGTGGCCTTGACCCGACCAGTACCGACAGAGCTGGCGGCCGATCAATCCAGTACCGCCGGTCAGCAATATGTGCATGACGTCTTCCTCACGTGGCGTTTTACTTCGATCACTAGTCTATTTTTATAGGCAGGGATCTTTTCTATCAGGCAGGTTCTATTGTTTAACAATAGGCCAAGCTGTCAGAACCAAAACGCTGGAAGTTATACCAAAAAACATAATTGTACAGGTTTCATCCACGGCGTAGTCTGTACAGAAAGGTAAACGAGGCCCCTATGACTGTACCCATCGCAATCATCGGTACCGGCATCGCCGGACTCTCCGCCGCCCAGGCCCTCACAGAGGCCGGGCACTCCGTCCAGTTGTTCGATAAAAGCCGCGGCAGCGGCGGGCGCATGTCGAGCAAGCGCAGCGATGCCGGCTCGCTGGACATGGGCGCTCAGTATTTCACCGCCCGCGACCGGCGCTTCGTGACCGAGGTTCAGCGCTGGCAAGGTAACGGCTGGGTTGCCGAGTGGACACCGCAGCTCTATACCTTTCATGGCGGACAACTGAACCTGTCACCGGACGAACAGACCCGCTGGGTCGGTACACCACGCATGAGCGCCATCACCCGCGGCCTGCTCGACGGCCTGGAGGTGCACTTCGCCTGCCGGATCACCGAGGTCTATCGCGGTGAAGAGCACTGGCATTTGCAAGACGCAGAAGGTTTCACCCACGGGCCGTTCAGCCACGTGGTGATCGCCACCCCGGCCCCGCAGGCCACCGCGCTGCTGGCCGCTGCGCCGAAACTCGCCGGAGCCGCCGCCGGTGTGAAGATGGACCCGACCTGGGCTGTCGCCCTCGCCTTCGACACGCCGCTGGATACGCCCATCGAAGGCTGTTTCGTACAGGACAGTCCTCTCGACTGGCTGGCCCGCAATCGCAGCAAGCCGGGACGCGACAACACCCTCGACACCTGGGTCCTGCATGCCAGCAGTGCCTGGAGCCGCCAGCACATCGACCTGTCCAGGGAAGCGGTGATCGAGCACTTGCACGGCGCCTTCGCCGAGTTGCTGCACAGCGCGATGCCGGCACCGACCTTCAGCCTGGCTCACCGCTGGCTCTATGCCCGCCCGGCCACCAGCCATGAATGGGGCACGCTGGCGGATGCCGATCTTGGACTTTATGCCTGTGGTGACTGGTGCCTGTCAGGAAGGGTCGAAGGGGCCTGGCTCAGCGGCCAGGAAGCTGCACGTCGCCTGCACGAACACCTGCAATGAACCGCATCAATCCGAGCAATTTGCTGCTGTCGAAATGGACAGCAGCCCTCCCGCAAAACCGCGAGAAACATTTTCTGGTGACCGAGCTGCATCGCGACGAAGACGGCGTGGTGCAGGAAGTCGAGTTGCAGGCCGTGCTGACTCGGCGCTGCGAACAGATGGACTGGCATGCCCTGCAGGATGACAGCCGCTGGAGAATGGGCTGGCGATAATTTCGATATTTTCTTGTACAAATAATTTGACTTGTACACCCACGAATCTATGCTGAAGAAGAGTTGTACAGAAATGGTCCTCTGTACAAATTTAGATTCGAGGTGCCTTCATGTCCGATGCTTCTCCACCGAAAATCGCCATCAGCGCCTGCCTGATGGGGGCCGAAGTGCGCTACAACGGCGGACACAAGGAATCGCGCCTGTGCACCCACACACTCACTGAATATTTCGATTTCGTCCCGGTGTGTCCGGAAGTCGCGATCGGTCTGGGCATTCCCCGCGAACCGATTCGTCTGGTGGGTGACCCTGATCAACCCCGGGCGCTGGGCACTGTCCATCACCAGACCGACGTCACCGATGAGCTGGCCGTCTACGGCGAGAAAATGGCCGATGAGCTCAATGACATCTGCGGCTACATTTTCATGCAGCAATCGCCATCCTGCGGACTTGAAAGGGTCAAGGTCTACCATCCCAACGGTTCACCGATCGGCAGCGGACGCGGGATCTACGCCCGGGCATTCTGTGACCGGCATCCGGACCTTCCCGTGGAAGAAGCCGGGCGCCTGAACGATCCGGTCCTGCGGGAAAATTTCATCACCCGGGTGTTCGCCTACAGCGACTGGCAACACGTGCTCCGGCAAGGCTTGAGCCGCCGCGCCCTCACCGATTTCCACTCCCGCTACAAGTACCTGCTGATGGCTCACAACCCGGTGCAATACAAGGCGCTGGGCAATCTGCTGGGCAACATGGGGCAGATCGATCCCGTGGAAATCGGCCCGCGCTATTTCAGCCAGTTGATGACGGCGCTCTCCACCTGCGCTACACGCCGAACCCACAGCAACGTGTTGCAGCACATCAGCGGGTACCTGAAACGAGCCATCAGCGCCGAAGACAAACAGGAAATGCAGCACGTCATCGGCCAGTACCGCCACGGCATCGTGCCGCTGGTGGTGCCGCTGACACTGCTCAAGCATCACTTTCGTCAACACCCGGATCCGTACATCGCGCAACAGGTTTACCTGCAACCGCACCCGGAAAACCTCAGCCTGCGAAACGCCATTTAATGAACGACACACCCGACAGCAGCGCGCGCGAAGACCTCGGCGCCGACTTCAAGAAAGCCCTCGACGAGGGCTGGTTGCCGATCCGCGAAGTCGCGCGCCAGACCGGCGTCAATGCGATCACCCTGCGCGCCTGGGAGCGCCGCTACGGACTGATCGTGCCCCAGCGTACCCCCAAGGGGCACCGCCTGTATTCGGCCGAACATGTACAGCGCATCCAGAACATCCTCACTTGGCTCAACCGTGGCGTGGCGGTCAGTCAGGTCAAACCTTTGCTCGACACTCCTCAGGTCATCGATGAGCCGCCGGAAAATGAATGGCAGCCCTTGCGCCAGGCCGCCCTGCTGGCGGTCACCCGGTTGAATGAACGCAGCCTCGACGACAGCATCAACCAGGCCATGGCGCTGTATCCACCACGCACCCTGTGCGAGCAATTGCTGATGCCGTTGCTGGCGGATCTCGAACAGCGCTGGCAAGGCCAGTTCGGCGCGCAGATGGAGCGGGTGTTTTTTCATTCCTGGCTGCGTAGCAAATTCGGCGCACGCATCTACCATAACAATCGTCAATTGCGCAGCGCACCGCTGCTGCTGGTCAATCAGTCGGATCTGTTGCTCGAGCCACACCTGTGGCTTTGCGCCTGGCTGATCAGCAGCGCCGATTGCCCGGTGCAGGTGTTCGACTGGCCGTTGCCGGCGGGGGAGCTGGCGCTGACCGTCGATCACCTGCAAGCCCGCGGCGTCCTGCTGTATTCCAGCAAAGCCATGAATCCCGGGCAGTTGCCAAAACTGTTGAGCGGCATCGATTGCCCAAAAATGATTGCCGGACCCACGGTGTGCATCCACCACGCCGAGTTGTCCACAAGAACCACCGAGATCGCTGATCTGCACCTGGCCGAAGATCCCCTGTCGGCCCATCGGGCGCTCCTTCAGCGTGGGTTGATTTAATGAGTCGTGTCGAGAACACCATGCAATTGATCTGGCTGCGCAGCGATCTGCGCCAACATGACAACACCGCCCTGACGGCCGCCGCCGAGCGTGGTCCGACCGTGGCCGTTTACCTGTTGAGCCCCGAACAATGGCAGGAACATGACGATGCACCGTGCAAGGTCGATTTCTGGCTGCGCAACCTGCGGGAACTGAGCAAGAGCCTCGGCAAACTGAACATCCCGCTGCTGATACGCAGCGCCCCGCGCTGGGATCAGGCGCCGGCAGTGCTGCTTGAGCTGTGCCGGCAGTTGCAGGTCAAAGCCGTTCATGTGAATGAGGAATACGGCGTCCATGAAAGCCGCCGCGATGCTGCCGTTGCCAAGGCACTGCAGGCCGAGGGGATCGCATTTCAAAGCCATTTCGATCAGTTGCTTTTCAAGCCCGGCAGTGTCCTGACCAAGACCGGCAGCTACTTTCAGGTGTTCAGCCAGTTCCGCAAGGTCTGTTACGAACGCCTGCATCACTCGATGCCGGCGCTGGTAAAAGCGCCGTCGGCCCAGGCGCCGCAGACGTTGAAAAGTGATTCGGTACCCGATGCCATCAAGGGTTTCCCGGCACCGCCACAATCCTTGCAGGATCTGTGGCCCGCTGGCGAAGCCGAGGCCCGACGCCGGCTCGACACTTTCACCGATGAGCAGATCGACTACTACAAAAGCGAGCGCGACTTTCCGGCCAAACCCGGCACCAGCCAGCTCTCGGCCTATCTCGCGGCAGGCGTGATCTCGCCGCGTCAGTGCCTGCATGCCGCGCTGCAAAGCAATCAGGGCGAATTCGAGAGCGGCAAGGTCGGCGCTGTCACCTGGATCAACGAACTCCTTTGGCGCGAGTTCTACAAACACATCCTGGTCGGTTATCCGAGGGTTTCCCGGCATCGCGCGTTCCGCCCGGAAACCGAAGCCCTGGCCTGGCGCGATGCGCCGCAGGAACTCGCAGCCTGGCAGGAGGCGCGCACCGGCGTGCCGATCATCGATGCAGCCATGCGCCAATTGCGCGAAACCGGCTGGATGCACAATCGCCTGCGGATGGTCGTAGCGATGTTTCTGACCAAAAACCTGCTGATCGACTGGCGCGAAGGCGAACGTTTTTTCATGCGTCATCTGATCGACGGCGATCTGGCGGCGAACAATGGTGGCTGGCAGTGGAGCGCATCGACCGGTACCGACGCGGCGCCCTACTTCCGGATCTTCAACCCGATCAGCCAGTCGGAAAAATTCGACAGCGAAGGCCTGTTCATCAAGCACTGGCTACCCGAACTGGCCGGACTGAACAAAAAAGAAGTGCACGACCCGGCCAGTGCCGGCGGGCTGTTCGGTGTCGCGGACTATCCATCGCCGATCGTCAACCTGAGCACCTCACGGGAGCGGGCGCTGACAGCGTTCAAGAATCTGCCTTCCCGCGCGTCTATCGGAGAAGGCCATGAGTGAATTTCTGCGCCGTTTCGCCCGCCAGTTTGCGCAACTGAACAAGGACAACCTGCACACTCTGGAAGCGCTTTACAGCGAGGACATTCATTTCACCGACCCGTTGCACGAGGTACAGGGGCTGAAGCAATTGCGCGACTACTTCAATGAGTTGTACGCCAACGTCAGCGAACTGCGCTTCGACTTTCATGGTTTTGACCAGATCGGCGACTGCGAAGGCTATCTGCGCTGGGTCATGAGTTACCGCCACCCGCGTCTGGCTGGCGGACGGTTGATCCGGGTCACAGGCTGCTCGCACCTGCTCTGGCGCGACAAGGTTTATCGCCACCGGGATTATTTCGATGCCGGAGCGCTGCTTTACGAACATATACCCATATTGGGCCGGGTGATCACCTGGCTGAAAAGGAGACTGGGATGAATCTTTCAACTCCACGCCGTTACTGGCTGACCGGGGCCAGCAGTGGCATCGGTGCGGCACTGGCCGACGAAATTCTGAAAACCGGTGCGCACCTGGCGGTCAGTTCCCGCGATGTCGCAACACTCAAAGAATTGTCACAGCGTTATCCGGGCCAAGTGCTGGTGCTGGCCGGGGATCTGACCAACAGTCAGACCGTAAGGGAAATCGGTGAACAGATCGCTCAGGCCTGGGGCTCGCTGGACACCGTGATCCTCAACGCGGGCACCTGCGAATACGTCGACGCCAGACAGTTCGATGCCTCGATCGTCGAACACGTAGTGCGCACCAACCTGCTGGCCAGCAGTTATTGCATCGAAGCCGCCCTGCCCCTGCTGCGCAAAGGAACCGCGCCGCATCTGGTGGGCATGGCCAGCTCCGTCACCTACGTGCCGCTGCCCCGCGCCGAGGCCTACGGCGCGTCGAAGGCCGGACTGCGTTACCTGTTCGAGTCATTGCGCATCGATCTGGCGGACGAGGGCATAGAAGTTACCGTCATCAGCCCGGGTTTTGTCGAAACGCCGCTGACGGCGAAAAACGACTTCCCGATGCCATTGAGCTGGCCGGCGGAAAAGGCGGCGAACCATATCATGGACAGACTCAAGGAACGGCCTCTGGAAATTGCTTTTCCGGCACTGTTCATGGCAGCACTCTGGCCGCTGTCGAAAATGCCTGCGCGTGTGCAACTGGCGATCGGCAAACGCATGGTCCGCAGCACGCCGCCCTTGCGGGATGCGACATGAACATCGCCATCGTCGGCAGCGGGATCGCAGGTCTGACCTGCGCCTACCTGCTCAATCGCCGTCATGACGTTACGGTGTTCGAAGCCGACGACCGGATCGGCGGTCATACGCACACCGTAAACGTAACGGTGGATGGCTGCGATTACGCGATCGACACCGGCTTCATCGTGTTCAACGACTGGACCTACCCGAACTTCATTCGTCTGCTCGACCAATTGGGTGTGAGCAGCAGACCCACCGAGATGAGTTTCTCGGTAACCGACCCCGATACCGGCCTGGAATACAACGGCAACAACCTCGGCAGCCTGTTCGCTCAGCGCCGCAACCTGTTTTCGCCAGGTTTCTGGGGCATGCTGCGCGACATCCTGCGCTTCAACAAGCAAGCCAGGCGCGACCTTGCCGAACAGCGGATCAGCGGCGACACCACGCTGGACGACTACCTCAAGGCCGGCGGCTACGGCGAGCGCTTCATCCTGCACTACATCGTGCCGATGGGTGCGGCGATCTGGTCGATGCCGATGGCCGAGATGCTGAATTTTCCGTTGCAGTTCTTCGTGCGCTTCTTCGAAAACCACGGCTTGCTGTCGGTCAACAATCGCCCGCAATGGCGGGTGATCGAGGGTGGTTCCAGTGCCTACATCCCTCCCTTGACCGCAAGTTTCAAAGAGCGCATCCGCCTGAATTGCCCGGTTAACCGGATCGACCGCAACGAACATGGCGTGATGATTCACAGCCCTGCGGGCATCGAACACTTCGATAAAGTCGTGCTGGCCTGTCACAGCGATCAGGCGTTGCGACTGCTGGGCAGTCCCGGGCGTGCAGAAAGAGAGATCCTCGGCGCACTGCCTTATGCCGACAATGAAGTGGTGTTGCATACGGATACCCGCCTGCTGCCGACACGCAAACGGGCCTGGGCCAGCTGGAACTATCGCCTCGGCGGAGCCGGCCACACCCAGGCGACCGTGACCTACGACATGAGCATTCTGCAGGGCATCCAGAGCGATAACACCTTCTGTGTCAGTCTCAACCAGAGCGCCGGGATCAGCCCATCCAAAGTGCTGGGCCGCTTTACCTACGCCCACCCGCAATACAGCCTCGCAGCCGTGGCGGCCCAACGGCGCTGGGCCGAGCTGGATGGCGTGCAACACACCCACTACTGTGGCGCCTACTGGGCCAACGGTTTTCATGAAGACGGCGTGGTCAGCGCCTTGCGCGTCGCCGCCGCGTTCGGAGAAAGCCTGTGAACAGCGCGCTCTACAGCGGATGGATCGCCCATCGGCGCTTCGCCCCACGCCGTCATGAGTTCCGCTACCGGATCGGGTTGCTCTATCTGGATCTGACCGAACAGGACGCCGTGCTGAACCTGTCGCCGCTGGCGGGCAAAAGCCGCTTCGCACCGTTTTCGTTTCGCGAGAGCGACTACCTCAAGACCTTCACCGGTCGCGGTGTGCGCCTGAACGATGCCGTGCGTTTGCAAGTGGGGGCGGCTCTCGGTCATGAACCGCAGGGCGCGATCTGTCTGCTGACCCAACCGCGCAGTTGGGGCCTGGCATTCAACCCCGTGAGTTTCTTTTATTGCCACGAGGCCGACGGGCAACTGGCGGCGATTCTCTGCGAAGTCAGCAACACGCCGTGGCGCGAGCGTTATCACTATGTGCTGCCGGCGCGAACACCGACCAGCGTGTGCGACTTCCATCAGCACTTTGCCGTGGCCAAGGCGTTTCATGTATCGCCGTTCCTGCCACCGGATATTGAATACCGCATGAGCTTCAGCCCCGCTGCGCAAACCCTTGGCGTGCACATGGCGGACTGGCAGGGCGAACACAAACTGTTCGACGCCACGCTCAACCTGAAACGCGAACCTCTTGATCAGCGCAACCTGCACCGACATCTGTGGCGCTTTCCGTGGATGACCGCGAAAACCGCCCTCGCGATCTATTGGCAGGCCCTGCGCTTGCTGCTCAAGCGCACCCCGCTGTTTCCCCATCGGACGGCCGACGACAGCGTTCGAACCGCCACTGTCTCTCCCGAGGAGCACCGTCATGAAGTCCTCTAGCGTTTCGGCCAAAAACTTCCCGCTCAGTACGCAAGGCATCACCGGTTCGCTGCTGCGCCGTGGTGTTCTGCGTCAACTCGCACAGCTCAAGCAGGGGCAACTGGTGGTGATCGAAGACGGCGAGCGTCAGGTCTTCGGTACGCCGGGCAGCGCGTTGGTGGGCGAGATTCATGTCCTCGACGCGGCGGCCTGGGGCATGGTCGCGGGCAATGGTTCGATCGGCGCCGGTGAAGCGTTCATTCACGGCTACTGGAGTTCACCGGACCTGACCGCCGTGGTGCGCGTCTTCGTCAGCAACCTTGAGGTGCTGGACGGCATGGAGGGCGGACTGGCGACGATCGGCCGGGCGCTGGCGCGCGGTCTGCATTGGCTCAATCGAAATACGCGCAAGGGTTCGCAGAAAAACATCGCCGCGCACTACGACCTCGGCAATGACCTGTTCGAACAGTTTCTCGACCCGACCATGATGTATTCGGCGGCGCAGTTCCTCAGCCCCGACGACAGCCTGGAACAGGCACAACTGAACAAGCTGGAACGGATCTGCCGCAAACTTGCCCTGCAACCCGACGATCACCTGCTGGAAATCGGCACCGGGTGGGGCAGCATGGCGCTGTATGCCGCGCAGCACTACGGCTGCAAAGTCACCACGACCACGCTGTCCAAAGAGCAATACGCATTCACCGCCCGGCGCATCGAAAGCCTCGGTCTGCAGGATCGGGTGACGCTGTTGCTCAAGGACTACCGCGACCTCACCGGCCAGTACGACAAACTGGTGTCGATCGAGATGATCGAGGCCGTCGGCCATCGCTTCCTGCCCACCTATTTCAAGCAATGCGCGCATCTGCTCAAGAACAACGGCCTGATGCTGCTGCAAGCGATCACCATCCGGGAGCAGCGCTACGAGCAGGCCAGGCGCGGCGTGGATTTCATCCAGCGCTATATCTTTCCCGGTGGTGCCCTGCCGTGTGTGCAGAAGATGCTCGAAATCGTCAGCCGCGACACCGACATGAACCTGCTGCACATGGAAGATTTCGGCCTGCACTACGCCCGGACCCTGAACCTGTGGCGCGAGAACTTTCGCCACGCCCACGGTCGACTGAGCGAATTGGGCTACGACGACTATTTCCTGCGGCTGTGGGAGTTTTACCTGTGCTACTGCGAGGGCGGATTCCTCGAACGCACCATTGGCACCGCGCAAATGCTGCTGGCCAAACCGGGGGCGATGCCGGCACCACTGCTTGGGCGCTTCGATGCCTGAGCGGATCGCCAATGCGCTGCTGTTCCAGATTGGCTGGCTGGCCTGCGTGCTCGGCGGTAACAGCTTGTGGTTGCTGATGGCACTGGCGGTATTGGTAATTCATCTGCGATGGGTCAGCAGTTGGGCGGCGGAGGGTCGCCTGATTCTCAGCGTGGTGATTATCGGCACCGCCGTGGACAGCGCTCTGCGCAGTCTCGGGGTCTTTGAGTTCAAGGATCTGTCGCCGCTGATTCCACTGTGGCTGATGTTGCTGTGGGCCCTGCTCGCCACGACGTTGCGCCATTGTCTGCAATGGAGCGCTCGTCCCTGGTGGCTGGCGAGCGCACTTGGGGCCGTCGGTGGTGCATTGTCGTACTGCGCCGGCGGACGGTTGGCCGGTGTGCAATTTCCCTACGGCGAGCTACCGACCCTGATTGGCATCGGTCTGCTGTGGGCGTTGCTGTTCCCGTTGCTGCATCACGTGTCCCGTCGTCTGGCGTAATCATCGTCCGTCAGCGCTTTCACACGTTTGAGAATCACTGCCGTACACTGCGCCCATGAAGACCATTCCTCTCCAGCCGGTCGACGAGCCCGTCATTACCTGCGCGACTTGCGCAGCCTGCTGTTGCCGGCTCGAAGTCATGCTGATCACCGACACCGGCGTGCCCGAACGCTATATCGATACCGATGATTGGGGTGGAGAAGTGATGCTGCGTCTGGACGACGGCTGGTGCGCCGCGCTGGATCGCGACACGATGATGTGCACCATCTACGACAAACGCCCGCTGATCTGTCGCGAATTCGAGATGGGCGCGCCGGAGTGCATCGACGAACGCCAGGGGATAACCACGGCGTATCGTTGAATACAAAAAAGGAGCGCCTGGCGCTCCTTTTTCATCGGATTTACAACGGCAACGTGTAGTGCAGCGAGTAGCTTTCCACACCGTCGTTGTTGCTGCTCAGACCGGCGTTGGAATAGTGCGTGGCACGGATTCCGACTTCATGCCCGCCATTGAATCGCAGGCCGAAACCGATGCGGTCTTCGAACTGGAAGGCCCCACCGATATTGTTGTCTTCGTACTGGGTGTTGGAGAACAACGCCACCCCGATCCCTGCTTCGACGTAGGGTTTGACCGACTGACCGGCGAATTCGTAAACAAAAACCGGCGAGAACGAAAGACTGTTGTTGCTGGAAGTCTTGTCACCTTCCCAGTAAGTGTAGGCTCCGCTCCAGTAGCCGGTCAGGCGACCGGTATCGCTTTGCAGCCAGCTCTTGTCCCAGTCGAAATTCATCCCCAGGCGATAGGTCATCGTTGAATCGCTGGTAGCACCCACCCCGAACTCGACGCCAGCAGCCTGTGCGGTAAAACTTTGCCCCATCAGTGCAGCCGCAATCGCGGCCAAGCAGAATAGTCGCTTCACGTTGAAACTTCCTTTTCCGGAACGATCGTTTGGTTTTTAGGTAACTCAGCGGTATAGAAATCGGCGCTTAAACAGAAGTTCACCCGATATTCGAGTTATTTCACAATCTTTTTACAAGTGGAAGCGTTGCACATCGCCAGGCGTTTGTCCCAGCAACGGCAAAATGTTTTTCAAGGACTGCGGATCGGCACTGGTCCAGAACTTCGCGGGCCGGCTCGGACCGGCGGCGAGCAGCTCCCGCTCGGCCAACAATCGCTGAAGTTGCCTGGCCACGGCGGCGCCGGTATCGATCAGACTGATGTCATCAGCAAGCATCGTCTTGAGCATCGGCTTCAGGAACGGATAGTGGGTGCAGCCGAGAATGATCGTGTCGCAACCGGCGGCCAGCAACGGTTCGACGTAACGGCGCAGCAGCTGTTGCAGCGTGGCGCTGTGCAGGTCACCGCTTTCGATCAGTTCCACAAGCCCGGGGCACGGTTGGGTGATGACCCGGATATCGGTGGCGAAACGATCGAGCAACGCCGCGAATTTCGCGCTCTGCAAAGTGCCGGTGGTGGCGAGCACGCCGACCACGCCACTGCGCGTCGCGGCGGCAGCCGGCTTGACTGCCGGCTCCATGCCGACGATCGGCCAGTCGGGGAAATCACGCCGCAGGTCGGCGACGCCGGCCACGGTCGCGGTATTGCAGGCGATCACCAGCGCCTTGGCACTCTGTTCACGGAAAAAACCGGCCATCACATTGCAGCGCTGACGGATGAACTCCGGAGACTTCTCGCCATAGGGAATGTGCCCGCAATCGCCGAGATAGAGCAGCGATTCATTGGGCAGCAGCCGCTGGATTTCCGCCAGCACCGACAGGCCGCCGACGCCGGAATCGAAAACGGCGATCGGCGCCTCACGCATGCTGCTTGCCACAGACGCTGCATCCCGGATCACGCTTGACCCGCAACTCACGAAAGCGCGAGCCCAGTGCATCGATCAACAACAGGCGGCCCACCAGTGGCTCGCCGAACCCCGCCAGCATCTTCAAGGCTTCCAGCGCTTGCAGGCTGCCGACCAGGCCGACCAGCGGCCCGACCACGCCGGCCTCGCTGCAGGTCAGTTCGGCTTCGCTGCCATGGCCGTACAGGCAGTGGTAGCAAGGGCTCTGGGCCTCGCGCGGGTCGAACACCGACAGTTGCCCTTCAAGGCGGATCGCCGCGCCGCTGACCAGCGGTCTGGCCGCGACCACACACGCGGCGTTGACCGCTTCGCGGGTGGAGAAGTTGTCCGAGCAGTCGAGCACCAGATCCACCGCTGTCACGGCGGCGGCAAGAGAGTCCTCGTCCAGCGCCTGACGGTGAGGCACCAGTCGAATGTCAGGATTGATTGCGCTCAGGCGCTTGAGCGCCGAGTCGACCTTGGTCATGCCGACGCTGTCGGTGTCGTGAATGATCTGGCGTTGCAGGTTGGTCAGGTCGACCGTATCGAAGTCCGCCAGATGCAGCTCGCCCACACCCGCCGCTGCCAGATACAAGGCAACCGGCGCGCCGAGCCCACCGAGGCCGACGATCAGCACTCGGCTGTCCTTGAGCTTCAACTGGCCATCGATGTCGATGTGCTGCAGCAAGATCTGCCGGCTGTAGCGCAACAATTCCTGATCATTCAGCACGGCAGGCGCCCCAGACTGATCCGTTGATGACCGCCCAGATCGGTGCGGCTGTGGACTTCTTCGAAACCTTGCGTCAGCAGCAGATCACGCACGGCTTCGGCTTGATCATAGCCGTGTTCGAGCATCAGCCAGCCACCGGCCTCCAGATGGGCCGGCGCCTGAGCGATGATCAGGCGTATATCGTCGAGCCCGTCGATACCGGCCACCAGGGCGCTTTCCGGTTCGAAACGCACATCACCTTCGACCAGGTGCGGATCGGCGGCGCGGATGTACGGCGGGTTGCTGATGATCAGCTCGAAACGCTTGCCTTCGAGGGCGCTGAACCAGTGACTGCTCAGCACCGTGGCATTGTTCAGGTGCAGGCGCTGACGGTTGCGCTCGGCCAGGGCCACGGCTTCCAGCACGCGATCCACGGCGGTGACGTTCCATGCCGGACGTTCACTGGCCAGGGCCAGGGCAATCGCCCCGCTGCCGGTGCCCAGATCAAGCACCCTGGCCGCAGTCGCCGGCAGCAGTTCCAGTGCGGCCTCCACCAGCAATTCGGTGTCCGGGCGCGGAATCAACGTGTGCGGCGCGACTTCCAGATCGAGTTTCCAGAAACCCTGCTGGCCGAGAATATAGGCCACCGGCTCGCCACTGCGACGACGCTGCAGGTATTCGGCGAAGACCAGCACGGCTTCGCTGGGCACGATGCGCTCGGGCCAAGTGTGGAGAAAGCTGCGGGATTTGCCCAGCGCCGCAGCGAGGAGCAGTTCGGCGTCCAGGCGTGCAGTGGGCGAGTCCGGCAATTCGGCGGCGCGCAACAGGCTGGCAATGATGGTCATTTACTCACCTATCGCTGCCAGTTGGTCGGCCTGGTATTCGGCCAGCAACGGCTCGATCACTGCTTCGACGCCGCCCGCGAGGATTTCGTCCAGGGAATACAGGGTCAGGTTGACGCGGTGGTCGGTGACCCGGCCCTGGGCAAAGTTATAGGTGCGGATCCGCTCGGAGCGATCGCCGGAACCCACCAGCAATTTACGCTCGCTGGCGATGGCGTTGGCCGCTGCTGCGGTCTGCTGGTCGTTGAGCTTGGCCGACAGCCAGGCCATCGCCCGCGCACGGTTCTTGTGCTGGGAACGTTCTTCCTGGCACTCGACCACGATGCCGGTCGGCAAGTGGGTGATACGGATTGCCGAGTCGGTCTTGTTGACATGCTGACCACCGGCCCCGGAGGAGCGGTAAGTATCGACGCGCAAGTCCGCCGGGTTGATCTCGATCGCTTCCTGTTCGTCCGGCTCCGGCAACACGGCCACGGTGCAGGCCGAAGTGTGGATGCGGCCCTGGGACTCGGTGGCGGGCACGCGCTGTACGCGGTGGGCGCCGGACTCGAATTTCAGCTTGCCGTAGACATTGTCGCCCTCGACCCGGGCGATGACCTCTTTATAGCCGCCATGCTCACCCTCGCTCTCCGAGAGAATTTCCACGCGCCAGCCACGTTTTTCGGCGTAACGCGAGTACATGCGGAACAGGTCGCCGGAGAAGATCGCCGCTTCGTCACCACCGGTGCCGGCGCGGATTTCGAGGAACACGTTGCGCCCGTCGTTGGGATCCTTGGGCAGCAGCATGCGCTGCAACGTGGCTTCCAGTTCGATGAGTTGCTCTTTGGTTTCGCGGACTTCTTCCACGGCCATTTCGCGCATGTCGGGGTCGCCGTCCTTGAGCAGCGCCTGGGCGCCTTCCAGATCGGCCTGGGCCTTGAGCAGCTGTTTATAGGCTTCGACGACCGGCTCGACTTCGGCGTATTCCTTGGAATAGGCGCGGAATCTGGTCTGGTCGCAAATGACTTCGGCGTCGCCAAGCAGCGCCGTCAGTTCCTCGAAACGATCCTGGAGGATATCCAGCTTATTGAGCAGTGACGCTTTCATTGCGTTTTTTTATCCGAAAAGCTGTCCGGTGAGCCCTCGAGGGCAAAGAGTTCCTGAGCCATGGCCAGCGCATCGAGGCGGCCTTCGGCAGAAAGCTTTTTCAACTGCACGCTCGGTGCGTGCAGGAGTTTATTGGTCAGGCCACGGGCCAACTGGCTCAGCACATCTTCGGCATTGCCGCCGTTGGCCAGCAGACGCAGGGCCTTTTGCAGCTCTTCGTCACGCAGGCGTTCGCTCTGCTGACGATAGGCCTTGAGCACATCGACGGCGGCCAGTTCGCGCAGACGCACCATGAAATCATCGGCACCGACCGAAACCATCTCTTCGGCGGCCTGCGCGGCGCCCTGACGGCTCTTGAGGTTCTCGGCGACCACTTCGTGCAGATCGTCGACGCTGTAGAGGTAAACGTCGTCGAGTTCGCCGACTTCCGGTTCGATGTCCCGGGGAACGGCAATGTCGACCATGAAGATCGGTTTGTGCTTGCGCTGCTTGAGTGCGCTTTCCACGGCGCCCTTGCCCAGGATCGGCAACTGACTGGCGGTTGAACTGATGACGATATCACTGCGTACCAGTTCCGCCGGGATATCCGACAGCAGCACCGCATGGGCACCGAACTGCTCGGCCAGCAGGCTGGCGCGCTCCAGCGTGCGGTTGGCCACCACGATCCGCTTGACGCCCAGCTCGTGCAGATGACGTGCGACCAGGGTGATGGTCTCGCCGGCACCGATCAACAGGGCCTGGCTGCGTTGCAGGTCGCTGAAAATCTGTTTGGCCAGGCTGACGGCGGCAAACGCCACGGACACCGGGTTTTCGCCAATGGCGGTGTCGGTGCGTACCTGCTTGGCGGCGTTGAAAGTTGCCTGAAACAAACGCCCGAGCAGCGGCCCGATGGTGCCGGCCTCGCGGGCCACGGCGTAGGCCGATTTCATCTGGCCGAGAATCTGCGGTTCGCCCAGCACCAGCGAATCGAGCCCGGAGGCGACGCGCATCATGTGACGAACTGCCGCATCATCTTCATGCACATAAGCGCTCGCGCGCAGCTCATCGAAGCTTAAATGGTGATAATCGGCCAGCCAGCGCAGCACGATATCGGCCGAAAGCTGATCCTGTTCTATATACAGTTCACTGCGATTGCAGGTGGAAAGGATCGCAGCTTCGCGGCTGTCGGTGAGTCGGCAGAGCTGCTGCAGGGCCTCCACCAGCTGCTCAGGAGTAAAGGCCACGCGCTCGCGGACGTCTACGGAAGCAGTCTTGTGGTTGATACCGAGTGCAAGGAAGGCCATTCAAAGTCGCTGATGGTGACGTGAAGCCGGCAATTGTCCTACTTCGTCAGATTCAGAACAACTACCGCTGACTATTGTCCCAATTGTCGGCCCTTATAATGGCCACAATCGAGACTCGGTTATGTTTGGCCGAAGGCTTGTGTCATGATGATCCGACCGCAGGTTAGTCGTCCTCTTCCTATATGAATAGATCTTCCGCGTTGCTCCTTGCTTTTGTCTTCCTCAGCGGCTGCCAGGCCTTGGCCCCCGTTTCGCACGATGGCACCCCGTCGGTCGAAGACACCACGCCAGCCCCTGAAAAGCCCAAGGTTTACAGCTCGTTCAGCGAGGAAACCGTGTTCAGCCTGCTGAGTGCCGAACTCGCCGGCCAGCGCAATCGTTTCGACATCGCCTTGGACAACTACGTGACCCAGGCCATCAACACCCAGGATCCGGGCGTTTCCGAACGTGCATTCCGTATCGCCGAATACCTGGGCGCAGACCAGCCGGCCCTCGATACCGCGCTGATCTGGGCGAAAAACGCTCCCGACGACCTCGAAGCGCAACGCGCCGCCGCCGTGCAACTGGCCCGTGCCGGGCGCTATGACGACTCGATGGTCTACATGGAGAAGGTCCTGCAAGGCAAGGGTGACACCCATTTCGACTTCCTCGCCCTGTCGGCCGCCGACACCGATCAGGACACCCGCAACGGCCTGATGAAAAGTTTCGACCGCTTGTTGCAGCGTCACCCGCACAACAATCAGCTGATTTTCGGCAAGGCCCTGTTGATGCAACAGGACGGCGATCTCAAAGGTGCGTTGACCCTGCTTGAGGACAATCCGCCGGACGACGGCGAAATTGCCCCGATCCTGCTGCGCGCGCGCCTGTTGCAAGGGTTGAACCGTGGCGGCGAAGCCCTGCCGCTGCTGCAAAAGAACATCAGGAAGTATCCGGAAGACAAACGCCTGCGCCTGACTTACGCGCGGATGCTGGTGGAACAGGACCGGATGGATGACGCCAAGGTCGAGTTCTCCACCCTGGTCCAGCAATACCCGGAAGACGACGAACTGCGTTATTCGCTGGCGCTGGTCTGCCTGGAAGCCAAGGCCTGGGACGAGGCCAAGGGTTACCTGGAAGACCTGATCGCCCGGGAGAGCCACGTCGACTCGGCCCACTTGAACCTGGGTCGCATCGCCGAAGAACGCAACGACCCGCAGGGCGCACTGATCGAGTACGTCCAGGTCGGCCCCGGCAACGACTATCTGCCGGCGCAACTGCGTCAGGCCGACATCCTGATGAACAACGGCAAAACCGCCGAAGCCCAGAGCAAGCTGGCTGCCGAACGCGATGCGCAACCGGACTACGCCATCCAGTTGTACCTGATCGAAGCCGAGACCCTGTCCGCCAACAATCAGGGCGACAAAGCCTGGAAAACCCTGCAACAGGCGTTGCTTCAGTATCCGGACGACCTGAATCTGCTCTACACCCGAGCCATGCAGGCGGAAAAACGCAATGACCTGGCGCAGATGGAAAAAGACCTGCGCCAGATCATCAAGCGCGATCCGGACAATGCCATGGCGCTCAACGCCCTCGGCTACACGCTGTCGGATCGCACCACCCGTTACGCCGAAGCCAAGGCGCTGATCGAACAGGCGCACCAGATCAACCCGGAAGATCCCGCGGTACTCGACAGCCTTGGCTGGGTGAATTTCCGCATGGGGAATCTGGATGACGCCGAGAAATACCTGCGTCAGGCGCTGGAGCGTTTCCCCGATCACGAAGTCGCCGCTCACCTGGGCGAAGTCCTGTGGGCCAAAGGCAATCAGCGCGAAGCGAAACAGATTTGGGGCAAATTCCTCAAGGATCAGCCCGACAGCACCATCCTGCGCAGCACCATCAAGCGCCTGACCGGATCCGAGACTCTTTAACTCATGTTTTTGCGCCACATCATCGTTTTCAGCCTCATCGCCCTGCTCGCCGGTTGCGCGGGCTTCGGCGCCCGCGAGTCCGTCGAGGGTCATGGCAGCCCTGCACAGTGGGCCGCGAACAAACAACAACTGAGCGGCCTCGACGGCTGGCAGATCGACGGCAAGATCGGCATCCGCGCCCCGAAAGATTCGGGCAGCGGCACGCTGTTCTGGCTGCAACGCCAGGATTACTACGACATTCGCCTGTCCGGCCCGCTGGGTCGCGGCGCGGCGCGGTTGACCGGTCGCCCGGGCAAGGTTTCGCTGGAAGTCGCCAATCAGGGCCGCTATGACGCGCAGTCTCCGGAAGCGCTGCTTGAAGAACAGCTCGGCTGGAAACTGCCGGTATCGAATCTGTCCTGGTGGGTTCGCGGCCTGCCGGCTCCGGCCAGCAAGAGCCGTCTGACGCTCGATGCCGACAGTCGCCTGGCCAGCCTGGATCAGGACGGCTGGCAGGTTGAATATCTCGGTTATGCACAGCAGGACGGCTATTGGCTGCCCGAGCGCATCAAGCTGCACGGCACCGACCTGGACGTGACCCTGGTCATCAAGACCTGGCAACCACGCAAGCTGGGGCAATAAGCATGACCGCTCCACGCCTGACACTGCCTTCACCCGCCAAACTCAACCTGATGCTGCACATTCTGGGTCGCCGTGAAGACGGCTATCACGAATTGCAGACGATTTTTCAGTTTCTCGACTACGGCGACGAGATCACCTTCGCTGTTCGCGAGGATGGCGTGATCCGCCTGCACACCGAATTCGACGGCGTGCCCCACGACAGCAACCTGATCGTGCGTGCGGCGAAAAAACTGCAGGAACAATCCGGCTGCGCCCTCGGCATCGACATCTGGATCGACAAGATCCTGCCGATGGGCGGTGGCATCGGCGGCGGCAGTTCGAATGCGGCGACTACCCTGCTCGGCCTCAATCATTTGTGGCAATTGGGCTGGGATGAAGACCGGCTGGCAACGCTGGGCCTGAGCCTGGGTGCGGATGTCCCGGTCTTCGTGCGTGGGCACGCCGCTTTCGCCGAAGGTGTCGGCGAGAAACTGACCCCGGTCGAACCCGCCGAACCGTGGTATGTCGTGCTCGTGCCGCAAGTCTCTGTTAGTACGGCAGAAATTTTTTCAGATCCATTGTTGACACGTAACACGCCGCCCATTAAAGTGCGCCCCGTTCCCGAGGGAAACAGTCGAAATGACTGCTTGCCGGTGGTAGCAAGGCGTTACCCAGAAGTACGTAACGCTTTGAATTTGCTAGGTAATTTTACCGAAGCAAAACTCACCGGAACTGGAAGTTGTGTGTTTGGGGGCTTCCCAAGCAAAGCTGAAGCTGATAAAGTCTCGGCCCTTCTGACAGAGACCCTTACAGGGTTTGTAGCAAAAGGAAGCAACGTTTCGATGTTGCATCGCAAGCTGCAAAGTCTGCTCTAAAGGAACCAAGTGCCCGGCACTTGCAAGCAACAGATACAGGGGCGTCGCCAAGCGGTAAGGCAGCAGGTTTTGATCCTGCCATGCGTTGGTTCGAATCCAGCCGCCCCTGCCATTTTCTATACTCATCCAGGTTACCCTCAGCCTCTAGGTACTGCGCGTGTCCAAGATGATGGTCTTTACGGGGAACGCTAACCCCGATCTGGCTCGGCGTGTCGTACGTCAGCTGCATATCCCTCTCGGTGACATTTCTGTCGGTAAGTTTTCCGACGGCGAAATTACTGCCGAGATCAATGAAAACGTTCGTGGTAAAGACGTCTTCATTATTCAGCCGACTTGCGCTCCGACCAACGATAACCTGATGGAACTGGTAGTGATGGCTGATGCCTTCCGCCGCTCCTCGGCTACTCGTATCACTGCTGTTATTCCTTATTTTGGTTATGCCCGTCAGGATCGCCGTCCGCGTTCCGCACGTGTGGCCATCAGCGCGAAAGTCGTCGCTGATATGCTTACCGTGGTCGGCATCGACCGTGTTCTCACGGTTGATCTGCATGCTGACCAGATTCAGGGTTTCTTCGATATTCCGGTAGATAACATCTACGGCTCCCCGGTTCTGGTGGATGACATCGAAGATCAGCGCTTCGAGAACCTGATGATCGTGTCTCCGGACATTGGTGGCGTCGTGCGTGCACGTGCCGTTGCCAAGTCTCTGGGCGTGGATCTCGGGATCATCGACAAACGCCGTGAGAAAGCCAATCACTCTGAAGTGATGCATATCATCGGTGATGTCGAAGGGCGTACCTGCATCCTGGTCGATGACATGGTCGATACCGCCGGCACCCTGTGCCACGCGGCCAAGGCCCTGAAAGAGCATGGCGCAGCCAAGGTCTTTGCCTACTGCACACACCCTGTGCTGTCGGGTCGGGCCATCGAGAATATCGAAAATTCCGTGCTGGACGAGCTGGTGGTCACCAACACCATCCCGCTGTCCGCCGCAGCACAAGCCTGTGCACGTATCCGTCAACTGGATATCGCACCGGTTGTTGCCGAAGCGGTTCGCCGCATCAGCAATGAAGAATCGATCAGCGCGATGTTCCGTTAAGGGCCCTGCCCTTCTCGAAATGTCTCGTTGACGAAAAGCGCCCCGCCCCAACACGCATGTTGGGGCGGGGCTTTTTTGCCCGTGCCGCTTTGACGTCGGTCGCAGACGTCACCCGGACACGGCTATTTTGGAGATACAAAATGACTGATTTCATCCTGAACGCCCAAGCGCGTACTGACCTGGGGAAAGGTGCGAGCCGCCGCCTGCGTCACGCCGCCAGCATCCCTGCCGTTGTTTACGGTGGTGACAAGCCTGCTCAATCCCTGACCATCGTGGCCAAGGAAATCGCCAAGCTGTTCGAAAACGAAGCTGCCTTCAGCCACGTTATCGAGCTGAACGTCGATGGCACCAAGCAAAACGTCGTTGTCAAAGCCATGCAGCGTCACCCTGCCAAACAGTTCATCATGCACGCCGACTTCGTACGCGTTGTGGCCGGCAAGAAACTGACCGCTACCGTACCGGTTCACTTCATCAACGAAGAAGCTCCGGTCAAGAAAGGCGGCGAAATCTCTCACGTCGTGAACGAGATCGAAGTTTCCTGCGAAGCCAAGGATCTGCCTGAGTTCATCGAAGTCGACCTGGCCAAGGCCGAAGTCGGTTCGATCATTCACCTGTCGGACCTGAAAGCGCCTAAAGGCGTTGAATTCGTTGCTCTGGCACACGGCGATGACAAGGCTGTTGCCAACGTCCACGCTCCACGTGTTGCTCCAGAAGCTGCCGAAGGCGCTGCAGAGTAATTCACTCTGTGAAGCCGGAGTGAGCAGGTAACATCGCGGACTGGTACGTAGCGAGAAAGCGGGCGGGAACGCGGAGTTTACATCCATGGTAAATGAGCTTTTTTCGTCCGTTTTCGCCGCACTTCCCGATTGCGGCGATGTTATCCACCACTCCAAGGAAGGGCCCCTATCGTGACTGCCATCAAACTGATCGTTGGCCTGGGAAATCCAGGCGCCGAATACGAACAGACCCGGCATAACGCAGGGGCCCTTTTTGTTGAGCGCATCGCCCACGCACAGAACGTGAATCTCGTGGCCGATCGCAAGTATTTCGGCCTGACCGGGCGTTTTTCGCATCAGGGTCAGGATGTTCGTCTGCTGATTCCCACCACCTACATGAACCGCAGCGGCCAGGCCGTGGCGGCACTCGCCGGTTTCTTCCGCATCAAGCCCGAAGAAATCCTGGTGGCACACGACGAACTCGATCTGCCTCCCGGCGTCGCCAAACTCAAGGTGGGCGGCGGCCATGGCGGTCACAACGGGTTGCGCGACATCATTGCGCAATTGGGCAATCAGAATACGTTCCATCGCCTGCGGCTCGGCATCGGCCACCCAGGCGTCGCCAGTATGGTTTCAAATTTCGTCCTGGGTCGTGCGCCACGCGCCGAACAGGAAAAACTCGATGCCAGCATCGACTTTGCCCTCGGCGTGCTGCCGGATATCCTCGCCGGTGAATGGAACCGCGCGATGAAAAACCTGCACAGCCAGAAGGCCTGACTCCAATCCAAGGGGAAACACCATGGGATTCAATTGCGGCATCGTCGGCCTGCCTAACGTCGGCAAGTCCACCCTGTTCAACGCCTTGACCAAATCCGGTATCGCGGCCGAGAACTTCCCCTTCTGCACCATCGAACCGAACAGCGGTATCGTGCCGATGCCGGATCCGCGCCTGAACGCCCTGGCGGAAATCGTCAATCCGAAGCGCATCCTGCCGACCACCATGGAATTCGTCGACATCGCGGGCCTGGTGGCCGGCGCCTCGAAAGGTGAAGGCCTGGGCAACAAGTTCCTGGCCAACATCCGCGAAACCGACGCCATCGCTCACGTCGTGCGCTGCTTCGAAGACGAGAACGTGATCCACGTTTCCAACAGCGTCGACCCGAAGCGCGACATCGAAATCATCGACCTGGAACTGATCTTCGCCGACCTCGACAGCTGCGAAAAACAGCTGCAGAAAGTCGCGCGCAACGCCAAGGGCGGTGACAAGGACGCGGTAGCCCAGAAGGCCCTGCTTGAACAATTGATCCCGCACTTCACCGAAGGCAAGCCTGCACGCAGCCTGATGAAGAACATGAGCGCCGAAGAAAAGGCGATCATCAAGGGCTTCCACCTGCTGACCACCAAACCGGTCATGTACATCGCCAACGTTGCCGAAGACGGTTTCGAGAACAACCCGCACCTGGACGTGGTCAAGGCCATCGCCGAAGAAGAAGGCGCCGTGGTGGTTCCGGTGTGCAACAAGATCGAAGCGGAAATCGCCGAGCTGGAAGACGGTGAAGAGAAGGACATGTTCCTCGAGGCCCTGGGCCTGGAAGAGCCTGGCCTGAACCGCGTGATCCGCGCCGGCTACGAAATGCTGCACCTGCAGACCTACTTCACCGCCGGTGTCGAAGAAGTCCGCGCCTGGACCGTCCGCGTCGGTGCCACCGCACCACAGGCCGCCGGCGTGATCCACACCGACTTCGAAAAAGGCTTCATCCGCGCCGAAGTGATCGCCTACAACGACTTCATCCAGTACAAGGGCGAAGCGGGCACCAAGGAAGCCGGTAAATGGCGCCTGGAAGGCAAGGACTACATCGTCAAGGACGGCGACGTGATGCACTTCCGCTTCAACGTGTAAAAGCTGCAGCCCAAAAAAAGCCGCGTTCGATACGCGGCTTTTTCATGTCTGAAATTCAGCCCGTCAGGCCTTTTTGGTGCTTGGCAGGAAGATCGCCAACACCCCGAACAACGGCAGGAACGAGCACAACAAGTACACGTACTCGATACCGTAAATGTCCGCGAAATGCCCCAGCAGCGCCGCGCCAATCCCGCCAAAACCGAACATCAGCCCAAAGAACACCCCGGCAATCATCCCGACATTGCCCGGCACCAGTTCCTGCGCGTACACCACGATCGCCGAAAACGCCGAGGCCAGGATGAAACCGATCACCACGCTCAGGACACTGGTCCAGAACAGGTCGACATGGGGCATGAGCAGCGTGAACGGTGCCACGCCAAGGATCGAGAACCAGATCACCGCCTTGCGGCCGATCTTGTCCCCGATCGGCCCGCCGAAAAACGTGCCCGCCGCCACCGCGCCAAGGAACAGGAACAGGTGCAGCTGGGAGCTTGCCACCGACAGGTCGAACTTCTCGATCAGGTAGAACGTGAAGTAGCTGGTCAGACTGGCCATGTAGAAATACTTGGAGAACACCAGCAACCCGAGCACTACCAATGCACTGACCACCCTGCCCTTCGACAACCCGTGAGTGGCCGCCTGACCGGCCTTGAGCTTGAACAAATTCAAGTGATTGGCGTACCAGCGGCTGATGCGGTACAGCACGAACAGCGCAAACACCGCGAACAACCCGAACCACGCCACGTTGCCCTGCCCGAATGGAATGATGATCGCTGCCGCCAGCAACGGGCCAAATGCCGAGCCGGCGTTACCGCCGACCTGGAAGGTCGATTGCGCCAGTCCGAAACGTCCACCGGAGGCCAGCCGAGCAATACGAGAAGCTTCCGGATGGAAGGTCGAGGAACCGATGCCGATCAATGCAGCGGCAAGCAAAATCAAGGGAAAGCTGCCCACCACCGACATCATCACGATGCCGATCAGCGTACAGACCGAACCGGCCGGCAACAGCCAGGCTTTCGGATGGCGGTCGGTGTGGTAACCAACCCATGGTTGCAACAGTGATGCGGTCAGTTGAAAGGTCAGGGTGATCAGACCGACCTGAGTAAAGCTCAAGCCATAGTTGGCCTTGAGCATCGGATAAATCGACGGCAGCACCGACTGGATCAGGTCGTTGATCAAGTGCGCCAGCGCCACCGCGCCGATGATGCGCATTACCAGAGGACTGCTTTGGGGAGGAGCGGACGCCGATGTTGCGGCGGTCTGAACGTTGCTGATAGCCATGGGAATTTCCGTACAGCAGGTGGATGCACACGGGCAGGTGCGTCAATGTGCCATTTTTCGGTGCGCCCGCGCCATCCCCTTAGCCAGCTAACGAACTGTTTATTCACTGCGGCGCAAGTGATAGCGCAAAGCCATGGTCTGATTCTTGCCTTGCCTCTCAGCTTGAACGCGGTCCCCTTACAAAGGGATCGAGAATGGGAAGTTTTGCTACAGAGCCTGCCCATAGAGCGGACGAGAGTGGACTTTCGAAGCCTTTTAGCAGGGCACTGATCGCGCTCGCGACGAGTGCGATGCACGCCGATGGTGCGTGGTGTCCAGAGGAGTCATGGGGTATGCAGGCTTTCTTGTCACCGGGGATCAAATTGCTGGGGCGGTTTGGCTTCGCGCGTAAGTTCCAGTTGTTGTTTCTGTTGTTCATTCTGCCTCTGACCGGCAGCCTGTTGATGATCGGCCAGGACTATCGTGACAAGCTCAGCCTGATTTCCGGCGAACGTGCGGGCGTGCGACAACTGCTGGCCCTCGATGCGCTCGACAACCTGCTCGCCGCTCAACGCGACCGCGCCGCCCGCTGGCGTGCCACCGAAACCAACCGGCAACCGACGCCCGCGACCCTCGCCGCGATGGCTGCATTCGATGCCGTGCAACCTGCCGTCGCCCAGGCCACGCTGGATCTGGGCAACGCCTTGCACGCCGAAGGGGCGGAAGGTGAAACCCTGGCCCGTTACCAGGCCCTGCAAACCGCGCTCGGCGGACTGGATTCAAAGAGTCTGGGAGGGATCGGCTGGTGGCCGGACGGTTACGATCGCTTTACCAACGCCCTTGGCGCCCTGCAGGCATTGCGCGAACAGATCGCAATGGACAATCGCCTGATCCTCGCACCGTGGCTGGAAACCTATTTGCTGACACAGATTTCCACCCAGCATGCGCCAGACCTGATCGAGCGGGTCGGTCGGCTGGCGGCGGTCGGCCAGGCATCAGTGGTATCCGGCCAGTTCACTTTGCAAAGCCGCCTGCAACTGCGCGATCTGCGCAGCCGCATCGGCGACGCCCGGGAACAACTGGTGAAAACGGCGAGCCTGCTTGAAACGCGACTGCCAGATGCGCTGCAAGGCTGGGCCGGGCAATATCACGACAGCCTCAAGCAGCTGGATGCCGGTCTGAAAGTGCTGGATGAAGGCATGTTCGGCGGCAGCATTACGCTCAAGCCGGAAGATTTCGAGCGCAACCTGGACACGTTGCTCGGCAACCTTGCCTCGCTGCGCCAGCAATCGCTGGTGGCGCTGGACCAGCGCCTGAATGATTACCATGGCTCGGCGATCCGTCAGTTCATTGTGGTTGCGGCGATCTTCGGTTGCCTGTTGCTCGCGGCACTGTATCTGTTCGTCTGCCTGCAAGCCTCGATCCGCCGCAGCGCCAGCGGCATCACGCTGCTCGCCGAAGCGCTGCGTGACGGCAATCTGAGCCTGCAGGTGCCCGTCACGGGCCGCGATGAACTGGCCTCGATCAGCACCGCGCTCAACGTGGCCGTGGTGCAATTGCGCACCAGCCTGCTGGGCGTCGATCACGAAACCTCGCAACTGAGCAACGCGGTACGCAGCCTTAACGATCACTCCAGCGGCGCGCTCAGCGAAGTCGAAGCGCAGCAATTGCAGATCAGCCAGATCGCTGCTGCAGCCACGCAACTGGCGGCCACCTCTCAGGGTGTGGCGCAAAGTTGCGAACAAGCCTCCGGCAGCGCTCAGCAGACCCGACGCATCGCCGCCGACAGCAGCCGCGACAGCCAACGCACCACGGAGAGCATTCAACAGCTCAATCAGCGGCTGAACGAAACCGCAGCGGCGCTGGGCCGGGTCAGCGAGCAGGGGCAACAGATTCAACTGGTGGTCGATACCATTCGCGGCGTTGCCGAGCAGACCAACCTGCTGGCACTGAACGCTGCCATCGAGGCCGCCCGTGCCGGCGAACAGGGACGTGGTTTTGCCGTGGTGGCCGACGAGGTGCGCAGCCTGTCGCAACGCACGCAATCGTCCACCGCGCAGATCGCCGGTACGGTCGACAGCCTGCGCGCGACAGTCAACGAGGCAGTGAGCCTGATGGAGGCCGCCTGCGGTCAGGCACAATCGGATGCCGAAGCCGTGACGGGACTGGGCGAGCGCCTGGGGGAAATCGCCAGTGCCGTGCAGAGCGTCACCGACACCCTCGCCCAGATCGCCACGGCGGTGGAAGAACAGGCGAGCACCGCCGATGAGGTCAGCGGCAATATCCAGCAGGTCGATCAGGCAGCGGTTCGCCTGCTCGAAGGTGCGCGGGCCGTGAACCTCGCCGCGGACACCTTGAGCCAAGGCAGCCGGGCCTTGAGCGACAACACCGCACGTTTCCGGCTCAGTTGATCAGTGCCTCGGGAAAATCCTTCTCCAGTTCGGATTTGAGCCACTGAACGAACCACGCCGCATCCGCCGACAACTCGGCGGACGGCGTCAACACCCGATAGCTTTCCAGCTTCACCTGAGCCTCCACGGCGCGCACCAGTTTGCCGGACTTGAGTTCTTCGCGAACCAGAACCTCATTGGCCAACGCGATGCCCTGCCCGCTCTCGGCCACCGACAGCGCGTGATCGTTGTTGACATAGAGCAGGTCGGAATTGAGGTGAATATCCAGGTCATGGGCGGCGAACCACAGGTTCCACCACTCGCCGTCATCGACGTGGATCAACTCGTGCCGGACCAGATCGGCGGGACCGCCAAGCGGTTCGATACTCGCCAGGTACTGCGGGGTGCAGATCGGAAACACCCGCGGGCAGATCAACGCTTCACGGGAATCGGCGTACTGCCCATCGAGGCCGTAAACAATCCCGAGGTCGGCGTTCTTGCCATCCACTTCGGTGAAGGTCGAATTCGGTTCGATGGCGAATTTCAGCCCCGGACGCAGATGCCGCATGGCCTCGATGCGCGGCATCAGCCAGCGCTTGGCGAAACCCGGCACCACCATGATCCGCAGCCAGCGCTCAGCCTCTTTGGGACGCGCCTCCTTGCCGGCCTCGATGATCAACTGCAGGGCCGCGGCGATCTTGCGATGGTACTTCTCACCGGCGGGCGTCAGATTGACCCCGCGCGACGTGCGTTCGAACAGCTGAATGCCCAGCCAGTCCTCCAGCAGCTTCACATGCCGGCCAATCGCGGGTTGAGTCACGTGCAAGGCTTTCGAGGCCTCGACATAACTGCCCAGGCGGGCGGCGGCATCGAATGCGCGCACCGCATTGAGCGGCGGCAAGCGGCGGTCGGGCATGTTCCTGGCACCTGTCGGTATTAAATTAACTAACACCTGCCATGTTTAAATTGAAGTTTCGCCTCGCGCAACCCCTCGCCGATAATCGAGCCACAGCAGAACAACAAAACAGCTGGTTTCACCCCGAACGCAATCTCGATCCTGCCCAGAAAAATAATATCCATGGCCCGACCGATTCGCTGACTGACAGCGCAATCGCCGGCGATGGGGGAATCGGAGGTAACGCATGAATGCCCTGCATTCGCTGCAAACGCTGGCGGTGTCGATCCGCTCGGTGCGCAAGGTCTACGGCGATCCCGACCACGGTCCGGTGGCGTTGAAAAACATCGACCTGGACATCCGCGACAACGAATTCTTCACCCTTCTCGGCCCCTCCGGCTGCGGCAAGACCACGCTGCTGCGGATGATTGCCGGGTTCGAGTTTCCGACGCTGGGCGAGATCCTGCTCTACGGCGAAAACATCGCCGAGCGCCCGCCGTTCCAGCGCCCGGTCAACACGGTGTTCCAGCACTACGCATTGTTCCCGCACATGACCATCGCCGAAAACCTGGCCTTCGGCCTTGAATCGCACCCGATGGGCAAGGTCATGAACAAGACGCAGATCGACGAGCGGGTTCGCGAGATGCTGGGCCTGGTGCAGATGGAGCGTTTTGCCAGCCGCAAACCGGCGCAACTCTCCGGCGGTCAGCAGCAGCGCGTTGCCCTCGCCCGCGCTCTGGCGCCACATCCCAAGGTGCTGTTGCTTGACGAACCGCTGTCGGCACTGGATCTCAAGCTGCGCCAGGCCATGCGCGAAGAGCTGAAGAGCATTCAGGCCAGAACCGGCATCACCTTCATCTTCGTCACCCATGACCAGGAAGAAGCGCTGACCATGTCCGACCGCATCGCCGTACTGTCCGAAGGCGAAGTGCAACAGGTCGGGCGCCCCGAGGACATCTACGAACGGCCGCGCAATCGCTTCGTGGCCGACTTCATAGGCGAAACCAACTTCATCCAGGTCACGGTCACTCGGGTCGAGGATGGCATGGCCTGGTTCGCCGGACCGACCGGACATCCTTTGCCGGCACAACCGTGCAACGACGTGAAACCGGGCACCACTGTGACCCTGTCGGTTCGCCCCGAGCGCCTGCACCTGGTGCCCGCCAACACAGAGACTGCGTTGCCGTGCCGGGTCGAAGCGCAGATCTATCTGGGCACCGACCTGCAATACCAGGTCAGCCTCGGCGACGGTTCGCGCCTCACCGTGCGCACACCCAACTGCGTCGATCAGAGCCTGCGTTTTGCCGTCGGCAGTCAGGCCGGTCTGCTGTTCGACCGGGGAAGCGCCAGCGTCCTGCACGATTGAGCCCGAGGAGTTGCCATGCACGCCTTACCGATAACCCACACGCTTGAACGCCGACGGGCGTTCCAGAGCTTCCTCGGTGTCAGCCCGGCGCTGATCGCCATTGCACTGTTTCTGGTGGTGCCGATCCTGATCGTCATCGGGTACTCGCTAATGGAAGCCAACCCCTACGGCGGGGTCAACAAGGTGTTCAGCAGCGACGCCTACACCTCCCTGCTGTTCGAGCGGCAGATGGACGATAGTCTGGCCTTTGCCGACTCCTACTTGATCATCGCCCTGCGCTCGGTCGGGATTGCCGGCCTGACCACCGTCATCACGCTGCTGATCGGTTTTCCGGTGGCGGTATGGCTGGCCATGCAACCGGCGCATCGGCGGGGTCTGTTGATCTTCCTGATCACGGTGCCGTTCTGGGCCAACCTGCTGATCCGCACTTACGCGTGGATTCTGCTGTTGCGTAACACCGGGGTGATCAACAACAGCCTGATGGGCATGGGTGTCATCCATGAGCCGCTGCAGTTGCTGTACACCGACGGCGCCGTGCTGCTGGGGCTGGTTTACACCTATGCGCCCTTCGTGGTTCTGCCGATCTACGCCACGCTGGAAAAGATGGATATCCGTCTGCTCGAGGCCGCTCAGGACCTCTATGCCGGGCGCCTGCGCACCTTGCGCAAAGTGGTGCTGCCGATCGCCAGACCGGGCATTCTCGCCGGTGCCATTCTCACCTTCGTGCCGTGCCTGGGCGCGATGATCGCCCCCGAACTGCTCGGCGGCGGTACGCGGATGATGCTCGGCAACCTGATCTTCCGGCAGTTCAGCGATGCCCGTAACTGGCCGTTCGGCGCGGCATTGTCGCTGGTGCTGATGGCGGCAGTGATGCTGGTCCTGACGGTCTATGCCCTGCGCGCCGAACGCCAGCGCATCGCCAAAGGAGGTGCGTGATGACCGGTCTGTTCAAACGCAAGGGCCTGGGCGTACAGGATTTCCCCGGATTCGGCGGTTTCAGTTTCCTGTTCTACCTGTACCTCTACGCGCCGATCGTGGTGCTGGTGGTGTTCTCGTTCAACGCCAACCAGTCGGCCACGGTATGGACCGGGTTCAGCCTCGACTGGTATCGCGCCGCGTTCGCCAATCAGGCATTGCGCCAGGCGGCCGGCAACAGTCTGCTGATCGCGGTGTGCGCGAGCATGGTCGCCACGGCGATTGCCACCCTCGCGGCCCTCGGTACCTCACGGGGCGCGAAGTTCAAGGGCCTGCAACTGTCGATGGGCGCGATCATGCTGCCGCTGGTGCTGCCTGAAATCGTCGTCGGCGTCGCCACGCTCGCGCTGTTCTCCACCATCGGCCTGTCGCTCGGCTACGGCAACCTGATCATCGCCCATACGGTGTTCTGCATTCCGTTTGCCTACCTGCCGATCCGGGCACGGCTGAACGACATGGACCTGTCATTGGAACAAGCCTCGGCCGACCTGTATGCCGGGCCATGGCGAACCTTTCGCAAAGTCACCCTGCCGCTGCTGATGCCGGGGATTTTCTCCGGGCTGATGCTGGCCTTCATCGTCTCGCTGGATAACTTCGTGATCTCGATGATGGTCTCCCAGGCCGGCACCACAACGCTGCCGATCTTCATTTTCGGCCTGTTGCGCATGGGCGTGACACCCGACGTCAACGCCGTATCGACCCTGATCCTGGGCGTCTCGGTGCTGTTTGTCAGCCTGTCTTACCTGCTGGGCAAAAAGAACGCCTGAACCGTCCAAGAACCGTGGGGAAATAGCATGAGCAAGTGGATAAAAAGCGTCGGCACTTCGTTGTTCCTGACTGTGCCGCTGGTCATGGCCGGGAGTGTTCAGGCCGCCGAGAAACTCAATGTGGTGAGCTGGAGCGGTTACTTTTCACCGGAGATTCTCGCCAAATTCCAGAAGCAGACCGGCATCGAAGTCACCGTCGACTCCTACGACTCCAACGAGACGCTGCTGGCCAAACTGAAACAGGGCGGCGCCGGTTACGACGTGGCGATTCCCTCGCACCAGTTCATTCCGATCCTGATCAAGGAAAACCTGCTGGAGCGCTTCGATCCGGTCAAGGAGCCGTACTACGCCGGAGTGGTCGACAATCTGAAAAAACCGAGCTGGGACCCGGAAGGCGCCTACTCGGTACCGTTCATCTGGGGCACTACCAGCGTGGTGCTCGACAGTGGCCGCTACAAAGGCCCGGCCGACAGCTACAAGGTGCTCTATGAGCCGCCCGCCGAGCTGCAGGGACGGATCAACATGTTCGACTCGGTCAGCGACATGGTCGACATGGCCAGCCTGTACCTGAACATTCCGCTGTGCAGCGAAGACCCGAAACAGATGCAGCAGATCCTCACGCTGCTCAAGGCGCAGAAGCCATTCGTCAAAACCTACAGTTCCAAGGCCGGTTCGATCCGCGAGAACCTCGCCTCGGGCGAAATCGATATGTCGATGTTCTGGGGTGGATCGTCGATGCGCGCCCGTGAGATGAAACCGAGCCTGAAGTACCTGTACCCGAAAGAAGGCGTTCTGGCCTGGGTCGACAACATGGTCATCCCTGCCGGCAGCAAGAATCCGGCGAATGCCAAGGCGTTCATCGCGTTTCTCAGTCAGCCGGAAAACTCGGCGATGACCCAGAACTTCCTCAAGCATCAAAGCCCGATCAAAGGCGTCGAACCGTTCCTCGATGCGAACCTCAAGGATGCACCGGAACTGCATATTCCCGAGGGCACCCACGTAGTGTTCAGCAAGACCTGCGGTGAAGGCGCGATCCGTCTGGCGGACCGTCTGTGGACCAACCTGATGCGTTGATTTCTGCCGCCCCGGCACGAAGCCGGGGCGTTTCTCCAGCCGTCTGAAGGGCGCCGTTGTCATGAACTCCAATAACATCAGCGAACTGGTCCTGTTGCAGGCCATCGAGCTCGCCGAACGCATCCGCCTGCGCCAGGTTTCCTGCCGCGAAGTGATGCAGACTTATCTTGCCCATATCGAGCGGTTCAACCCGCCAGTCAACGCATTGATCAGCCTGCAGGCACCGGAAGATCTGCTGGCCCAGGCCGACACACGGGACGCCGAACTGAGCCGGGGCCAATACCGGGGCTGGATGCACGGCCTGCCCCACGCCATCAAGGATCTGTCGCTGACCCGCGGCATCCGCACCACGCTGGGCTCACCGTTGTTCAAGGACTTCATTCCCGAGCGTGACGGCATCATGGTCGAGCGGATCAAGGCCGCCGGCGCGATCATCATCGGCAAGACCAACACTCCGGAGTTCGGCCTCGGGTCGCAGAGCTACAATCCGTTGTTCGGCGCCACCGGCTGCGCCTATGACCCGAGCAAAACCGCCGGTGGCAGCAGCGGTGGCGCGGCGGCGGCGCTGGCGACGCATCTGGTACCGGTGGCCGACGGCAGCGACATGATGGGCTCGCTGCGCAACCCGGCAGCGTTCAACAACATTTTCGGTTTTCGTCCGTCTCAGGGTCGCGTGCCGTTCGATGACAGCGCCGACCTGTTCTTCGATCAACTCGGCTATGAAGGGCCCATGGCGCGCAGCGTGCGCGATGCCGCGATGCTGCTGTCGGTGCAGGCCGGCGGGGATGCGCGGGCACCGCTGTCGATCCGGGAATCCGGTGAGGCCTTTACAGCGCCGCTGGAGCGCGACTTCACCGGTACAAGGATCGGCTGGCTCGGTGACTTCGGCGGGTACCTGCCCATGGAGAACGGCATTCTCGCGTTGTGTGAAAAGACTTTCGCTGACTTCGAAAGCCTGGGTTGCCGGATCGAGCCGGCGCGTGCGGAATTTGCTCCTGAAAAATTGTGGAACAGCTGGCGCACCTTGCGCCACTGGATGGTCGCCGGCTCGCTTGGCGCGGCGTACGCCGATCCGCAGAAACGGGCGCTGCTGAAACCCGAAGCCTGCTGGGAAGTGGAAAACGGCCTGAAGCTCTCGGCCAGCGAAGTGTTTGCCGCCTCGGTGGTGCGCAGTGACTGGTATCGGGCAATCTCCCGCTTGTTCGAGCAGTACGACTATCTGCTGCTGCCCAGCGCGCAGGTCTTCCCGTTCGACAAATCACAACCATGGCCGACCACGATCGGGGGCGTGAACATGGACACTTATCATCGCTGGATGGAGGTGGTGATACCCGGCACCTTGTCCGGCTGCCCGGTGGCCAGCGTCCAGGCCGGCTTCAGTGCCCACGGGTTGCCGACGGGATTGCAGATCATCGGCCGGCACCAGGCGGACTTCGCCGTTCTGCAACTGGCGCACGCGTATGAGCAGGCCAGTCGCTGGTTCCGACGCTGCCCTTCGCCGCTGTTGAACGCCTGATTTTGATAAACGGTTGAAAGCGTAGAAAAAATTTTGAAATTTACGCTTGACGCTTTTCCATTTCAGGGGAATAATGCGCGCCACTTGGCTACATAGCTCAGTTGGTTAGAGCATAGCATTCATAATGCTGGGGTCCGGGGTTCAAGTCCCTGTGTAGCCACCAAGTACCAAAAACGGCTTACCGCAAGGTAAGCCGTTTTTTTATGCCCCGAGAAAAGCGATCCTCCGGGCGAACTGACCAGATTCCGTAGGACCAGGGTGCGAAAGACGTACGAAGAGGATTTTTCGTTCAAGCAAGCACCGGAATCGAATTGATCACCGTTCAGCCTGACCGACAAGCTCCCCTGTCTCGATCCCAAGACAGGGAATTGTCATGGACCTGGACAAATACCTTTTCGACGATGAATGGCATCGAAAGCGCTGGAATGGCGGTGCCTCGTGGGCCGCCTGGAATCCACCCCAAGAGCCAGAACCCCTCTGCGTTCCAACGGATGAATGGCCCACCCCAAAACCCCGCGACGATCTGGTATTTGCCAAATCCTGCACACCGGATAACTGGTGTCGAACGGATGCCGGCACGACACCCGAGCCCGCCTCAAGTTTTGGCAAGGTCATGGTGGCGGGCGCCATGCGTGTTCCTGCTGCCAGCCATGACGTAGCGAAGGCAATCGGCGCTGATCTGGCCTTGGGGCGCATGGCCGGTGGTGGCATCCTGCAGCAGCGTCTCAACTGGGCCTTGCGTGTCGCCGGCGGCCCGGCCAGCCTGTTTATTCTCGCCTTGCTGCCGACCCGTATGGGCGACGGCACGCTCTACACCGACGATCAGTTACGCGCCCTGCCTCGCGCAACCACTCGCGTGCGCTTCCAGTTCCGACGCGATGCTGAAGGCGTCATGCAGGTCTACGGCATCCACACCGGCGCCTCGGGCGACGACTCGGTACGTACCGTAAAAGTCCAGTGGAACAGCGACAAGACCGCCATGGAGGCGAAGCTCAACGGCATCACCATTCTGTGGACACCGCAACGCGGGCCGCTGGGAGCGATGCCGCCGCTGGTTTATCCGGAGCACGGCGAGCCACTGAGCACGATCCTCGTCCACCCGATCGCCGCGAACACCGACAGCCAGATAGAAATCCTGCCCGGCGAAGACATCACCGCCGAAGACTGCATTCTGGTGTTTCCGGCGGAAACCGGGCTGAAGTCGTTGTATGTGGTGTTTTCGAAACCGGCCAGGTTGATGCCGGGGACGGTGACGGGAGTTGGGGAGGATGTTTCCGGGATATGGCTGGCGGGAGCGGGGACAGGGATTGGAGCGCCAATTCCGACGCGAATTGCGGACAGACTCAGAGTGAGGGAGTTTTCAAACTTCGACGCGTTCAGAAAAGCATTCTGGCAAGCCGTACGGGATGATCCAGAGCTTTTCGATCAGTTCAATTCGGATGCCCAAGATCGTTTAATGTCGGGCAACGCGCCAGTGGTTCGAGACAGAGAGTCTGTAGGCACACGAGGGGTATTTGAAATACACCACGTTGAGCGAGTCGCCGATGGCGGCGCTGTCTACGATATAGACAACCTGCGGATCAACACCCCTAGAAATCACATCTTTCAACACAAAAGACAGTGAATGCACATGGAAAAAATATCTGAATACACTGAAACCCAATTTATCCGTTTCATCGAAAAAATACGTGTCACGAACAAAAGTGGATCGGATACGGAGCTTGGCGAGCTGCTGGCACAATTCAGAAAGCTTACCGGCCACCCGGATGGCACCGACCTGATTTTTTTTCCCGAACCCGGAGAAGACAACTCTGCCGAGGGCATTGCGAAGACCGTAAAAGAATGGCGCGCCGCCAACGGACTGCCTGGCTTCAAGCAGTAACCCTCCGGCATCCATAATCAAAACTGCCGCGCACCACCAGGCAGCCAAAACGGCTTACCGAAAGGCAAGCCGTTTGTTCATGCCTCGCCCGCTAAAGCCCTGAGCCCCTTCGCCCATATCTGCCGCGTGCGCAACCCCACCATCGCCCGCCAGTCCGGATCCGCCGGATAGAACTGCTCCAGCAGACTCGACTTGATCGCCCGCCCGGTCGCATCCAGCGGATCGCCGTGCAGATGCAGCCAGTGATCGTCGCGCAAGTAGCGATGTACATCCGGCCCCGGGTAAGTCCCGCACTCGATCACAAACGGCATCAACTGCACTCCCGGCAGCGCATCGAGCAGCGCCTGCGAGGTGTACCCGGTGGCGGTCGCCGCAACACCGGTTTCGCTCAAGGTTTCGGCACCGGTGTGCAGGGTATAGAGCCATGGGCCATAGATCGATTGCGCTTTGGGCAACGCCGGATACGGCGCCCGGGTGATCGTCAGCAGCATCGGATGGCCGTACTCGCCGGCGCCGGTGTGCAGGTCGAAACACATCACGGTTTGAGCACCGGCCAAGTGGTTCTCGATGATCTGATGCAACGTGCGATTCGACCAGCTCGGCGCGATGCCACCGAAGAACAGACCATCGGGATGAGTATGCTGACCGCCCTCGACAATCGACATCACCGCCGGCCAGCCGTGCTCGGCGATTTGCGCAGCGAGCAAGGCATCGGCACGCTGCCGCTCGGGACCGTTCAAATCGGCGCAGGCGTAAATCTCGTGCAGCCTGGCGTAAGCCTGGTTGTCCGGCAGGGGCTGACCGAAATCCAGGTGATTGCGATTGAGGTCAATGTTGTCTTCGTTGACCCGCCGCAGCCATGCAGTGCCCCACGGGTTGATCAGGTGAATCATCACCACCGCCACATCCTTCGGTAAAGAACCGGGCGTGAACTGTTTCAACCAGTCGATCTGACACTCAGAACCGTAATAACCCTCCACCCCGTGAGTGCCACTGAGCGCCACCAGACGTCGCTTGGCTTGCGGATCCCCCAGCACTGCCACATCAGTGCTCAACGGCTCACCAAACGGCCCGCAACGCGGATGGGCGTAGGCGCTGAGCGTCGCGCCGGCCGTGTTGGCGGCGGCAAGAAACTGTTCGCGCTGCTGGCGGTAGCTGGAGTGGCTCGGAAACTCGCTGTGCATGCTGGCCTCTTGTTGATTGTTCTGGCTTCTCGCTGGCCTCTGACCCTACAGAAAATTCGCCAAGGCATGAAGGACAAACATACCGACGGTTTGCGTCCTGCACGGTCGGCCGATACAGTCCGTCAGACTTTTATCCCACGGACGGAGAGCCCCGCGTGTTTCCAGCCCTGCCCCTGAGCCGCTTTCGCCTGCCGGCACTGACCCTGATTGTCAGCACCCTCACCCTCGCCGCCTGCAACGCCCCACCCTCTTCGACCCTGCCGCTGGCACCGGAAGCCGCCTCCGGTTACCGCGCAGGTCTGCAAGCCAGTCACGCCGATAAACATATGGCTGCTGCGGCAAATCCATTGGCCGCAGCAGCGGGACGCGAAATGTTGCGTCAGGGCGGTTCGGCGATTGATGCCGCCATTGCGATGCAAGCCGTGCTGACCCTGGTCGAACCGCAATCCTCCGGGATCGGCGGCGGCGCGATGATCGTGCTGTGGGATGGCAAGCAAGTGCGTACCTATGACGGTCGCGAGACCGCACCGGCCGGCGCTACCGAGAAGTTGTTCCTGCAGGCCGATGGCAAACCGATGCCGTTCCCGCAGGCACAGATCGGCGGACGTTCAGTCGGCACGCCGGGTGTGCTGCGCGCACTGGAACTGGCGCACAAACAACATGGCCGGCTGCCATGGGCCACGTTGTTCGAGCCAGCGATCAAACTCGCCGAGCAGGGTTTTGCGATTTCTCCGCGACTGCATTCGTTGCTGGAATCCGACCCGGTGATCCGCCACTCGCCGGACATGGCCGCGTACTTCCTCAACAGCGACGGCAGCGTCAAAGCCATCGGCACACGACTGCAGAACCCTGCGTTGGCCGCCGTGCTCAGACGCATCGCCAAGGAAGGTGCAGACGCACTTTACAAAGGTCCGATCGCCGAGGAGATCGTGGCCAAGGTGCAGGGCCACAGCAACCCCGGCAGCCTGTCGCTTAAGGACCTTCAGCACTATCAAGCCAAAGAGCGCGCACCGCTGTGTACCGATTACAAACGCTGGCAGGTTTGCGGGATGCCGCCGCCATCCTCGGGCGGAATTGCGGTGGCGCAGATCCTCGGCACTTTACAGGCGCTGGAAACCCGCGATCCGCGCCTGTCCCTGACACCACTCAAACCCGTGAAGACCGATAAACCGGCCGGCCTCGAACCGGTACCGCAAGCCGTCCACCTGATCGCCGAAGCCGAACGCCTGGCGTATGCCGACCGCGCGCAATATGTCGCCGATACCGACTTCGTACCGGTACCGGTCAAAGGTCTGGTCGACCCGGGCTATCTGGCCAGTCGCGCCAGCCTGATCGGCGATCGCAGTATGGGCAGCGCCAAACCGGGCACACCACCAGGCGTGCAGGTTGCCTACGCACCGGACCGCTCGCCGCTGCGCATTTCCACCTCGCAAGTGGTCGCCGTGGATGATTTCGGTGGTGCGGTGTCGATGACCACAACCATCGAAGCGGCATTCGGCTCGCACCTGATGGTGCAGGGCTTCTTGCTCAACAACCAGATGACCGACTTCTCGTTCATCCCTGAAGAGAACGGACAGAAAGTCGCCAACCGCGTGGAGCCCGGCAAACGCCCGCGCTCGTCTATGGCACCGACCCTGATCTTCGACCGCAACAGCAGCGAGTTCGTCGCCACCGTCGGCTCTCCGGGCGGCTCGCAGATCATCGAATACGTGGCCAAGACCACCGTCGGCCTGCTCGACTGGAACCTCGACCCGCAAAGCGCCATCAGCCTGCCCAACTTCGGCAGCCGCAACGGGCCGACAGAACTGGAACAGGGCCAGTTCACCCCAACACTGATCCAGGCACTCAAGGACAAGGGTCACACTGTGAGCGAAATCGACATGACCAGCGGCACCCAGGCCATTGTGCGGGTCAAGGATGCGCAGGGGAAATCAACACTGGCCGGTGGGGCGGATCCACGGCGTGAAGGGGTGGCGTTGGGGGACTGAAATCGCTTCCGCCAACTGAAAAAGGCTTACCGAGAGGTAAGCCTTTTTCAGTTGGCCAATGGTCCATGTCTGCTACGGAGCATGCGCCAGATGGATCAGACAATCCCCCCGACCTTGCAACAGCCAGCCATCAGACCGAAAGCGTCTTGCCATCCACCGGATTGCCAATCGTCAGGAAATGCCCACCGGCCACATGGTGCAAAGTGCGCAAACCGTCATGCCCTTCAAAATGCCAACGTCCATCGCTGAACACCCGCGAATCAGCCTGCGCCGCGATCACCTCGGCCAGGAACAGATCGTACTGTTCATGATTGCGCGGCTCAGGCAACAACCGGCATTCGAGCCACGCCACGCAGCCGTCCAGCATGGGTGCATCGATTTGCGTGCCGGCGAAGGTCTGCAAGCCATAGGCCTGGAACTTGTCCTGGCCCTGATCGCGATTGATCTGAAGACCCGACGTCGAACCCACGGTTTGCACGATGTCGGCCTGATTCACACAAGGAACGTTGAGAACAAAGGTGCCCGACGCCTCGAGCAACTGCCGGGTCCAGGTGGACTTGTCCAGCACCACCGCGACTTTGGGCGGTTCGAAATCCAGCGGCATGGCCCAGGCCGCAGCCATGATGTTGCGCTGCCCGTCGTGAGTGGCGCTGACCAGCACGGTCGGCCCGTGATTGAGCAATCGGTAGGCTTTGTTCAGGGGAACCGGACGACGAAAGGATTCGCTCATGGGATCTGCTCCGGGAAAAGAGCCGATTGTAGCGGGATAAAAACGGCGAAGGGATTGCCCTGGACAATCCCTTCGACTGGCAGATATCAGCTCGACAACTGGTTGGCGAACTGGCCGACCGCGTCCACCACCTTCTGTGCGCCATCCTGGATCTCGACGATCACCGTGCCCGCTTCCGCCGCCAGCGCCAGCCCTTGCTCGGCCTGGAGCTTGCCATCGGTCATCAGCGCCACGGCGTTGCGCGCCATGTCCTGGTTCTGCCGGACCACACCCACGATTTCCTCGGTGGCCTGGCTGGTGCGGGAGGCCAGTTGCCGCACTTCGTCGGCCACCACCGCAAAACCGCGCCCCTGCTCGCCTGCCCGTGCGGCTTCAATGGCTGCGTTGAGCGCCAGCAGGTTGGTCTGTTCGGCAATGCCGCTGATGGTCTTGACGATGGTGCCGATCACCTGCGACTGCTCGTTCAGCGCCTCGATGCCTTCGCCGGCAGTCTGCATGTGCCGCGACAGGTCGCGCATCACATTGACCGCCTCGGTGACTACGCGAGTCCCGCGCTGGGCGGTGCTGTCGGTCTGCAAGGAGGTGCTGTAGGCAATGTTGGCAGCCTCGGCGACCGCTTGCTCCTGATTGACCTGATCGGTGATCACGGTGGCGAACTTCACCACTTTGTAGAGCTTTTCATTGGCGTCGAGCACCGGGTTGTAGGAAGCCTCCAGCCAGACTTCCCGCCCATGACTGTCGATTCGCTTGAAACGGCCGGCCACGAATTCACCATTGTTCAGGCGACGCCAGAAGTTCTGATACTCGGCGCTGTTGGCCTCGCCCGGTTCGCAGAACATGCGGTGAGGTTTGCCCTTGATCTGCGCCAGGCTGTAACCCATGCCCTGGAGAAACCGGTCGTTGGCGTTCAGCACGGTGCCATCGAGATCGAATTCGATGACAGCCGTCGAGCGTACCAGTGCGCCTATCAGGTTTTCGTGCTCGCGGGAGGCTTCGATGGTGCGGGTCAGATCGCTGGAGAAAATCGAGAAATGCTTGATGCGTCCGTCCGACGAACGAATCGGCTGGGCAATCGAACGCAACCATGCTTCCTCGCCATTGCCACGCAACAGACGCACCGCGCCGGCAAAGTGCTCACCACGGCTCAGTGCGGCCCGAAAGCGATGATGGAACTCGTCGGATTTGACATGGGCCGGCACGATGTCTTCGATGGCACGGCCGATCAGGTCGTGGCTCTTGTAGAGCATTTCGTTGAGGAAGTTCTGGTTGACCGATTGAATCCGCCCGTCGGGCTCAAGGGTCAGTACCAGCATCTCGCTTTCCAGACTCTCCTTCACTTGCAGAAGGCTGGAGAGTTCTTCACGAAGAGCCGCCAGCTCTTGCTTGAGGCGTTTGTTGAACATGGGAAAGCACCGATGGACTGGATGGAAAGCGGGTTACAGCCTAACCATCGGCCTTGGAAATCTTTTCTGAAGTGCGTTCGGGCCTTGTCCTACAAAAATAGTTACGGCTCGAAAAGTCAGGCGGTTCCAGCCACCTGACAATGCCCTGCACGCGGCATGCGCGAGCCGAAATACGCCGCACTGCCGACGCCTACGGCCCCCATCACCGAGCAGAACATCACGCAGATCCATGGGCTCCACGGCATCAGACCGATCAACAGCAACGGTGTGAAACTGGCCCACGCGGCGTAGGCAATGTTGTAGGTGAAGGAAATGCCCGACACGCGAATCCGTGCCGGAAACAGGCTGACCATCACGGATGGCACCGCACCGACCACTCCACAGCCCAATCCGGCGATGGCGTAGGCGAGACCGACCCAATCCCCGCCGCTGATCAGACAGCTGTAAAGCACGCCCATCCCCAGCGGCAGCAGCAGGCTGTACAGCATCACCGTGCGCCAGGCGCCGATGCGGTCCACCAGGCGCCCGGCTATCACGCAGCCGATGTTCAGGAAAACGATACCCAGCGCACTCAGGGCAAAGGTATGGCCGGCGGTCATGCCGAAGGTTTTTTGCATCATGGTCGGGGTGATGACCACGAACACCACCACCGCTGAAGTCAGCACGCAGGTCAGGATCATGGCCGGCAGCATCGCCAGACGATGCTCGCGCAACACCGTGCGCAACGGCAGTTCGACCCTGGCCTCACGCTGCGCTTCCATGGCCATGAACACCGGCGTTTCGCTGAGCCAGCGCCGCAGCCACACCCCGATCACACCGAATACGCCACCCAGCAGGAACGGATAGCGCCACGCGTAATCGAGCACTTCGGCAGGCGTGAAAACCTGCGCCAGAGCAGTCGCGGTCAGCGCGCCGATCAGGTAACCGAAGGTCAGCCCCGCCTGGAGAAAGCCCAACGCATAACCGCGATGCCCGACCGGCGCGTGCTCGGCCACGAACACCCAGGCGCTCGGCACTTCACCGCCAACCGCCGCACCTTGCAGGATGCGCAGCGCCAGCAGCAACAGCGGTGCGAAATAGCCGATCTGTGCGTAGGTCGGCATGATCCCGATCAGCAGGCACGGCAGCGCCATCATCAGGATGCTCAGGCTGAAGACCTTCTTGCGCCCCAGGCGGTCGGCGAAATGCGCCATCAGTATTCCACCCAGCGGACGCGCCAGATAGCCGGTGACAAAGATCCCGAAACTTTGCAGCAGGCGCAGCCACTCAGGCATTTGCGGCGGGAAAAACAGCTGGCTGAGTGTCAGGGCGAAGAATACGAAAATGATGAAATCGTAGATCTCCAGCGCCCCGCCCAGGGCCGCAAGGCCAAGGGTCTTGTAGTCGGAACGGCTGAACGGCGCCGGTCGGGCAGTGGAACGGGCAGTCATGGCAAAGCACTCTGGCAGGCAAAAAACCAAGGCGCCCATGGTCTACGCAAATGCCTCGATGGACAACCCGTTAGACCAAAGTCTGATTCAGCGAAACACGGTCACAAAAATCCGCCGGTTGATTTACTGTTGGCACCTGTCCAGACGGGCTGGCCAAGCCCCGAAGACCACAATAAACATAAAAATCCGAGGTACTCCCGTGGCCGTTGATATCGAAGATAGCCGCTCTGCGCGCTTTGCCTTGCGCTGCTCCAGTTTTGCCGAACGCTGGTTTCCCGACTCCTGGGTGTTCGCCGCCCTCGCCGTGATCATCGTGGCCCTGGCCACCCTGGCCATGGGCGCCAGACCCACCGATGCCGCCATGGCCTTCGGTGACGGCTTCTGGAGCCTGATCCCCTTCACCATGCAGATGGCCTTCGTGGTAATCGGCGGTTATGTCGTCGCCAGTTCACCGCCCGCCGTAAAGCTGATCGATCGTCTGGCGCGAATCCCGAAGAACGGCCGCTCCGCCGTGGCCTGGGTCGCGCTGATTTCGATGGTCGCATCGTTGCTGAACTGGGGCCTGTCGCTGGTGTTCGGCGGCCTGCTGGTGCGCGCCCTCGCCCGCCGCAGCGATCTGAAAATGGATTACCGTGCCGCCGGAGCCGCGGCTTATCTGGGCCTTGGCGCGGTGTGGGCATTGGGTCTGTCGTCGTCCGCCGCACAATTGCAGGCCAACCCAGCCAGCCTGCCACCGTCGATCCTGTCGATCACTGGCGTGATTCCGTTCACCCAGACGATTTTCCTCTGGCAATCGGGGGTGATGCTACTGGCACTGGTGGTGATCTCGATCATCATCGCCTACGCCACCGCGCCCGGCCCGAATTCGGCGCGCGACGCCCAGGCCTGCGGCATCGACCCGGCCTTCAACCTGCCGCCGCTGCAACCGCGCACCCGCCCGGGCGAATGGCTGGAGCACAGCCCGCTGCTGATCATCGTGCTGGTGCTGCTGGCGGCCGGATGGCTGTTCCACGAGTTCTCGACCAAACCGGCGATTACCGCGATTTCCGGGCTCAACACCTACAACTTCCTGTTCATCATGCTTGGCGCATTGCTGCACTGGCGCCCGCGCAGCTTTCTCGATGCGGTGGCACGGGCGGTGCCGACCACCACCGGCGTGCTGATCCAGTTCCCGTTGTACGGCTCGATCGCGGCGCTGATGACCACGGTCAAGGGCACTGATGCCCAGACGCTTGCTCACCATATCTCGACCTTTTTCGTCAGCATCGCGTCCCACGACACCTATGCGCTGCTGATGGGGGTGTACTCGGCGATTCTCGGTTTCTTCATTCCGTCCGGGGGCGGCAAGTGGATCATCGAGGCGCCGTACGTGATGCAGGTGGCCACCGACCTGAAATACCACCTGGGCTGGGCCGTGCAGATCTACAACGCCGCCGAGGCACTGCCGAACCTGATCAACCCGTTTTACATGCTGCCGCTGTTGGGCGTGCTGGGGTTGAAGGCGCGGGACCTGATCGGCTTCTCCTTCGTGCAACTGCTGGTGCACACGCCGTTGGTACTGCTGTTGCTGTGGGCGCTGGGGACGACGCTGGCGTATACGCCGCCGGTGATGCCGTAGCAATTGAAGTTGTCCGACGGCACGGAGTTTCTCTTCTTACAAAGCCCGTTGCACTGTCTCACGCGCCACGTGGGACAGTGCTGACATTGCCAATCGCCGTGTTCGTTTAGCTTGTCTCGGATCAATAACCCCTTGTCCAAGGAAGAACCGATGACACCGATATCCAAAACGCTGGAAGAACTGATCCGTGAAATTTATCAGGACGGCAGCGTTTCCGTGGTCGAGTACAGCACGCTACGCGACACTGCGGACCTGCGTATGGAGGCCGTTACCCGTGAATTTGGCCAGCACAACAATCTGACGGCCTTCCAGAAGGCGATGGACGTGGCGATGCAATTGCTCCAGACCTCCGTCATCGATGCCAAGAAAGCCAGACTCACCGACACCGGCGAAGCGATCGTCAGGGATGCGGTGACGGCTCAGGTCGAATACTTGCGCGCCGGCAGCGAGCTGGCGTTGCGTCTTCTGTGATCGATTGAACAACAGGAAGACCTGCGGGGGTGAGCCGCCTCCCCCCCAATTTGCATTGCTTCAGCGCCAAACGGTAACCGAACCGTCACATTCCCTTGCTAGCGTCCGCCCGAAACATACTGAAACAATTAAGCATAAACGGACTTCTACATGAACGACGACACCGACGGCAAAGCCCCCTCATCGCCTGAATCCGGCAATCCCACCGATACCAGCCGCCGCCGTTTTCTCGGTGGTGTCGCGGTCCTGGGTGTGGGCGCCACGCTGGCCGGGTGCGGGAATGCCGCTGATCAGCCGGGCAAACCCGACGAGCGTCCGCTCTCGCCTGCCGAGCTGGACAAGGCTCTGCGCGAACAGGTGAAGACCGTCGTGGTGATCTACGCCGAAAACCGTAGTTTCAATAACCTGTTCGGTGATTTCCCCGGTGTGGAGAAGCCGCTGTCGGCACTCAAGCCCGAGCAATACCAACAACGCGACCGCGACGGCAGTCTGCTGCAAACCTTGCCGCCGGCTTGGGGCGGGGTGTTGCAAATCGGCCCGCAGACACTCGATGGCGTGACCTATCCCAACGCCGTGCAGTTTCAGGAAAACCTGCCGAACGCACCTTTCGCTCTGAAAGGCCCGAATGCCGAAGACCTGCCTTTGGGTCTGGTCACGCGGGATCTGTGGCACGTGTTCTATCAGAATCAGATGCAGATCAACGGCGGCAAGAACGACGGCTTCGTCGCCTGGGCCGACTCCGGCGGCCTGACCATGGGGCACTATGCCCAGAGCCGCTATTCCCTGCGGCTGTGGGACGTGGCTCGAGAGTTCGTGCTGTGCGACAACTTCTTTCAGGGCGCATTCGGCGGTTCGTTTCTCAACCATCAATACCTGATCAGCGCCACCGCGCCGTTCTATCCGAACGTCGCCAACTCGGTCGCCAGGAGCCAGATCGCCGCGCTGCAAAGCGATGACCCGGCCGACCCGCGCCTCAAGCCTCTGGAACAATCGCCGGCCAGCGCCATGACGGGTCCGCCACAGTTCGGCCCGAGCGCACTGACCCCGGACGGTTACGGGGTCAACACCCTCGCTCCGCCCTATTGGCCGACGTGGATCCGCGACCCGGAACGCCCGGCCTATTCCAAGGCCGATCTGCCAAACGTCCTGGTGCCTCAGACCCACGAACACATCGGTGACAAGCTGTCGAAGAAGAACATCGACTGGGCTTGGTATGCCGGTGCCTGGCAGGCGACGCTGGATCAGTTCAAGGATTCCGGCGGGATTCCGAAAATCCCCAACTTCCAGTATCACCATCAGCCGTTCAATTACTTCCAGCAACAGGGCCCGGAGCATCCCGAAGAGCGCAGCAAGCGTCTGCGCGACGCCGGTCTGGGTGACGAGTCCAGTACCAACAAATTCTTCGCCGATGCCGAAGCCGGCAAACTGCCTGCCGTGACGTTCTACAAACCCCAGGGCAACCTGAACATGCATGCCGGTTATGCCGACGTGGCCTCCGGAGATCGGCACATCGTCCGTGCGTTGAAAGTGCTGCGGGAAAGTCCGCAGTGGAAAAACATGGTGGTCATCGTGACGGTCGATGAAAACGGCGGCTGGTGGGACCATGTCGCGCCACCCAAGGGCGACCGCTGGGGGCCTGGGTCCCGGGTGCCGGCACTGGTCGTGTCACCGTTTGCCCGCAAGGGCACGGTGGATCACACGGTCTATGACACCGCATCGATCCTGCGTCTGATTACCCGGGTCTTCCAGCTGGAGACATTGGCAGGTATCAAACAACGCGACGATGCGATGATCGGCCGGGGCCAGAAGCCAATGGGGGACTTGACCAACGCCCTGCAGTTCCAGGCCTGAGGGCGAGCCCGGCGAGCCGGCTCAAAAAACCGTGGCTGACGGCTTCTCGCCATCACGCGGCTGATCCAATATGTGGCGCACCCGAACAACGGGGAACCCACGCTGAAAAGGATCTGAGCATGTTCAAACTCGCAGGACTCACCCTCGCTGCGCTCACGTTGAGCGCAGCCGCCCACGCCGATGTCGACCTGAAACTGGGCAGCACCGAACGCGTCACCCGCCTCTTCGCTTATCCCAACAATTGCAGCGTGATCTGCTTTCGCAACTGGACGCTTGAGCAGACCGTCGCCCACTACCTGAGCCAGAGCGTGCAGCGCGATGGCTACACTGGCGCCAAGGTGCTGGTGAAGAACGACAATGATCAGATCCATGCCGAGATCAGTGGCGTGCCGAAAGGCTACGACAAACCGCTGACCGCGCTGCTGGATGCCGGCGACCTGGCCTATGCCGGCGCCAGCAAACTCAACGCCGACGGCAAATGGGCGTACAGCTGGTATCTGTTCCTGCCGCTGGGCATGGCGCTGGAAAACCGTAAAAGTGTTGAACTGCTGCACTTCCCGCCGGATTACTCACTGACCCAGGCTCAGGACTACCTGCGCTCCAACACCACCGATCGCTGGGCCGCGCTGTTGACCGACAATGGTATCCCGGCCAACCAGACGCCGGCCTACCAGACCATTGTCGACATCGCGCCCATTGCCGCGCCTGCCAGCGCCGGCAGCGATCTTGAGGGCGTCTACGGCTACTTCAAGGACTACCAGACCACCATGGTCAAACAGGTCAGCGTCAGCACCAGCGGTGCCGCCCTGCCGATGGTGGCCTTCGGAGCACCGGTGCGTAACTGGATCAAACAGCAATACGGACCGACCGTGAACGTGCTCGGCCTGGCGACCATCACTCCGAGCGCCGGAGTGAACGTGCCGGTACTGGGCTCCAACCACCCGAGCTACATCTGGTACGCCGCCGACCCCAAGAGCTACACCGGCGACGACGCCCAGGCCAAGGCCGATGCGGCCGGTCTGAAGGTAATGGGCCAGGACCTGAGCGCCGCCTGCTGGCAGGCGGGGATGGGCAGCAAACCGGGCACCGATCCGAAAAACCTGCTGAACAGCTGCACCCAGACCTGGCAGGTGACGCAGAAGGTCAAGACCTGCGAGTTGTTCTACACCTCGATCCGCAACCTGACCGCCGAACAGGCCGCTGCCAAGTGCGCCACCACGCCGATCAAGGCCCAGTTGCAACAGCTCCAGAGTCCGTTGCCGGACACCGCAGAGCCTGCTCCGCATATTTGATGCAATACCGTCTCCCCGTGTCAGCCCTGGCTGACGCGGGGAGGCGTCTTTAACGCCTGTCAGATATGACAGTAGATCTGCTATTTCATATAAGCGAACATTGGATCCAATGTGTTGCGAGGGACGAAAGGAGTTCGCCCCGCAGAAGTAGCAGCACCTGGCTGACAGGGAATGTTATGAATACGCACGTGCTTTACCCGCGTTCATCGCGCAATACCGAGGGAATCTACCCTTTCGTGGCGCTTCCCGTGCGCCTCGGATTCCCTGCGCGCGCCGACTTCGAAGTGATTCACGATGGCAGAGGAAAACCTTGCGCAATCGTCGCGCGCCGGGAATTCCTGCGCATCACCCGCATGTGCAGGATCTCGGGCCAGTTGCTGCCCTACCGCGGCGGTCAGACCCGGCAATTGCAGGCCGGTATCCATATCTACGATCCACGTTTCTGCGGGTTGATCGAACACTCCTGCGACCCGAACGTGTTCATCGACATGAGCGAATTGTGGCTGTGGGCCCTGCGGGACATTCAGCCGGGCGAGCGACTGACCATGGATTTCACCGCCACCGAAGACAAACTGCTCAAGCAGTTCGCCTGCGGTTGCGGATCAGCTCATTGTCGCGGCTGGATCACCGGTTACGACGAACCGCCCAGCCTTGAAGGCCAGCACTATTTAAAGAACTGGCTCCGCCAGGGCGTGCGCTGACTCGCGGTTTACGGCGCGCCGACCGGGCGCAAGCGGTACTGCGGCGGCAGTTGCTCGAAACCGCTGATGGTCGTGTTCAGGCTTTTCCAGCGACCGTCCTTGATCCCGTAAATGCAGCCATGGACCGACAGGCTCTGCCCACGATGCCAGGCATTCTGGATGATGCTGGTGTGGGCGACGTTGGCCACTTGCTGGATCACGTTGAGCTCGCACAGTCGGTCGACCTGCTCTTCTTCGGTCGGCAGCCTGGCGAGTTCTTCTCGTTTTTCGTAATACAGATCACGGATCGACCGCAGCCAGCCATCGATCAGGCCAAACTGACGATCCTGCATCGACGCCCGCACGCCACCGCAACCGTAGTGCCCGGTGACCAGAATGTGTTTGACCTTGAGCACGTCCACGGCGTACTGGATCACCGACAGACAGTTGAGGTCGGTGTGCAGTACCACGTTGGCCACGTTGCGGTGCACGAACAGATCGCCCGGCAGCATGCCGACGATTTCATTGGCCGGAACCCGCGCATCGGAGCAGCCGATCCACAGGTATTCAGGCGTCTGTTGACGGGCCAGTTTGGCGAAGAAATCCGGGTCTTCCTTGGTGATTGCGTCAGCCCAACGCTCGTTGTTATCAATCAGGTCTTGTAAGTCATGCATGCTGTAAGGCCTCAAGAAAGATGCGCTGGTTTGACAGACGACCGTCCGTCGGGGTCACGAAGGGATCGCAAGTGATTTCGTTGGAATTCTCATGAGCCCGGTGAGTCCACCTCAGTAAGGCCCACAGTATGAGGATTTGCCATGACTGATTCACGACGCCCCTTCGACGCGGTACAACCGGAGCCCATCGATGACAACGAAGACCGTATGGGGTCGGTGCATGAGCTGGATTTCGACGACGAACAACCCAGCGCGAAGATCGGCGATGAATTGCCGGATCGCGAGCGCGAACGACGCATCCCCCGTGAACGGGTGCGTGAAGCCGGCATGACCGGCGCCTCGGTGGCAGATCACGAGCCGACCGACGATGACCTGAGTCCGGAAACCCTGATTCGCGAAGACGGCGCGCGCGATGCGGATGAGCCGGGGGCTGGCAATCAGGCGGATTGGGACTTGAGCATTGTCGATGAGGAAAACATTGGCGGCGCAGATGGCCTGGATGAAGCGGAACTGGCGCGGCGCGATCCGATTGACGGCAAACGCTGAAGGATTCTTGGAAGCTGCCTCGGGTGAAGCAGCTTCTACCACCGGTCACTCAACCAGGGTGCAGGCCATGACCACCGCGTCTTCACGTCCACCCACCGCCGGGTAGTAATCGCGGCGGCGGCCGATTTCATTGAAGCCGTAGCGCTCGTACAAGCGGAACGCCGATGCGTTGCTGTCGCGCACTTCCAGGAAACATTCGCGGGCATCCGCGGCATAGGCACGGGACATCAGGAACTGGAGCAAAGTCAGCCCAAGGCCTCGTCCCTGATTTTCCGGTTTGACCGTAATGTTCAGCAGGTGCGCCTCATCCAGAATGATCTGCACCACGCCGTGGCCGACCTGCTGCTCGCCTTCGAACATCAGCCAGATCTGGTATTTGCCCAGCCCGTCGAGAAAAATACCGCGAGTCCAAGGGTGGCTGTAGGCCGCGTATTCGATTTTCAGCACAGCGTCCAGATCGGCTTCGACCATCGGACGGAAAGTTACAGCATCACTCATTCGCTTCTTTCCAGCGCGCCATCAGCCGACGCATGGCTTGCCACACCGCGGCTTTGCGTTGTGGCTCTTCCATCAACAATTCCAGTCCCGGCACGGCCCAGGCCAGGCCAAGACCTTCGATCTGCCATTCACTGTTGAACGCTTCGGCGTCCTTCTCACCGGCAAAGCGCACCGCCGGCAGACCGATCAGCCACAGGCAGGCACACGGAGACGTCTCCATTTGCACCGAAAGGAATCCCTGGACGAAATCCCGGGCCGCCTCCGGGCCCTGATCCATGGTGCCGCGCACCAGCAGCGGCCAACGCACCGGATCGCCGACGATCTGCGGCGCATCCGGCAGACCGGCGGCCCGCAGCATGTCCTTGAGCAGCAGATAGGCAGGATCCCGGCTCTGGAACGATTCGCCGGTGGGCAATTCCACCAGCAACAGACAACGACCGGCGCGCAGCAACTGCAGGGTGAATCTGGGCGGCGGCACCGGTGCAGGACGCGCGACCACCGGCGTCTCTTCGGCCTCGTCCACCGATTTGGCGGCGGGACGGCTGCTGGCGGGTGTCGGTCGCGGGACCTCGATCTTCGGCCGCTCGACCACGCGCGCGACCGGCTGCACTGGCGCGTCGGCTTCGTGGGCCGGCGCCACGGGCAGCGAAACCTCGGGCTCCGGCTCCGCAGGCTCCAGCAGCTCGGGCCGCGACGGTGCGGCAAAGGGCAATTCGGTGCGCGGCAGCCAGTTGACCACCTGCATGGCGTTCAAATAGGCGCGGCGGCGGGACTCGATTAGCAAGGGTCGGCCACTTGTGGATAACTGAAGTGCGCTGATTCTACCGCCCTTCGCTCAAGATCGCTTGCGCTTGATCGATAGTCTTGACCACCGCTCTTCACCTCAGAAAAAGCGACAGCCCGTCCCGAGAGTGAATCGCATCGCCCGTGATGCAGTACAATCGCGGCTTTTAATCGCCAACCAGCCGGCCATTCCGATGATCGAACCCAAGCGCGTCTTGCGCGCCCTCGCTGAACACTGGGCACTTCTGGAGCCACTGTGCGAGCACTTCGACCAGGGCACCCTGAGCCTCAACGAACTGCGCACGCAACTGGCCGCCCAACAACTGGAAAGCACGCCGCAGGACATCACCAGCCTGCTCGACGTGTGGATTCGCCTCGACATTCTGGTGCCCGTGGCGAAAAGCCCGAACCGTTTCGAACTCAACGCACAGATCCACGACTTCCTCGCCTACCTGCGCCGGGAGCACCGGCTGGGCCTGTGTCTGGAGATCGAAGCCTACCTGCGTCACCTCGAACGTCTGGCCGGTTATATCCAGGATGCGTTCGACGTCCGCGACGGCAATGATCTGGCCCGTCAGTTGCGCCTGCTCGACATGCGTGTGCGCGACGTCCTGAAGAAGCTCGACAACGACGAACAGGCACTGGTAGCCGTGGCCGAACGGGCCAAGACCAGCGACCGGCAGATCCCCCTGCGCCAGCGTTACGCCGAAGTACTGGCGACCTGGGACGAATACGTCGAACCCATGATCGATCTGGTGAACGCCGACGGCGCCTTCGAACAAGGCGTGCGCAAGGTCGAGACCGTGCTGTTGAAAATGCTCAGCGAACAGCAGCGCCTCGGCCATCTGGTCGATGACGACATGCTGCTGCGCACCCACGCGCGCATCCTCGAAATGCAGACCAGCGCCCAGTTGACCCTGCGTCACGCCCGGGAACTGCTGCTGCCGCTGCGTGAAGAAGCACGCCGACACAACGCCGTGACCCGTGGTGCTGCGCTGGCGCTGGCCGCGATCCGCCGCAAGGGTATCGACGCTGTGCCACAAGCCGCGATGCCGCTGTTCACCCGGCCGCAAAGCACCTTCCTCGGCAGCGCCAGTCAGGTTGAAGCCTACGTCTACGCTCTGGCCCGATTCGAGCCGAAACCGGCACGCTTCCCCAAAGCGCACAAATCGCAAAAGACCGGCGATGCCCCGCGTGCGCCGCGCACAGTTCGGGAAATGGTCGACCGCTGCGAAGAGTCCCTGCCGATGCCGGATCTGATGACCTGGCTGCTGGAGCAGGAACCGGACGGCGCCACCGACGAATTGCTTTACTGGTTCTCGCGCCTGTCGCGGGAAAAACGCTTCAAGCGCGAGCGTCTGGAACGCCGCGAATACCACACTCACGAGCACCGGGTCAGCCTGCGCTCCTTCGCCCTGCTCTCGGCCCGCGACCCTGCCGCCGAGGATTCTGCGAGCACTCCACATGCATCTTGATCTTTCCGAACTGTCTCAACTCGCGCCGATCTTCCGCGAGCTTTTCAAGGGGTACCACGTCAGCCGTCGCGACCCCGAACTGTATGCGCAACTGTCCAACTTTCAGGACCAGTACCGCACGCTGTTCAAGGCTCTGGGTTTCGAACTGGTCTGCGACACCCGTGGCTTCTATTACTTCGTACCGGACATGGCCGCAGCGGCGGTGAACAAGACCGCCCAGCGTCTGGCACTGTTCACCTTTATCCTGGTCGAGCACCTGGCCGACCAGGGGCGCGACCCGATTGCCGTGCTGGACGGCGGCAGCCTTGGCCGCGACGAACTGCCTTCGCTGCTGGAAAAATACCGCGACCTGTTCATCCAGGCCGAAGTGCAGACCGTTGATGAGCTGGAAGAAAAAATCATGCGCCGCATGACCCAGCTCGGTTTCGCCGGCGAAGAAAACGGCGTGTACCGTTTCCTGCCGCCGATGCACCGTTTCCTCGACGTGTGCCTGTCAGTGCAGCAGGACCGTGATCTGGCGGCCAGCGTCCACAGCGTCCTGCCGTTGCCGGCGCCGGTGCTGATCGACGAAGAGGCCGAAGCCCGACTGCTGGAGACCGACGACCCGCTCGATTTATCGGAATTTGAAGAAGAAAGCGAAGAAGAGGCACTGGCCCGCGCCATTGCCGAAGAACAGGAGTCCGATGCATGAGCCAGGAACGCTACGGCATCCGCCGCTTTGCCCTTTTGAACACGGCCGGCTACAGCCTCGGTCTGTTCCCGCTCGAAGAGCCGCTATCGGTCTACGGCGCGAACAACCTCGGCAAATCCGCCTCGATCAACGCCTTGCAGTTCCCGATCCTGGCGCGCATGTCGGACATGAGTTTCGGCAAATACAGCCTGGAACAGTCCCGGCGCTTCTACTTTGCTTCCGACACCAGTTACATCCTCGTCGAAGTGAACCTGCCCCACGGCCCACATGTGATCGGCGTGGTCGGTCGCGGCCCGGGCGGCGGTTTCGGCCACCAGTTCTTTGCCTATGCCGGCCAGCTCGATCTGGCGCATTACCAGAAAAACGATACCTGCCTGCGTCAGAAAGAACTGTTCAGCAATCTTGAGAAGGAAGGCCTGAAGGCCTACGAGCTCAAGCCGGATGAACTGCGGCGTCTGCTGGTCGGCGGTCATACGTCGATCCCGCTGGACCTGACGCTGATCCCACTGCGCTCTACCAGCGAGCAGAGCCTGAAGACTTTCCGTGCGCTGTTCATCAACCTGCTGCACATGCGCGAAATTACTGCGGCCAAGCTCAAGCAGCTGTTCCTCGATGCCTTCGAACACAGCCTGCGCTCCGGCAGCGTCGATTACATCGCCGCGTGCGAAGAAGCTTTCCGTGACGTGCGCCGCATGGAACAGGACTACAACTCGCTGGTGGCCGCCGGTCCGCTGGTCGAAGCCTTGGCCAACGGGGTGAAACATCGCGACGTGCTTCGCGGCAAGCTGCATCGTCTGTCGCCACTGCTCGACTCGTTGCTCGGCACCTGGTCGGACTACGCCACGGCGCGCAAGGAAGAGCTGACGATTCAGGCCGAACACTACCGTCGCGAGCAGGACGATCTGCAAAACGATCAGCGCGGCGGCACCCAGGAACTGATGCGACTGGAACGGGAAATCTCCGGCATTCAGCGCTGGCTCGGCGAGTTGTCGGTGCTGAAGAACCGCTTTGCCCTGATCGATGACGTCAAGGTGCTGGAGCAGCAACTGCTCGCCGCCAAGGACGCCCACGATGAACTGGCCGGTGCGCTGGCGCAGTCCCGTCAATTCAGCGCCGAGGATCTCGAAGAACGCCTTCGCGATCTGGAAAAACGCCTGAAGTCGGTGAAACAGCAACTCGATCATGCCGACAACAACAGCTATGCCCGTCTGCGTGAAGAGTTCTCGCAACAGGACGTAGAACGCCTGATGCGCCTGTTCAACAGTGCGCTGTTCAGCCTGCCGCTGGGCGAGCACGGCATCACCCTCGACGACGATGGCGAATGGGTCAAATCGGTCGAACTGATCCTCGACGGCTTCAAGGGCGAGCGTTTCGAAGTGCCGGGCCTGTCGATCGACATTTCGCACATCGAGCCGCCGGCACTGCAAGCGCTGGCTGACCGTGCCGCGCTGCGCGATCAGAAAGAGCGATTGGAGAAAGAGCTCAAGCAGCTCAAGACCCAGCAAGCCGTGGCCGCCGACCGCGCCGCGAGCAAGACCCAGACCGAAGCGCTGTACCAGCAGGTGCTGGACGCGCAGAAAGCCCTGGAAGATTTCCGTCGTACCCAGACCCTGAGCGCCGAAGAAGGCGACAAGCTCGAGCAACTGGCGCAGATGGAAGCGGCGCAGGACGAGCTCAAGCGTTCCAGCGATGCGTTCACCGAGCGCGTCCAGCAACTGTCGGCCAAGCTGCAACTGGTGGGCCGGCAGATTGCTGACATGGAGGCCAAGCAACGCACCCTCGACGATGCCCTGCGTCGCCGTCAGCTGCTGCCGGCGGATCTGCCGTTCGGGACGCCGTTCATGGATCCGGTCGACGATTCCATGGACAACCTGTTGCCGCTGCTCAATGACTATCAGGACAGCTGGCAAGGTCTGTTGCGTGCCGATGGCCAGATCGAAGCGCTGTACGCGCAGGTACGGCTCAAAGGCGTGGCCAAGTTCGACAGCGAAGATGACATGGAGCGCCGACTGTCGCTGCTGATCAACGCCTATGCCCACCGGACCGACGAAGCCCTGACCCTGGGCAAGGCGCGTCGCGCCGCGGTCACCGATATCGCCCGGACCCTGCGCAACATCCGCAGCGACTACGACAGCCTCGAGCACCAACTGGCGCTGTTCAACCGCGAGATCAACAAGCGTCAGGTGTCCAACCTGCAGAGTTTCCGCATTGTTCTGGCCCCGAACAAGGAAGCCCTCAAGCACATCGACCAGATCATCCACAGCGCAGGTCAGTACGAAGAAGGCGAAACCCTGTCGGTGTTCGATCTGAGCCAGAGCGCCGAGCAGGACAACAAGAACGAAGAGGCCAAGGAATACCTGGCGCGGCTGGTGGCGGCAAACCACAACCAGCTCGGCCTCAAGGACCTTTTCGAACTGGCGTTCGAGATCACCAAGGTCAACGGCCAGCCGGTGATTCACACCGATATCGATGGCGCGGCGTCCAACGGCACCACGATGACCATCAAGGCGCTGACCAACATGTACTTGTTGCTGCACTTGATGGACCGCGATCTCGCCGGTCGTGTACGTCTGCCGTACTACCTCGATGAGGCAGCCGATATCGACGAAAGAAACCAGGCCGCTTTGCTGGAAACCAGCCTGCAGCTGGGCTTCGTGCCGATTCTGGCGAGTGTGAAGCCGCAGGTCTGCGCCAGTGTCGCCATCGACTTGGAAGGCGGCAGCGGCCCCGCCGGCATCTACATCGACGAAGCGGACTGGAAATACATCCGTCGCCACGATGCGGTGAAAGCCACCCTCAATGTCGAGGCGGACGAGCCGGAGCTGGATGAGGTTTAACCGGCGAGCATGAAAAAGGGCCGTGATCCGATGGATCACGGCCCTTTTTCTTTGGCCCGGAATTACTTGTCGAGGGAAATCTTCGGCGCCCAGGTCAGCCATTCGTCTTCGAACTGGTCAAACAGCGGGAAGGTTTGCTCGGGCCGTGCCGGACTCCCCATGCGTTCACCGTCCGGTGTGGCGAAAGCGATACCGCCCTGAATCACCGTCTCCAGAGACTCCGTGCGCACCGTCATGCCCTTGAACAGACCGATATCGAAACCGACGCCGCTGGTGTTCCAGAAGCGACTGCCGCTGCGCACCAGCGGTGCATACTTCGGTTCGATCAGGATGTGTACCAGCACGCGGTCTGCGGTCTGCCCCAGTTCGTAACCGGTGACTTTACCCACCGTGATCTCGCGGTAAGTCACCGGTACGCCCGGCTTCAGCGAACCGCGACGGGCTGCGCTCAGTACCAGACTCAAGCCGGCCTCTTGCTTGGCCAACTCGGGTGGATTGGCCAACGCCACGAAGTTCTTCTGCGGGCCGAGGCTCTTCGCCGCCGGCTGGACTTCGATGTACTGACCCGTGACCAGTGTTTCCAGATTCGAGGTCTTGATCAACCCCAGCTCCGGCTTTACGACCCAGAACTGGCTGCCGACCCGGGCAATCTTCTCCGGTACTTCCGTGATGCGCGCGGTGAGGATCACCGATTGCAGGTCATCTGTCAGGTCGACACTTTCGATCTTGCCGACATCCAGCCCTTTGAAGCGCACCGGCGTGCCACTGCGCAAGCCATCGGCACGATCCACCTTGATGGTCACCACCTCACCTTTCTGGTTGGCCTCGTCATGGTTGGCGAACAGACGGAAACGCGGAATGCGCTTTTGCAACGGCGCCTTGGCTTGCGGCGTCTCGAAGGCGATACCGCCGGCCATCAGGGTCTGCAAGGACTCGCTCTTGACCTGAATCCCCCCCGTCAGACCACCGGTCAGCGTGATGCCGCTGACGTTCCAGAAACGGGTGGAGGCGTTGACCAGGTTCTCGTATTCCTTCTCGATATGGACGCCGATCACCAATTGTTTTCGAGTCTTTGAGAACTGATAGCTCTGTACCGAACCGACCTTGACCTGCTTGTAGAGGATCGGGCTTCCGACTTCGATCGAGCCGAGACTGTCGGTGAACAGTACCAGATGCAGACCCGGCGCCTTCAGATCCAGAGGCGGCGCTTTCGGCCGGGCCTCGAATTCACGTTGCGGCGCACCGCCTTTGTCGCCCGGTCGCACGGCGATGTAGTTGCCTTTGACCAGCGCTTCCAGCCCCGTGATACCCGCCAGGGAAATCGACGGTTTGACTACCCAGAACTGGGTGCCGGTTACCAGATATTCTTCGGCCAATGGATCGAGGGTCAGTTCTGCGGTGGCACTCGACAGATCCGGATCGATCTTCAGTGCCTTGAGGTTACCGACCTGAATGCCCTTGTACATCACAGGTGTGCGGCCGGCCTGAAGGCCCTCGAAATCAGTGAGTTTGACCTTCACCCGGATCCCGGCTGCGGCCGCATCGAAATCTTCGTAAAGGCGAAACGGCAGGCTCGGATCGGTTGGCGGGCTGTCCTTGCGGTTCTCCGGTGTGGCGAAGGCGATGCCGCCGGCGACAATGCTTGCCAGGGACTCACTGCGTACTTTCACCCCGGTCAGGTTGGCGTCGATGCTGATGCCGCTGGCGTTCCAGAATCGCGTATGTTTACGCACCAGTTTGGCGTAGGTCGGCTCGATGAACACCTTGAGCTCGACGGTGCTCTGATCTTCCGACAGTACGTAACTCTTGATCTGGCCGACCTGGATCTGTTTGTAGAACACCGGGCTGCCACGGTTCAGCGAACCGAGGCGGTCAGCCTTGATTGTCAGGTGCAGGCCGGGCTTGGAGTCCGACAATGGCGGCTCCTCGGCCAGGGCCTTGAACTTGCGGGTCGGCTCGCCCTCCCCCGGGCTGACTGCGACATAGTTGCCCGAGACCAACGTTTCAAGCCCGGTGATACCGGCCAGGGTCACGCTGGGTTTGACCAGCCAGAAGCGGGTACTGGTCTTCAGGTATTGATCGACATCCTTGTTCATCTCGATGGTGGCGATCACGCCTTTGGTACCACCTTCGTCATCGAGTTTGAGGGCTTTGACCTTACCGACGGACATGCCTTTGTAGACCACTTCGGTCTTGTTGGCCTGGATGCCTTCACCACTTTCGAAGCGCACCTGAATTTCGATGCCGGTTTCGTTGTAGGCACGCCATCCCAACCAGCCGCCAATGATGAGGGCAATCAGGGGCAGTACCCAAATGGCAGACCAGTTCGAAGCCGGTCGGGTTTTCGCTACAGGCAAATCAGTCATGGTCGGCGTCCGACTCCGTGTTATCCCAAATCAGTCGGGGATCGAAAGTGACAGCGGCAAGCATCGTCAGAATCACCACACTGGCGAAAGCGATGGCGCCAAGATTGGCTTCGACGCTGGCTAGCCGGCCGAAGTTGACGACCGCCACCAGAATGGCGATCACGAAAATATCCAGCATCGACCAGCGGCCGATGAATTCGATGAATCGATACATCCAGATCCTTTGACGGGCGGATAATGGCTGACGGCGTTGCACCGAAAACAGCAGCAACGCGATACCTACCAGTTTGAAGGTCGGCACGAGGATACTGGCGATGAATACAACGGCCGCGATCGGAATCATGCCGTGCTGCACCAGTTGGATCACGCCGGACATGATTGTGCTGGGATCACCTTGTCCCAATGAGCTGACCGTCATGATCGGTAAAACATTGGCCGGGATATAGACGATGGCAGCGGTAATCAACAGCGCCCAGGTGCGGGCCAGACTGTTTGGGCGGCGGGCATGGACCCATGCACCACAACGGGTGCAGGTTTGCTCATGGCTGTCCGGGTCCTGCCTGTTCAATTCGTGACATTCGGTGCAAATCAGAATGCCCGCATCAATCGCCCGCATGAGCATCTTCTCCTGATAAAGCCTGCCAGATCTGGTGCGGTGACATCACCACTTCCAGCCAGACCTGAACCAACAACAAACCGATGAAACAAGCCAGACCGAGACCGATGGTGATGGCTGCCATGTCTGCCAGTTTGACGATCGCCACCAGGACGCCCATGAGGTAGACCTCAAGCATGCCCCAGTCTCTGAGGTGGTGATAAATGCGGTAGAGCAACAAGCCGTAGCTACGACCGATGTTGAAATGGATCGTCAGCAACACGCACAACTGACACAGCAGTTTCAGCAGTGGAATCAGCATGCTGCACAGAAATACGACGACTGAAATACCACGCATATCGGTATTGAACAGGCCGACTACACCGCTCCAGACAGTGTCCTGCGACGATTGCCCGAGAACATTGAGCTGCATGATGGGTAAAAAGTTCGCCGGCACGTAGAGCAACAGTGCGGCGATGACCAGGGCAAGACTGCGCTGCACCACGTTATGGCGGTGGGCAAACAGTTCGTAACCGCAGCGCGGGCAGAGTGCTTTCTCACCGTGGGCAAGCCTGGGCTTGCGCATCAGCAGATCGCACTCATGACAGGCCACCAAGTCATCCAGCGGTAAATCTGACAGCCCGGGGGCGTCAACCGAATCTGACATAACGGCTCTGGCTCCGAAAAAGATGGGGGATATTCTAGTGTTCTGATTCGAAAATAACTGTGCAAATTTGTTCGATCCAGCGGACAAAAACTTTCCTGCGCGCAAAACAAAACCCCGACTGCTTTCGCAATCGGGGTTTCGGAATTTAATCTTGACGATGACCTACTCTCACATGGGGAAACCCCACACTACCATCGGCGATGCATCGTTTCACTTCTGAGTTCGGGATGGGATCAGGTGGTTCCAATGCTCTATGGTCGTCAAGAAATTCTGTGTGCCAAATCGTGGCCGGATGGCCTCGCTTCAGCAAATCGGGTATGTGACAGCTGTCGGTGTTTGTGAACTCGAAC
>NZ_LRUN01000071.1 GCF_001679645.1 Pseudomonas bananamidigenes | reverse complement strand
ACGCCTCTGGGGACGCTCCGCGTCCAGTGACGCGGAGCGTCACGGTCTGCATTCCCACGCGGAGCGTGGGAACGATCAAATACGGTGCGGAAGCGAGAGTGTGAGGCTAATCAGGCCAGTTCCACGCCGGCTCATCCAGCACCCTCTGCCCGACGACGCCCGTCTGGCCGAGGGTCTTTTCCAGCACGATGCAATTGCATTCCTCATCTTCCTGCAACGCCGAAATCAATCGCCGTGCATGTGAAACCACCCACACCTGACACTGCTGCGATGCGCGAATGATCAACCGCGCCAGCGCCGGCAACAGATCCGGATGCAGACTGGTTTCCGGTTCGTTCAGCACCATCAGCGAAGGCGGACGCGGCGTCAGCAGGGCGGCGACCAGCAGCAGATAGCGCAACGTGCCATCCGACAACTCTGCCGCCGACAATGGTCGCAACAAGCCTTCCTGAAAGAACTCGATGGCAAAGCGTCCGCCCGCCAGCGGCGCAATGTTCAGCCGTGCGCCGGGAAACGCGTCGCTGATCGCCGCCTGCAATGCCTCGGGGTCACCGATCTCGATGATGGTGCGCAACGCCGCTGCCAGATCCCGGCCGTCGTGATGCAGCACCGGCGTGCGCGTACCCAGTTGTGGCTGGCGCACCGGGGCGTCGGCGTCGCTGCGAAAGTGATCGTAGAAACGCCAGCGGCGGATGAACTCACGCATCTGGAACACTTCCGGCGAACTGCGCAGGCTGCCGACCTGATCGAACAGACTGTCGAAGTTCGGCGTGTGCTGCGCCAGCACGTCCCAACGGCGACCGTCGCGACTGCGGATCATCGGACCGTCGCGATCCACCAGCAGGCTGGCCGGGCGATACAGCGGCCCGGCCCAGAGGCACTCCTTTTTGATTTCCGGATCGAGGGAAAAGAACGAAAGGCTCGGTTCGGGCAAGCCCAGCGCAATCGAATAGCTGAAGTCTTCCCCGGCAAAACCCAGGCGTAATCGTTTCACGCCTTTGCGTACGGTGGACTGGATCGGCACTTCGCCGTTGCGCATGCGCCGGCTGATGGTTTCCGGCCCGGCCCAGAAGGTCGATTCCAGCCCTCCTTCCCGAGCCAGCGCATTGACCACTCCGCCCTGAGCCGTTTCCGCCAGCAGTCGCAGCGCCCGGTAAAGGTTGGATTTGCCGCTGCCGTTGGGGCCGGTGATCAGGTTCAACCGACCCAGCGGAATCACCAGTTTATTGATCGAGCGGTAATTGGCCACCGCGAGGGTCTTGAGCATGAAAATCCTTCCTGGGTGCGCCGAAATCCGCGTCAGGATACCTGCTGCACAGAAATGCATATATCGCCCGGACGAAGGTTGAACCCTGTTCTAAGCTCACAGTCGTATCGTCACTTGCACGTTCGTACACAGGAAGGAGTCTGCATGGCGAGTCCCGGATTGAAAACAGCGGTCCTGCTGAGCCTGTTTGCATTGCTCGCCGCTTGCGGCGAAAAAAAGGCGCCTCAGGAGTATCTGCCGCGAGTCTTTGTGCAAGAGGTCAAACCCGCGGACTTCGCGGCGTCGGTAACCCTCACCGGTGACGTTCAGGCCCGGGTGCAGACCGAATTGTCATTCCGGGTCGGCGGCAAGATCATCCAGCGCATGGTCGATGTCGGTGACCGTGTCTCGGCCAAACAGGTGCTGGCCAAACTCGATCCCAAGGATTTGCAGACCAACGTCGATTCCGCCCAGGCGCAGGTGCTGGCAGAACAGGCGCGGGTCAAACAGAGCGCTGCGGCATTCGTCCGCCAGCAGAAACTGCTGCCCAAGGGGTACACCAGTCAGAGCGAATTCGATTCCGCACAGGCGGCGTTGCGCAGCAGCCAGAGTGCCTTGAGCGCGGCTCAGGCGCAGTTGGCCAACGCCAAGGATCAATTGAGTTACACCGCGCTGATCGCTGATGCGCCCGGCATCATCACTCAGCGTCAGGCCGAGGTCGGTCAGGTGGTGCAGGCCACGGCACCGATCTTCAGCCTGGCCCGGGACGGCGATCGAGACGCGGTGTTCAACGTGTACGAGTCACTTCTGGCCGAGCGCCCGGCGGAGCGTTCGATTGTCGTCAGCCTGCTCGACAATCCCTCCATCAAGACCACCGGCACCGTGCGTGAAATCACTCCGGCGGTGTCGGCGCAGTCCGGCACGGTCCAGGTCAAGGTCACCCTCGACAGCCTGCCGCAAGGCATGCAGCTTGGCTCGGTGGTCAGCGCCACAGCCAAGGGCAGCGGCAAATCAGCGGTGGAGCTGCCCTGGTCGGCGCTGACCAAGAACATCAGCGAACCGGCAGTGTGGATGGTGGATGACAAGGGTGAGGCGCAACTGCACAACGTCACCGTCGGCCGTTACCTGACCGGGCACGTGATCATCAGCGAAGGGCTCAAGGGCGGCGAAAAAGTGATTGTTGCCGGCGGACAATTGCTGCATCCGGGCATGAAAGTCGAAATCGCCGAGAACACCTATAAGGAACTGCAACCGGGAGCACAGCCATGAGGACTTTGTGGGTGGTGTCCATCGGGTTGCTGCTGGGTGCCTGTTCCAAAAGCGAGCCGCCACCGGAGCCGGTGCGGCCTGTGTTGTCGATCAAGGTCGAAGCCTTGAGCGAAGAAAATCTCGGCCGTTTCGCCGGCAGCATTCAGGCGCGCTACGAGAGCAATACCGGGTTTCGTGTTGGCGGCCGGATCGCCAGCCGTAACGTCGACGTGGGCGCCGAGGTGGAGAAGGGCACGTTGCTCGCCACTCTCGATCCGTCCGACCAGCAGAACCAGTTGCGTTCGGCCCAGGGCGATCTGGCGAGAGTCGAAGCACAGCTGATCAACGCCCAGGCCAACGCCCGGCGTCAGCAGGCGCTGTTTGATCGCGGGGTCGGCGCCCAGGCGCAACTGGACATCGCCACCACCGATCTGAAGACCACTCAGGCGTCCCTCGATCAGGCGCGGGCGGCGGTGAACCAGAGCAAGGATCAGCTCGGTTACACCGAACTGCGCTCCGACCACAAAGCCGTGGTCACCGCGTGGAATGCCGAGGCCGGGCAAGTGGTGACGGCCGGCCAGCAGGTGGTGACGCTGGCGCAACCGGACATCAAGGAAGCGGTGATCGACCTGCCCGATACGCTGGTCGACCAGATTCCCCAAGACGTGGTGTTTTCGGTGGCCGCGCAACTCGATCCGAGCATCAATACCACCGCCGTCATCCGCGAAATCGAGCCCCAGGCGCAAAGCGCCACCCGTACCCGCCGCGCACGCTTGACCCTGGCCAGCACGCCACCGGGCTTGCGCCTCGGCACGGCGATCAGCGTGACCCTCAGCTCGGCGATCAAGCCACGCATCGAACTGCCTGCGACAGCCTTGCAGGAGGCCGACGGCAAGACGCGGATCTGGGTGATCGATCCGCAAAGCAAAACCGTTGCGCCCCGTGACGTCAGCGTGACCAGCCGCACCGACAGCACCGTGGTGCTGGCCGGCGGGGTCAAGTCCGGCGAGCGTGTGGTCAGCGCCGGCGTCAACAGCCTCAAACCCGGACAAGCCGTGAAACTCGACGAGGACAGTCAATGAAAGGGTCTTTCAATCTCTCCGAATGGGCCCTCAAGCATCAGTCGTTCGTCTGGTATCTGATGTTCGTCGCGTTGCTGATGGGGGTGTTCTCGTATTTCAACCTCGGGCGCGAGGAAGACCCGTCGTTCACCATCAAGACCATGGTGATCCAGACCAGATGGCCGGGCGCGACCCAGGAGGAAACCCTCAAGCAGGTCACCGACCGCATCGAGAAAAAACTCGAAGAACTCGACTCGCTCGACTACGTGAAAAGCTACACACGTCCCGGTGAATCGACGGTCTACGTGTACCTGCGCGACACCACCAGCGCCAGGGACATCCCGGAAATCTGGTACCAGGTGCGCAAGAAGATCGACGACATTCGCGGCCAGTTTCCCCAGGGCATTCAGGGGCCGGGATTCAACGATGAGTTCGGCGATGTATTCGGCTCGGTGTATGCGTTTACCGCCGATGGCCTGACCATGCGCCAGCTGCGCGACTATGTGGAACAGGCGCGCGCCGAGATCCGCAACGTGCCGGGGCTTGGCAAGATCGAGATGGTCGGCCAGCAGGATGAAGTGATCTACCTGAACTTCTCCACCCGTAAACTCGCGGCGCTGGGCATCGATCAGCGGCAAGTGGTGCAGAGCCTGCAATCGCAGAACGCCGTGACCCCGGCGGGTGTGATCGAGGCCGGCCCCGAGAGGATTTCGGTGAGAACGTCTGGGCAGTTCGCCTCGGAAAAAGATCTGGCCGAAGTCAATCTCAAGCTCAATGACCGCTTCTATCGCCTGGCCGATATTGCCGAAATCAGCCGAGGTTACGTCGACCCGGCCACTCCGGAGTTCCGCTTCGACGGCAAGCCGGCCATCGGCCTGGCGATCGCCATGCAAAAGGGCGGCAACGTCCAGGCCTTCGGCAAGGCGCTGCATGAGCGTATCGACCAACTCACTGCGGATCTGCCGGTAGGCGTCGGCGTACACACCGTTTCCGATCAGGCGGTAGTGGTTGAGGAGGCCGTCGGTGGTTTCACCAGCGCGCTGTTCGAAGCGGTGATCATCGTGCTGGTGGTGAGCTTCATCAGCCTCGGTGTGCGTGCCGGTCTGGTGGTGGCGTGCTCGATCCCGTTGGTGCTGGCGATGGTGTTCGTGTACATGGAGTACAGCGGCATTACCATGCAGCGGATTTCCCTAGGTGCGCTGATCATTGCCCTCGGGCTGCTGGTGGACGACGCGATGATCACCGTGGAAATGATGGTCACGCGGCTCGAAATGGGCGAGACCAAGGAGCAGGCGGCGACGTTCGCCTACACCTCCACGGCGTTTCCGATGCTCACCGGCACACTAGTGACCGTGGCCGGTTTCGTGCCCATCGGGCTCAATGCCAGCTCCGCCGGTGAGTACACCTACACACTGTTTGCGGTGATCGCGGTGGCGATGATCGTGTCGTGGATTGTCGCGGTGTTCTTTGCGCCGGTGATCGGCGTGCACATTCTCAGCACCAACGTGAAGCCCCACGAGGCTGAACCCGGACGCGTCGGGCGGGCGTTCAACAGCGGCCTGCTGTGGTGCATGCGCAATCGCTGGTGGGCCGTCGGCATCACCGTGCTGTGCTTCGTGCTTGCGGTGTTCTGCATGCGTTTCGTGCAGAACCAGTTCTTCCCGTCTTCCGACCGCCCGGAGATTCTGGTCGACCTGAACCTGCCGCAGAACGCCTCGATCGATGAAACCCGCAAGGCGGTCGACAAACTGGAAGCCACGCTCAAGGGCGACCCGGACATCGTGCGCTGGAGCACCTACATCGGCCAGGGCGCGATCCGTTTCTACCTGCCGCTGGATCAGCAATTGCAGAACCCGTACTACGCGCAACTGGTGATCGTGAGCAAGGACTTCGAGGCCCGCGAGGCCTTGAGCCAGCGTCTGCGTGATCGCCTGCGCAAGGACTTCGTCGGCATCGGCAGTTACGTGCAGGCCCTGGAAATGGGTCCGCCGGTGGGGCGTCCGATCCAGTACCGGGTCAGCGGCAAGGACATCGATCAGGTGCGCAAGCATGCCATCGACCTGGCCACCGAACTGGACAAGAGCCCGCACATCGGCGAGATCATTTACGACTGGAACGAGCCCGGCAAAGTCCTGCGCATCGACATTGCCCAGGACAAGGCGCGTCAGCTCGGCCTGTCGTCGGAGGATGTGGCCAACCTGATGAACAGCATCGTCAGCGGCTCGCCGCTGACCCAGGTCGACGACGATATCTACCTGGTCAATGTGGTCGGGCGGGCGGTGGATTCCGAGCGGGGCACACCGGAAACCCTGCAGAACCTGCAGATCGTCACACCCAACGGCACGTCGATTCCGCTGCTGGCCTTCGCCACGGTGCGTTATGAACTGGAGCAGCCGCTGGTATGGCGTCGCGACCGTTTGCCGACCATCACCATCAAGGCCTCGGTGCGCGACGAGATCCAGCCGACCGACCTGGTGAAAGTCCTGAAGCCCACCATCGACGCTTTCGCGTCGAAGCTGCCGGCAGGCTACAAAGTCGCTACAGGCGGTACGGTCGAGGAGAGCGGCAAGGCTCAGGGGCCAATCGCCAAGGTCATACCGCTGATGCTGTTTCTGATGGCGACCTTCCTGATGATCCAGTTGCACAGCGTGCAGAAGCTGTTCCTGGTGGCCAGCGTCGCGCCGTTGGGGCTGATCGGCGTAGTGCTGGCGCTGGTGCCGACCGGCACGCCGATGGGCTTCGTGGCGATTCTGGGGATTCTGGCGCTGATCGGCATCATCATCCGCAACTCGGTGATCCTCGTGACGCAGATCGAAGAGTTCGAACACAAGGGCTACTCGCCCTGGGATGCGGTGGTGGAAGCGACCGAACACCGGCGCCGGCCGATCCTGCTGACCGCTGCGGCGGCGAGCATGGGCATGATCCCGATCGCCCGGGAAGTGTTCTGGGGGCCGATGGCCTACGCCATGATCGGCGGGATTGTGGTGGCGACATTGCTGACGCTGCTGTTTCTGCCGGCGCTGTATGTGGCCTGGTACAAGATTCGCGAGCCGAAGAAGGATGCTTCGACACCGGCACAGTGAGCAGGCGTGTTACAAATTTGCGAAGGGCCTGACTTACAGTGTCGGCGTATTCAGTTAACGTCCCTGATCCTTTGGGAGAAGGGACGTCTGATGTTTACCGTTTTTTGCTGGCTGCGCGCGCTATTGCTGATTGCCGGATCGTGCGTTTCATCCCTGTCATGGGCCGACACGCCATTGGAAAACTCGTTGTGGCGCGTGCAACTCGATCCGGCAACGCTGGCTGTCCGTGTCACCCCGGCCGGCGGCGAGACGGTGCAGGCATCGGCGGGGATTGCCCCGCACAAAGTCAGTCAGTTGAGCAGACGCGACAACCGCATCGACTGGCAATGGGATGACGGGGCCTGGACCCTCAGCGCCACGCTCGATCAACGTGATCTGTCCTTCTCGATCTCGGCGCGTGAGCCGGCAGAACTGGAATTTCTCCATCAACCCGCCGGCGCGATGGGCAAGGCGCTGATCTGGCCTCTGGCCGAGGGGCACTACGTGCCGCGTGGCGATCCGGTGTGGCAGGCCTTTCTGTTGAGTCAGGGGGAATTCAATACCACTCAGGATCTGAGTTTGCCGCTCTGGGGTGTCGAGCATGACGGATTCAGCCTGCACTGGCTGATGACCAATCCCTTCAACAATCGGCTGCTGTTCAGTGACGAGGGCAAAGCTCTGGCACTGTCCGCCCGGCATCGTTTCACCTCCCTCGATCCGTCGGCGCCAATGACATTCACCCTGTTTCTCGGGGCGGCCGACCCGTTGGCCGGGGCCAAACGCTACCGGCAGTGGCTGATCGATAACGGTCGCCATCAAACCTTGAACAGCAAATTCGAAAAAACACCTGAGGCGAAGCGGCTGTCGGGCGCCAGTCATCTGTACCTGTGGGGTAATGATCTGCTGGGAGCCAAGGACGTACGCAGTTGGTCGGTGCTGCTCGACACCTTGCGTGGGGGTGGCTCACTGGCCAGTGAGCTGAAAGCGGGACTGGATCGTGAGGCGTTGCAGATCCTTGCCGCTGGCACGGCATTGAACGGTTATCAGAAAAAAGTGCTTCTGCGCAGTCTCAACCATGCCTTGAATACGCAGGCGCGCAAGACCTGGCAGGCCCGTGCCGTGCCGGACATGCAGGCTCTGGTGAACGGTTACGCTGATGTGCGGGCGCAAGTGGCAGCCGACTTCGGTGAGGCGCTGACGCCCGCCCCCGAGCGTTGGGGCAGCACCTTGTCACTGGATACGATCAGGCAATTACAGAATGCCGGTTTGTCCCGCCTGTGGTTGGGATTGGGTGAAGGCTGGGAGGGCGGCCTCTGGCATCCCGAGACGATCAAGGCCGGCGTAGCGGCGGGTTATCTGATCGCGCCGTACGACTCCTACGAGACGGCGCTGAGCCGCAGCGAGAACCCTGACTGGACCACGGCACACCTGGGGGACAAGGCACATGCTGAATGCGCGATCGTGAAGAGCGACGGAACGCTGAAAAGCGGCTTCCAGCAATCGGGACATTACAGCGATCCCCGTTGTGTGCGACCGCTGCTCGAGCAACGGGTCGCTGCCATTCGCGAGGCCGCCGGTTTCAACAGCTGGTTTCTCGATGCCTATGCCACCGGCATGCTGTTCGACAGCTATCGTCCCGGGGCAACGATGACCCAGGCCCAGAATGCCGAAGGCAATATCGGCGCGTCACGCTGGATCAGCGAAGTGCTGAAACTGCCCGCCGGTTCGGAGGACGGCAACGCAACGACCGCGCAAGGCGTGTTGTTCGCCCATGGCATGCAGACCCCGGTGATCGGTTGGGGGGACGTCGAAATGACCAGGAACCCCGAATCCAGGTATTTTGCAGGCAAGTGGTATCCGCCGGAGCAGCCAGAGGTTTTCTTCAAACCTGTGCCGATCAAAGAGTCGTTGCGGCGTATTCACTTTGATCCGGCCAGTCGTTTGCCGTTGTATCAGGCGGTGTTCCATGGTTCGGTGATCACGTCCCACCACTGGTTGTTCGATAGTCTGAAACTGACCAATGTACGGGCGGACAACGAACTCGCGCAGTTGCTCTACAACGTTGCACCGCTGTATCACCTCAGTGCCGACACGCTTGCGCAGCGACTGCCGCAGATCGCCCGTCAGGATGCGTTTTTCCGGCCTCTGCATGAACGTCTGGCGACCCAGGCGCTCACCGGTTTCGAATGGTTGAGCGCGGACCGGCTGGTTCAGCAGACATCCTTTGAAGACGGCACACGATTGCTGGCCAACTTTGATATTCAGGCGCGTGAAGTACAGGGACAGACGCTGCCCGGGCGGAGCCTCACGGTGCGTTCACCCGGAAATGCGCCGACCCGGTTTCAGGTTGAGGCGAGGCCCTGAGTTTCAGATCTTGCGCCAGACACTCGCCAGCCACGGCTGCTGCTCCCGCGGCAGCCCTGCCGGTCGGTAGTAATGCTCCAGCTCCACGAACCCTGCCGCCGTCAGCAATCCGCGCCATGCCTGCAGATCATGGTACGAGCCATAACGCGGCCCGTTCCAGCCTTCACGGTTGTCCCCGCGCGGGTTTGAGCTGAACAATACGCCGCCCGGTTTCAGTGTCCCGTGCAATTGCTTGAGAACCCGGGGCAACTCCTGCAGCGGCACATGAAACAGCACCGCGTTGGCGAAGATGCCGTCGAAGCGTTCCGGTGGCAGGTCCAGCTTCAGAAAGTCCTGACACCACACCTCACAGCCACTGTCCTCCCGCGCCATCTGCGCGAATCTTTCTGCGCCGTCGAGGCCGACTGCGACGTGCCCCATGCGGGTGAACGTCTGCAGATCCCGCCCCGGCCCGCAACCGAAATCGAGAATGGAAAACGGTGCTTCAGCCTGAATGTTCCGCAGCAGGGCATCGATGTTCTGGCTGACATCATGATCGCGGGTGCCTTCACGAAAGTCCTCGGCCACGGAGTTGTAGTGACCGAGGGTGGTGGAGGTGATCTGTTCCAGATCGATAGGCGTCTGTTTCATGGTCGGACTGCGCTGGCAAAAGATGTTGCCGACTATACGCCATGCAATTCAGCGCTTGTTCAACCCCCGCGCCAGACGGTCACCGCCCAGTTGAATCACCGCCACCAGCGCCACCAGCAGCACGATCACGGTCAGCATGATCTGGCTGTCGAAGCGCTGATAGCCGTAGCGATAGGCGATGTCGCCCAGGCCGCCGGCGCCGATCGCTCCGGCCATGGCGGACGAGTTGATCATCGTCACCAGGGTGATGGTGAATCCGCCGACAATCCCCGGCAGCGCCTCGGGCAACAGCACATGCCAGACGATGTGCCAGCGCCGGCAGCCCATGGCCTGCGCGGCTTCGATCAGGCCGTGGTCGACTTCGCGCAGGCTTACTTCGGCAATCCGCGCAAAGAACGGCGTGGCGGCGATGGTCAGCGGCACAACCGCCGCCCACACGCCGTAGGTGGTGCCGACGATCAGCCGGGTGAACGGAATCAGTGCCACCATCAAAATCAGGAACGGAATCGAGCGAAACAGATTCACGAACGCACCCAACGCACGATTCAGCACAGGCGCTTCGTAGATGCCGCCCTTGTCACTGGTGACCAGAATCACCGCCATCGGAATTCCTGCCAGCAATGCGATCAACGACGACACGCCGACCATCAGAAACGTATCGATGAAGCCTTGCAGCAAGCGATCAAACCACATAACCCAGCACCTCCGTGCGTTGTGCCCACTGGCCGGCGCGTTGACGCAACTCCTCGGCGTTCAACGTTGATCCAGCCACCGCCAGCAACAATTGCCCGAGCGCGTGCCCTTGAATCCGTTCCACGCCGCCCTGCAGCAACTTCACCCGGCCTCCGAGGGCGGCGAACAACGCTGCCAGATCCGGTTCGTCCTGTTGGTTGCCGGTGAACTGCAAACGCAGCACCACCGAGGCCTCGGACGACAGCGGTCGGGCCTGCAGACGGCTTTGCAATTCTTCGGGCAAGGCGTGTTGCAGCGGCGCGAGCAAGGTCTGGCTGACTTCGTGTTGCGGGTTGCCGAACACTTCCCAGACCGGGCCCTGTTCGACGATGCGGCCATGTTCCAGCACCACGACGCGGTCGCAGATCTCGCGGATCACGGCCATCTCGTGAGTGATCAACACGATGGTCAGACCCAGGCGTTTGTTGATCTCGCGCAGCAGGCCGAGGATCGACTGGGTGGTTTCCGGATCCAGCGCCGAAGTGGCTTCGTCACACAACAGAATGTCCGGATCGTGTACCAGTGCGCGAGCGATGCCGACACGCTGTTTCTGCCCGCCTGACAGTTGCGCCGGATAGGCCTTGTGCTTGGCTTGCAGGCCCACCAGCTCCAGCAGTTCGCGAACTTTCTTCTCCCGTTGCTCCTTCGGAACACCGGCAACCTTCAACGGCAGTTCGACGTTCTGCCAAACCGTTTTCGCCGACATCAGGTTGAAGTGCTGGAAGATCATGCCGATCCGCCGACGCAGGGCAACGAGGCGATCCTCGTCGTACTCGCCGATGTCCACCTGATCGATCAGCACCCGGCCCGAGGTCGGTTGTTCGAGGCGGTTGATGGTGCGGATCAGCGATGACTTGCCGGCGCCGCTGCGACCGATGATGCCGAACACTTCACCGCGCTGGATCGCCAGATCGATGCCTTGCAGGGCGGCGACCGGGCCTTGTTTGCCGTCGTAGGTTTTGCCGAGCCCGACGAAACGCACATGGGCGCGGTTGAGCTCGGGATGCAGTTCGGTGCGCTGGGCCAGCGCGGGTGGCTCTGGAAGATCCAGTCGCCGTTGAATGGCCGCGCTCATCCTCAGCTTTCCCAACCGGCCTGGTACAGCTTGCCGTGGGCTTTATCCAGAGCGGCGCGTACGGCTGGCGAATGCTGGTAGATATCGACGAACTTGATCAGGCGCGGGTCGTCCTTGGTCTTGGGCTGGATCACGAACTGGATCACGTATTCCTTGTGGTCGAGGCCGTCGAACAGCAACGCGGAGCCGGCATCGAAGGTCTTCGCCAGACGGATGTAGGCCGGGTAGCCCTGGACCAGATCGGCGTCATCGTAGGCGCGCACCAGTTGCACGGCTTCGACTTGCAGGATCTTGATCTTCTTCGGGTTGGCGACGATGTCGTCTTCGGTGGCCTTGTAGCCGACGCCCGGTTTGAGGGTGATCAGCCCGGCCTTGGCCAGCAGTTGCAGGCCGCGTCCGCTGTTGATCGGGTCGTTGGCGATGGCGACGCTGGCGCCTTGCGGCAGTTCGTCGAAGCTTTTGTATTTCTTCGAGTACAGGCCGACGTTGTTGATGATCCCCGGCGCAAACGGCACCAGGTCGAAACCGGAGGCAGCCTTGGCGTTTTCCAGGAACGGGATGTGCTGGAAGTAGTTCACGTCGATGTCGCCGGCGGCGAGGCTGACGTTCGGTGCGATCCAGTCGGTGAACTCCACCAGCTCGACTTTCAGGCCTTGCTTGCCGGCCTCTTCGACAGCGGCTTCCAGCGGAATTGCGAACGCGGCGGTGGTGCCGATTTTCAACGGCGCGTCGGCGGCGAACACCGCCGAGCTGAACAGGCCGAAGGCCAGGGCCAGTGCTTTGACCGGGTGGGACAGAAGTTTCTTGGTCATAGGGTTTATCCAGTCAGTGCATGAATTGTGTGGTGTTCACGAAACTTGTGGGAGCTGGCTTGCCAGCGATGCTGCTAGCGGCGGTATGAAAAGCCCGTGTGTCGCTGCGGCAAATGCGCTTCGCCGTGAAACAGTTTTTCCCGCAGGCTGCCGGTGTCGTAGGCGGTCTTGTACGACCCGCGCCGCTGCAGTTCCGGAATCACCAGATCGATGAAATCCACATAGCTTTCCGGGGTGACGATGCGGGTCAGGTTGAAGCCGTCGAGGCCGGTTTCGGCGATCCACGATTCCAGTTCATCCGCCACTTGCTGCGGTGAACCGACCACCGTGATGTAGCGTCCGCCGAGGGCATGCTGGTCGAGCAATTTGCGCCGGGTCCAGTCGTTGTTCTGCAGGTTTTTGGTGGCGGACTGGATGGCGTTGCTCTTGACGTACTGGATCGGTTCGTCGATTTCATACCGGGAAAAATCGATCCCGGTGGATGCCGAGAAATGCGCCACGCCCGCTTCGGCACTGGCATGGCTCAGGTATTCGGCATGTTTGGCCCAGGCCGCTTCCTCGGTCTCGCCGACGATCACGTTGAGGCCCATGAACACCTTGATGTCGTCAGGGTTGCGACCCGCTTCGACGGCGCTGGCGCGGACCTTGTCCACCTGCACCCTGGTCGACGGCTTGTTCTGGCCGCTGATGAACACGCATTCGGCATGACGCCCGGCGAACAGCAGACCGCGTTCCGAACTGCCGGCCTGGAACAGCACCGGCGTGCGCTGCGGCGACGGCTCGCACAGGTGATAACCCTCGACCTGGTAGAACTCGCCCTTGTGCTCGACCTTGTGCACCTTGTCCGGCTGCGCGTAGATCCGCTGCTGCGGATCATTGAGCACCGCATCGTTTTCCCAGCTGCCTTCCCAGAGTTTGTAGAGAACCTCGAGGTACTCGTCAGCCTGATCGTAACGTCGGTCGTGCTCGACCTGTTCGCTCAGGCCCATGGCCTTGGCGGCGCTGTCCAGGTAACCGGTGACGATGTTCCAGCCCACCCGCCCGCGGCTCAGATGATCGAGGGTCGACATGCGTCGGGCGAACAGATACGGCGGCTCATAGGTGAGGTTGGCGGTCAGGCCGAAGCCGAGATTCTTGGTCACCGCAGCCATCGCCGACACCAGCAGCAGCGGATCGTTGACCGGTAACTGGATCGACTCTTTCAGGGTGACATCCACCGAGTTCTGATAGACGTCGTACACGCCGACGATATCGGCGATGAACAATCCATCGAACAGCCCGCGCTCCAACAGTTGCGCCAATTCGGTCCAGTATTCGACGGTCTTGTACCGGGTCGAGGTGTCGCGTGGATGGGTCCACAACCCGTGGTTGATGTGGCCGATGCAGTTCATGTTGAACGCATTGAGCAGGATTTTCTTTTTGCCGGCGGCCATCAGATGGTCCCCCGCAGCGGAGGGTTTTCATCGTTGAGGTAGTAATTGCCCACCGCGTGATATTTCCAGCGCACCGGGTCGTGCAGGGTGTGTACCCGGGCGTTGCGCCAGTGGCGATCGAGGCCGTGCTCGCTCAAGGTGGCCTGGCTGCCGGCCAGTTCGAACAGCGTGCTGCCGGCGGCCAGAGAGATTTCGGTGCTGATCGCCCGGGCTTCGGCGACGGCAATCGAGGCCGCCGCTACTGTGTCGGCGCTGGTCTCGGTCTGGGCCGCATCGAGGTATTCACCGGCGCGCTCGAGCAAGGCTTCGGTGGCGCTCAGGCGGATGCTCAGGTGGCCGAAGCTCTTGAGGGTCAGCGGGTCTTCGGTGGCTTTGTCGTTGCCCGAATCGATCCACGGACGGGTCTTGCTGCGCACGAAGTGCAGTGCATCTTCGTAGGCGGCGCGTGCGATGCCGGTGTCGATGGCGGCGTGAAGGATCTGCGCCAGCGGGCCGACGGTGGTCGGGCGTTCGAAAGCGCTCTGGAAGGGAATGACATCTTCGGCGGCGACGTACACGTCTTCGAACACCACCGAACCGCTGCCGGTGGTGCGCTGGCCGAAACCGCTCCAGTCGTCGATCACCGTCAGCCCCTGGCTGTCGCGGGGGACGAAGGCCAGTTGCTGCACGCCGTTTTCATCGACCACGGACGTTGGAATGCGCTGGGCGTAGATCGCACCGGTGGCGTAGAACTTGCGGCCGTTGATGCGATAGCCGCCGTCGTCGCGTATCAGGCTGGTAACCCGATCGTGGGCCGTTTTGGTGCCCAGTTCCGCCAAGGCATTGCCGAAGCGCTGACCGGCGAGGACTTCGGCGTACAGGCGTTGTTTCTGCTCGTGGCTGCCGTTCACCCGCAGCACTTCCAGAGCATAGAAATGGTTCTGCGGAATCTGCCCGAGCGAGCCATCGGCCCGGGCGATCAGGGCAATGACCTTGGCCAGGGTTACGTTGGACACGCCGGCGCCACCATACTCCCTGGGGACACTGATGCCCCACAGGCCGGAGCGGGAAAACACGTCGAGCTCCGGCAGCGGCAGGCGGCGTTCGCGGTCGCGCAGGTTGCTGTCGCGCTGGAAATCTTCGGCCAGGTCGCTGGCGACGATCAGGGCTTGCTCGTCGCTGGTGATGACCGCGACGGGATGGGAAAGAGTCATGTGTTTCTCCAGAGATCTGGTCAAAAGTGTTCTGGTCGTCAGATCCAGGAATGGCGGGCCGGAAGTTTTCCGTTCAGGCGGTAAGCGCCGACCGCGTGGTATTTCCAGCGCACCGGGTCGTGCAGCGTGTGCACTCGGGCGTTGCGCCAGTGACGGTCGAGGTTGAATTCGGCCAGGGTGGCGCGGCTGCCGGCCAGTTCGAAGAGTTTTTCGCTGGCCAGCAGCGAGATCTCGGTGGTCAGCACCTTGGCTTCCGCCACGGCAATCGAGGCGCGGGCGGCGGCCTCGGCGGTGAGTGGTGCGGCATGCACCTGATCCAGCACTTGCCCGGCCTTGCGCAGCAGCGCTTCGGCGGCGTGCAGTTCTATTTTCAGTTTGCCGATGTCGGCGATCACGTAGAGGTCATCGCTGGCGCGTTCGACCTTGGCGTCGATCCACGGCCGGGCGCGGGTCCTGACGAATTCGATGGCGTCATCGATGGCGCCGCGGGCGATGCCGGCGTCGATCGCAGCTTGAATCAGTTGCGAGACGGCGCCCTGGGTGTTGGGCTTTTCGTTGATTTTCCAGTTGTCTACCACGAGGCCGGCATCGACCCGCACGTTGTGCAAAAGAATAGTGCCGCTGGCGGTGGTGCGCTGGCCGAAACCGGACCAGTCATCGACGATACGCAATCCCGGCGTGCCGCGCCGGACGAAGGCCAGTACTTGCCTGCCGTCATCATTCAGCGCCTTGACCGCCACCCAGTGGGCGAAGAGGGCTCCGGTGGAATAGAACTTCTGGCCGTTGATCACGTAGTCATCGCCGTCGGCGGTGATGCGCGCTTTCAGCTCCAGAGTGTCTTTGGTGCCACGCTCAGGCCCGGCGTTACCGATGCGCCAGCCTTCGAGCACGCTTTGCAACAGCTGTTTTTTCTGCTCTTCGGTGGCACTGCCGAGGATCAGGTTGATGATGCCGAACTGGTTCTGCGGGATCTGGCCCAACGCCGGATCGGCCGCGGAAATAATTGCGAAAACTTCCGCCAGGGTGACGAAGGAAACCTGCGGGCCGCCGTACTCGCGCGGAACCGCGATGCTGCCGAGGCCGCTGCGGGTGAACTGTTCGATTTCCGCCCACGGCAGCTTACGCTGACGGTCGCGTCTGGCGGCCTGCACGCGGGCGACTTGCGCCAGTTCGTGAGCGGCCTCGATGGCTTGAGCGTCGTTTCGCAGCACTTGCGCGGGCAACAACAACGGGGCGATATCCAGGTCACTCTGGACGTTTGCGTCTGCCAGACTGGACATCAGTGCCACTCCCTGGCTGCACGCAATGCCCTGGCGATCTGCACTGGGGTGATTGGGTTCCGGACCATGCTACCTACCTCACATCTCATGAAAAACGCCGCAAAAGCGCGGCGAACGAAAGAATGTCCGGTGGTCCGGTTCATATACCCTAAGCGCGTATAAAATTTAAATAAACTAACTTTTAGGAATATGCATAGAAGATCAAAAGCTCACCTGATCTTCCGCTGCGCTGTTAAGGGAGCGCGCCTTTCTGGCGCTTTAAGACAAGTATTCACGCCGCCGATCCTCAGCGTTCGTGGAGGCGCCCAACGCGAGTTGTTGCCGACCCGGTCGATGATGCAGTAGGTCACGTCAAGCCGCAGGTCCTCACCTGCTTCGACAATGATTGCCGGTGGCACCCAGACCTGGATTGCCACGCCGACACCGGCGTGCGTCACAGGAGGCAGGTCCATCCGCACGTCACCCCAGCGCAGAGTGATTTCATCACCCTCGGCCATGTTCAGGTAAGGCTCGATGGTCAGCGGCACGCCACGTTTGACCTGGCTCGGGTTGATCCCGCGCCGGCGAATGGTTTCGGGAAGATTGACCGGCAGCAGGTACTGGTTTTCTTCTGCGCTGCCTGTTGCGAATTGACCGCCCGGGCAGTCGAGTTTCACCTGGAACCGGGCGCCGGACGACAATGTCGGGTTTCTCCCGACCTGCATGACCCGATAGTGCACGCAGGGTGAACCGTTGACGATGAAGCTCTCCGGTACCCTGAGACTGACGGTGTTTCCGACATCACCGGCAGTCAGCACGCGGGAGGCTACATAACAGTCATCCCAGAACAGCTCGATCAGGTCGCCGCTGTCCATATCGTCATAGGGTTCGATTGCGACCGACAGGTTGGCGGCCGCCATGAGGTTGATTCCGACCCCGTGGGTCTGCCCCAGGGTCGGTGGAGGCAATAGCGGAATGTTTGAAATGCAGGTCATCGGTTTCTCTCCTTGAAGTCTTGCGGCGAAGTCCGTATCTGAAAGAACGAATGGCGTGAATTAACCGGCAATGAAACTTCGGAGTTTTTTCACGTTTTAAAGTGTCGTGTTGAACTGGCGGGCGCCGGTTGGTGACTAGATAAGAGTTCGCCGGAAGAGGTGTCAAGCGAGTGGATTAGTTAATCCATGAATTACCGATTAATCAGAAGGTTCCTACATTGGTACAGCCTTTGGCTGATGCTATACGGGGATGAAGACCACAGATTGCTGCGGTTTTGGCGTGTTTCTCTGGTGTGCTCCTGCGAAGCGGAAAGTCAGGCCTCGGCGAATTTCATGCGCGCGCAACTTGTTGCAGAACATATATATGTTCTGCGTTCTGAGGGGGTTATTGATTTTATTTGGAAGAGAAAAAGTATCCGGGCCAGCGCACTACTTCCGTCCATGGAAGTGAGTGTTGCTACTTGCGAAGTTATCAGCCGTTGTTGCGAAACTTGCTGAGAAACTGTCGTGTGCGTTCTTCTTTAGGATTGGCAAACAGCGCCTTGGCTTCACCTTGCTCGACAATCACGCCCTTGTCGAAAAACACCACACGGTTGGCCACGTCACGGGCAAATGCCATTTCGTGGGTGACGATCACCATGGTGCGTTTTTCTTCGGCCAGACCGCGAATGGTCGCCAGTACTTCGCCCACCAGTTCCGGGTCAAGGGCCGAGGTCGGCTCGTCGAACAGGATCACTTCCGGCTCCATCGCCAGCGCCCGGGCAATCGCCACGCGCTGTTGCTGGCCGCCGGACAAACGCCGTGGGTAGGCGTCTTCCTTGCCCGCCAGGCCGACCTTGGCCAGCAACTTCTTGCCCAGGGCAATGGCTGCGTCACGGGGCGTCTTCTTGACCACGATCGGGCCTTCGATGACGTTCTCCAGGGCGGTGCGGTGGGGGAACAGGTTGAAGTTCTGGAACACGAAGCCCACATGCTGGCGCAGGGTGCGCACCAGATTCTGCTGCTGGTTCAGCGGGCGGCTGGTATCGATCTCGATATCGCCGACCTTGATCCGGCCACTGGTGGGTTGTTCGAGGAAGTTCAGGCAGCGCAGGAACGTGGTCTTGCCCGAGCCGCTGGGACCGATGATGGCCACGACCTCGCCTTCCTTCACTTCAAGATCGATGCCGTTGAGCACGACTTGACCCTTGAACTGCTTTGTCAGTTTTTCCACGACAATCATGGGGTCAGGACTCCTGGTCGTGCCGATTGACCCGCGCTTCCAGCTTGTTCTGGAAGTGCGACAGCACTGTGGCCAGAATCCAGTAGATCAGCGCGGCGGCAAGATACATGGTGAAGACTTCGAAAGTCCGGGCGGTAATCAGTTGTGCCTGACGGAACAGCTCCGGTACCTGGATGGTAGCGGCCAGCGCGGTGTCCTTGACCAGTGAAATGAAGCTGTTGCCCAGCGGCGGCAACGCAGTGCGCATCGCCTGCGGCAGGATGGCCCGGCGCAGTGTCTGCGCACGGGTCATGCCGATGCTCGCCGCCGCTTCCCACTGACCGCGTTCGATGGAGCCGATCGCGGCACGCAGGATTTCACAGGCGTAGGCGGCCATGTTCAGCGAAAAGCCGATCAGGGCCGCCGGCAGCGGGTCGAGTTCCATGCCCAGTTGCGGCAGACCGTAATAGATCACGAACAGCTGGACCAGCAACGGCGTGCCGCGAAAGAACGACACGTAGATGCGGGCCAGCCAGCTGACCGACTTGAAACGCGACAGGCGCATCAAGGCCAGGCCAAAACCCAGCAGCAGGCCGAAGAACATGCCGCCCAGGCTGAGGATTACCGTGTAGTACGCGCCCTTCAACAGGAAGGGCGCGGAGTCCAGTGCGAGTTGGAAAGCTGCTTCCATTATTGGGTGACGTCAGCGCTGAAGTATTTTTCCGAAAGCTTTTTCAGCGTCCCGTCGGCACGCAGCTCGTCGAGAGCCTTGTTCACGGCTGCCAGCAGTTCAGGCTCGCCTTTGCGCAGGGCGATACCGGATTCCTGGCGGGAGAAGGCCTGGCCGGCGGCCACGGTTTTCGGTGCTTTTTTGGCGTATTCAAGTGCAGCCAGACGGTCGATCAGGATCGCGTCGGTACGACCGTTGTTCAGGTCGGCGAACTTGGTCGGATCATCGTCGTAGGTGCGCACGTCGGCACCCGGCACGTTGGCGCGAACCCACTGCTCGTAGTTGGTGCCCAGGCCTACGCCGACTTTCTTGCCGGACAGGTCGGCGGCGGTCTTGATGTTCAGCGCCGCTTCCTTGCTTTTGAGTACCAGCGCCTGAATACCGGAGATGGTGTACGGTTCGGAGAAGTCATACTTCTTCTTGCGTTCGTCGGAGATGGTCACCTGGTTGACCACCACATCCAGACGCTTGGATTCCAGCGCGGCGAGAATGCCGTCCCATTTGGTTGGCTGAATCTTGGCTTTCACGCCCAGTTTTTGTGCCAGCGCTTCGGAGAGCTCGACTTCGAAACCGGCGAGCTTGCCGTTTTCATCGACGAAACTGAACGGTGGATAAGTGCCTTCCAGGCCGACGTTGATAACGCCTTTGTCCTTGATCTGTTGCAGTTGCTCACCGGCAACGGCGCTGCTGATCAGACCGGCGCTCAGTGCCAGGCCCAGCGAACCTACCAGCAGATTTCGACGTAGTGCGGAAAGAATCATGACAAGCCCCTGTGTTTTCTTATGGAAGACGCTTAAGGAAGTTTGGCGAATCCGGGAGTTGGACGACAGCGCTATCCTGCCTTAAAGCAGCTTATGCGTCTCTCGCGAAATTCGCCTGCGGCGAGACTATAAGACTGTTCTTTTAGAATGGAAAATAATGAATTTTATAATTGTTATTCATATTTTGAATATGCGTTTTTGTATTCCGAGGGTTTCCTGGCTCCGCGTTCGCCTTTCAAATGGGACGCGGAGCGTCCCGGGCTGCGTTCCCACGCAGAGCGTGGGAACGAGCGCTGCAGTACGCGCTTCGAACTACAGAAAATGCTTGTACGCAAACAACGCCGGGGCGCCGCCGGTGTGCAGGAAAATGATCGGGCCGTCGTCGAAACGTCCGCGACCGATGCCGTCGAGCAACCCGGCCATGGCTTTGCCGGTATAGACCGGATCGAGCAGCACGGCGTCCTGACTGGCCAGCAGTTTCACCGCTGCCAGCGTCCCGGCATTCGGCTCACCGTAACGCGGGCCGAAATACTCATCCCACAGTTCGACCTTGAAACTCTCCGGCAGCGCCACGCCCAACAGATCGGCAGTGCGCTCGGCCAGGCCCTGCACTTTAGGGCGCTGATCTTCTTCGCTGCGCGAAACCGTCACGCCGATCACCGGCAGTTGCGGCAACACTTCGCTCAAGGCCAGCGCCAGGCCGCTGTGAGTGCCGGCGCTGCCCGAGGCCAGGACCACGGCGGAAAACTGCAGGCCGGAGTCCTCGATTTGTTGCGCCAGTTCCAGGCCGGCCCGGACGTAACCCAGTGCGCCGATGGCGTTGGAGCCACCGATCGGCACCAGATACGGCTTCTTGCCGTTGCTGCGCAGGCGCACGGCGAGGGCCGCGAGTTGTTCGTCGGCGTTGTCGAGGTTGTCGACCAGCTCGACCTTGGTGTCGAACAGGTCCAGCAGCAGGCGGTTGCCGTTGCCGGTGTAGTTGCTGTCGTCGGTGCCCAACGGATTTTCCAGCAGGGCCACGCAGCCCAGACCCAGTTTCGCGGCCAGCGCAGCGGTCTGGCGGACGTGGTTCGATTGCAGTGCGCCAGCGGTGATCAGGGTGTCGGCGCCTTGGGCGAGGGCATCGGCGGCAAGGTATTCGAGCTTGCGCAGCTTGTTGCCGCCCATGGCCAGCGGCGTCAGGTCGTCGCGCTTGATGTACACGTCGCGGCCGAGCCAGGTGGACAGGCGTTCGAGTTTTTCCAGAGGCGTGGGTTGTCCCAGCAGTTCGAGACGGTTGAAGCGTTGCAGCTGTTGTTTGATCATGAGCCCGTACTGGCGGAGAAAGATCAGAGGACTATAGGCACGCCGATTTACCGGGGCAACCGCCAATCGCTTATAGCCAAATGTACTTGGGCCAGCACTATCGGTTCTTAATTCGCCTCGGTGGCGTTGCCGTAAAGTAGTGGCCGTTGACGCGGCCAGACAGTCCGGCCGCCCGTGAGGAGTCTTTACCGTGAGCGAGCGTTCCAGCCATTGGCAATTGCAGACCATCGTCAGTCAGCTGCGTACTGCGCGGGATCAGTGGCGTACGCAGAATGGCCGCGCCAGCGGCGAGCAGGGCGGGCGCGAACTGCCGTCCCGTGACGCGATGGCGCAGATTCTCGAAGCCTTGTGCGGCGCATTGTTCCCGATGCGGCTGGGGCCGGTGGATCTGCGTGAAGAGAGCGAAGATTTTTACGTCGGGCACACCCTCGACGTTGCGTTGAATGCATTGCTGGCCCAGGCGCGACTCGAACTGCGTTACGTCGCCCGCCATAGCGCCCGGGACGACAGCGAAGTCGAGGCGCAGGCGATCCGCATCATCCAGGATTTCGCCCTGGCATTGCCGGGCCTGCGCAGTCTGCTCGACACCGATGTGCTGGCCGCGTATCACGGCGACCCGGCGGCGCGCAGTGTCGATGAAGTGCTGCTGTGCTATCCGGGCATTCTGGCGGTGATCCACCATCGTCTCGCGCACCATTTGTATCGCGCCGGCCTGCCGCTGCTGGCGCGGATCAGCTCGGAAATCGCTCACTCGGCGACCGGTATCGATATCCACCCGGGCGCACAGATCGGTCGCAGTTTCTTCATCGATCACGGCACCGGCGTGGTGATCGGCGAGACCGCGATCATTGGCGAGCGCGTCAGGATTTACCAGGCAGTGACCCTGGGCGCCAAACGCTTCCCGGCGGACGAGGACGGCCAGTTGCAGAAGGGCCACCCACGGCATCCGATCGTCGAGGACGACGTGGTGATTTACGCCGGGGCGACGATTCTCGGGAGGATCACCATCGGCAAGGGCTCGACCATCGGCGGCAACGTGTGGCTGACCCGCAGCGTACCGGCCGGGTGCAATCTGACCCAGGCCAATCTGCAGCATGATGACGGGGCGCAGAAGTAGCCTTTGCATCTCCTTCGACTGATCTGGCCCCATCGCGAGCAGGCTCGCTCCCACAGTGAACCGCATTCCAAATGTGGGAGCGAGCCTGCTCGCGATGGGCGTTCACACAAAGCCGATAACTGAACGAATCCTTCCAAACCCGCGTCATACCCCTCCCTGAGCCAGCGTACGAACGGTACCGCTGAGCCCTGCGATTAGTCCTGAGCGTGCTATCCATGTTTAACTTGAACGTTCATTCAAGTTAAACCGGCGGTTCGCTGCCCGCTCACAACAGGAGGCTTGCCTTTGCTGAGTCCGATCATTTCAGCCATTTTCCAACCCCTTGAGGTGCACCGCTCATGAGTGCATCGTCCACCCCCGCCAGCGGCCTGGTACGCATGAATCCGCCGGTGTTCTGGTTCGCCGCCACGGTAATCCTGCTGTTCGGCCTGACGGTCATCGCCATGCCGGAACAGGCCGGTGCCTGGCTGCTCGAAGCGCAAAACTGGGCGGCCAATACGGTCGGCTGGTATTACATGCTCGCGATGACCCTGTATCTGGTCTTCGTGGTGGTCACCGCGTTATCGGGCTACGGCAAGATCAAACTCGGTGCCGACCACGACGAACCCGAATTCAGTTACCTGTCCTGGGCCGGCATGCTGTTCGCCGCCGGGATCAGCATCACGCTGTTTTTCTTCTGTGTGTCCGAGCCGCTGACTCACATGCTCCAGCCGCCGCAAGGCGAAGCCGGCACGGCGGATGCGGCGCGTCAGGCGATGCAGATCCTGTTTCTGCACTGGGGCCTGCACGGCTGGGGCGTGTTCGCCTTCGTCGGCATGGCGCTGGCGTACTTCGCTTATCGGCACAACCTGCCGCTGGCCCTGCGTTCGGCGCTCTACCCGCTGATCGGCAAGCGTATCAACGGCCCCATCGGTTACGCGGTCGATGGCTTCGGCATCATCGCCACGGTGTTCGGCCTCGGTGCGGACATGGGCTTCGGCGTGCTCCATCTCAACTCCGGTCTGGACTACCTGTTCGGCATCGCCCATACCCAGTGGATTCAGGTCGGTTTGATCACACTGATGATGGGTGCGGCAATCGTCGTCGCCGTCTCGGGTGTGGACAAGGGTGTACGGGTCATGTCCGACATCAACATGCTGCTGGCCTGTGCGCTGCTGCTGTTCGTGTTGTTCGCCGGCCCTACCCAGCACCTGCTCAACACCCTGATCCAGAACCTGGGCGACTACCTCGGCGCGTTGCCGATGAAGAGTTTTGATCTCTACGCCTACGACAAACCCAGCGACTGGCTCGGCGGCTGGACGGTGTTCTACTGGGCCTGGTGGATCGCATGGTCGCCATTCGTGGGCCTGTTCATCGCACGGATTTCCCGAGGCCGCACCATCCGCGAATTCGTCTTCGGCGTGTTGCTGATTCCGCTCGGTTTCACCCTGGCGTGGATGTCGATCTTCGGCAACAGCGCCATCGATCAGGTGCTCAACCACGGCATGTCGGCACTGGGTATGTCGGCCCTCGACAACCCGTCGATGACCCTTTACCTGCTGCTGGAGACCTACCCGTGGAGCAAAACTGTCATCGCGGTGACGGTGTTCATCAGCTTCGTGTTCTTCGTCACTTCCGCCGACTCCGGCACCGTGGTGCTTTCGACCCTGTCGGCCAAGGGGGGCAATCCGGATGAGGACGGTCCGAAGTGGCTGCGGGTGTTCTGGGGGGCGATGACCGCGCTGATCACCAGTGGACTGCTGTTTTCGGGCAGCATCGATGCGCTGAAATCAGCGGTGGTGCTGACCTCGCTGCCGTTCTCGCTGATTCTGCTGCTGATGATGTGGGGCCTGCACAAGGCGTTCTACCTGGAGTCGCAGAAGCAGATCGCGCAACTGCATTCGCTGGCGCCGGTCTCCGGCTCGCGGCGCGGCAAGGGTGGCTGGCGACAGCGCCTGAGTCAGGCCGTGCACTTCCCGTCGCGGGACGAGGTGTACCGCTTCATGGACACCACGGTGAAACCGGCCATCGAAGAAGTGACGGCGGTGTTTGTCGAGAAGGGGCTGCATGTCGTTACGCAGCCCGATCCGGCTCATGACAGCGTCAGTCTGGAAATCGGCCATGGCGAACTGCATCCGTTCATCTATCAGGTGCAGATGCGCGGCTACTTCACGCCGTCGTTCGCCCGCGGCGGCATGGGCTCCAAGCAGCTCAACAACCGCCGCTATTACCGCGCCGAAGTGCATCTGAGCGAGGGCAGTCAGGATTACGATCTGGTCGGTTACACCAAAGAACAGATCATCAACGACATCCTCGACCAGTACGAACGGCACATGCAGTTCCTGCATCTGGTGCGTTGACCGGAACGGGGCGCCGGGGCGGTTTCAGGTCTCGGCGCTCAGTACCATGAACAACACCATCGCTGCGATCGGCACCCCGTACACGGCGCTGCCGATCGCAATCTCCGACCCCAGCGGCTGCTTCGCGTGCACGACGCCGACCGCGCCGTTGATCACCGTCAGCGCCAGCCACAATGCTGCAAAACCGTAAGCCATGGTCTGGCGACTGAAGCCGATGCGCTCGCCGATGTAGAGCATCAGCGCCAGCAGGATCAGGCCGAAGAAGATGATGATTGCGGTGTGCATGGTCGGGATCTACCTGTGGATGGGAGTCGTCCTGGCTTTGCTCATGTTGAGCATAGGTTAGCTGTCGGGCTCATGCTGATCGACACATTTCGCCACGTATACATCTGTTTATGAGCGCCGCGTGCCAGGGCGCGTCCACCGCCGATCTGGCGATTAAACACGCGCCTGTCCACTAGGCTAATATTTCTCCAGGTGTGTATGGTGTGTATTGATGAAGAAGGACAGCTCTTAAAGTACGCAGCTCTTGCTGTCGAACAGGGCGAAGGAAATGCGTAGTCGGGAAATGATCAGGATGATCGAGGAGGATGGATGGTATCTGGTCGCCGTCAAAGGCAGTCACCACCAATACAAACATCCGGGCAAGCCAGGGAGGGTGACGATCAAGCATCCGGATTCAGATCTTCCCAAGGGAACGATCAACAGCATCTTGAAACAGGCGGGTTTGAAATGAAGCCCGTTATTGGAAACGAAAGTCCCTTAATGGACATGTCAGAGGAAGGATTCACTTACATGAAATTCCCGGTCGTTCTGCACAAGGATGCCGACTCAGACTACGGAGTGATTATCCCGGATGTACCCGGGTGCTTCTCCGCAGGCACTACGGTAGCCGAAGCATTTGACAACACTCAGGAGGCACTGGCCTTGCACTATGAGGGACTGGTCGCTGATGGCGCACCGTTGCCTCGGATTCAGGACATTGATGCCCATCTCGAGAATCCGGATTACGCCGGCGGTATCTGGGGTGTAGTCGAGTTTGATATCACTCCCTACTTCGGCAAGTCGGTGCGCTTCAACGCTACGCTCCCGGAGCAGTTGCTGGAGCGTATTGACCAGACTGTACGACGTGATCAGCGTTACAGCTCTCGCTCCGGATTTCTGGCTGCTGCTGCCTTGCGTGAATTGTCAGCTTAAGGCCGATTTACAGAATTCTGGGTCAGGTACTTTCTCGCTCGATGACTTGGCATTGCAGCAAATTAAGTCGCTGCACCTCATCACTCGGCAACACGCCCAGGCTTTCCAGCACCCTCGTTGCCGCCAGCACGCCGATCTCCAGCGCGGGCGGTTTGATGGTGCTCAGGCTCGGCAGCAGCATCTCGGCGAACGGGTAGTCGCCGAAGCCGAGGACGGCGCAGTCGTCGGGGATTCTGAGGCCGGCGCGTTGCCCGGCGAGCAGGCCGCCGGCGGCGAGGTTGTCGTTGGCGAAGATGATGGCGTCCGGGCGCGGCGAGGCGTTCATCAGCGCTTCCATCGCTTGCTTGCCGGCCTCGAACGGAGCGCGATCGGCATCCGGTGCGAATACCCACGGCTCCAGGCCCAACTCACGCACGGTTGCGGCGTAACCGTCACGGCGCTCCAGTGCGCTGAAGTCGCCGGGTGCGCTGTTCTGCACGAACGCGATTCGTCGATAGCCCTTGCCGTGCAGATAACGGGCGGCGCTGACCCCCACTTCAAAGTGCGAAAAGCCGATCTGCATCGGCTCGCGATCCGGCTGGTAATCCCAGGTTTCGATCACCGGGATCTCCGCGTCGGCGAGCATCTTTTCCGTGCCCGGACTGTGGAAGTGACTGGTGACCACCAGCGCCGCCGGCGACCAGCCGAGGAAGGCCCGCACGGCGTTTTCTTCCTGCTCTGCGCTGAAATAACTCGAGGCCAGCAACAGCTGATAACCGTGACGGCTGAGGGTGTCGCTGAAGCCCTGAATGGTATTGGCGAAGATCGGACCGGAGATGTTCGGGATCACCATGCCGACGATTTTTCCCCGCGCCGAGGCGAGGCCACCGGCCACCAGATTCGGTACATAACCCAGCGCCGCGACCACCGCCGCGATTCGTTCGCGGCGTTCGGGCGAGACCTGTTCCGGCTGGTTGAAGTAGCGCGACACGGTAATCGCCGAGACACCGGCCTCACGCGCCACCGCGTTGAGGGTCACGCGACCGGCGCCACGGCGTTTGCGGGGCTTTTCTTCGCTCATGGCTTGATCCCTTCTTAAAAACCAAAACGTATATAAACGTAATTTTTCATTATTGGACGGTCTATGTCCCGTTTGCCAATACTGCCGATGTTAGCGCTAACAATGCGCATTGTCTGCTACTCGCTCGAGCGAATGCCCAAGACATCGAGACAGGCGCTGTCGTCGCAGAACGACAGCGGTTCAGGGCAATTTTTTCGAGCGGGCAAACATGCACAACATTCCTGGGGCGACACACAAACTGGCGCAATCGATCTGCGCTGCGGGCTGGCTACTCACCGGGCTGGCCGCGCTGCCGCTGCCCGCCGCGTTCGCCGCCGACAACAGCGATCAGGAGCCGACACTTCAGTCCGTCACGGTCACCGCCACCCGCCGCGAAGAGTCGCTGCAAAAGGTCCCGGTGGCGGTATCGGTGATCGACGGCGAGCAACTGGAGCGCGACAACCGCAACAGCGTGGCGAGCATCGTCCAGCAAGTGCCGTCGCTGAATTTCCGTACCGGCGCATCGAACAAGGACACCTCGTTGTTCGTGCGCGGCGTGGGGACGATTTCCACCTCGCCGGGCGTCGAGCCGACCGTGGCTACGGTGATTGACGGCGTGGTGTATGCGCGCCCTGGCCAGTCCACTCTCGATCTGCTGGACCTGGAGCGCGTCGAAGTTCTGCGCGGCCCGCAAGGCACGCTGTTTGGCAAGAATGCCTCGGCCGGTGTGCTGAACATCACCAGCAAGGCGCCCACTGCCGAAACCCACGGCTACATCGATCAGTCGTACTACAGCGGCAATGAAAGCCGCACCCGTTTCGGCATCGGTGGCAGTCTGATTCCGGACACGCTCAAAGGCTCGATCAGCACCCTGTTCGGCACTTACGACGGCAACGTCGACAACAAGCACAACAGTCAGGAGGTCAACGGTTACAACCATCGCGGCGTGCGCGGCAAACTGGAATTCACCCCCAACGATGACGTCACCTTCACCCTGATCGCCGACTACATGCAGGCCCACGATGACGGACCCAACGGTGTCGTGACCAAGGCACTGACTCCGGCCTTCGCCAATGCGCTGAGCCCGGTGAGTGCGACCAGCCACAACCGCGACATCAACACCGACACCCGCACTCATGTCGAAGACACCAACAAGGGCTTGTCCGGCCAGCTCGACTGGCAACTGGGCGATTACACCCTGACGTCGATCACCGCGTGGCGCGGCTGGGACAACACCCAGTATCAGGACGGCGACCGCCTCGGCACGGTGACGGCCGCCTTCCCCGGCACGGCGGACAAGGGCGATCTGGCCTTCGACCAATACTCGCAGGAGCTGCGTCTGGCCTCTCCGAAAGGCGGGTTCCTCGAATACGTCGGCGGCCTGTTCTACATGCACGGCAAGGATGACGAGACCTATCAACGCACGCTGACCACCACAACACGCACTGATCGTGGCGTCGCCGACTACAGCACCACCAGTGACAGCTACGCGGTGTTCGGCGAAAGCACGCTGAATTTCACTTCGGACTTCCGAGGCATCGCCGGCCTGCGCTACACCCACGACGATCTGGAATACGATCACCGTCGCGTCTCCACTTCCGCCACCACCGTCAGCGGCATTCAACCTGCCACCCGCAGTTCCGGTTCGGTGGATGAGGACGGCTGGTCCGGACGGCTCGGTTTGCAATACGACCTGAGCGATACCGTCACCACTTATCTGACTTACTCGCGCGGCTACAAAGGTCCGGCCTACAACGTGTTCTTCAACATGCAGCCGCGTGATACCGAAGCGCTGAAACCGGAAACTTCCAACACCTGGGAGGCGGGGATCAAGGCCTCAAGCTGGAACAATCGCCTGACCACCAACCTCGCGGTCTTCCACAGCGATTACGACAACTACCAGGCGAATTTTTTCGACACCGTCGCCGGGCAAGTGGTGACGCGCCTGATCAACGCCGGCAGCGTCAGCACCGAGGGCGTGGAACTCGACTACGCCCTGCAGGCGACCCGGCAACTGAAGTTCTCCGGCGCACTGGCCTACACTCGCGCCCGCATCGACCGGTTCGCCTGCCCGGCGGGCGCGGCGGCGTCGTGCAACGTCAACGGCAAACCGCTGCCGTTCAGCCCGGACTGGAAAAGCTACGTGCGCGCCGACTACACCATCCCGCTGGAAAACGGTCTGGATATCGAACTCGGCACCGACTACAGCTGGCAGAGCGAAGTGCAGTACGACATCAGCCAGAACGCCGACACCAAACAGGGCACCTACGGCCTCTGGAACGCCAGCGTCGCCCTGGCCGATTACACCAACGGCTGGCGCGTGGCATTGCTGGGCAAGAACCTCACCGACAAGTCGTATTCGCCGTTGCTCGCCAGCGGTGGCAACTACATCTACCGCGCCGTGCCCCGCGACGACGAGCGCTACTTCGGCGTGCAACTGCGCAAGGATTTCTGAGATGAGCAGACAGCTGAAACTCGGCGCATTCCTCATGGCCACCGGGCACCACGTCGCCGCGTGGCGTCATCCGGACGTACCGGCCAACGCCGGGCTGGATTTCGCCCACTACAAACGTCTGGCGCAGGTTGCCGAGGCGGCGAAGTTCGACACGCTGTTCGTCGCCGACAGCGTCGCCGCGCCAACCCAGGACATTGCCAGCCGCATGGCCCGTTCGGATCACTTCGAGCCACTGACCTTGCTCTCGGCCTTGAGCGTCGTGACCGAACACATCGGCCTGATCGCCACCGCCACCACCAGCTACAACGAGCCTTACCACGTGGCGCGTAAGTTCGCGTCGCTCGATCACCTGTCGGGCGGGCGAGCGGGGTGGAATCTGGTGACCTCGGACAACGCCGCCGAAGCGCAGAATTTCGGTCGCACCGAACACATCGGCCATGCCGAACGCTACAGCCGCGCCCGGGAGTTTCATCAGGTGGTGACCGGGCTCTGGGACAGTTGGCAGGACGATGCCTTCCTTCGCGACAAAGCCAGCGGTGCGTATTACGACCCGGAAAAACTGCATGTGCTGGATCACGTCGGCGAGCACTTCCGGGTCAAAGGCCCGCTGAATGTCGCGCGCTCGCCACAGGGGCAGCCTGTGGTCGTGCAGGCCGGCTCGTCGGAAACCGGGCGTGAGCTGGCGGCGCAGACGGCGGAAGTGGTGTTCACCGCGCAGACTTCGCTGGCCAGCGCCCAGGCGTTTTACGCCGACCTCAAGGGCCGCTTGCCGAAGTACGGACGCAGCGCCGATTCGCTGAAAATCATGCCCGGCGTGTTTGTCGTGGTCGGGCAGACGGAAGCCGAAGCACAGGAAAAATGTGAAACGTTTCAGCAATTGGTCGAACCCGAGGTTGGCGTCGCGCTGCTTGGGCGTATGCTGGGCAACTTCGATCTGTCGAAGTACCCGCTGGACGGGCCGCTGCCGGACTTGCCGCTGACTGAAAGCGGCCAGCAGAGCCGGCAGAAACTGCTGACCGAACTGGCCGGCCGCGAGCATCTGACCCTGGCCGAACTGGGACGCCGGATCGCTGGCGGTCGCGGGCATTACAGCGTCGTCGGCACACCGGCGCAGGTTGCCGATCGCCTGCAGAAATGGTTCGAGCAAGGCGCGGCGGACGGCTTCAACGTGCTGGTGCCACACCTGCCCGGCGGACTCGAAGACTTCGCCAATGGCGTGGTCCCGGAACTGCAACGGCGTGGACTGTTCAGAACCGAATACGAGGGCCGGACCTTGCGCCAGAACCTTGGCCTCGACCGGCCCGGCAACAGATTTGCGTAGATAGCTTTAGTGGCGAGGGAGCGAGCGCCCTCGCCACGGTTTTGAATTCACCCTCAATTTGCGGTTAATCAAACAAGAGAGGATTCGATGACTTACACCGCTGCCGAAAACCGCTATGACTCCATCCCTTACCGCCGCGTCGGACGCAGCGGTCTGGTGTTGCCGGCGCTGTCCCTGGGCCTGTGGCACAACTTCGGCGACAGCACGCCGATCGACACCCAGCGCGCGTTGCTGCGCACCGCGTTCGATCTGGGGATCAATCACTTCGACCTGGCCAACAACTACGGCCCGCCCTACGGCAGCGCCGAGATCAATTTCGGTCGCCTGCTGCGCGAAGACTTCAAGCAGTACCGTGACGAATTGATCATCTCCAGCAAGGCCGGTTGGGACATGTGGCCCGGCCCTTACGGCCAGGGCGGCGGCTCGCGCAAATACGTGCTGGCCAGCCTCGACCAGAGCCTGCAACGCCTGGGCCTGGACTATGTGGATATCTTTTATTCGCACCGTTTCGACCCGGACACCCCGCTGGAAGAAACCGCCAGTGCCCTCGCCACGGCAGTGCAGCAGGGCAAGGCGTTGTACATCGGTATCTCGTCGTATTCCGGGGTGAAAACCCGTGAAATCGCCGCGCTGCTCAAAGAGTGGAAAGTGCCGCTGTTGATCCACCAACCGGCCTACAACCTGCTCAACCGCTGGGTGGAAAAGGATTTGCTCGACACCACCGAAGAGCTTGGCGCCGGCGTCATTGCCTTCACCCCGCTGGCGCAGGGTCTGCTGACCGACAAATACCTCAACGGTGTGCCGGCGGATGCGCGGGTCAATCGTCCGGGCGGTGGTTCGTTGCAGGCTTCGCACTTGTCCGAGGCCAACATCGCTCACGTGCGGGCGCTGAATGAAATCGCCAGGCGTCGCGGGCAGAGCCTGGCGCAACTGGCATTGGCGTGGACGCTGCGCGATCCGCGGGTGACTTCGGCGCTGATCGGCGCGAGCCGGCCGGAGCAGATTGTCGAGAACGTCGGGGCGTTGAAGAACCTGAGTTTCAGTGCGCAGGAGTTGGCGGAGATCGACCGGTTTGCCCAGGAGGGCGGGATCAATCTTTGGGAGAAGCCTTCGACGGCGGAGTGATCAGGATCAGGGTGGGTCAGCTCGGCCCAGCCCTCACCCCAGCCCTCTCCCGGAGGGAGAGGGAGCCGACCGAGGTGTCTTGCGTCATACATCGACCTGAAAAATCCGGTCGATTATGGATTCAGCAAAGCACGATCAGGTCGGTGAATCTTTAAAGCATCCCCCCAATCAGTCCCCTCTCCCTTTGGGAGAGGGTTAGGGTGAGGGGGCTTTTGATTTTGCTCTGGCGTTAAAGGCTCAACGAAAAAACGGCACATCCCCCAACACCGTAGCCCGCTGCATCACGCGCCGTGCCGGACGGTAATCATCCACTGCGTAATGCTGCGTCACGCGGTTGTCCCAGAATGCGATGTCGTCCTTCTGCCAGCGCCAGCGAATGGTGAACTCCGGTCGTGTCGCATGGGCGAACAAGAACTTCAGCACCGCCTCGCTCTCGGTTTCCAACAGTTCATTGATCTTCGACGTAAAGCCTTCGTTGACGAACAGCGAACGGCGCCCGCTCACCGGGTGCGTGCGGATCACCGGGTGCGACAGCGGTGGATTCTTGCGCCGTGCCTCTTCCCACTGCGCCAGTGCCTCCGGGGTGTTGCCGTAGCGCTCCAGCGGAAACGAGCGGGTGAAGTCGTGAGTCGCGGTCAGCCCTTCGAGCATTGCTTGCATCGGTGCCGACAACGCTTCATACGCGGCTATCCCGCTGGCCCATAACGTGTCGCCGCCGAACTCCGGCAACAGCTTGGCGCTGAGCACCGCGCCCATGGCCGGGGTTGGCAGGAAGGTCACGTCGGTGTGCCAGATCGCGTTGTCGCGCACGTCGGTGACGGCGGTGTCGAGGATCAGCACTTCAGGCTGTTCCGGCACGTTCGGGTAGATCGGATGAATGTGCAGGTCACCGAAATAACGGGCGAAGCGCGCCTGTTGCGACGGCTCGATCGGCTGATCGCGGAAGAACAGCACCTGGTATTTGAGCAGCGCCTGCTCGATGGCGTCGCGCTGTTCCAGGTTCAGCGGCTGGCTGATGTCGACGCCGCTGATCTGTGCGCCGAGGGCCGAGCTTAACGGGATGATGTTCAGGCTGCTCATGGTGGTTCTCTTCGAATGCTTGGGGGCATGCTTTTGGTGGGAGCGAGCCTGCTCGCGAATACTGAGTGTCAGGCGACAGCGCAGTGACTGATCCGACGCTTTCGCGAGCAGGCTCGCTCCCACAGGTTTTTTTCTGAAATTTTTCAGTGGGCCTGGCCGTGCCACGGCACCAGTTTGCGTTGCAGGGCGCGCAGGCCCATTTCCATGGCGAAGGCGATCAGGGCGATGACCAGAATCCCCAGCACCACCACATCGGTGACCAGGAACTGTGCAGCCGACTGCACCATGAAGCCCAGGCCACTGGTGGCCGCGATCAGTTCGGCGGCGACCAGGGTCGACCAGCCGACACCCAGACCAATGCGCACCCCGGTCAGAATGTCCGGCAGGGCGCTGGGCAAAATCACATGGCGGATCAGTTGTGCGCGAGTCGCGCCCAGCGACTGCGCGGCGCGCAATTTGGCCGGGTCGACGGTGCGCACGCCGGTGGCGGTGGCGATGGCGATCGGAGCGAAAATCGCCAGGTAGATCAGCAGTACTTTCGACAACTCGCCAATGCCGCACCAGATCACGATCAGCGGCAGATAGGCCAGTGGTGGAATCGGGCGATAGAACTCGATCAGCGGATCCAGCACACCACGGGCTATACGGTTGGCGCCGATGGCGATACCCACCGGCACGGCGGTCAGAATCGCGAAGCCGAGGCCCAGACCGATGCGGCTGAGGCTCGCGCCCAGGTGCTGCCACAACGTTGAATCCATATAGCCCGTGGTCGCCAGCAACCAGCCTTTTTGCAGCACGGCGGACGGTGGCGGCAGGAACAGCGGTTCGATCAGACCGGTGGCCGTCACTGCCCACCAGATCACCAGCAACGCGAACAAGGTCAGCAGGCTGATCCAGCGGGTGCTGAGGCTGCGGCGCACGGGAATCACCACCGAAGTGGCGGCGGGTTTTACTGCGGTGGCGGAAACGTCGTAACTGCTCATGCGCGCTCCTGCCGCTGAACGGCGCTGCGTTGCGAAAACACTCTGGCGAGCACGTGTTCGCGGGTTTCGATGAAGCGCGGATCGGACTTGATCGCCCGCGCCGATTCACCGGCGGCATAGCGCTTGCCGAAATCCAGATGCAGGCGTTCGACGATCTGTCCCGGATTCGGTGCCAGCAAAATCAGGTCGGTGGCGAGGAACACCGCTTCTTCAATGTCGTGGGTAATCAGGAACACCGGTTTGGCGGTGCGTTGCCAGACTTGCAGCAACAGCTCCTGCATCTGTTCGCGGGTAAAGGCATCGAGAGCGCCGAAAGGTTCGTCCATCAGCAGCACTCGCGGGTCGGCGGCAAGGGCGCGGGCCAGGCCGACACGCTGCTTCTGACCACCGGAGAGCTGCCATATGCGGCGGTGTTCAAAGCCGGAGAGATCGACCAGCGCGAGCATTTCCCGGGCGATCTGTTCGCGTTTTTCCTTGGCCACACCGGCCAGTTCGAGACCGAAGGCAACGTTGGCCAGCACGTCCTGCCAAGGCAGCAGGGCGTCGTCCTGGAACACCACGCCGCGCTCGGCGCTCGGGCCCTTGACCGGCACGTTGTCGAGAGTGATGCGACCGGCGCTCGGTTCGACGAAACCGGCAATCAGGTTCAACAGCGAAGTCTTGCCACTGCCGGACGGGCCGAGGGCCACCAGCAGTTGCTGAGGGCCGAGGGTCAGGGAAATGTCGGACAGAACCGGTTCCGGGCTGCCGGGATACTGTGCGCTGATGCGCTCCAGCTGTAGCAAGGCCATCGCAATTAACTCCGGATCAGTTGGTGATGTACTTGGGGGTGACGTACGGCGCGTAGTCCGGCAGTACCGCTTCGACCTTGCCTTGCTCCTTGAGGAACGCAGCGGTGTCGGTGATGGCTTTGGTGGTCGGCGCACCGAGGTCACTGACCTGATCCGCCGCCAGCGGGTAGACGTTGCCTTGCAGCAGCAATGGAATGTCGCTGGCCTTGGCGCCGGACAGTTTCACCAGTTTGTCGACGTTACTCTGGTTGGCGATCCAGGCTTTCGGGTCTTTGCGGTAGTCGGCGTAGGCGTCGAGGGTGACCTTGGCGAACGCGGTGACGATTTCCGGATGCTTCTCGGCGAAGTCCTTGCGCACGATCCAGGCGTCGAAGGTCGGCGCACCGAACTTGGCGAGTTCGCCGGAGGTGATCAGCACTTTGCCGTTTTCCTTGGCCACACCCAGCGCCGGATCCCAGACATAAGTGGCGTCGATGTCACCGCGTTTCCACGCGGCAATGATCGCCGGCGGGGCGAGGTTGAGGACGGTGACTTTCGAAGGATCGATGTTCCAGTGTTTCAGCGCGGCGAGCAGGCTGTAGTGACCGGTGGACACGAACGGCACGGCGATTTTCTTGCCGACCAGATCCTGCGGCGTCTTGATGCCGGCGCCGTCGCGGGCGACCAATGCTTCGGCGGCGCCGATCTGGGTGGCGATGAGGAAGGTTTCCACCGGGACTTTGCGGGTGACGGCTGCGGTCAGCGGGCTGGAGCCGAGGTAACCGATCTGCACGTCGCCGGAGGCGATGGCCGTAATGACGTCCGCACCGTTGTCGAACTTGCGCCAGCTGATGTCGGCCTTGGTGGCTTTCTCGTACGCGCCATCGGCCTGGGCGACTTTCGCCGGGTCGACGGTGGTCTGGTAGGCGACGGTGAGGTCGGCGGCCTGGGCCAGGAAACTCGCAGCAGCCAGAGAGGCCACGGCCAGCAGGCGAAGCGGGACATTCAGTTTCATAGAAGAGCTCCATATCAGGCGACCGGGCGTCGGCGTGAAAGGAGACTAAATGATCTAAGAAACTAAAAATAAATAACTTTTTAGACTTAGCTTATGAGCGGAAAAATCTAAGGAGAGGGGGGATTTCGGATATTTCGTTCGACGTGAGATCTTTTCCCCCTCACCC
>NZ_LRUN01000070.1 GCF_001679645.1 Pseudomonas bananamidigenes | reverse complement strand
GCCAAACGGCGCTGCGCGCCTGCCCCCGGATAAATCCCTCCACTCAGCCTGCCGATGGGGCCGGCACGTCAAAAGCTTTACTCGAGCTAACGCTCATCGTGTTTTATGGGTTATGGGTTATGGGTTATGGGCTGCGGTGACTCTTACAGCTTTTTCAGAATTTTCTGATATTGAGGCCGTCTGGTCTGGGGTGTTGTACTCGGTTCTCTGTGTTTATGAGTGATCGAGAGGTTTTTCATGAAGAAGCCGCCAGTGTTGAAAGGACGGTCCGATCCGGTGTTCGACTTGTTGGCGCGGGCGCCGCACAAGCAGCGTCTGGTGGATTATCTGGCGCTGCTCAAGCCTCTCGATGATCGGGGGCGTTATTTGCCTTTCGAGGATTTGCGCTATCGCTGGGCGCCGGGGCTGGACGCTCGTTTGTGTTGGGCACTGGTGAAGAGGGCGAGGGCTGCGCAGTACATCAATCTCCTGCCATTGGGTGAGCCGCCGCAGTGGGGCAAGTATTTGTTGACACCGTCGGCACGGAAAACCCTTTCGGCCGTCGATCTGCAGACGACTTCCGCTTCGCTGGAATGCATGACCGGGCAGATCGGCGAACGGTCGCATTTTGGTTATTTGCTCAATGATCTGATCGAAGACGAAGTGATCGCCAGCAGCCAGCTGGAAGGTGCGGCAACGACCACGCGAGTGGCCAAGGACATGCTCAAGTATCAACGGCAGCCGCGCACGCCGGATGAGCGCATGGTCATGGGCAATTACAGGATGATGAATTTCGCCTGGGAAAACCGTTACCAGCCCTTGAGCGTCGACTTGATCGCGGCAATGCATCGGGTGGGTGTCGAGGGGATCGATGACGCGCAATACAGTCCCGGTTTTTTCAGGACGAACGATGAAGTGGTGGTACAGGATGGCGATGGCAACACGGTGCATGCACCGCCGCCGGCTGTCGGGCTGGTGATGCGTCTGCAGAGGCTCCTACGCTGGATCAATCAGCCGCTCGGTTCACCTCAGGAAAGGGACTGCCTGCACCCGTTGATCAAGGCGATCACGCTGCATTTTTCTCTGGGCTACGAACATCCGTTTCGCGATGGCAACGGACGGGTTGCGAGGGCGTTGTTCTACTGGTTCATGTTCAAGCACGAGTTTTCGGCATTTCGCTACATTGCGATCAGTCCTTTGTTGCGCAATGCGCCGGTGAAGTACGGGCGGTCGTATCTGCATAGCGAGGCCGATGAGCTGGATCTGACGTATTTCATCGAGTTCCAGTGTTCGGTGATTCAGCGTGCAGTCAGTCGCTTCACGGATGTCTACCGCAAAAGCCTGGCGTACACGCAAGACTTTGAGCGCTGGCTGATGGCGTCGGGTTTTTTCGAGCGGCTGACGCCAAGGCAGCGGGCGCTGTATCAGGTGGCCAAGAGCGGAGTGGCGAAGGAGTTTACGGCGAGCAACGTAAGGGAACACCTGGGCTGTTCTTGCAGCACCGCGATGTCAGCCCTGAATGGATTGGTCGAGTTGCAGGTCTTCGAGAAAAGGAAAATGGGCTGCGAGTGGGTATTCTTTTTACGCAGTCCAGCCAGTGTGTTGAAGGACGGGAGCGAGTTGTCTCGCTCCCGTGCAGCGTCGGCCTAGAGCGTACCAAACACCTTCTTCGCCAGACTCGTCGCCGCAGCGGCCGGGTTCTTGCGGATGGTTTCTTCCTGTTTGCCGATCATCTCGAACAGGCCGTTCAGCGCTTGTTCGGTCACGTAGCTTTCGATGTTGGCGCTCTTCGCGTCGACCACCCCCAGCGTTGCAGCCTGGCCGGCGAACGAGTTGTATTTTTGCGCCACGCCGACCTTGTCGGTCGCCTGTTTGACGATCGGCAGGAACTTCGCTCGGATCTGTTCGCGACTGGTCTTGTCCAGGTATTGGGTGGCGGAATCGTTGCCGCCGCTGAGGATGCCTTTGGCGTCGGCCACGCTCATTTTCTTCACCGCATCGACCAGGATCGGCTGAGCCTGGGTCACGGCGGTTTCCGCGGCCTTGTTCATGGCGGTTTCCAGCTCATCGACCTGGGCGCCCATGCCAAACGCTTTCATCTTGCCGGCAACCTTGCCGAGTTTGCCCGGCAGCTCGATTTTCACGTCCGGGTTATTGCTGAAACCGCCCGGGGTGCCAAGTTGTTTGACGGCCAGTTGCGCGCCCTGGGTCAGGGCGTCCTTGAGGCCGCCGGTGGCGTCGCCTTGCGACAGATCGCCGAGGGACAGGGCCAGCACGTTGGCGGAGATCATCAGGCCCGCGCACAGGCCGGCGAAGCGAAGGGTAGGGCGGAGCATGCAGGCTTCCTTGTTCGATAAGCGTTAGCGGGCAGCGTCGACGCGGATCTTCAGTGGCTGCGGATCCTTGCCATCCAGCTGCACGGCATGGTTTTCGGTGGTGATGAACATCAGCTCGCCATTGACTTCGATGCGGGCACTGACGGAGTAGCGATGGCCAGGTTTGACCTGGGCCGGATCGTAGCTCAAGTGGAACGGCAGAGGAACCTGGCCTTTGACCGGGCCTTTCTGTTCATCGAGCACGACAGCAGGCGCATCGGCCAGCGAAACGTCCTGCAGGCTCACGCTCAAGGTCGCGCTTGGCGGCAGAGCGATGCGTTGCAGGTAGAACACTTCGCCGTCGAGACTCGCTTTGCCGCCCGGTGTGGTGGACTGGCAGGCGCTGAGCAATGTGGCCGCGGCCAGCAGGGAAATTTTTTTCATCGGAATTCTCCGTATCGACGGCGCCAGAAGAAGCCTGACGCCTTCAGGAATTTAGTCGTTTTGCGTGGAGGCGGCGGGCTGATCGGCCGCATCTTCGCTGCGATGCAAGGCCACCTGACGGATCGACAGACGAATTTCCGCCGGCAGTACCCGCTTGGCTGCACCTTCGGCCAGTTCGCCGAGCAGTTCGTGATAGCTCAACTTGCCTGCTTCGTCGCGACGCAACACATCGAGGTCGAGCATGGTCTGGATGAAGTGACGGAACAGGCTCTTGTCGAAGAACTCGGGCGCGTTCAGACCATGCAGGATCGACAGGCGCTGGGCCATGACCGTGCACAGATCTTCCAGTTCTTCGGCGCTGAGGGCGTTCTGACCGGCGTTGAGCAGCAACGATACCGTCATGTAGAAGCGCTGCAGGGTCTGGGCGATGCTCTTCGACAGCAGGGTCAGCAGCACGAAATGCCGTGAACTTGGAGCGGGGCGCAGGTAAACGTCTTTATCGAAGCGCAGCAGGCCTTGTTCGACAAAGGCCTCCAGCCACTGATCGATCACCGCATCCAGTTCTTCCAGGCTCCAGCGGATGAACAACTCCGCCTGCAGGTACGGATACAGCGCGCGGGTGTAGCGCAGGATCTGTTCGCGGCTCATGCGCGAAGTGCTCTGGAAGAAACTCGCCAGCAATGCCGGCAGGGCGAAGATGTGCAGCACGTTGTTGCGGTAGTAGGTCATCAGGACGGCGTTCTGCTCGTCCAGATAGAGAATCTTGCCCAGCGCATCGTTCTGCTCGGACAGCAGATCCATGTCTTTGACGTGTTCGATCAACGCCCGGCCATCGCCTTCCGGCAGGGTGGTGTGCGGCGAGTACGGGACTTTGCGCAACAGCGCCAGGTACAGATCCAGCACTCGCGCCATGGCGCGGTCGTCCAGTGCCAGGCGAGTGGTCGAGAGCAGCGCCAGCGCCACCAGATTGACCGGGTTGATCGCCGCTGCTTCGTTCAGATGCTGCGCGACTTTCTCGCCGAGACGGTTGGTGGTTTCGTTGAGCCACGCAGGCTTGTACTGCGGGCCCAGTTCCTGCTGGCGCCAGCCCGGCTGCTCGCTGTCGAGGAATTCTGCCAGTTTGATCGGCTCGCCGAAGTTAACCGCCACCTGGCCGAAGCGCTGTTTGAGGGCACCGATGACTTTGAAGATGTCGAAGATCGATTCTTTCTTCTTGCTCGCGCCACGCAGTTCGCCGAGGTAAGTCCGGCCTTCAAGCACGCGCTCGTAGCCAATGTACACCGGCACGAACACGATCGGCATCCGCGAGGAACGCAGGAAGCTGCGCATCGTGATCGCCAGCATCCCGGTTTTCGGCTGGAGCATGCGCCCGGTGCGCGAGCGCCCGCCCTCGACGAAGTACTCGACCGGAAAGCCTTTGGTGAACAGGGTGTGCAGGTATTCGTTGAATACCGAGGTGTACAGCGGATTGCCCTTGAACGTGCGGCGCATGAAGAACGCGCCGCCACGACGCAGCAGACCGCCTATCACCGGCATGTTGAGGTTGATCCCGGCGGCAATGTGCGGCGGCGTCAGACCGTTGCGGAACAACAGATAGGAGAGCAACAGGTAGTCGATATGGCTGCGGTGGCACGGCACGTAGATCACTTCGTGACCCGGGGCGACCTTCTGCACGCCTTCGATGTGGTTGACCTTGATCCCGTCGTAGATCTTGTTCCAGAACCAGCTCAGTACCACTTCCAGAAAGCGGATCGCGGTGTAGGTGTAATCCGAAGCGATCTCGTTACCGTAGCGCAGGGCCTGGGCTTTGGCTTTTTCCAGGGAGATGTTCTCGCGCTCGGCTTCGTCGAGGATGGCCTGCCTGACCAATGGCTGGTTGAGCAGGCCCTTGACCAGATTGCGCCGGTGGGAAATGTCCGGGCCGATCACCGCCGCTTTCAGGTTGCGAAAGTGCACTCGCAGGATCCGCTGGGCCATGCGCACGGTGCGCTCGTGGCCCTTGTTGTGTTCGATCAGTTCGCGCAGGTGGATCGGCGCGGAGAACTGCACCCGGGTCTTGCGTCCCAGCACGATGATGCTCAACAGCCGGCGCAGACGCCCGGTGACCGCCCAGCTGTCGGCGAACAGCAGTTTCCAGGGGCTGTTTTCGCTGTCCGGCGACTGGCCCCAGAACACGCTGACCGGAATGATCTGCGCGTCTTCGGCGGCATTCTGGCTGAGGGCGCTGACCAGCCGGGTCAACGTCGGTGGTGCGCCGCGTTTGTCCTGACGGCCGAGCCAGTCCGGGTCCGGCGTCAGATAAAAGAACGCCGCCGGTTCGATCAATGAACCCACGGACACCGGCAGCACCGGGCGCGGCAGGCCGGCCTTGGTGCACTCGGTGTCGACCACGGCCAGATCGGTCAGCGAAGGGTTTTGCAGGACATAGAACACCGGACGACTGCGGTCGAGGTTGAGGGTGAACGACGACTGGTTGATCGTCTCGGAGCGAACCCAGAGATACAACAGTCGGCGCAAGGTGCCAAAAACAAGACGGCGGAACGGGGAACGGGTCATACGGCTTCTGCGTGAGTGGATAAACCAAGCGTTTGCTCGACAGTTTGCCGTATTCATCGAAAATCGGCAAAAAAGCGGCGAAGTAATCTCCTGTTGAGAGTTTCGTCGCCTGTCATATACTCGGCGGTCTGTCGCCGGGGCCCTTTTATGGACGTCGGACGCAGGCTGACGTTCCGCAAAGGCTTTCCTGCGAAAAGCCTGTTCAATAATAAAAAA
>NZ_LRUN01000007.1 GCF_001679645.1 Pseudomonas bananamidigenes | reverse complement strand
TCCGCGTGGGAATGCCTCAAGGGGCGCTCCCGCGTCCCAGTGACGCAGAGCGTCACGAGCTGCATTCCCACGCAGAGCGTGGGAACGATCCAGCTAATCTTGGGTATCAGGTGAACTCGAAGGTGTCCGCATCCAGATTCGCCGGAAAGCGCTCGCGGTAAGCCGCCAGTGGCGCCGCTTCCAGTACCACCTTGAATACCCCGTCAGCCTCCCCGGCCGTCAGCAAGGTCTCGCCCTGAAAATCCAGCACCTGACTGTCACCGGTGTAGGCAAACCCCTTGCCGTCGGTGCCGATGCGATTCACGGCCGCCACGTAGCACAGGTTTTCAATCGCTCGCGCCGGCAACAGACGGTTCCAGTGCAGACGCCGTGCCCCCGGCCAGTTGGCGGTGTACAGCAGCAGATCGGTGTCCTGCGCATCACGGCTCCACACCGGAAAGCGCAGGTCGTAGCAAATCAGCGGCCTGATGCGCCAGCCCTTGAGTTCGAACTGCACCTGACGCTCGCCGGGGGTGTAATGATTGTGCTCGCCGGCCATGCGGAACAGATGGCGCTTGTCGTAATGCCACACTTCTCCGTCGGGGCGCGCCCACAGCAAGCGATTTCGATGGCTGCCGTCAGCCGCCTGAATGATCACGCTGCCGGTGATCACCGCATTGAGTTTCGCTGCCTGAGCCTTCATCCATTTGCTGGTCGGACCGTTTTCGGTTTCGGCCAGGGTTTCGGACTCCATGGAAAAGCCGGTGGTGAACATTTCCGGCAGGATGATCAAATCGGCGCCCCGGGCCTGCTCCAACAAGACGTCGAAGTGCTCGAGGTTAGCCTGGCGATCATGCCAGGCCAGGCTGGTCTGGATCAGCGCCAGATTGAGATCGGGCAAAGCACTCAGATCACGCATAGTTTTGCCGCCGCTTCCCGCAGCGTCTCCTCGCGTTTGGCGAAGCACAGGCGCACCAGGCGCTGGCCTTCGGGGGGACTCCGGTAGAACACCGACACCGGGATACTCGCCACACCATGTTCGCGGGTCATCCACATCGCCATCTCGACATCGTTCAGGTCGGGACGAATCTGCGAGTAGTCGACCAGCTGGAAATAGGTGCCGGTGACCCGGGTGAAGCTGAAACGCGACGGCTCCAGCAGATCACAGAACAGATCACGTTTGGCCTGATAGAAACCGGGCAACTCTTCGACGTGTTCCGGATGCTCGGCCATGTAATCGGCCAGCGCATATTGCAGCGGCGTCACGCCACAGAAACTGACGTATTGATGTACCTTGCGCAGCTCGGAGGTCAGCGCTGGCGGCGCCACCACGTAGCCGGTTTTCCAGCCGGTGACGTGATAGGTCTTGCCGAACGAGCTGACCACGAACGCACGCTGATACAGCTCTTCATGGGCCAGCACGCTCACATGCGGAACGCCGTCGTACACCAGATGTTCGTAGACTTCGTCGCTGATCACATAGATGTCGCGATCGCGGATCAGCGCCGCCAGCTGGTCCAGCTCTGCGCGACTGATTAGCGCGCCGCTGGGGTTGTGCGGGGTGTTGAGGATGATCATCCGCGTGCGCGGACTCAGCGCTGCACTGAGCTTGTCGAAGTCGATGGAGAAATCATCCAGCCCCAGCTGCACATGCACGCAGCGCCCGCCGGCCAGCTCCACCGAAGGCTCGTAGCTGTCGTAGGCCGGATCGAACACGATGACTTCATCGCCACTGTGAATAACCGCCTGAATCGCACAGAAGATTGCCTGGGTCGCACCGGGGGTGACGGTCACCTCGTGATCGGCATCGACATTCACGCCGTAGCTGCGGGCGATCTTCGCTGCAATCTGTTGGCGCAGGGCCGGCAGTCCGGTCATCGGTGAATACTGGTTATGGCCGCTGGCGATGTGCCGACCGACCGCGTCGCGCAGCGACTGCGGGCCGTCGAAATCGGGAAAACCCTGGGACAGGTTGATGGCTCCGGTCTGCGCCGCGAGCTGAGACATCTGCGTGAAAATAGTGATGCCGACATTCGGCAACTTGCTGGTAATCATCGGAAGCCCCTTGCAGGTGAGCTGCAAGTTTCAAGCGGCAAGCTCCAAATCTCAAGCGGCAAGTTACAAGCTGAATTCACCGCCCACAAAAAAGGGCTCCGTGAGAAGCCCTCCTTGTTTTTACGCCTTTAATTGAAGCTTGCAGCTCGAAACCGCTTTATCGCTTGTCGCGACGCTTCTTTTCGGCCTTCTTGTGGTGCGACATCAAGCGACGCTTCTTGTTGACCTGGCGGTCGGTCAGCGTGTTCTTGTTGCCTTCGTACGGGTTCTCGCCGCCCTTGAACTCGATGCGGATCGGCGTACCGACCAGCTTGAGCACACGGCGGTAAGTGTTTTCCAGATAGCGCACGTACGAATTCGGCACTTTCTCGATCTGGTTGCCGTGGATCACGATCAGTGGCGGGTTGGCACCGCCCAGGTGAGCATAACGCAGCTTGATCCGACGGCCGTTGACCATCGGAGGCTGGTGCTCGCTGACCGCGTCTTCGAGGATCTGGGTCAGGCGGCTGGTCGGCCAGCGGGTGACCGCCGACTTGAACGAGTTCTGCACCGACGCGTAGAGATTGCCCACGCCGGTACCGTGCAGTGCCGAAATGAAGTGGATGTCGGCGAAGTCGACGAAGAACAGCCGGCGTTCCAGTTCGGTCTTCACATAGTCACGCTCGCCCGGGGTCATGCCGTCCCACTTGTTCAGCGCGATGACCATTGCACGACCCGCTTCGAGCGCGAAGCCCAGCAGGTTGAGGTCGTGATCGACCACGCCCTCGCGGGCGTCCATGACGAAGATCACCACGTTGGCGTCCTTGATCGCCTGCAGGGTTTTGACCACGGAGAACTTTTCGACTTCTTCGTGGATCTTGCCGCGCTTGCGCACGCCCGCAGTGTCGATCAGCGTGTACTTCTCGTCATTACGCTCGAACGGAATGTAGATGCTGTCGCGGGTGGTGCCAGGCTGGTCATAAACGATCACCCGCTCCTCGCCCAGCATGCGGTTGACCAGCGTCGACTTGCCGACGTTCGGCCTGCCGATGATGGCGATCTTGATGCCGTCCTTTTCGCTCGGGCCCGGAATGCGCTTGGCTTCCTCGCCTTCGGCGACCTCTTCCTGCTCTTCGCCTTCCTGTGGTTCTTCTGCATCCTTCGGGAACTCGCTCAAGGCGATTTCCAACAGATTGCTGATGCCGCGACCATGAGCGCCGGCGATCGGGATCGCATCGCCCATGCCCATCGGCGCGAATTCGGCGCGGGCCATTTCCGGATCGATATTGTCGACCTTGTTGGCGACCACGTAGGAACGCTTGTTACGCTTGCGCAGGTGTTCGCCGATCATCTGGTCGGCGGCGGTGAAACCGGCCTTGGCATCTACCAGGAACAGAACGACATCCGCTTCTTCGATGGCCAGCAGCGACTGCTCGGCCATTTTTTCGTCCATACCATGCTCGTCACCGGAGATACCGCCGGTGTCGATCAGAATGTAGGAACGCCCTTGCCACTTGGCCTCACCGTACTGGCGATCACGGGTCAGACCGGACAGGTCGCCGACGATGGCGTCACGAGTCCTGGTCAGGCGGTTGAACAAGGTGGACTTGCCGACGTTCGGTCGGCCCACCAGGGCGATTACGGGAACCATGCGGCTCTCCACTTCGTTATTTCAGAAAATACAAAAGCCGCTGCGAGGCAGCGGCTGGTGCTCGGGGCAACGCCTGAAAGCGCTGCAAGCCTTGTGGAACAAGGCCGCCTGGGGTGTTAACCCCAAGCATAGTTGTTACTTGATGGTCAGGGCTTCCAGTTTGCCGCTGTTGCCATAGACGTAAATGGTGTCACCTACCACCAGCGGACGGGCACGCAGGCCGTCGCTGTCGATGCGCTCACGGCCGACGAAACGACCGTCCACCTGACTCAGCAGATGCAGGTAACCTTCCAGGTCACCGACTGCAACGTAGCTGGAGAACACTTCCGGAGCCGACAGTTGACGGCGGGCCAGCGAATCATTGCTCCACAGTGCAGTGGTCGAGCGCTCGTCGACACCTTCAACGGTGCCCGAAGACAGGCTCACGTAGACGTTGCCGAAGCCCTGGGCGATACCGGCATAGCTCGACGCATCGCGCTGCCAGAGTTGACGACCGCTTTCCAGATCCAGTGCCGCAACGCGACCCTGATAGCTGGCGACGTACAGCGTACCGCCGGACAACAGCAGACCGCCGTCGATGTCGACCACACGCTCCAGTTCCGAACGTCCCTGAGGAATAGCGATTCGCTGTTCCCAGACCGGCACACCGTTGGAGATGTCCAGAGCGACCACTTTACCGGTCGACAGACCAGCCACCGCAAGGCGGTTGGTGGCGAGCGGCGCACTGGTGCCACGCAGGGTCAGTACGGCCGGAGTGCTGTCATACACCCAGCGTTGCTGACCGGAGGAAGCATCCAGACCGATCAGACGATCGTCTTGGGTCTGCACGACCACGATGTCACCGTTGCTGGCAGGGGGCGCCAGCACTTCGCTGGTCACCCGGGCACGCCATTTCTCTTCACCGTTGAGGGTGTCGAGGGCGATGACATCACCACGCAATGTGCCGACCAGGACCAGACCGTAACCCACACCGACGGCGCCGGAAACAGGCAGATCGAGTTCCTTTTTCCACTTCACGTCGCCGTTGCTGCGATCCATGGCCATCACGATGCCGGTCACGTCCGCGGCGTAGATGGTGTCACCATCGATTGCCGGTACCAGCATGTTGTAGGTTTCGCCCTGACCGTCACCGATCGAACGGCTCCACACTTTGTGCAGAACCACTTCTTCCTTGAAGGAAGTCAGCTCGGCCGGTGGCAATTCCTTGGTGCTGTTGCTGCTGCAACCCGTGGCCAGAATGGCCAGAGCCAGCAATGCTGCATGCTTCCAACCGATCACGTCACGCATCCCCTTTGGCCAGGTCGTCCAGCTTGATTTGAAGGCCGCCGACCGCCGCTTCATCCGACAGTGCCGCCTTGGCTTTTTGATACGCCGCGTTCGCTTCGTCAGTGCGGCCCAGCTGTACCAGCAGGTCGCCCTTGAGTTCTTCACGAGTGGCCAGGAACGACTTGTCGGCATCGCCTTCAAGCAGTTTCAGGGCCTCGTCAGCCTTGTTCTGTGCCCCCAGCACCTGCGCCAGACGCTGACGGGCGATTTCACCCAGCGCCGCGTTGGCAGGCTTGGCGACGATGGCCTTCAGTTCGGTCGCGGCATCGTCGAGCTTGCCGCTGTCGACTGCGACCTTGGCCACGAACAGGCTGCCGTACTGCGCATAGGCAGTACCGCCGAATTCGCTGTTGAGCTTGCCGGCCAGATCCGCGACGCGCGCGGCGTCAGGCTTGCCATCCGGGGTCAGCGTGGTTTCCAGCAATTGCTGATAGAGCACGGAGGCACCTTGCGCCTGATTGCTCTGATACTTGTGGAAAGCCTGCCAGCCGAACACGATGACCAGCGCCAACAGGCCGCCGGTGACCAGAGGTTTGCCGTTGCGTGCCCACCAGTCCTTCAAATCCGCCAACTGTTCGTCTTCGGTACTCGACACCCCAATACTCCTTAATCGCTAAATCGGCTGTTAGGACAGCTTCAACCCTGCACGACGCAGGTGGCCAGGTGAGCGGCAAGCGCATCCCAGGCAATGTTTTGTTGTTCGCCCTGGCCACGCAGGGGTTTGAAACCTACCACTTGCCGGGCCATTTCGTCGTCACCGAGGATCAGTGCGTACAGCGCACCGCTCTTGTCGGCCTTCTTGAACTGGCTCTTGAAGCTGCCGGCACCGGCATTGACCTGCAGGCGCAGGTTCGGCAACTGGTCGCGCACTCGCTCGGCCAGGGCCAGCCCGGCCAGTTCTGCCGCTTCGCCGAAGGCGCAGAGGTAAACGTCGACCTGACGGGAGAGCTCTTGCGGGATCTGCTCCAGGGTTTCCAGCATCAGCACCAGGCGCTCGATACCCATGGCGAAACCGACGCCGGGGGTCGGCTTGCCGCCCATCTGCTCGACCAGTCCGTCGTAACGGCCGCCCGCGCACACGGTCCCCTGGGCGCCGAGTTTATCGGTGACCCATTCGAAAACGGTCTTGCTGTAGTAATCGAGGCCGCGCACCAGTTTCGGGTTGAGCACGTAAGGAATGCCGACGGCATCCAGACGGGCCTTCAGGCCTTCGAAGTGGGCACGGGATTCGTCATCCAGGTAGTCGGCCATCTTCGGTGCATTGACCAGGACGGCCTGCGTGTCGGCGTTTTTGGTGTCGAGCACGCGCAGCGGGTTGGTCTTCAACCGACGTTGGCTGTCTTCGTCCAGTTTGTCGTGGTGCGCCGAGAGGTACTCGACCAGCGCTTCACGATAACGGCCACGGGATTCGCTGGTGCCCAGGCTGTTGAGTTCGAGCTTGACCGCATCACGGATGCCCAGCTCGCCCCACAGGCGCCAGGTCATGATGATCAGCTCGGCGTCGATGTCCGGACCGTCGAGGTTGAAGACTTCCAGACCGATCTGGTGGAACTGGCGATAACGGCCCTTCTGCGGACGCTCGTGACGGAACATCGGACCGATGTACCAGAGTTTCTGCACCTGGCCACCACCGGTAATCCCATGCTCGAGCACAGCACGCACGCAAGCCGCAGTGCCTTCCGGACGCAGGGTCAGGGAGTCGCCGTTGCGGTCGTCGAAGGTGTACATCTCTTTTTCGACGATGTCGGTCACTTCACCGATCGAGCGTTTGAACAGCTCGGTGAACTCGACGATCGGCATGCGGATCTGCTTGTAACCGTAATTATCCAGCAGTCGCGAAACGGTGCCTTCGAAGTAGCGCCATACCGGGGTCTGTTCCGGCAGGATGTCGTTCATGCCACGAATGGCTTGCAGGGACTTGCTCACAGAAATTCCTTAATTCGTTCGATCAGCCGCGCGCGATGACCGCTGCGTCAGCTTCGACCTTCTCGGCCGCCTTCTCGCGGATCAGCTTTTCCAGCTCGTCCACCAGATTGTCATTCGTCAGTTTCTGCGACGGTTTGCCGTCGATGTAAATCAGGTTCGGCGTACCGCCGGTCAAGCCGATATGGGCTTCCTTGGCTTCGCCTGGGCCGTTGACCACGCAACCGATCACCGCGACATCCAGCGGCACCAGCAGGTCTTCAAGGCGCCCTTCCAGCTCGTTCATGGTCTTGACCACATCGAAGTTCTGCCGCGAGCAGCTTGGGCAGGCGATGAAGTTGATGCCACGGGAACGCAGATGCAAAGACTTGAGAATGTCGTAACCGACCTTCACTTCCTCGACCGGATCGGCCGCCAGCGAGATGCGGATGGTATCGCCAATCCCCTCGGCGAGCAGCATACCTAGGCCCACGGCAGATTTCACCGTACCGGAGCGCAATCCACCGGCTTCGGTGATGCCCAGGTGCAGCGGCTGGACGATTTCCTTGGCCAGCAGACGGTAGGCTTCGACGGCCATGAACACGTCGGAGGCTTTCACGCTGACCTTGAAGTCCTGGAAGTTCAGGCGTTCGAGGTGCTCGACGTGACGCAGTGCGGACTCGACCAGCGCGGCCGGGGTCGGTTCGCCGTATTTCTTCTGCAGATCCTTTTCCAGCGAACCGGCGTTGACGCCGATACGGATCGGAATCCCGCGGTCACGGGCGGCATCGACCACGGCGCGCACACGGTCTTCCCGACCGATGTTGCCCGGGTTGATACGCAGGCAGTCCACACCCAGTTCGGCCACACGCAGAGCGATCCGGTAGTCGAAGTGGATATCGGCAACCAGCGGCACCTTGACCAGTTGCTTGATCTTGCCGAACGCCTCGGCGGCGTCCATGTCCGGTACCGATACGCGAACGATGTCGACACCAGCGGCTTCCAGACGGTTGATCTGGGCCACGGTGGCCGCGACGTCGTTGGTGTCGCTGTTGGTCATGCTCTGCACCGCGATAGGTGCATCGCCGCCCACAGGCACGTTACCGACCCAGATCTTGCGCGATTCGCGACGTTTGATTGGAGATTCGCCGTGCATGACTTATTGACCCAACTTCAGGCGAGCAGTCTCGCCACTGGTGAACGGAGCGACATCGACCGGCTGGCCGTTGTAGCTGACCTGCGCCGCCCGGGCAACACCCAGACGCACGGCCAGCGGTGGCTTGCCGGCCACGGAAACGCTGTCGCCTTTGTGCTTGAGACCACTGAACAGAACCTTGCCGCGACCATCGGTGACCTGTGCCCAGCAATCGCCGGTGAACTGCAGTTGCACCTGGCCTTCGCCGGCAACCGGAGTGGCGACTTCCGCCGTTGGTGCCGGGGCGGCAGGAGCGACTGGCGCAGTAACGGTCGGTGCCGGAGTGGCAGGAACATTGGCAGCAGGTGCGGCCGGAGCGGCGACAACCGGGGCCGGGGTATGAGCCGGAGCAACCGGCGCCGCCGGGGCTGTCGGTGCAGTTGCCGGTGCCACTGGCTCGGCACCGGTCGATTCTGCAGCGGTTTCCGATTGAGGCAGTGCCAGCGCCGTCGCGCCCTCGGTCTGACCTTCGGCAACGGCCTGGTCTTCCGGCTCGTCGATCGGATGAATCTGCGTGGTACCGTCAGCGCCTTCGACCTCGACGTGCTCGGGAGCCAGCGTGGTCAGATCCTTGGTCCGCAGCGAGGTCTGATCCTGCCACCAGACAAAACCGCCGCCGATGACTGCAATCAGCAACAGCAGGCTGACGATCCGCAAAATGGTGTGGGAAACCCGGACCGGCTCTTCGATCCGGCCAAGGGCATGGACATTGCTGCCCTGGGAATCGGTGCCGGTGGACTGGTCGAACTGCTGGACCAGGACCGCTTGATCCATCCCGAGCAATTTGGCATAGGCGCGGATATAACCGCGAGCGAAGGTATGCCCCGGCAGCTTGTCGAAGGCGCCGGCTTCGAGGTTGGTCAGGGAGGTCACGGTAAGGTTGAGCTTGAGGGCCACTTCGGCCAGCGACCAGCCATTGCTTTCGCGGGCCTGGCGCAAGGTCTCACCGGGGTTAACGCGAGTCGCTGCTACAACTTCGGGATGCGCCGCTTTCATCATTGCTCCGACAGGTATTGCTGATATTCCGGCGTACCGGGATAGAGTCGTTTTAATTGCAGGCCTGCACTGGCGGCCTTGTCGCGATCTTCAAATACTTTTGCCAACCGAACGGCGAGCAACAGACTACGTGCATTCTGCTCGGACAGCTGGCTGAAACGGTCGTAATAGTCACGCGCCGGCACATAATGCCTGTCTTCGTAGGACAACTCAGCCATTTCCAGCAACGCCCGGGGTTGTTGCTGGTTCAAACGCAGGGCCTTTTCCAGCTGCTGCTGCGCCAGCTCACGCTGCCCCAGCTTCGATGCCGTCATGCCGAGGTTCTCGAACACGCGTGAACGCTCAGGATACAGGGTATCGGCGGCGGCCTGTTCAAAACGCTCGTAGGCTTCCTTGTAACGCTGCTCTTCGTAGAGAAAACTGCCGTAATTGTTAAGGATGCGGGCGTCGGCGGGACGGGATGACAACGCCTTGCGAAAGTGCTCGTCGGCGAGCTTCGGCTCCATCTCCGCCTGGAACACCAGCCCGAGGGCAGCGTTGGCATCAGGGTCCGAGCCGTCCAGCTCAAGGGCCTTCTTCAGGGGCACCTTGGCTCGCTCGGTCATTCCCTGCTGCAGATAACCCAGTCCCAGCTGCACGTAGGCAACCCGCGCCTCGTCGCGGCCTTTGCTGGTCTTCATCGGGTTGTAGTCACCCGACAGGACACAACCAGCACTCAGGCTGGCCAACAGCAACAGCAGCGCAAAGCGCAGGGACATAGAGATCCTCTCTTAGTTAGGGTTCGCGGCGTTCTGTGCCAGATCGCTGTCGGCGCTCAGTTCGCGCACGGCGATGTAACGTTCGCTGCGACGGGTGCGATCCATCACCTGCCCGACCAATTGACCGCAAGCCGCGTCGATGTCTTCACCACGGGTAGTGCGGACGGTGACGTTGAAACCTGCCTGGTGAAGCTGATCCTGGAACCGGCGGATGGCGTTGTTGCTCGGCCGCTCGTAGCCGGAATGCGGGAACGGGTTGAACGGAATCAGGTTGATCTTGCAGGGAATATCCTTGAGCAGCTCGATCATCTCCACGGCGTGCTCAAGTTTGTCGTTGACGTCCTTGAGCAAGGTGTACTCGATGGTCAGCACGCGCTTCTCGCCGAGGGCGGACATGTAGCGGACACACGAATCGAGGAGCATCTTAAGCGGATATTTCTTGTTGATCGGCACCAATTGGTTACGCAATGCGTCATTCGGTGCGTGCAAGGACAACGCCAGGGAGACATCGATGTGCTTGGCCAGCTCATCGATCATCGGCACCACACCCGACGTGGACAGGGTCACGCGGCGCTTGGAGATCCCGTAGCCCAGGTCATCCATCATCAGATGCATGGCGGCCACGACGTTGTCGAAGTTCAGCAGCGGTTCGCCCATGCCCATCATCACCACGTTGGTGATGGCGCGATCGATGGTAGCCGGAACACTGCCGAAGGATTTGTTGGCAATCCACACCTGGCCGATGACTTCGGCGGCGGTGAGGTTGCTGTTGAAGCCTTGCTTGCCGGTGGAGCAGAAACTGCAGTCCAGGGCACAGCCCGCCTGGGACGAAACGCAAAGAGTGCCGCGTTTGCCCTGGGGAATGTAAACGGTCTCGACACAGCTGCCGGACGCCACGCGCACCACCCACTTGCGGGTGCCGTCGCTGGAGATGTCCTCGCTGACCACTTCGGGACCGCGAACTTCAGCAACGGCCTTGAGCTTTTCGCGCAAGGCCTTGCTGACGTTCGTCATGGCGTCGAAATCATCCACGCCAAAGTGGTGAATCCATTTCATTACCTGACCGGCACGGAAACGCTTCTCCCCGATTGAGTCGAAGAACTTTTCCATTTCCGGCTGGGTGAGACCCAGCAGGTTTGTTTTAACAGTCGATGTAGTCATGGATTCACCTTCACTCTTTAAGCCAATGCTTAGCGAGTGGTTACTTCAGTAGCTGCGAAGAAGTACGAGATTTCGCGAGCAGCAGCGGCTTCGGAGTCCGAACCGTGAACGGCGTTGGCGTCGATCGACTCGGCGAAGTCGGCACGGATGGTGCCTGGAGCAGCTTCTTTAGGGTTTGTGGCGCCCATCAGCTCACGGTTGCGAGCGATGGCGTTTTCGCCTTCCAGAACCTGAACGACAACCGGACCGGAGATCATGAAAGCAACCAGGTCACCGAAGAAACCGCGCTCTTTGTGCTCAGCGTAGAAGCCTTCGGCTTCGGCTTTGGACAGTTGCTTCATTTTCGAAGCGACCACTTTCAGACCAGCCTTTTCGAAACGGGTAACGATTTCGCCGGCAGCGCCTTTTGCAACGGCGTCAGGCTTGATGATGGAGAAAGTACGTTGAACAGCCATGGTGTAACTCCAGAAACGGTAATTTGCGAAAAATTAAACCCGCGAATTATACGCGGGTTCTTGGGTATTGCCTAACCTGCAAGGACGATCAGTCAATTTCATCGTTCCAGAGCTCCTGAACCTTTTCCAACACCTTCTCGCCGACACGGCCAGAGTTGTTGTCGAAGTCGGGCAACTCCATGATCCATCGCTGCAGGTCGACGAAATTGACAGAAAACGGATCTACATCAGGTTTGGCTTCCGCCAGCTCTTCTGCAATACGTTGAACATCATTCCAACCGTAGCTCATGACAGTCTTACCAGTCAGTGCGGCGCTTCGGCCGCATGGTTAAGCGAATATTTCGGAATTTCGACGGTGAGGTCTTCCTCACCGACGAGAGCCTGACAGGCCAGACGCGATTGCGCTTCAAGACCCCAGGCACGATCGAGGAAATCTTCCTCCAGTTCGTCAGCTTCTTCCAGCGAGTCGAAACCCTCGCGAATAATGCAGTGACAGGTGGTGCAGGCGCAGACGCCACCGCAGGCACTTTCCATCTCGATATGGTGTTCGTGGGCCAGCTCGAGAATCGATGTGCCGGGCTCGGCCTCGACCACCATGCCTTCAGGGCAGAACTTCTCGTGGGGCAGAAAAATGACCTGCGGCATCAGATATCCTCGATTTCATTCAGGTTGCGCCCCGACAGAGCGGCTTTCACCGTCTGATCCATGCGGCGGGCAGCAAAGGCATCGGTCACTTGCGACAGACGCTTGGTCTGCTGCTCGATGGCATGGCCATCGGTACCTTTCATCAGTTCGGTCAGTTCCTGCACCTGCAGATCGATGACCATGCGCTCTTCGGCGTCGAGCAAACGCTCGCCATCCGCCTCCAGAGCCCCCTGCACCGCCTCGATCAGGCGCTGGGCATCGACTTGCTGCTCACGCAGAACGCGGGCGACCTTGTCGTCATTGGCATGCTGGAACGAGTCCTTGAGCATTCTGGCGATTTCGCCGTCGGTCAGGCCGTAGGACGGCTTGACCTGGATGCTGGCCTCGACGCCCGAACCCAGCTCACGGGCAGAGACGCTGAGCAGACCGTCGGCATCGACCTGGAAGGTCACACGAATTTTGGCTGCACCGGCGACCATCGCCGGAATACCACGCAACTCGAAACGCGCCAGAGAACGGCAGTCGCTGATCAGCTCGCGCTCGCCCTGCAACACGTGAATGGCAATGGCCGACTGGCCGTCTTTATAGGTGGTGAAGTCCTGGGCGCGAGCGACAGGGATGGTGGTATTGCGTGGAATCACCTTTTCCATCAGGCCGCCCATGGTTTCCAGCCCCAGGGACAGCGGAATCACGTCGAGCAGCAGCAGTTCGCCGCCATCGCGCTTGTTGCCGGCCAGTGTATCAGCCTGGATCGCAGCCCCGATGGCCACCACCTGATCCGGGTCGATTTCGGTCAACGGCTGACGACCGAAGACCTCGGCGACGGCTTCGCGAACACGTGGGACACGGGTCGAACCACCCACCATGACCACGGCGTGCACGTCTTCCGGCTCGACACCGGAATCACGAACGGCACGACGGCAGGCTTTCAGGCTGCGGGCCACCATCGGCTCGATCAGCGCATCGAAGGCTTCACGGGTCAGCTGCGCTTTCCAGCCGCCGTAAGCGACTTCAACGCTGTCCGCATTCGTCAGGGCCTCTTTGGCCGCGCAGGCGGTTTGCAGCAGATTGCGCTGTGCGCCCGGATCCAGATCGGCGGACAGGCCCGCACGCTCGATGATCCAGCCAGCGATCGCGTGGTCGAAATCGTCACCGCCCAGGGCACTGTCGCCACCGGTGGCCAGGACCTCGAAGACACCGCCAGTCAAGCGCAGAATCGAAATATCGAAAGTACCGCCGCCCAGGTCATAAATCGCGACCAGGCCTTCGGCATGCTGGTCCAGACCGTAGGCCACCGCCGCTGCAGTCGGCTCGTTGAGCAGACGCAGCACGTTCAGACCGGCAAGCTTTGCCGCATCTTTTGTAGCCTGGCGTTGCGCATCGTCGAAATACGCCGGGACGGTGATCACCGCGCCGACCAACTCGCCACCGAGGGTGGCCTCAGCACGCTGACGCAGCACTTTCAGGATATCGGCGGAGACTTCGACCGGACTTTTCGGACCCTGCACGGTGTCGATGAACGGCATGTGCGATTCACCGCCGACAAAGCGATACGGCAGTTGATCGCCCAGCTGCTTGACGTCGGACAGGCCACGGCCCATCAGGCGCTTGACCGACAGCACGGTATTCAGGGGATCGGAGGATGCAGCCAGTTTGGCCGACTCGCCGACTTCGACGCGATCGGCGTGATACCGCACGGCGGAAGGCAGGATGACTCGCCCTTCGGCATCGGCCAGCGGCTCGGAAAGACCACTGCGCAACGCAGCGACCAGCGAATTGGTGGTACCCAGGTCGATCCCCACAGCCAGACGACGCTGGTGCGGTTGAGGACTTTGGCCGGGTTCGGCGATCTGCAGTAGGGCCATCGTGATCAGGACTTATCTGTATATCAGGCGTGCGACCGGAGCGGCACTGGGTTAATCGTCGAGGCGCTCTTCTAACTGGCGCACTTCGTAGGTGAGCTTGTCGAGGAACTGCATGCGCCGCATCAGGCGCTCGGCCTGTTCGCGTTGCGCAGCATCATCCCAACAGGCTGCGAAGCTTTCGTTCAGCTGTTCCTGGGCGTTTTTCAGGCGACGCTTGAAGGCGGCGACACCCTCCAGATCGGCACTGTCCTGCAGATCTTCGAGTTCTTCGCGCCATTGCATCTGCTGCAACAGAAACTCGGGATCGTGGACCGTGACTTCCATCGGCACGTCATGCCCGCTGATGGTCAGCAGGTAACGCGCACGCCGGGCCGGGCTCTTGAGCGTCTGATAGGCATCGTTGAGCCGCGCGGACTGCTCGAGCGCCGAACGCTGCTCACGCTCGGAAGCGTCGGCGAAACGATCCGGATGAACACCGCGCGCCAGCTCGCGGTAGCGCGAGGCCAATTGCTCGAGATCCAGACGAAAACCTGGCTGCAACTCGAATAAAGCGAAATGACAAGGAATACCCACGACCGGCCTCAGACGTTGAAGCTTTCGCCGCAGCCACACTCACCGCGTACGTTGGGGTTGTTGAACTTGAAGCCTTCGTTCAACCCTTCCTTGACGAAATCGAGCTCGGTGCCGTCGAGATAGGCCAGGCTTTTCGGGTCGATGATCACTTTTTCACCGTGACTCTCGAACACCTGATCTTCCGCAACCACCTCGTCGACAAACTCCAGCACGTAGGCAAGGCCGGAACAGCCTGTGGTGCGAACACCCAGACGAATCCCTTCACCCTTGCCGCGCCCGTCCAGGGAGCGTCGCACGTGTCGAGCAGCCGCTTCTGTCATGCTGATAGCCATCGTTGACTCCTTACTCGTCGCCCAATGCTTAGATCAAGCCTTTCTTCTGCTTGTAGTCGCGAACGGCCGCCTTGATGGCGTCTTCAGCGAGTACCGAGCAGTGGATTTTCACCGGCGGCAGGGCCAGTTCTTCGGCCAGCTGGGTGTTCTTGATGGTTTCAGCTTCGTCCAGGGTCTTGCCCTTCATCCACTCGGTGGCGAGGGAGCTGGAAGCGATAGCCGAACCGCAGCCGTAGGTCTTGAACTTGGCGTCTTCGATAACGCCCTGGTCGTTGACCTTGATCTGCAGGCGCATCACGTCGCCGCACGCCGGGGCGCCGACCATGCCGGTGCCAACATCCGGGTCTTCGGCATTCATCTTGCCGACGTTACGCGGGTTTTCGTAGTGGTCGATGACCTTTTCGCTGTAAGCCATGATTCTCAATCCTCACTCATCAGGGCCGCTCTTGAGGCCCTGCAGCAGCGCTGCGCAAATCGCCGCGTCGCTACAGGTTCCGTATCCGGCGGCTTCTATGTTTAGTGTGCCGCCCACTCGATCTTCGAGATATCGACGCCGTCTTTGTACATGTCCCACAGCGGCGACAGTGCGCGCAGCTTGGTAACGGCCTCGCAGACTTTCTGCGCGGCGTAATCGATTTCTTCTTCGGTGGTGAAGCGGCCGAAGGTGAAGCGGATCGAGCTGTGCGCCAGTTCGTCGTTGCGACCCAGGGCACGCAGTACGTACGAAGGCTCCAGAGAGGCGGAGGTGCAGGCCGAACCGGACGAAACCGCCAGATCCTTGAGCGCCATGATCAGCGACTCGCCTTCAACGTAGTTGAAGCTCAGGTTCAGGTTGTGCGGAACGCGGGCGGTCAGGCTGCCGTTGACGTACAGCTCTTCCAGGTGCTCGACCTGCTTGTAGAAGCGATCGCTCAACGCCTTGATGCGAACGCTTTCGGCAGCCATGTCTTCCTTGGCCACACGGAATGCCTCACCCATACCGACGATCTGGTGGGTCGCCAGGGTGCCGGAACGCATGCCGCGCTCGTGACCACCGCCGTGCATGGTCGCTTCGATGCGAACACGCGGCTTGCGGCTGACGTACAGCGCGCCGATGCCTTTCGGACCGTAGGTCTTGTGGGCAGAGAACGACATCATGTCGACTTTCAGTTTCTGCAGGTCGATTTCGACCTTGCCGGTGGACTGAGCGGCGTCGACGTGGAACAGAATGCCCTTGGAACGGGTCAGTTCGCCGATGGCGGCGATGTCGTTGACCGTGCCGATTTCGTTGTTCACGTGCATCACCGACACCAGGATGGTGTCTTCGCGCAGCGCCGCTTCGATCATGGCCGGGGTGATCAGACCGTCTTCGGTCGGCTCGAGGTAGGTGACTTCGAAACCTTCACGCTCCAGTTGGCGCATGGTGTCCAGGACAGCCTTGTGCTCGATCTTGGAGGTGATCAGGTGCTTGCCCTTGGAGGCGTAGAAATGTGCCGCACCCTTGATTGCCAGGTTGTCGGACTCGGTGGCACCGGAGGTCCAGACGATTTCGCGCGGATCGGCGTTGACCAGATCGGCCACCTGACGACGGGCGTTTTCGACGGACTCTTCGGCTTTCCAGCCGAACACGTGGGAACGGGACGCCGGGTTACCGAAGTTCCCGTCGACCAGCAGGCATTCACTCATTTTTTGCGCAACGCGCGGATCGACCGGGGTGGTCGCAGAGTAATCAAGGTAAATCGGCAATTTCATGGACTATCTCCTAAATCAGGCTGGCTGGCGTGCCGCTGGCTCTCTGGCTGTCATTCGACGGCGGACGCTTCAATCTTGTCCAGGCGCGGCGCCTTGCCATTGCAACGACGCTGATCCTGACGCTGGGCCACTTCCTGCACCTCACGGCGAGTTACGAGGTCGGCCAAGCTGATACCGCTGAGAAATTCGTGAATCTGCAGGCTCAGGTCGCACCACAGGTGATGGGTCAGGCAGGTGTCGCCGGAATGGCAGTCACCCTGGCCCTGGCATTTGGTGGCATCGACCGATTCGTTCACCGCATCGATCACCTGGGCGACCTGTATGCCCTGCATGTCGCGGGACAACTGGTAGCCACCACCCGGACCGCGCACACTGGAAACCAGGTTGCTGCGGCGCAGCTTGGCGAAAAGCTGTTCGAGATAGGACAGGGAGATGCCTTGGCGCTCGGAGATATCGGCCAGGGACACCGGCCCGTGCTGCGCGTGCAACGCCAGGTCAAGCATGGCGGTCACGGCGTATCGGCCTTTTGTAGTCAGTCGCATGGACAATTACCACGGAGTTCGGAATGGGCGGGAGTATGCAATTCCCGAGCATTTAAGTCAACTATAAGACCTAGTGCTTTAGTCGGGTTTACCCGCAAAAGAGCGCGCGAATGATAGCAGGGTCTGCGGCTTAATGGCACACCGGTCGGCAACAGCCCTGCAAGCGCTTCAATGAGTCGTGGATTCGTCCTTGCCTTTTACACAGGCGAAGTCCTCTTCGCGCAGTTCGGGCAGATCCTTCGCGCAATAATTGCTGCCCAGATCCTTCAATGCCCCGCACATTCCTTCCAGACGGCCATCCACCGCCTGCAAATGATCGAGCAGTTGACCGATGGCGCGCGCCACCGGGTCCGGCATATCTCCGCTCACACCATAGGCATCGAAACCGATCTTCTCGGCCATGGCCTTGCGCTTGGCATCAGTCTCATCATCGGATTTGGCGATGATTCGTCCGGGAATGCCCACCACCGTGGCACCCGGCGGCACTTCCTTGGTCACCACAGCGTTGGAGCCGACCTTGGCACCGGCACCGACCGTGAACGGTCCGAGCACCTTCGCGCCCGCACCCACGACCACGCCATCCCCCAGGGTCGGGTGACGCTTGCCTTTGTTCCAACTGGTGCCACCAAGGGTCACACCCTGATAAATCGTCACGTCATCGCCGATTTCAGCGGTCTCGCCGATCACGATGCCCATGCCATGGTCGATGAAGAAACGTCGACCCACTTTCGCACCCGGATGAATCTCGATCCCGGTCAGCCAGCGACCGAAGTTCGATACCAGCCGTGCCAGCCATTTCAGATCGTTGCGCCAGAGCATGCCGGCCAATCGATGAATCCAGATCGCATGCATGCCGGGGTAGCAGGTCAGGACTTCAAAAGCGTTACGCGCCGCCGGGTCTCGGTGGAATACGCTCTGGATATCTTCACGCAAACGCTCGAACATCTTTAATCCTTCCGCTTAAGGAGCTCGCCACGGGCCGCTTTCTGGGTTTCCGTGAGGATGCCACGCAAAATATTCATTTCCGCCCGACTGACCGAGCTGCGTCCGTACAACCGACGCAGGCGCGCCATCAAGTGCCGTGGTTTTTCCGGATCGAGGAATTCAATGGCCACCAGGGTCTGTTCCAGGTGTTCATAGAATCGCTCCAGCTCATCCATGGTCGCCAGCTCGGCGCTTTTCACGGAGGCCACTTCCTCTTTCTCGATCCGGGTCGGCTGCCCTTGCGCGGCCAGCCAGGCCATGCGCACCTCATAACTCAGCACCTGCACCGCCGCCCCGAGATTCAGCGAACTGAATTGAGGATCGGAGGGGATGTGCACGTGAAAATGACATCGCTGCAGCTCGTCGTTGGTCAGGCCGGAGTCTTCACGCCCGAATACCAGTGCAATTTCTGCACCCTGCCCGGCCTCCTCGACCACCTTGACTCCGCATTCGCGCGGATCCAGCAGCGGCCAGGGAATACGCCGGTCGCGAGCGCTGGTGCCAAGCACCAGATTGCAGCCGACCAGGGCATCCTCCAAAGTGGCGACGACTTGTGCGTTTTCAAGGATGTCACCGGCACCCGAAGCACGAGCGTCGGCTTCGTGATGCGGAAAGGCTCGCGGATCGACCAGCACCAGTCGCGACAAACCCATGTTTTTCATGGCACGCGCGGTCCCGCCGATGTTTCCCGGGTGGCTGGTATTGACCAGGACGACACGAATGTTTTGCAGCACGTCAGGCGCTCTCGGACTTGGCAAAGGGGTGCAAATCTTACAGAACAGCCTACCGTTAAGCTATGAAAGCGAACAGCGACCTTCACCTGAAGAAAAGTTCTGATAGAATGCGCGGCTTTCTTTAACAACCTTAGGTGACACATCCATGCAGCCAATGCTGAATATCGCGCTGCGCGCCGCCCGCAGCGCCAGTGAACTGATCTTCCGCTCCATCGAGCGCCTGGATACCATCAAGGTCGACGAAAAAGACGCCAAGGATTACGTATCCGAGGTGGATCGCGCCGCCGAACAGAAAATCATCGACGCCCTGCGCAAGGCTTACCCGAATCATTCGATCATGGGTGAAGAAACCGGCGTGCACGCCGGCAGCGGTATCGAAGGCGACGAATACCTGTGGATCATCGATCCACTGGACGGCACCACCAACTTCCTGCGCGGCATTCCTCACTTCGCTGTCAGCATTGCCTGCAAATACCGTGGTCGCCTTGAACACGCCGTCGTTCTGGATCCGGTTCGTCAGGAAGAGTTCACCGCCAGCCGTGGTCGCGGCGCTCAACTGAACGGTCGTCGCCTGCGCGTCAGCGGTCGCACCAGCCTGGACGGCGCCCTGCTGGGTACCGGTTTCCCGTTCCGTGACGACCAGATGGACAACCTCGACAACTACCTGGGCATGTTCCGCGCCCTGGTTGGCCAGACTGCCGGCATCCGCCGCGCCGGTTCGGCGAGCCTGGACCTGGCCTATGTGGCCGCCGGTCGTTTCGATGCGTTCTGGGAGTCGGGCCTGTCCGAGTGGGACATGGCCGCAGGCGCCCTGCTGATTCAGGAAGCCGGCGGTCTGGTGAGCGACTTCACCGGCGGTCACGACTTCCTTGAAAAAGGCCACGTCGTAGCCGGCAACACCAAATGCTTCAAGGCAGTTCTGACGGCGATCCAGCCGCACCTGCCGGCTTCGCTGAAGCGCTAAGCGTTTCGCTGCCTCCATAAAAAACACCCTTCGGGGTGTTTTTTTATGGACATGAAAAAGCACCCCGAAGGGTGCTTCTTTGTATGCGTCACCAGTCAATCACTGACCCGGCTGATTCTGCGACAGGATCAGCCTGCCTTCCTTGTCGACCGGAATCTGGTTGCCCGGATCACGATCCATCCTCACCTTGCCTTCCTTGCCGTCCAGCGAATAGCGGACGTCATAGCCCACGACCTTGTCACTGATGTCATTCACCGTGTTGCAGCGAGTCTGGGTAGTGGTGTAGGTATCGCGATTCTGCATGCCTTCCTGCACCTTGTTGCCGGCATAACCACCACCGACCGCACCGGCCACCGTGGCAATCTTCTTGCCAGTGCCGCCGCCGATCTGGTTACCCAGCAAACCACCCGCCACGGCACCGATGGCGGTACCGAGAATCTGGTGTTGATCCTTGACCGGCGCCTGCCGGGTCACGGTAACATCCTTGCAAACTTCACGTGGCGTCTTGATCTGCGTCTTGACCGGTTCAACGGCCAGAACCTGAGCGTACTCCGGGCCGCTTTTCACCAGGCTGTAGGTGGCGACCGCACCACCGGCAGTCACACCGACAGCACCCAATACCGCACCAACCAGCATCGACTTGTTCACATGAACCTCCTGACCGTCACTTGCGGGACGCGCCCGCGCTTCTCCCAGCCTTGGAGCAATAAAAAAGGCGCGAGTTCAACTCGCGCCCTTTTTTGACCGACAACCGGGAAAACGAAGGCCGTCAAGGGCGGTCGTCGATTTCCTTCTCGGTATTGGCCGGCGGAATCAGGTCTTCCGAAGACAGGTTCAGCCAGATCAGCACCACGTTGGCGATGTAGATCGACGAATACGTACCCGCCAGAACACCGATGAACAGGGCGATGGAGAAGCCGAACAGGTTGTCGCCACCGAAGAACAGCAGCGCCGCGATCGCCAGCAAGGTGGAGATCGAAGTGGCCATGGTGCGCAGCAGGGTCTGCGTGGTCGAGATGTTGATGTTCTCGATCAGCGAAGCCTTGCGCAGTACGCGAAAGTTCTCACGCACCCGGTCGAACACGACGATGGTGTCGTTCAGCGAGTAACCGATTATCGCCAGCACCGCCGCCAGCACCGTCAGGTCGAAGGTGATCTGGAAGAACGACAGGATGCCCACGGTCACGATCACGTCGTGAACCAGCGAAACGATGGCGCCGACCGCGAATTTCCACTGAAAGCGGAAAGCCAGGTAGATCAGGATGCCGCCGAGCGCCAGCAGCATGCCGAGGCCGCCCTGGTCGCGCAGTTCTTCACCGACCTGCGGGCCGACGAACTCGACTCGCTTGACCGTCGCCGGGTTTTCGCCGCCAACCTTTTGCAGCGCATCCGCCACCTGATGACCCAACTGCGGGTCTTCACCGGGCATGCGCACCAGCAGGTCGGTGGTCGCACCGAAGTTCTGCACGATGGCTTCGTGATAACCGGCGGTAACCAGTTGCTCACGCACCTTGGTGACATCGGCCGGACGCTCGTAGGTCAGCTCGATGAGCGTACCGCCGGTGAAGTCCAGGCCCCAGTTCATGCCCTTGTGGAACACGCTGAACAGAGCCAGCACGGTAAGGAACAATGTGACGCCGAACGCGAAGTTGCGAACGCCCATGAAGTTGATTGTACGTAACATGGCAGCCCCTTAAATCCACAACTTCTTGAAGTCACGACCGCCGAAGATCAGGTTGACCATCGCGCGGGTCACCATGATGGCCGTGAACATCGAGGTAAAGATCCCGAGGGACATGGTCACTGCAAAGCCCTTCACCGGGCCGGTGCCCATGGCGAAGAGGATGCCGCCGACCAGCAGGGTGGTCAGGTTGGCGTCGAGAATCGCGGTGAATGCCCGGCCGAAGCCTTCGTTGATTGCACGCTGTACGGTCATGCCGGCGGCGATCTCTTCACGGATCCGCGAGAAGATCAGCACGTTGGCGTCGACCGCCATGCCCATGGTCAGCACGATACCGGCGATACCCGGCAGGGTCAGGGTTGCCCCCAGCAGCGACATCAGCGCCAGCAGCAGCACCATGTTCACCGCCAGTGCGACAGTGGCGATCAGACCGAAGAAGCGGTAGATGGCGATGATGAACAGCGAGACGAACAGCATGCCCCACAGCGATGCATCGATACCCTTGGTGATGTTGTCCGCACCCAGGCTCGGGCCGATGGTGCGTTCTTCAGCGAAGTACATCGGAGCCGCCAGACCACCGGCACGCAGCAGCAGCGCCAGCTCGGAGGACTCGCCCTGGCCGTTCAGGCCGGTGATGCGGAACTGCGCACCCAACGGCGACTGAATGGTCGCCAGACTGATGATCTTCTTCTCTTCCTTGAAGCTCTGCACCGGTACGTCTTTCTCGACGCCGTCGACCATCTGTTTGACGTAGGTGGTCACCGGACGCTGCTCGATGAAGATCACCGCCATGCTGCGACCGACGTTGCTGCGGGTCGCGCGGCTCATCAGCTCGCCACCGTGACCATCCAGACGGATGTTCACTTCAGGGGTGCCGTGCTCGCCGAAACCGGCCTTGGCGTCGGTCACCTGGTCACCGGTGATGATCAGGCTACGCTCGATCTGCGCCGGAGGACGCTTGCCTTCACGGAACTCGAAAGTCTCGGAGGTTGCTTTCGAAGCACCCGGTTCGGCAGCCAGACGGAACTCGAGGTTGGCGGTCTTGCCCAGGATACGCTTGGCTTCGGCAGTGTCCTGCACGCCCGGCAGCTCAACCACGATACGGTTGGCGCCCTGACGCTGGACGAGAGGCTCGGCAACACCCAGTTCGTTGACACGGTTACGCACCGTGGTCAGGTTCTGCTTGATGGAGTATTCACGGATTTCCGCCAGCTTGGCCGGGGTCATCGCCAGACGCAGCACCGGTTGATCGTTGAGATCGGCCGGAACAATGTCGAAATCGTTGAAGTTCTTGCGAATCAGCGCACGGGCCTGCTCGCGGGAGTCAGCATCGCTGAAACCCAGCTGAATGGCGCCGTTGAGCTGCGGCAGGCTGCGGTAACGCACCTTCTCTTTGCGCAGCAGGCTCTTGACGTCGCCTTCATAGACTTTCAGGCGTGCATCGAGGGCTTTTTCCATGTCCACTTCCAGCAGGAAGTGCACGCCACCGGACAGGTCCAGACCCAGCTTCATCGGGTGCGCGGCCAGATTGCGCAGCCATTGCGGAGTGGTCTGTGCCAGGTTCAGCGCGACGACGTAGTCATCACCCAATGCCTTGCGCACAACGTCTTTGGCCGGCAACTGGTCTTCTGCCTTGGTCAGACGGATCAGACCGCCCTTGCCGTTCGCTGCCAGATTCGAAGCCTTGACGTTGATCCCGGACTCCCTGAGCGCGGTGCTCGCGCGGTCCAGGTCGGCCTGATTGACCTGCAGGGCCGTGCTGGCGCCGCTGATCTGAATGGCCGGGTCATCGGGGTACAGATTGGGAGCGGAATAAATCAGACCGATCGCCAGCACCGCCAGGATCAGAATGTATTTCCACAGAGGATATTTGTTCAGCATCACGCCGCCCGTTATGAACGCGGGGCGCCTTGCGCGCCCCGTCGATTGAGTAGAAGTTGGAACCTTAGATCGCTTTCAGCGTGCCTTTTGGCAGCGTGGCGGCGATGGCGCCCTTCTGGAACTTCATTTCCACGGTGTCGGAAACTTCCAGAACCACGAAGTCATCGGCCACTTTGGTGATCTTGCCGGCGATGCCGCCGGTGGTGACCACTTCGTCACCCTTCTGCAGGCTGTTCAGCAGGTTCTTCTGCTCTTTGGCGCGCTTGGCCTGTGGACGCCAGATCATCAGGTAGAAGATGACCAGGAAGCCGACCAGGAAAATCCACTCGAAGCCGCCGCCCATAGGCGCTGCAGCCGGTGCGGCCGCGTCAGCCATGGCGTTAGAGATAAAAAAGCTCATTTAGCACTCCAGTTGCAAATGTTGAATCTTGGGGTCAGAAAACTCAGTCCAAAGGCGGAACGGGGAGCCCGCGTTTGGCGTAGAAGGCATCGACAAAGGCGGCCAATGTACCCTGTTGAATAGCCTCGCGCAAACCAGCCATCAGCACCTGATAATGGCGCAAGTTATGGATGGTATTGAGCATGCTTCCCAGCATTTCGCCGCACTTGTCCAGGTGATGCAGATAAGCGCGGGAGAAGTTCTGGCAGGTATAGCAATCACAGGTCGGATCCAGCGGCGAATCATCATGGCGATGGAACGCGTTACGGATCTTCAGCACGCCTGTATCAATGAACAGATGCCCGTTGCGGGCATTACGGGTTGGCATCACGCAATCGAACATGTCCACACCGCGGCGCACACCCTCAACCAGATCTTCCGGTTTGCCAACGCCCATAAGGTAACGAGGTTTGTCAGCCGGCATCATGCCCGGCAGGTAATCCAGCACCTTGATCATTTCATGCTTCGGCTCGCCCACCGACAGACCGCCGATGGCCAGGCCATCGAAGCCGATCTTCTCCAGGCCTTCCAGCGAGCGCATGCGCAGATTCTGATGCATGCCGCCCTGAACGATGCCGAACAGCGCCGCCGTATTGTCGCCATGGGCATTCTTCGAACGTTGCGCCCAGCGCAGCGACAGCTCCATGGACACACGGGCGACGTCTTCATCAGCCGGATACGGGGTGCATTCATCGAAAATCATCACGATGTCCGAGCCCAGATCGCGCTGGACCTGCATCGACTCTTCCGGCCCCATGAACACTTTCGAGCCGTCGACCGGAGAAGCGAAAGTCACGCCCTCTTCCTTGATCTTGCGCATGGCGCCCAGGCTGAACACCTGGAAACCGCCGGAGTCGGTCAGGATCGGGCCTTTCCACTGCATGAAATCGTGCAGGTCGCCGTGCTCCTTGATCACTTCGGTGCCAGGTCGCAGCCACAGATGAAAGGTGTTGCCCAGAATGATTTGCGCGCCGATCGCCTCGATATCCCGCGGCAGCATGCCCTTGACCGTGCCGTAGGTGCCCACCGGCATGAAGGCCGGCGTCTCGACGGTGCCACGGGGAAAGGTCAGGCGACCACGACGAGCCTTGCCATCGGTGGCAAGCAGCTCAAACGACATACGGCATTGGCGACTCATAGTGTTTCCTCAGGGCCACGCGGTGCGGGATTACGGGTAATGAACATCGCATCACCGTAGCTGAAAAAGCGGTATCCGTTGTCCACGGCGGCTTTATAGGCGGCCATGGTTTCCGGATAACCGGCGAATGCCGAAACCAGCATCAGCAGCGTGGATTCAGGCAAATGGAAGTTGGTCACCAGGGCATCGACCACATGGAACGGCCGCCCCGGGTAGATAAAGATATCGGTGTCGCCACTGAACGGCTTGAGCACGCCATCGCGGGCGGCGCTTTCCAGCGAACGCACGCTGGTGGTGCCCACGGCAATCACCCGGCCACCCCGGGCGCGGCAGGCCGCAACGGCATCGACCACATCCTGGCCGACTTCGAGCCATTCGGTGTGCATGTGATGGTCTTCGATTTTCTCGACGCGCACTGGCTGGAAGGTACCGGCGCCAACGTGCAGCGTCACGAATGCGGTCTCGACGCCCTTGGCGGCGATCGCTTCCATCAGCGTCTGGTCGAAGTGCAGCCCGGCGGTCGGTGCAGCCACCGCACCCAGCTTCTCGGCATACACGGTCTGATAACGCTCGCGGTCCGAACCTTCGTCCGGGCGATCGATATAGGGAGGCAACGGCATGTGCCCGACCCGGTCGAGCAACGGCAACACTTCCTCGGCGAAGCCCAGCTCGAACAGCGCATCGTGACGCGCCAGCATTTCGGCTTCGCCACCACCGTCAATGAGGATCTTCGAACCCGGTTTCGGCGACTTGCTGGAGCGCACATGGGCCAGCACGCGGTGCGTATCGAGCACGCGCTCGATGAGGATTTCCAGCTTGCCGCCGGAGGCTTTCTGCCCGAACAGCCGCGCCGGAATCACCCGGGTATTGTTGAACACCATCAGATCGCCCGGGCGCAAATGCTCCAGCAGATCAGTGAATTGACGGTGTGCCAGGGCGCCGCTGACCCCGTCCAGTGTCAACAGGCGACTACCGCGACGCTCGGCCAGAGGATGGCGGGCGATCAGCGAATCAGGAAGCTCGAAGGTAAAGTCAGCAACGCGCATGATGGGGTTCGTCTAGCAGGGCCGGAAAGTCTAGCGGAAATATCGAAAATTGACCATGAAACGTGATTGACCAACGGTAGGCACCTCTCTATACTTCGCCGCCATTGAGCCCTGATGGCGGAATTGGTAGACGCGGCGGATTCAAAATCCGTTTTCGAAAGGAGTGGGAGTTCGAGTCTCCCTCGGGGCACCAAAATTAGAAAAGGTCTTGCTTTGCAAGGCCTTTTTTTTCGCCTGCCGGAAAGTGCCGCTGGCCCTCCGGCGAGATCTCGCACAGGTTCACCCCATGGAAACGTCACTGGAAACAGTCGCCCTTTTCTCCCTGAAACTCGCCTACGAGGAAGAAGGCCTGAGCCCGATTTTGCGGGATGATCTGGTCATGGGTGATTACGAGAGGGACGTTTTCGAACTGCTGGTGCGCCGGGGTGACATCGAGACTATCCAGTTCAAGATGAATGAATGCCTGAGCCTGGCAATGGACGCTCTTGGCGGTGTGGACAAACCGATGGGGCGAGAACTGAAGCGATTGTCGACCGAGTTCAGCCAGGCACAAACGCTGGAGCAGCTCGATGCCCCGTTGCTCGCCTTGAAGCGCTATTTGAAAGACGTCCTGTAAACAACGGCCAGATCGGCGCGCTCTGGAAGTGGCGCGCCGCTGCTATTTTGATATCTTGCCGCCCATCTTCAGCGCCCATCGTCGGGGCGACGCTGATTTCCGGTTTTTGCAGGTTTAAGGAAAGGATCGAATGGAGTTTCTGCGTTTTCTGGCATTTGTCGCGGCCTGGGGTTTCATGTGGCGCTGGGTGGTGAAGAACCGCGGCAGCTGGAATCTGTTTTACGGCAACCTGGTCGGTGCGGCGGGCGGCTTTATTGTCGCGATGGTGGTGTTGTCGATCACGCTTTCACTGTTTCCGTCCGCGCATGATTACGAAGCCACGCAGACTGAAAACGTCGTGGCGCAGGACGCAGAGCCAACCTCCCTGCTGCCGGAAGCCGAGTCGACCGCAAGCCAGGCTGCTCTGAAAGCCGCGCCGGTATTTGCCGCTATCGAGCCGGACAACAAACCCTCACCGCCGGACTCAGCCTTGCTGCCGAACTACGCCAGTCGGGCGCCGAAGACCCTGTCGGTGCAAACCGTGCTGGACCAGAGTGACGACCAGGGGCGCAAAGCCCTGACAGCCCTGAGCAAAAAACTGCGCAACGATGCGCAGGGTGACAAGTCGATGCTCGCGTATGTCATGTGCAGCCCGTTCGTGACCAGCACCTTGCGCTTCCCCGCGTCTGCCCGCTTTGCCGACAGCAAAAGCATCGCACCGCAACGCTTCAAGGATCAGGTCTACTCCTTCAGCAACAGCGTCACCGCGCGAAACATGAATGGCGACGACGTCACCTACCGTTTCGACTGCTCCGTACAGGAACAACCCAGCGTCGACGCAAAGCCAGCCGAATGGCGCCTGTTGGCGCTGAGACTGCAAAAGGCGGACTCTTAAGCCTCGCTTAAGGGTTGAAGGCACAGGCTGAGCTATCATCGCCAGCCTGTGCGCCTCGAGCTTTTCCCCTGATGCCTCCGACATTTGATGACTTGAATCCTTTGCCTGCTGTCCTGGCCGGGCCGCTGCTGCGACGTCTGGAACCGACGCGCATCGTGCTTTGGCTGGCAGGCAGTCGCGAGCTGTCGTTGACTTTGCACCTGCAAGGCATAGGAGACATTCCGCTGGATGCCGGGAAATGCACGGTCATTCCCGTGGGAAGTCGTGCATTCATTCACCTGATAGACGTCACGCTCGACAGCCCCCTGCCCTGCGACACGCAGGTCGATTACGACTTGCTGATCGATGGCCGGCATCCCGTCGCCGACTGGGCGCCGCATCTCTTGTACGGCAGCGCCACGTGCCCGAACCTTGTCGTGCGCTCACGGATCGATCAACTGCTCCACGGCTCCTGCCGCAAACCGCACCACCCTGCGGCTGACGGTTTGCTCTGTGTCGATCAACTGCTCGCGGCTGAAACCGCGCCACAACAACGCCCGGCCCTGCTGATGATGAGCGGTGATCAGATTTACGCCGATGACGTCGCCGGCCCGATGTTGCGGGCGATTCATGCCTTGATCGAGCGGCTCGGCCTGTTCGGTGAGCAACTCGAAGGCGCCGTGGTCAGCGACAGCGCCCGACTCTACGAACACCCGGCCAGTTATTACCACCGTGCAGATTTGTTACCGGCGCTCGAGAGCAACGAGACTTTGCGTGAGCGATTTTTCGGTGGCGCACGCAAGCCGATTTTCAGCAGCAGCAGCGCGGACAACCATCTGGTGACGTTCGCCGAAGTCATGGCCATGTACTTGTTGGTGTGGTCACCGACGCCATGGACATTGATCGACCCGCAAATGCCGGCGCTGAGACCCGAGCGTCGCAAGCGCTATGTCCTGGAACAGACCCGGATCGATACCTTCAAGGCAGGTCTGGGCAATGTCGCCCGGGCGTTGGCGCACTTGCCGAGCCTGATGATCTTCGATGATCACGACATCACCGATGACTGGAATCTTTCCGCGCAATGGGAGGAAACCGCCTATGGCCATCCGTTCTCCAGGCGCATCATCGGAAACGCGCTGATCGCCTATCTGTTGTGCCAGGGCTGGGGCAACAACCCGGATGTCTTCAAAGAACTGCTGGAGAAAACCCGGCGCCTGAGCGCCAGCAGTAATGATCGTTATCTCGACTCCCCGGTACAGGACGAACTGATCGATGATCTGCTGCGCTTTCAGCACTGGCATTTCGTGCTGCCGACCAGCCCGGCCCTGGTGGTAATCGACACCCGCACCCGACGCTGGCGCAGCGAGATGGCGCTCAAGCAACCTTCCGGTCTGCTGGACTGGGAAGCCCTTTGCGAACTGCAACAGGAACTGCTCGATCATCCGTCGGCGATCATCGTCTCGCCGGCACCGATTTTCGGCGTGAAGCTGATCGAAACCGTGCAGAAGGTCTTCAGCTGGTGCGGATATCCCCTGTTGGTGGACGCGGAAAACTGGATGGCCCATCGCGGCGCCGCTCAGGTGATCCTGAACATTTTCCGACACACCCGTACACCCGGTAGTTACGTGGTGCTGTCGGGGGACGTGCATTATTCCTTCGTTTACGAAGTGCTTATCCGACACCGCAAGGCCGGTCCGCATATCTGGCAGATCACCAGCAGCGGCATCAAAAACGAGTTCCCAC
>NZ_LRUN01000069.1 GCF_001679645.1 Pseudomonas bananamidigenes | reverse complement strand
TCGCTCCCACAGGTTTGATCCCATTCAGAGCCGTCGTTTGCGGTTGAGCGTCGGTATGGTGGTTTGCGGGACTTCCACCTGTCTGGCCTGCGCCGAGGTCCTGGCCGCCAGTGCGGCCAGGGTCGGCTGACTGAACAGAGTGCGCGCATCGACATGCAGCCCGGCCTGACGCATGCGCGCCACCAGACTGACCGCCAGCAACGAATGCCCGCCGAGTTCGAAGAAGTGATCGTTGCGCCCCACCTGCTCCAGTTGCAGCACCTCGGCCCAGATCTGCGCCAGCCGGATTTCGACGTCGCCCTCGGGCGCCTCGTAGCGGCGAGTCAGCACCGCTTCCGCCCCCGGTGCCGGCAAGGCCTTGCGGTCGACCTTGTCGTTGGGGGTCAGGGGCAATGCGTCGAGTTTCACGTAGGCGCCTGGCGCCATGTACTCCGGCAAGCGCTCCAGCACATGGGCACGCAGGGTTTCGATGGCGGGCGCGTCGCAGCCTTCGCGGACGGTGAAATAGGCCACCAGTCGTTCGTCACGGACCAGCACCACGGCCTCACGCACCGCCGGATGTTCGATCAGCCGCGCCTCGATTTCCCCCGGTTCCAGACGCAGGCCGCGCAGCTTGATCTGGAAGTCGTTTCGCCCGAGGAATTCAAGGTTGCCGTCCGCCCGGTAGCGCACCAGATCGCCCGTGCGGTACAGGCGGTCACCGGTCACGAACGGGCTGTCGATGAAGCGCTCGGCCTGCATGTCCGGCAGTCCAAGATAACCCCGGGCAACCCCGACCCCACCGATGTGCAGATGCCCACTGACACCGAATGGCACGGGTTGATCGCGGGCATCAAGCACATAGAGCCGGGTATTGCTCAGGGCCTTGCCAATTGGCACCACGGCATCCGGCACCGGTTGATCCGGTTCCAGTGTCCAGCCGGTGCTGTCGACCGTGGTTTCGGTCGGCCCGTAAACGTTATGCAGACGCACCCACGGCAGGCGCTCGCGCACGCGCCGGGCCAGTGCGGCAGTCAGCTCACCGCCACCGTTGAGCACGTCGGTCAGGCTGGTGCAGTGGCTGACATCGTCCTGCTCGATGAACTGTTGCAGCAGTGCCGGTACGAACTTGACCACGGTGATCTGCCGTTCGCGAATCACCTGGGTCACGTACGCCGAATCACGGTTGCCGTCAGGGCGCGCCAGCACCAGCCGCAGGCCGGAACACAGCGGCCAGAAAATCTCCCACACCGAACTGTCGAAGCTGAACGGCGCCTTCTGCAACAGTGCGCCGTACCCGGTCGGCGGGCTGATCTGCGAGCCCCAGTGCACCATGTTGCAGGCGCTTCGATGCTCGATCATCACGCCCTTCGGCGTGCCGGTGGAACCCGAGGTGTAGATCATGTAGGCCAGGTTCGACGCGCTCAAACCGGGTACATGCGGGTTGTCGGTGGAGGCGTGCTGCCAGGTGCATCGGTCGAGATCGATGACCGGCACGTCCGCATCACCCAGCAGATCGCGGGTGGTCCCGTGCACCAGCACTGCCACCGGGGCGCTGTCCTGCAACATGTAGTGCAGGCGTTCCAGCGGATAGTCGGGATCCAGCGGCACATAGGCACCGCCCGCCTTGAGAATGCCAAGCAGGCCAACTATCAGATCCAGGCTGCGCTCGACGCAGATCGCCACCCGAGCGTCGGGCTGCACACCCTGTTCGCGCAGATGATGCGCCAGGCGATTGGCCTGCTCGTTCAGTTGGCGATACGTCAGTTGCTGCTCACCGGCCTGCAGCGCGATGGCGTCGGGTCGGCGTTGCACCTGCTGCTCGAACAGAGCCTGAAGCGGCTGATCGAGCGGACAATCGACCTCAGTGGCATTGAACTCGACCAGCAATTGTTCAAGCTCCGCCTGCGGCACGATCGGCAAGCGGTTCAACGGGTGTTGCGGCGTCTGCTCCAGGGCATCGACCAGTGCCTGCAACGCGGTTTGCACGTAGTCGCCGATGCGCCGGGCGCCGATGCTGATCAGGGTTCGCGTGGTGATCTGCAAGGCAGTGCCCAGGTCATCGACGCTCAAAGTCAGCGGGTAGTTGGTGCGCTCTTGGTTATTCAGCGTCTGGATACCTTGCCAGGCGTGATCAAAGTCCGACTCCTGCGCTTGAGGATCAGTGTGCCGATAGTTGAGCAGCGCACTGAACAGCGGCGCCGGTGACGCGACCCCGCTGCAACGCTGGGCCAGCGCCAGTGAAGCATGCTCATGCCCGAGCAGGTCGGTCAGGCGGGCGTGGGTGAGCAGCACCGCTTCGCGCACGGCGCAGTCCATGTCCACGCGCAACGGCAAGGTATTGATGAACACCCCGAGTGCCCGGTCAGCGCCCTCGCCGCCCTGCATGCGGCCCATGAAAACGCTGCCGAACACCACATGTTCGCGCCCCGAAGTGGCTGCCATCACCTGCGCCCAGGCCAGATGAATCAGACTGGCCACACTGACGCCTGCCTGCCGCGCTTGCAGGCGCAGGCGGCGGTCCAGTTCAGGCGCAAGCGTCCGCACGGCTTCGTCGATGCCGCGACCGTCGCCCTGCACGTCCTGCAAACCGAACGGCAGGGTCGGCTCGTCGATATCGGCGAGCATCTCGCGGAAGAACGCTTCATGCTCCTGCTCGCTGACACCCAGTCGGGTCTGGGCCACGTAATTGCGATACGGCACCGCCGGCGGCAATGGCTCGCCGTGCCCCAGCAGGTTGGCGCGCATTTCATGGCGCAGGACTTCCAGGGCGATGTGATCCAGCGCCAGGTGATGGAACAACAGAATCGCCACGATCCGCCCATGGGCCGGATCGCGGGCATACATCAGCCGGATCAGCGGCGCCTGACTGACGTCGAGGCGATATCGCCGGGCATCGAAGCGCTCGTGCAACTGCGCGAGGACGTCGCCCTCGGCCGGGTCGAGCGTGATTTCCTGCACCGGCAATTCAGCCTGGCGCCAGACCACCTGCACCGGTGTGTTCAAGCCTTCCCAGACCACCGCAGTGCGCAGGATATCGTGACGCGCCATGACCTGACGCAGCGCGCCCGCATAAGCCTCGAGCCGCTCGACGCTGTCGAACGCCAGTTGCGATTGCAGCAGGTACGGGTCGCCCTGCGCGGCGGTGATGTGGTGATAGAGGATGCCTTCCTGCAGCGGTGCCAGCGGATAAATGTCCTGCACGTTGGCCGCTCCGCCCGGCACGGTGGCGATGATCCGGTCGAGGGTCGCCTGATCCAGCTCCACCAACGGCAACAGGTCCGGGGTGATGTGCGTGCAGTCTGCCGGAATGCGATTGGCCGGCACTTCAACTTCACGGCCACTGCCCACCGACGCAGCGAGCGCAGCCAGGGTCGGCTGGCCGAACAGCACGCGCACGTCGCTGCTCATGCCGAGCTGGCGCATACGCTCGATCAGGTTGACCGCCAGCAGCGAATGCCCGCCCAGTTCAAAGAAGTGATCGTGACGCCCTACCCGTTCGACTTGCAGCACCTCGGCCCAGATTTGCGCCAGGAGAACTTCGACGTCGCCTTGCGGCGCTTCGTATTCGCGGCGGATCAAGGCTTCCGGTCCCGGCGCCGGCAGCGCCTGGCGATCCAGTTTGCCATTGGCGGTCAGGGGCAACGCCGTCAACCGCACGTAGGCCGATGGCAGCATTGCACTCGGCAGACGGGTTTGCAGATGGGCATGCAGCTGCGTGATGTCCAGCGGCTGGCGTTCGGTGAACCAGGCCAGCAATTGCCCGTCGCGCACCAGCACCACCGCATCGCGCACCGATTCATGGCTGCTCAACGCCGCTTCGATTTCGCCGGGCTCGATGCGCACGCCGCGAATTTTCACCTGATCGTCGTTGCGGCCCAGATACTCGATGTTGCCGTCCGGGCGCCAGCGAGCCAGGTCGCCGGTGCGGTACATCCGGGCATTGGGCCGGGTGCTGAAGGGATCGTCGAGAAAGCGTTCGGCGGTCAGCTTCGGACGGTTGAAATAACCCCGCGCCACGCCGGCGCCACCGACGTACAACTCACCGGGCACACCGATCGGCACCGGTCGCTGTCGGTCATCCAGCAGGTAAATCGTGGTATTGCTCACCGGTTGGCCGATGTGCAACGTCCGGCCCGGTTCGATCCGGCCCGAGGTGGCGACCACCGTGGCCTCGGTAGGGCCGTAGTTGTTGATCACCTCGAACGTCTGCTCGCGATTGAACTGACGCAGGCGATCACCACCGATCAGCAGCGTGCGCAAAGTCGGGTGTTCGAGGTGGCGAGTGAAGGCGTATTCGGCAATCGGGGTCGGCAGAAAGCTCACATCCAGCGGTTGCGCACGCCACCATTCGAGCAGCGCGTCGATGTCCTCGCCACCGTCACGGGACGGCGCCAGGTGCAGGGTCGCGCCGGCACACAATGCCGGCCAGACTTCCCAGGCCATGGCGTCGAAACCGAAGCCGGCGAGGCTCGAGGTGTGGCGACCGGCGCATAGCTCGAAGGCTGAGCAATGCCAGTCCACCAGATTCGACAGGGTCCGATGTTCGACCATCACGCCTTTGGGCTGGCCGGTGGAGCCGGAGGTGTAGATCACATAGGCCAGATGTTCGGCGGTCAGGCCCGGGACGTCGGGGTTGAGATCGTTGATCGGCCAGGCACGCGTGTCGATATCGATCACCGGTACGTTCAGCAGCGGCAACCGGTCACGCAGATGGCGCTGGGTCAGGACCACGACCGGCGCGCTGTCGCTCAATAAATAGCTCAAACGTTCCGCAGGATGCGCCGGATCGACCGGCACGTAAGCGGCGCCGGACTTGAGGATCGCCAGCAGCGCGACCAGTGTGTCCAGCCCTCGGCGGGCGACCAGCGCCACGCGGTCGTCGGGTTGTACGCCGAGTCCGATCAAGTGATGGGCCAGGGCGTTGGCCTGCCGGTTCAGTTCGGTGCAAGTCAGCCGCTGCCCCTGAAACGCTGCGGCGAGCGCCTCGGGCTGCGCTGCCGTTTGCGCCTCGATGCGCTGGTGAAGGGTCTGGCCTTCCGGGTAGACCGCACGCGTGTCGTTCCACTGCTGCAGCAACGCGGTTTCAGCCGGCAGGCTCAGGCTGAAATCGCCTGTCGCCAATGCGCTGTTTTCAAGTCCCTGCTCCAGCACCCACAACAGCCGGGCAGACAGTGCTTCGATCTCGTCAGCATCGAAATAGGCCTCGTTGTACACCAGATACAGACTGTCCTCGTCGTCGCTGCGACTGCTCAGCAGGTGAACGGACAGCGGCGTGCCCTCTTCGTGGTTCGACACTTTGACCACCCGCCCCCGGGCTTCGCCATAACGGTACTCATGGGCGTCGCGCTCGTAGGACACGGTCACCTCGAACAACTGCGAGCGGTCCTCGCGCAGCAGACCGAGTGCACGGTTCATTTCACTGAGGGGAAAACGCTGATGGCGAAAATCCTGTTTCAGCTCATCGCGAACGGCCTTCACCAGCGCACTGAACGCCAGCTCGCGACCGAACCCCATGCGCACGGCGCTGACCTGGGTGAACAGCCCGAGGGTGGACTTGAAGCGAGCGCCGGAACGATTGAGCAACGGCAAACCCACCACCCACTCATCACGCTGGCCGGTTCGGCTTAAATACACGTGCATCGCCGCCAGCAGAAAGTGCAGTGCCGAAGCCCCGTACTCATGGGCCACTTGTTTCATGCGCTCATGGAGCCGTGCCGGAAAGCGCTGCGAAAAAATCCGCGTGGGTGCCGTCGCGCCGGCGAAGCGCTCCTGATAGCGCGGCAACAACAGCGGTTCGGGAAGATGCCGGTATTTGTCCAGCCAGTACGCTCGATCACGCCCATAGCGGTCGGACTGGTAATAGCGTGCGTCGTCATGAATGAAGTCGATATAGGACGGCGCCGAATCCGGCGGCACCTGCCCGAGCGCCAGGGCGTTGTAGATGTCGCCGAGGGACTTGAGCATTTCTCCGAAGCCCCAGCCATCGACGATCAGGTGATGGGCCTGGAGCGAAAACCAGTGACAGCGTTCATCGAGACGGATGAGACAGAAACGGAACAACGGCCCGCCATCCAGCTTGAACGGCTGCTCAATGCGCTCCTGAGTCAAGCGACGCGCAGCCGCCTGAGGCTCGGGATGGGCGCTGAAATCATGGAACGGCATCGGCACCGGCATCGAAGGCAAAAAACGCTGCAATGGCAGACCCTGCTCGCCGGCCCCCGGCAGCAGACTGGTGCGCATGGCGTCATGCCGGGCCACAAGGCCTTCGAGGGCCGCTTGCATCAGCGCCGGGTCCAGCGCGCCCGTCATCTCGACATAACCCCCGATGTTGTACACCGGCGAATCCCCCTGACGCACCTGGTCCAGCCAGATGTCACGCTGGGCAGCGGTCAGCGGGAAGGTCTCGGAAGTCGCGGACAGACCGTCCGCCGCGTCGGCAGCAAATTGGTTCATAAGATCCGTCTCATGTGATTTGGCGCGTATTCAAGCATCGGCCCCGAAACCGGCATGACACGTGAAACCCGGACAACCTCTCCCTCTTTGCCAGCCTTCGGGCCTGACAGGTCAGACCGCATGGCGCATACCCGCATAAGTTCGCAGGCATATGGCTGAAAATCCTGTAGGACAATCGCCATTCAATCAGGCTGATTCCGACGCCCGTACCGGCAGCTCTGGCGGCCATCTGTCTGATCTGTCGGGGTTCCATCGGACCGTGCAGCCATTGCTTACAAGCGTGACAGCCCAGGACTGACAGAAATGTGGCGCCATTAATTCGGAAATAGTGGCATTTTGTGTCCCTGTTTCCCCCTACAGACGTAGGACAAATGCATAGGCTTAAATCCCGCTCCAGATCGATTTCAGGGAGAAATGACTGCGTGGCGGCTTTATCGGTGTATGTACGGCTGACGATCGGCAAGGACTCTAAATCAAGGATGACAAAGACATGAATCTGACCGGCAGTCTTCGCAATTCGGAAAATCCGCACTTCTATTGGCAACTGGGAGAACTGATCGCCAGCACGGGACACGAGCGATTCGCCACCAACATGTTTCAACTGGTCGACACGCTGGTGCCGGTCAACCGTGTCGAGCTCAGCGAGTGGACGCTGGACGAACGCGAGGCCAGCGTGGTCGAGATCAAGGCGTTGGGTAGCGCAGGTTTGCCGGATACGTTCCCTCCCCCGGCGTCCCCATCGTGCCAGGGTGATCATCCGCTGCTGCAACAGATGATCGAGATGAACGATTCGCTGCTGATTCAACTCAAGGCTTCACTGCAGGATCGACACCCGCACCGCAGCGTCCATCAGTGCAATCTGGTGTCACGTACCTCCAACCGCCGCTGCGTCATTTCGTTCTGTCGCCCTCATACGCATCGGGTGTTTTCGTTGCCGGAGCTGTCGTTCCTCAAAAGCCTGTCCGACACCCTGCTGCCCCTGATCGAACGGCACGCGCAGATTTGCCGACAGATCCTCGCCCGGCAACCTCGCCTGCCCCAGACCGATGAAGAACAGGCACCGTTGCAGCAGGTGTTCGACGAACGTCTGGCGCTGGGCGACATCACCTTGTCGGTGCGCGAGAAAGAAGTCTGCCTGGGCCTGCTGACCGGTGGCACCGTGCCGCAAATGGCCGAACGCTTGCGGGTCAAGAACAGCTCGATCGAGACCTACCTCAAGCGTGCCGCCGCCAAGCTCGGTGTCAGTGGTCGACATGGCCTGGCGAAATGGATGGCCGGCGCCTGATCCGGCTTCGATGCCGGGTGTCCGGCGCCCGTGCGCCTATAAATGAACGAGAGCGTTTGATGTCCAGATTGTCGATTTCTCTGCTGTCCATGGCGTTGCTGATGGGCGGTTGCTCGCTGATTCCCGATTACCAGCGCCCCGCTTCACCCAGTGCGGCGCAGTATCCGCAAGGTCCCGCCTACGCGACGTCCGGCACACCCACCGTGGCGGTCGAAGACTGGCGGGGACTGTTCAATGACCCGGCGCTGCAACAGTTGATCGAAAGCGCTCTGGTCAACAACCGTGACCTGCGCGTGGCGGCGCTGAACGTCGAAGCCTTTCAGGCGCAATACCGCATTCAGCGCGCCGATTTGCTGCCGGCGGTGTCGGCCAATGCCAGCGAGCTGCGCCAGCGAGTACCGGCGAGCGTGACCCGGACCAAAGCCGCGATCACCTCCACCTATTCCGTGAACCTCGGCATCAGTGCCTACGAACTGGATTTTTTCGGCCGGGTCCGCAGCCTCAGCGAACAGGCCCTGATGAGCTGGCTGGCCACCGAGGAAGCCCGACGCAGTGCGCAACTGAGTCTGGTGGCCAACGTCGCCAACGCCTACCTGACCTGGCGCGCCGACCAGGAATTGTTGGCACTGGCGCAGGAGACCCTGGCCGCCGACGAGCAAAGCCTGCGCCTCACTACGCGCAACCGCGAAGCGGGCAAGTCTTCGGCGCTGGATCAGATCCAGGCGCAGACCAGCGTCGACAGCACTCGTGCCAGCCTCGCCCGCTATCAGCGGCAGGTGGCCCAGGACCTGAACAGCCTGACCCTGCTGGTGGGTGCGCCGGTTCCCGAATCCCTGCCGGCTCGTCCGCTGGACAGTGACCTGGTGGCGCAGGTGCCGGCCGGGTTGCCGTCGGATCTGCTGCAACGCCGGCCGGACATTCTCCAGGCCGAATACAAGCTCAAAGCCGCCAACGCCAATATCGGCGCGGCCCGGGCGGCGTTTTTTCCGAGTGTCAGCCTGACCGCCAATGCCGGCACATCGAGTCGGGACCTGTCGGGACTGTTCAAGGGCGGCTCCGGTGCCTGGACCTTCCAGCCGCAGATCAACCTGCCGATCTTCAACGCCGGCAGCCTGCGCGCCAGCCTGGATTACGCGAAGTTGCAGAAAGACATCACCGTCGCCGAATACGAGCAGACCATTCAGACCGCTTTCCAGGAAGTGTCCGACGGCCTGGCCGCGCGGGAGACTTATCAGCAGCAGCTCCAGGCCCAGCGCGATCTGGTGCAGGCCACTCAGGACTATTACGACATGGCGCAGCACCGCTACCGGACCGGGGTCGACAGCAGTCTGACGTTTCTCGATGCCCAGCGTTCGCTGTTCAGTTCCCAGCAGGGTCTGATCACCGACCGCCTGGCGCAATTGGTGGCGCAAGTGAACCTGTACACCGCGCTGGGCGGTAGCTGGAGCCCGGCGGAGTCGTCACCGCAATAACCGCAGGTCATGTTTTCTTACACCTTTTGTCGCCCGATCTGACATCCGTCGGTGATCAAAAACCGACCTGCCGGTTCATTTTGGTATCATGCGCCGCTTTTACGGTTAACCCCCCGCCCGTCCTGCGACCGGCGGGCTGCAAAGGGCGGTATTAGATGACGGCTTTGTTGACTCGCCGCAAGGTGCTTGCGGGAATGGGCGTGCTCGGTCTGGGCCTGCTCGCCGGCTGCGACACCCGCGGCCAACTGTCGTACAAGTACGGCAAGGATCTGAGCGACAAGATCCTCGGACGCACCTTCAAGCTCAAGGACACCGAAGGCAACACCGTGACGCTGTCGAGCTTTCGCGGCCTGATGCCGATGATTTTCTTCGGTTTCACCCAGTGCCCGGCCGTCTGCCCGACGACCCTGGCCCGCGCGGCAAAAATCAAGAAGCTGCTGGGCAAGGATGGCGACATCCTGCAAGTGGTGTTCATCACCCTCGACCCGGAACGCGACACACCCGAAATCCTTGACGCCTACGTCAAGACCTTCGACCCGAGCTTCGTCGCCCTGTACGGCACCCTCGAGGAAACCAAAGCCACCGCCAAGGAATTCGACGTCTTCTACGAAAAAGTCCCTGCCGGCGACACTTACACCCTGTCGCACACGTCCACCAGTTATGTCTACGACACCCGCGGCAACCTGCGCGTGGGTCTGTCCCAATCGCTTTCTGCACAAGAGTGTACGGAAGATTTGCAAACCGTCATGGAGGTCTGCTGATGAACCCTTTCCTGAACAACATCAAACGTGCCGCACTGGGCCTGTCCCTGTTGGGCCTGGCTTTCCAGGTTTCGGCGCAGACCCGGGTCGACGACGCCTGGGTCCGTGCGACCGTGCCAAACCAGTCGGCCAGCGGCGCGTTCATGACCGTCACCGCCGACAGCGACAGCAAGCTGCTCAGCGTTGCTTCGCCGGTGGCCAAGGACGTGCAGATTCACGAAATGACCATGAAGAACGATGTGATGAGCATGGGCCCGGTCAACTCGGTCGACCTGCCGGCGGGCAAGGCTGTGAAGTTCGATCCGAACGGCTACCACGTGATGTTGATGGGCCTTAACGGTCAATTGAAGGAAGGTGACAGCGTGCCGCTAACCCTCACCGTGGAAAACGCCAAGGGCGAGAAACAAGCCATCGAAGTCCAGGCGCCGGTACGCTCGCTGACCAACATGGAAGGCCACGATCACAGCAAGATGCATTGATCGGAAGGACTGATTGAAAGAACAAACGGGGCGCATGATCGATGATCATGCCGCCCCGTTTGTGTATGCACCTTCGCAAAAACTGGCCACTCCGGCCCCGGATAAACAGCCTGAAACAATTAATTTCGTCCTGCGGTACGCCGGAAAAATGCGGACCCTGCCGCTGACAGGATCGCCGGCCAAGGCCTTGCGCGGTCCATACAGGTCGCACAGGCTTTCGACAACGGATCAGCCTCACGTTTAAAAGGGCGATCAGACAGCCCTCCCTTGTTATCATCGCGCACACTTTTATGACGGTTTGATGGCTGGAAGGTCTTTTTTGTGAGCGCTCTTTTTCAACGGCTTCGGCATGCCGACGCCCGTCTTCTCTCTCTGGTTTTTCTGGTACTGATCGTACCGGTGTGCCTGCGGGCGGCACTCGGCTGGTCGAGTCTGTTCGGCTATCTGTCGGACCTGGCCATCGGCAGCCTGCTGGTGGTTCTCTTGCATCGTCGGTCATGGTGGCTGGGCCTGCCAGTGCTGGTGTTCTGGGGGTTGCTGACGGTAGCGACGGCAGAACTCGTCAGTGCAGTCGGACGCCTGCCCAACCCTCAGGACCTGCATTACCTGATCGACCCGCAATTCGTCGAGAACTCCACCGGCGGCGGTTTCGCCCATCCGGCGGTGGCCGGCGCATTGCTGCTGGCGCTGTTGCTGTGGCTGGCGACGCAGTGGGCAAACCGCGGAACACCCGCCCCGGCCCTGCCCCGCGCCGTATGGTCGGCACCGGTGTTGCTGTTCGCCGCCCATTGGGGCGCGCAGAATCTTTCGCCGAGCGACGCCGACCCATGGCGTCTGTACAACCTGCCGCACCAACTGCTCGCCGCGCAGGTGGCCGATCTGCAGATGCAAACGGAAGAATGGCTGGAAGGGGGTCGTGAAGCGCCCGCACCATCGATGGCCGGACTCACGGATCTGGACCTGAACGGCCGTTCGCTGCTGGCCACAAAAGGTCAGGCGCGCAATGTCCTGATCGTGGCCGTCGAAGGCATACCCGGTGCGTACATCCGCGCCAATCGCGAGGCCATCGGCAGCCATTATCAGGAAAACCTGATGCCCAAGCTCAGCCGCTGGGCCGAGCGCGGCATGAACACGCCGGACTACGTGCTGCACACGCACCAGACCATTCGCGGCCTGTACGCCATGCTTTGCGGCGATTACGACAAGCTCAACAACGGCACGCCCAAAGGCGTGGAAATGCTGACCCAGAACGAACGCAATCAGGCCTGCCTGCCGGCCCAGTTGCGTCAGAACGGTTTCACCACCCACTACCTGCAAGGCGCCGGCCTGCGCTTCATGGCCAAAGACAAGATCATGCCGCACATCGGCTTCGATGCGACCCACGGCCTGGAATGGTTCACGAATGCCAATTACCTGGAATTCCCGTGGGGCAAGGACGACAAGGCCTTCTTCGAAGGCGCGCTGGGTTACGTCGGCCAACTGAAAAAACAGAAAAAACCCTGGATGCTGACCCTGCTGACCGTCGGCACCCATCAGCCCTACTCCGCGCCGGAAGATTACCTGCAACGTTACGACACGCCGAAACAGGCGGCCGTCGGTTATCTGGACGATGCCCTGGATCAGTTCCTCAGCGGCCTGGAACGTCAGGGAGTACTGAAAGACACGCTGGTGGTGATCACCTCGGACGAATCCCATGGCATCGATGGCGTGCGGCTGGCGTCATCCTGGGGTTTCAACCTGACCCTCGCACCCGAGCAGGCGCAGTTGCCGCACCTGAACGCCGGGGTCTACGGGCATGTCGATCTGAGCGCATCGATCCTCGATTACTTTGACCTGCCGGTGCCCACCGCACTCAGCGGTCGCTCGCTGTTTCGCGACTACGATACCGGTCGCGAAATCATGTCGTTCACCAACGGCAAGCTGCGCTACCACGACGGCCACGGCATCATGACCGAGTGCGACATGCCGCGCCGCTGCCGCGCTTACGCCAGTGAAGGCTTCATCGCCGAAAGCGCTACATTCAAAGGCAACGCCAGCGGCCAGAATGCCCGGCAGATTGTGGCCCGCGCCGATGCGCTGGACCTGTCGCTGCTGCGCACTCCGCTGAACCAGCGCTATCAGTTCGGCAGCGACAACGTCATCCCGCTGCAGGCGCAGATCAAGGATGACTGGGCCGACAACCTGATCGGCGCGCAGTACCTGGAAATGCCCAAGGGCTCGCACACCCGCGTGCGCCTGACCGTACGCTCGATGGACCCGCAACAGGCGGCGTACATCCAGCTCAAGGCCAAGGAGTTCGAACAGGACGTGCAACTGGGCCTTCCATCGGAAATGGTCGCCACGGCGGATCAGCCGCTGGAAATGGACTTCAGCTTCGACAATCCGCAACCGCGCAAGGCCTTCTCGTTCCACTTGCTGGGGTACGGGCTGGGGGCGGTGGAAGTCACGGATTTCAGCGTGATCACCGAGCTGCCGGGGCAACAGGATCTGCGGGAGGAACTCCCGGAAGACGACACCGCTCAGTCGAGCTGATGCCGACGCAGCGTCACGCGGTTCGCGGGACGCTGGCGCGGGGATGATCAGAACGTAGTGCGCAATCCCACCTGAATGCTCCGCCCTTCTGCCGGCGCAATGTCGCGCAGGATCGAGCTGGCATAGCGCACGGTCTGGTTGGTCAGGTTCTCGGCATTGACGAAGGCCAGCCATTTGCTCTGGCCCACGTCAAAGTGATACCCGACATTCGCACCCAGCGTGGTGTAGCCATCAGTGCTGCTTTCGTTGTCCGGTACCCGATGCTGGGAACTGGCGTGTTCCACATCGATCCGTGCCTGCCAGCGATCCAGTTCCCACAGCAGCCCGGTGTTCAAGCGCAACGGTGCGATGCGCGGCAGGTCCTGACCGTTGTCGAGGTTCCTGGCCCGGGTGTAGTCGCCCGACAGTTCCAGCGCAAACTTGCCGTAGGCCGTTTCGCCGAGTTTCCAGCGATCCTGGGCTTCGATGCCGCTGAAACGTGCGCGCACGCCCGAATAGGCGTATTCGGGAATGCCGGCGGCGTCTTCTTCGCCTTCATCATTGAGGGTTCGCCCGGTGCCGAGCAGACCGATGTAATTGGAAAAGTGGCTGTAGAACACACCCACGCTGCCCTTGTGCGTGCCATTGTCAAAACGCAGGGCCAGATCGCTGGAGACGGCCTTCTCTTTTGACAGACCCGCATCCCCGACTTCGTACGTGCCGGTCGCGACGTGGGCGCCGTTGGCGTACAGCTCATAGAACGTCGGCGCCCGTTCGGTGTAGCCCAGCGTGGCGGCCACCGACCAGACCGGTGTCAACGTGTACACCGCGCCAGACGACAGGCTGCCGGCGGTGAAGCTGCTGGAGCGGTCGGCATTGGCGAAGCGCTCGTTGCCTTTGGCGTCCGGGTCGACCGTGGTGTGTTCCAGACGACCGCCGAGGGTGAACAACAGGCGATCCGTGGCTTGCAGCTCTTCCAGCACGAACAGTGCGCCGGCATTGGTATCGGTGTGCGGCACGAAGGCTTCTTCGCCCAGTGCCGAAAACTCATTACGGCTGACCTGCGCGCCGATCACCCCGTTGAACGGTCCCAACGGCTGGTGCCGGGCTTCGACTCGCGCTTCGTAACCCTTGTTCTTGAACGTGGTACCGACTTCGCCGCCCTCGATCTCGCGATGTTGGTAATCGGTGTAACCGGCGTCGAACTTGACCGAGCTGAACGGACCGTCGAGGTTGCGGATTTCCGAGGCGAACGCGTAGTGCTCTTGCTGCATGCGAATCCGCACGTCGTCTTCGGCCGGCGAGCCGTAATTGGAGTCGTAATTGCTGTACGACAGCCCCGCATAACCGTCATCCCAGGTGTAGGAACCGCCGACTGCTCCGCCGTCCTGACGACCGTCGCTGTTGGCCAGGCGATGCTTGCGGGAGTCGCCGTCATCCCCCGCCCGTTCACGGCTGCTTTTGGCGTAACCGGGGATTTTCAGATCATTGAATTCGCGGGCGCTGGCGTCCAGATGCAAGGCGAACTGACCGTTGCCGGCCTCGAGTTTCCCCGCGCTGCTGCGGGTGGTGTCGGCGCCGCCGTAACGCAGTTCACCGGCTCCGTGAATGCCGTCGATGGCTTCGGTCGGGATGCGGTTGTCGAAGGTGTTGACCACCCCGCCGATGGCGCTGCCGCCGTACAGCAACGCCGCCGGGCCACGAACGATCTCGATGCGTTCGACGTTGATCGGGTCCAGCGGCACAGCGTGGTCGTAGGACAGCGAAGACGCGTCCAGTGCGCCGACGCCGTTGCGCAGAATGCGGATGCGATCGCCGTCCTGTCCGCGAATGATCGGGCGACTGGCACCCGGCCCGAAGTAGGACGACGACACGCCTGGCTGTTTGTTCAGGGTTTCGCCCAGGCTGCCTTTCTGCTGCAGCGTCAGATCATCGCCGCTCAACACGGTCGAGGGTGACGCGAGAGTCTGACTGCCCAACGGGTTGGCCGTGATGACTTGGGGTTGCAGTTCAAGGGGTTCGTCAGCGAACGCCGGGAATGCGATCAGCAGCGCAGAAGCCAGAAGGCTTGGCTGGAAGGAGGGAAAACGGGCAGACATTTCGAGAGTTCCGTAAGGCAGAAAAGTAGGGATCGCAGCCACCGCCACACAGACAGGTCAGTGACATCGATCAGATGAAATCATTTTTATGTTATACAATAACATTTCCAATGGCCATCATGATTCTTGCCTCGATGCTTACAGCAACCGCTCAAGAACGGGATTCTCAACACTCAACCCTGCCGTTCGGCAACGAGCTGACGGTGCATTCCCCGAAAAAAACAATGCAGAAAGCGCTAAAAGACTATGCCTATCAGCCACCAATAGTCGGCCTATTAGCCGACCTTCCGAGTCGGGTCTAGCCTTACTAATCCGAAGTCGGCACGAGCCGGCCGCAGCAGACCTGATAAGGACCCGAACATGGCAAATGAATCGAAATGCCCGTTCAATCACGCCGCCGGCGGTGGCACGACGAACCGCGATTGGTGGCCGAATCAACTGAACCTGAAAATCCTGAGCCAGCATTCGCCTGCCTCCAATCCGCTGGGCCAGGACTTCGACTACGCCAAGGCCTTCAAGAGCCTGGACTTCCAGGCCCTGAAGCGCGACCTGACGGCACTGATGACCGATTCCCAGGACTGGTGGCCCGCCGACTTCGGCCACTACGGCCCGCTCTTCATCCGCATGGCCTGGCACAGCGCTGGCACCTATCGCACCGCTGATGGCCGGGGTGGCGCGGGCTCCGGCCAGCAACGCTTTGCCCCGCTCAACAGCTGGCCGGACAACGTCAGTCTCGACAAGGCCCGGCGCCTGCTGTGGCCGATCAAGCAGAAATACGGCCGCAACATTTCCTGGGCCGACCTGATCGTCCTCACCGGCAACGTCGCGCTGGAATCCATGGGTTTCAAGACCTTCGGATTCTCCGGCGGACGTCCCGATGTCTGGGAGCCGGACGAAGATGTGTACTGGGGTTCGGAAACCACCTGGCTGGGCGGTGACACCCGTTACGGCAAACACCCCGAAGCCATGCAGGAACCGGGCGACGGTACGCTGGTGGCCGAACCGGCCGAGCACGGCCATGAACAGAGTCGCACCAATCAGGGCGAGCGCAATCTGGAAAACCCGCTGGCCGCCGTGCAGATGGGCCTGATCTACGTGAACCCCGAAGGCCCCGAGGGCAATCCCGACCCGGTGGCCTCGGCCCGGGACATCCGTGAAACCTTTGGCCGCATGGCCATGAACGACGAGGAAACCGTGGCGCTGATTGCCGGCGGTCACGCTTTCGGCAAGACCCACGGGGCCGGTCCGGCCGATAACGTGGGCCCGGAACCGGAAGCCGCCGGCCTTGAGCTTCAGGGCCTGGGCTGGAAAAACAGCTTCGGCAGCGGCAAAGGGGCCGACACCATCACCAGCGGTCTCGAAGTGACCTGGACCACTACGCCAACCCGATGGAGCAACAACTACCTGGAAAACCTGTTCGGCTTCGAGTGGGAGCTGACCAAGAGCCCGGCGGGCGCCCATCAGTGGAAACCGAAAAACGGCGCCGGGGCCGGCACCATTCCCCATGCCCACGACCCGAACAAGCGCATCGACCCGAGGATGCTCACCTCCGACCTGGCGCTGCGTTTCGACCCGGCCTACGAGAAGATTTCGCGGCGTTTCCTGGCCAATCCCGACCAACTGGCCGATGCCTTCGCCCGGGCCTGGTACAAGTTGATTCACCGTGACATGGGCCCGCTGTCACGCTATCTCGGCCCGGAAATGCCGCAAGAGGAACTGCTGTGGCAAGACCCGATTCCCGAAGCCAGCCATCCGCTGATCGACGACAGCGATATCAGGGCACTCAAAAGCAAAGTGCTGGCGTCGGGGCTGTCCGTTTCGGAGCTGGTCTCCACTGCCTGGGCCGCTGCCTCGACCTTCCGGGGCTCGGACAAACGCGGCGGCGCCAACGGCGGACGTCTGCGTCTGGCACCCCAGCGGTTCTGGCAGGCCAACCAGCCCGAGCAACTGGACAAGGTGCTGAAAGTCCTCGAAGGCATTCAGAACGAGTTCAATGGCGGCCCTTCGGGCAAATCCGTCTCGCTGGCGGATCTGATCGTACTGGCCGGTAACGCCGGGGTCGAACACGCGGCGAAAAACGCCGGACACACGGTGACCGTGCCGTTCAATCCGGGACGGACGGATGCGAGTCAGGAGCAGACCGACGTCGAATCGTTCGGTTTTCTTGAACCGCACACCGATGGTTTCCGCAACTACGCCGCCAGCACTTATCGTGTGCCCGCCGAGGCATTGCTGATCGACAAGGCGCAATTGCTGACCCTTTCGGCACCGGAAATGACCGTACTGATCGGCGGCCTGCGGGTGCTGGACACCAATGTCGGCAAAACGAAGCACGGCGTGTTCACCGACAAGCCTGGCACGCTGACCAACGACTTCTTCCGCAACCTGCTGGACATGGACGTGGAATGGAAACCGACGTCCAAGGCAGCGGATGAGTTCGAAGGTCGCGACCGCAAGACCGGCAATGTGAAATGGACGGGGACGCGGGTCGATCTGGTGTTCGGTTCCAACGCGATACTGCGGGCGTTGGCCGAGGTGTACGCCAGTTCCGATGCGAGGGAGCAGTTCATCAACGACTTTGTTGCCGCGTGGGCGAAGGTGATGGATCTGGATCGGTTTGATCTGAAGTAACTGAGGAGACGCAAAACAACTGTGGGAGCGACGGTGCGACGATTCGACTTGCTCGCGAATGCGGTAGTTCAGACGACATCTGCGTGTCTGATATTCCCTCTTCGCGAGCAAGCTCGCTCCCACAGTTTTAAGCGGTGCTATCCCAGCTTACGCCAGGCTTTTGCTGACCACTTCATACACATCACTGGACAGCTGACCCGAAGCAAGAATCCGCTCCAGTTCCGCCTTCATCAACCCCTGACGAGCGCTGTCGTACTTGCGCCAGCGAGTCAGCGGCGCCAGTTGACGCGAGGCGATCTGCGGGTTGAAGCCGTTCAGCTCGATCACCAGATCGGCGAGGAAGCGATAACCGGAACCGTCCGCGGCGTGGAAGTTGATCAGGTTCTGCCCGGCGAACGCACCGACCAGTGCACGCACCTTGTTCGGGTTCTTGATGTTGAACGCCGGGTGCTGCATCAGGGCTTTCACACGGGTCAGACCGCCCGGCAAGGTGCTGCCGGCCTGCACGCTGAACCACTGATCCATGACCAGCGGATTGTCCTTGAAGTGCTCGGCGAAACTGGCCAGGGCCTTGGCCTTATCGTCCTCGAACGACGAGTTGACCAGCACCGCCAGCGCGGTGAGGCGTTCGGTCATGTTGTCACACGCGTCGAACTGCTCCAGCGTTGCCGCCAGCACTTCAGGCTTGCCGCTGAGCATCAGGTACGACAACGCAATGTTCTGCAGCGCACGACGGGCGAAATGCTCGGCTTCGGCCACATACGGGGTCTTTTTCGACAGATCGCGGTTGGCCTGATAACGCAGCCACAAGGCTTCGAACAGGTTGTCCGCCAGTTGCTGACGGGCGAATTCGCGGGCGGTGTGGATCGCTTCGACGTCGGCGGTTTCGCTGATTTCGGTCAGGTAGGCTTCGCTTGGCAGCGAAAGCATCTCCGCAACCATCGCCTGATCCAGGGTCTGGTCGGCCAGCACCGTGCGCAGGGCTGAAATCAGACGCGGATCGAGCACCAGGCTTTCGCCCTTCTGGTGCTGGCCGATCAGTTCCTGCAGCACCTGCACCGACAGTTGCTGACCGGCATCCCAGCGGTTGAAACCGTCGCTGTCGTGCTGCATCAGGAACATCAGTTGATCGCGGTTGTACGGGAAGCTCAGTTTGACCGGCGCCGAGAAACCACGCAGCAAGGACGGCAGCGGCTGTTCGGCGATGTCGACGAAGGTGAAAGTCTGCTCGGCTTCGGTGACCGAGATCACCCGCGAAGTCCCCTGAGCCGAGGCTTCACCGGCCAGACGCAGGGCGATTTCGTTGCCCTGGCGGTCGAGCAGGCCCAGAGCCACCGGAATCACGAACGGCAGCTTTTCAACCTTGTCCGGAGTTTCCGGGCAGCTCTGGCGGAAGGTCAGGCTGTAGGTTTTCACGGCGGCATCGTAAGACTCGCTCACGGCCAGACGCGGTGTACCGGCCTGGCTGTACCAGCGCTTGAACTGGGTCAGATCGACGCCGTTGGCATCTTCCATGGCCTTGACGAAATCGTCGCAGGTCACGGCCTGGCCGTCGTGGCGTTCAAAGTACAGATCGCTGCCCTTGCGGAAGCCTTCGGCGCCCAGCAGGGTGTGGATCATGCCGACCACTTCCGAACCCTTTTCGTACACGGTCAGGGTGTAGAAGTTGGAAATCTCGATGAAGCTGTCCGGGCGCACGGCGTGGGCCATGGGACCTGCATCTTCGGCGAACTGGTGGGTACGCAGGTACGCCACGTCCTGAATGCGCTTGACCGTGGCCGAGTTCATGTCGGAAGAGAAACCGGCATCACGGAATACGGTGAAGCCTTCCTTCAGCGACAGCTGGAACCAGTCACGGCAGGTCACGCGGTTGCCCGACCAGTTGTGGAAATATTCGTGGGCGACGATCGCCTCGACCCGCTGGTGCGCGGCGTCGGTGGCGGTTTCGGCGCGGGCCAGCACGGCGCTGGAGTTGAAGATGTTGAGGCCTTTGTTCTCCATGGCGCCCATGTTGAAATCATTCACGGCAACGATCATGAAGATGTCCAGATCGTACTCGCGACCGTAGACCTCCTCGTCCCAGCGCATCGACTTCTTCAGGCTGTTCATCGCGTGCTGGCACTTGTCGATGTTTTCCGGCTCGACATAAATGCGCAGCGCCACGTTGCGGTTGGTCATGGTGGTGAAGGAGTCTTCAACGCACCACAAGTCACCGGCCACCAGCGCGAACAGGTACGCCGGTTTCATGAACGGGTCTTCCCAGGTCGCCCAGTGCCGGCCGTCTTCGCCGGGGCCGCTGGCGATCGGGTTGCCGTTGGACAGCAGCACCGGATAGCGGTGCTGCTCGGCGACCACCGTGGTGGTGAACTTGCTCATCACGTCCGGTCGGTCGAGGTAATAGGTGATCTTGCGGAAACCTTCGGCCTCGCACTGGGTGCAGAACATCTTGCCGGACTTGTACAGGCCTTCCAGCGCGGTGTTGGTTTCCGGGTGGATGCGGACGCTGGTGTCGACCGTGAAGGTTTCACTCTTCGGCTGCAGCGTCAGGTGATTCTCGGTCAACTGGTAGTCGGCAGCGCTCAGTGCCTGATCCGCCAGGCTCACCGACAGCAGTTCCAGCTGTTGGCCGTCGAGCACCAGCGGCGGCAGGCCCGGACCACGGGCCGGGTTGCGGCGCATCACCAGTTGCGCGTGGACCAGGCTGTGGTCCTCGAACAACTCGAAGGTCAGGTGCGTTTCATCGATCAGGTACTCGGGCGCCTGATAGTCCTTCAGGTAAATCATCTTCGGTTGTTCGGTGCGCATGCTGAAGTCCTTATTGATGCACGGCGAGCTGATAGGCCGTGTACTTGCGAATGTTGATCACGCCGGTGTCGAAGATCAGGTACTGGCCCTTGATCCCCAGCAGCGTGCCTTCGGCAATCGGGTTCTTGTCCAGGTTGAAGCTGACGATTTTGGCCGGGTACTGCTCGACCGGGTAACGGATTTCCAGCGGCTCGACACCGGTGACCGGCTGAATCGCCTGCAGTCCGAAACGTTCCTGCAAGCCTTGCAGGCCTTCGGCGCAGCTGTCGAACAGCTGATCGCGCACCTGCGCCAGATCCACCGCCGCTGCGTCGCCCTTGAGCAAGGCGCGCCAGTTGGTCTTGTCCGCCACCTGACTGCGGAACAGGTCTTCGACGAAACCCGACTGCTGCCGCGTAGACACACGCATGATCGGCAGTGCCTGACTGGCGCCCTGATCGAGCCAGCGGGTCGGCAGTTGGGTCGCGCGGGTGATGCCGACCTTGATCCCCGACGAATTGGCGAGATAGACGACGTGATCGGTCATGCAGAACTTCTCGCCCCACTCCGGCTCCCGGCAGGTGCCGGCCTCAAAGTGGCAGCGTTCCGGGCTCATGATGCACACGTCGCACTGGGCCAGTTTGGTCATGCATGGGTAGCAGTAACCCTGACTGAAACTGGTCTTGGTCTTGCGCCCGCAATGGGTGCAATGAATCGCCCCCAGATACTCCAGACGCACCGTCGTGCCGATCAACGGGTTGACCGGCACCTCGACGTCATCCAGACGAAACGCGTATTGCACGTTCGGCCCGTCCAGGCGCGCCGACATTTTGCTGATTGCACCGCGGCCAATCTCGATCAATGGATGGCGTCCGACTTGAACAGGATGTTCGGCACCTCGATCGACTTCGACGCACACTCCTGCGGGCCCATGTAACCGGTGCGCTCTTCTTCGGGCAGGTTCTGGATTTCCCAGGCGATCATCGCCTGCAGCGACAGCTCGCGCTGTTCGGCGGTGAGTTTGCCACCGTCGGACCATTTGCCGATTTCCACGGCCAGTTTCAGGCTCTGGTAGATATCCGGGGTGATGTTCTTGATCAGTTCGTTAAAAGAGGACATCAGGGTCTCCGTGCTCTTTATTCAAAAATTCAGGCGGCCAGTTTACGGCGGTTGTACAAACCACCCAACAAACCGGTGAAGCATCCGATGAGTAACCCGCCGACATGGGCGGCGTTGGCGATCTGGCCGAAGCCGATGGCCGAGATCAGTCCGGACATGCACACCAGCAACCACACCAGCATCATCACCAGCACGCCTCGCGGCAGGCGATAGGCCGGGTTCGGCGCCAGCAGCTGGAAGATCCAGCAATGGCCGAGCAACCCGTAAAGCACACCGGACAGACCGCCGAACAGGCTCGGGCCGCTCCAGACAAATTGCGCATAGTTGGACACGAGGCTGAACAGCAGCGTCAGACCGATCAGGTTGATGCTGCCCTGGCGCGACTCGATACGCCGTCCCAGCTCCCAGTACCACATGCCGTTCATGGCCAGGTGCAGGATGCCGAAATGGATCAGCATCGGCGTGAACAGGCGCCACCACTGCCCTGCCGCCAGGCTGTCGGCCAGTGAGGTGAAATGGATGTAGTCGCCGATCACCCGGAAATCGAGAAAGGTCAGCCAGCGCATCGTGTCGAGGTTGTCACCCAGGTACGTCAGACCGCCGACCAGCAGGCTGAGCAACAGGATGAAGCCGGTGGCCCTGGCATGTTTCAGTTGCTCGGCGAAGCTCGGCCGCTTGAAGGTCGGCGCTGCCGGAATATCCAGTTGCTGATCCGGGTCACCTGCCGGGAAGCGTTCATACAGCGAACGCACGTCTTCGCTGATTTCCGACGGCACCCACAGCACCTGCTCGCCCGATTCTTCGCTGACGCGGTGCGGCACCTGCATGCGTTGCAGCAGTTTGACGAACCCGCTCAGGTCCACCGCCAGTGGCAGACGCAATACCGCTACCGCGCTCATCGCAGCACCTCCGGCCGCTCGACATCGACCCAGACAAATTTATGCGGATCCAGGCACGTCTCCTGATCCAGACGATAGGCCACCAGTTTGCCGTAGAGCACCGCACTGTAATCCAGACAGGCGAGGTTCGGGCGGATCGGTGCCGGTTTGCCGCTGCGCCAGTAGTGGCCGACGAACAGTAATGGCTCATCGACGCCGTAGCGCAGCAGGGAATTCTTTTCGCTGGAGGTCAGCGGCTTCTGCGCCACCGGTTCCGGCAGGGCGTCGGGCTGGAACACGATGTCGCCGTAGGTCTGCGGATCGTCTTCCCAGAACTTGGTGCGGAAGAACGAACGCACCAGACCGTCGCCACTGGTCATGGTCAGGCCATCCGGCAGGCGCATGTCGGTGCCGCGCAGCAGGCGATCGAACACCGTGCAGGCGAAACTGCCCGGCACCGCCGATGCCTGGAGAAAGTGCTCGTCGACGCAGCCATCAGGGAACAATGCGCGCAACGGCTCGATCAGGCCGGCATCCCAACAGGCATGCACCACCCGGAAGCGACCGGCGTCGACGAACAGCGGCAGCTCATAGAACCAGCGCTGGAAGTCGTGCCAGTCACCGGGATGCTGTTCGAACTGGGTCAGGGTTTCATGCAGCAGCCGGGCATGGCGCGGCGTGTGCTCGCGCACGAACTGCTTGCCGCTGCCGGGCGGTGCCGGTGTGCTCCAGCCCAGCGCGTTGAATTCGTGGTTGCCCATGATGCACAAGGCCTGACCGGCCTCGACCATGTCGTGGACGATGTGCAGCGCCTCGCGAATCCGCGGGCCACGGTCGATGATGTCGCCGACGAACACGGCCATGCGCGATGGATGTCGCCAGACCCCGCCCTGCTTATGGAAACCGAGACGGTCCAGCAGGTGTTCCAGGGTCAGGGCGCATCCGTGCACGTCACCGATCAGGTCATAACTGCGCGCAGGATCGAGCATCAGTCGCCTCCACCACCCAACCGGCTGCCCCAGCCGAGCTTGGTGCGGCAGACTTCGTAATAGTTGTGGTCGAGCGGATGGATCAGCCGCAGCTTCTGCGCTTTCTTGCTGACGGTGATGGTGTCGCCCGGCGCGCAGGTGAAGTGGTTTTGCCCGTCGCAGGAGACCTGCGGGTAGATCTGCATATCTTTGGACACGACGATTTTCAGCTCACTGTTGCCATCGACCACGATCGGTCTGCCCGACAAGGTATGGGGGTACATCGGCACAATCACAATAGCGTCGAGCTTGGGATGCATGATCGGACCGCCGGCGGACAGCGCGTACGCGGTGGAACCGGTCGGCGTGGCGACGATCAGGCCGTCAGCCTTCTGGCTGCAGACGAACTGGCCGTCGATGTACAGCTCGAACTCGATCATCCGCGTCGATTTGCCGGGATGCAGCACTACGTCGTTCAGCGCGTCGCCCTGGCCGATGGCCTCGGCGTGACGACGGACTTCGGCCTGCAGCAGGAAACGGTTTTCCACCAGATAGTGGCCGTCCAGCACTTCGGCGACCTTGATTTCCAGCTCGTCGGGACGAATGTCGGTGAGAAAGCCGAGACTGCCACGGTTGATCCCGAGTACCGGGATATTGTGTCTGGCCAGTGCCCGGGCCGCGCCGAGCAGGCTGCCGTCACCGCCGACGACGATGACCATGTCGCAGACTTCGCCGAGCATCTTGCGCGAGGAGGTTTGCAGGCCATGACCGGGCAGGACTTCGGCGATGGTGTCTTCGAGGATCACATGCAGGTGACGGTCGAGCAGAAAGCGTTTCAGTCGGCGGACGGTATCCAGCACCTGGGAACTGCCCAGGCGACCGATGATGCCGATATTACGAAATTGCTCCATGGGACTCCTGCGAGGGGCTGCGGCGGCGAAAACCACGATTATGGGCGAAAGCGCCGTATAGACAAAACCCTTTCAGCCCAAGAGTGCACCTGCGTTTAAGGCTATGCTCGCAAGATGATCCTGTTTCCCGATTTACTCCAGCTGCCCCACCAGTTGCGCCACCCTGAAGTGCGTGATCTGGCGTGGGTCATCCTCGCCCCGCCGATGCTCGCTGCCACGCCGTGGCCGCAACGTCATCCGCTGGCGGGCAGCGACTGGGTGCACGACCCTGAGCGACTGGCGCACTGGCTGCATCGTCTCGACCGGGACAGCTACGGTCTGCTGCAATGGCTGTCCCAGGCCCGCACTCGACGCCTGGGCCTGTATTACGAACGGCTCTGGCAATTCGCCGTGGAGCAGGCGCCCGGGATCGAGCTGATCGCCGCCAACCTGCCGATCCGCCGCGAAGGCCACACCCTCGGCGAACTCGACATGCTGCTGCGCGACCGCGACGGGGTGCATCATCTGGAACTGGCGATCAAGCTCTACCTCGGCCCGCAGGACGGCAACGGGCATGATCCGGCGCGGTGGCTTGGCCCCGGCTGCCATGATCGACTGGACCGCAAACTGGCCCATCTGAGCCAACACCAGTTGCCGATTTCCGCCCGCCCGGAAAGCCGTGAAGCCCTGGCGGCGCTGGATATCGAATCATTCAGTGCGCAATTGTGGCTGGGCGGTTATCTGCTGTATCCGTGGCCCGGGCAATCGGAACCCCCGAGCGGCGCGCATCCGCAGCATCTGCGCGGCAGCTGGCTGCACCAGAAGGACTGGCCGGCGTTTGTCGCCCAGCGCCCGAGCGGTCGCTGGCAGCCCCTGCCCCGTCATGCGTGGCTGGCGCCGGCGCATTACCCGGCGGATCAGGCCTGGAGCCACGAGCAGTTGCGGGACTGGCTCGATGCACTGGAACCGCTGGCCCCGGCACAGTTGATGGTGCGCCTCACCGAAAATGCCCGGGGCGAATGGGAAGAGGCCGAGCGGCTGTTTCTGGTGTCAGACCTTTGGCCGAATGTGCCCGGTCAGGCCTGAGTTCTGTGCCGCCCTCTTCGCGAGCAGGCTCGCTCCCACACTTGAAATGCATTCTCTGTGGGAGCGAACCTGCTCGCGAAGGGATCAACCCGGTCTAAATGGAAAGCCGCACAGCCAATGCCGCCAATGTCACCAGCAACACCGGCACCGTCAGCACAATCCCGACCTTGAAGTAGTAACCCCAGCCAATCCGTATGTCCTTGCGCTCCAGCACATGCAGCCAGAGCAAGGTCGCAAGACTGCCGATCGGAGTGATCTTGGGCCCCAGGTCGCTGCCGATCACGTTGGCGTAGATCATCGCTTCCTTCACCACACCGGTCGCCTGACTCGCATCGATCGAGAGCAAGCCGATCAGCACCGTCGGCAGATTGTTCATGATCGACGACAGCAACGCCGTCAGCACGCCGGTTCCCATGGCTGCGCCCCACACGCCGTACCCGGCGAAGGCATCCAGCCATCCGGCCAGATGATCCGTCAGCCCGGCATTACGCAAACCGTAGACCACCAGATACATGCCCAGGGAGAAAATCACGATCTGCCACGGCGCCTCTTTCATGACCTTGCGCGTGGAAATCCTGTGCCCGCGGGCGGCGATACCCAGCAGCAACGCCGCGCACACGGCCGAAATGGCGCTGATCGGAATGCCCAGCGGCTCCAGGGCAAAACAACCGACCAGCAGAATCAGCAACACCGCCCAGCCGGCGTAGAACGTGGCCTTGTCGTGTATGGCCGTTTCCGGATGCTCGAGCTGGTCGGGGTCGTAAGTCCCGGGGATGTCACGGCGGAAGAACCACAACAACACCGCCAGCGTGGCCGCGACGCTGACAAAGTTGACCGGAACCATCACCGCCGCATAACGGTTGAATCCGATGTGGAAAAAGTCGGCCGAGACGATGTTGACCAGGTTCGACACCACCAGCGGCAGGCTCGCGGTATCAGCGATGAACCCCGCGCCCATGACGAACGCCAGAGTCGCCGCCGGCGAAAAACGCAGGGCCAGCAACATGGAAATCACGATGGGCGTGAGGATCAGCGCCGCGCCGTCGTTGGCGAATAACGCCGACACCAGCGCACCGAGCAACACCATGAAGGCAAACAGCTTGCGCCCGCTGCCCCGCCCCCATCGCGCCACGTGCAACGCGGCCCACGCAAAGAAGCCCGCCTCATCAAGCAACAGACTGATGATGATCAGCGCCACGAAAGTGCCAGTGGCGTTCCAGATGATCTGCCACACCAGCGGAATGTCGCTCAGGTGCACCACGCCGAAAATCAGCGCCAGAATCGCTCCGAAGGTCGCACTCCAACCGACCCCGAGGCCTTTGGGTTGCCAGATCACCAGGGTAATGGTCAGCAGGAAAATCAGTGACGCAGCAAGCATTCGCGACAGCCTTCAATAAAAGGGAAAGAATCAGACCACAAAAAAACCTGTGGGAGCCATCCCCCCACAGGTTCGTTATCGTGTCAGAAATGTTGCCGCTTCACTTCTTGTGTTGCACAACCCACTCGCCATAGGCATTGATGAAGTTTTGCAGGAACGGTCTGACCGACTCGTTCAGTTTGCCTGACTCATCGAACGCCGTACCGGCGCCGCCCAGGTAGGCTTCCGGCTGCTGCATGCAGGGCACGTTGAGAAAAACGAAGGATTGGCGCAAATGCTGGTTGGCGCCGAAACCGCCGATGGCACCCGGCGAGACACTGATCACCGCACCCGGCTTGCCACCCCAGACACTCTTGCCATAAGGCCGAGAGCCGACGTCAATGGCGTTTTTCAGCGGCGCCGGCACCGAACGGTTGTACTCCGGAGTGACAAACAGCACCGCGTCGGATGACGCCACTTGTTGGCGAAAAGTGCTGTAGGCTGCCGGCGGTGAATCGCCGTCGATGTCTTCGTTATAAAGGGGCAGATCGCCAATTTCCACAATGTTCAGCTTGAGGTTGGCCGGTGCCAGCTCCGCCAGCGCCAGCGCGACCTTGCGATTGATCGAAGCTTTACGCAGGCTGCCAACCACTACCGCGACGTTATAGACATTGCTCATGGGAAGACTCTCGACTGTCCGTGGGAGGAGCCTGTAGTTATAGATGATCCGACGATGATTCAACCAGACGCCGAAGGATATTTCCCACGTCTGGATTATTTTTTTCCTGTAGGAAAACTTACCGAGCTTGATGGCGGTCTACCAAGCCGCAAATCCAGCGTTTTATCTCCAGAGGTTCTAAGCAGATGGCAGCAGTACTCGTCGGTCAGTTCCATGCAAGAGATGCGGAAGGCCGCGTTTATTCCGTGCATGAGTTCCAGGAGTCCAACCCGTCGGCAGACGGATTCACCGGCATGGAGCCTGTTACCACCTACAAACTGGCGATTGGCGATAGGGTCAATAAAGTCGACGACAACGAGTTTCTGCTGGTGCAATCGGGCATCACGCTGATCCGCGAGCCTGAGCCGTCGATCGCTTCATAACCGATCGCTATGAGCAGAAGTCATCCGCGCCGAGTTGGGGTAGGATTCAGCCACTGACCCCAACGGCCGGACATGGACTTCACGCATGCGTTTACGTCATATCGAGGTGATTCAGGCGCTTTTGCAGACCGGGCACGTGGGCACCGCCGCCGAATGGTTGCAATTGCCGACGGACGATGTCGAAGCGCGGTTGCGCGAAGCCGAAAGCCAGCTTGGGTTCATGCTGTTCGCCAGCGTCCGCGGACGCCTTCAGGCCACCGCCGAAGCCCGGGCACTGCAAGTCGAGATCGCCCGCATCTATGACGCGCTGGAGCCGGTGCAACGACTGGCCAGCAGCCTGAAGCAATACCTGGCCCCGCCACTGCGCATCATCGGCACCCCGCCGCTGGCGCAACAGCTGTTGCCGCAAAGTCTTGCGGCGTTGCGTCGACGTCTGCCGGACGTTCCTTGCACCCTGCTCAGCGAACCTACCCGCCACATCGTTCGCAGTCTGTTGCTGCGCGAGAGCGATCTGGGACTGAGCCTGCACGACCCGGAACACCCTGATATCCATTGCCAGGTATTGGCCCAGGGCAAGCTGCAATTGCTGGCGCCCCACGGCTGGCTGCAACCGAAGCAGAAGTACATTTCGCTGCAGGATCTGGCGGGTCAGGCGATGGTCGGCCTCGAAGGCCAGGACCCGTTGAGCCCGGCGCTGGAGCATAAACTCCAGGCGCTGCGCCCGGCGCCGAGCATCCACACCCGGGTGCAGACCCACCAGATGATGCGCAGCATGGTCGAGGCCGGTGAAGGCCTGGCCATTGTCGATCCGTTCACTGCGCTGGGTGCGCGAGCCAGCGGACTCGATACCTGCCCGTTGTCACCGGCGGTGCCGGTCAGCCTTCATGCGCTGACCTTCAAGCACGCAACGCCGCCATCATCCATTCAGACCCTGCTCGGCATCGTCACGGAACAAGCCACGGCGATGCTGGCGAACTGATCGGGTGTTCCAGCGGATTGTCGAACAGTCGATACCAGAACAACGCCACCTCGGCGGTGTTCGGATCGATGCCGCGATAACGCAGATGGTCGATACCGCCGATCACGTAACCACAACGCTCATACAAGCGGCAGGCACCGAGGTTGTTGTTCTGGGTTTCGAGCATGATCCCCGGCAGCTTTTTCTTGCGGCTCCAGAACTGCGCCACGTCCAGCAAGGCTTTCGCCACGCCATGCCGACGCGCCGGTGCATGCACCGCCAGTTCGTCGATATGGGCAAAGCCGTTCCAGTTGGTGCTGATCACCAGATGCCCCACCGGCTGGTCCTCCAGATAAGCCATGAAGATCGCGCTGTCAGGCGCATCGCGAAAACTGCTGAATTCTTCAGGGTCGATGCCGTAGCACTTGCGATACGGCACGATCGGCGTGACGCGCCACTGCGCGACGGGCTTGCCGATCTCGGCCGCGCCATAGGCGGCGACCTCGAAACTGAAATCGCTGCCCCAGATATAGGCTGCAAAGCCGTCATCGGCGACACGCACGGACAGCCTCGGGGATGTTTGATTCATGACCGGTTGCATGTTGGTAAACGCCCTCATTCCTTGACGCAATCGACGGTGTAGTGCCGTCCATTGCCCTCGTCTTCGTGTTGCAGTCCGTGCACATCGACCATGAACCCCGGAAAGCTCGCATCGAACGTGCGGGCAAATTTCAGGTAATCGATGATCGACCGAGTGGCTTCGGTAAAACGCTCGCCGGGCATGATGAGCGGGATTCCCGGCGGGTAAGGCACCAGCATCACCGCCGCGACCCGCCCTTCCAGCTCATCGATCGGTACCGCCTCGACTTCACCGCGCACCAGTTGATCGTAGGCATGGGCCGGCTTCATGGCGATCTCCGGCAGCACGGTGTACATGCGTTTGAGGTGCCTGGCGGTGGCATTGCTGCGATAACAGGCGTGGAGCTGGTCGCACAGATCGCGCAGGCCCATGCCGCGATAGCGCACCGGATCCTCCTGGGCGACACACCTCAGGCAAGTATCGAGCCTGACGTTGGCGTCGTAGCTGCGCTTGAACTCCAGAAGCTCGGTCAACAGCGTGCTCCATTTGCCTTTGGTGATACCCATGGAGAACAGCACCAGGAACGAGTACAGCCCGGTTTTCTCCACCACCAGCCCGCGTTCCCACAGAAAACGACTGACCACCGCTGCCGGAATACCCCTGTCACTCAATGCGCCGCCAGCGGTCAGGCCAGGCATCACCAAAGTGACCTTGATCGGATCGAGCAGCACGTAGTCGTCGCTGACCTCGCCAAAACCATGCCAGTCCGCCTCCGGCTTCAGCAGCCAGTCTTCGGTCTGCACCCGGTCGATGCCCTCGACGCCGGGCGGCTGCCAGATCGAGAACCACCAGTCACTGGCGTCGATGTGTCCACGAAGGTTGGCCAGCGCCCGGCGAAAGCTCAGGGCCTCATCGAAGGTTTCCTGCAACAGCGAACGCCCGGCCGGGCCTTCCATCATGGCCGAGGCCACATCCAGTGACGCAATGATGCTGTACTGCGGCGACGTCGAGATGTGCATCATGAATGCTTCGTTGAACCGGTCTCGGTCCAGTTGCCGGGCTCCGCCGTCCTGCACATGAATCATCGAGGCCTGACTGAACGCCGCCAGCAACTTGTGGGTGGAATGGGTGGTGAACACCAGCGGACTGTCGGCGCTGCGCGAAGTGGCCATGCCGTAGCGTCCGGCAAAGAATTCGTGAAACGCCGCGTAGGCGTACCAGGCTTCATCGAAATGCAGCACCTCGACGCTGTTGCCCAGGTTCTGCTTGATCAGTTCGGCGTTGTAACACAGGCCGTCGTAAGTGGAGTTGGTGACCACCGCCAGTTTGACTTTCGGCTCCCGGCCCTTTGTCAGCGGGCTCGCGTCGATCTTGGCCTGAATCGATTCGCGACTGAATTCGCTCAGCGGAATCGGCCCGATGATCCCCAGCTCGTTGCGTTCCGGGCACAGGTACAGCGGGATCGCGCCGGTCATGATGATCGCGTGCAGCACCGACTTGTGACAGTTGCGATCCACCAGCACCAGATCATCGCGCCCGACCATGGAGTGCCAGACGATCTTGTTGGCGGTCGATGTGCCATTGATCACGAAAAAGGTGTGATCGGCGCCGAAATTGCGCGCGGCTCTCGCTTCGGCCTCAGCCAGTGGCCCGGTGTGATCGAGCAGCGAACCCAGCTCCGGCACCGACACCGACAAGTCCGAGCGCAGGGTGTTCTCCCCGAAAAACTGGTGAAACGCCTGCCCCACCGGGCTCTTGTGATACGCCACCCCACCGCCATGGCCCGGGGTGTGCCAGGAGTAGTTGGAATCGGCCGTATGCTGCACCAGCGCCCTGAAGAACGGCGGCAGCAACCCGTCCAGATACTTGCGCGCGGCCCGCGCCACCTGCCGGGCGAGAAACGGCACGGTGTCTTCGAACAGATAAAGAATGCCGCGCAACTGATTGAGCTCGGCCATGGCATCGGCCGGGGCGTTCTCCAGCGTGACCTGCTCACCCAGCGCAAAGATCGGCAGATCCGGCGCCCGTACACGGGCCAGACCGATCAGTTCGGCCATGTTCTGCAGCAGATGGGAATGGGCGCTCGCGTCTTCGGCGGCGATCAACATGCACGCCAGACCATGATGGGTCGATGCGACCAGCCTGCCCTCGGCGTAGTCCGTGGCCGAAACGACGCTGAAACCTTCCTGCTCCAGTTCATGGGCGATGCCACGAATGCGCTCGCCGGCAACCGTGTCAGCCTTGATGTCGCGATGAACGATCAACACCGGAAATTTCAGATCTTTGTACATGGGGCGCGGCGTCCTGAGGCGGCGGAGAGTGGTCTGCCAATGTCCTCAGGGTAGAAGGTCGAAGCGGATGTGGCGAGGGTGGCCAGTTGTCAGTACTGCCAAAAACAAAAGAATCGTCCGAAGGCGCTCGACACCGCTGGACGATCCTGTGATCTTCAAGCCTGGGATTCGGCTTCCAGCAATTGCGTCCACAAGGCCGGTGCGCCAGCGGACTTGGCGATGATTTCCAGCCGCACCTGATGCTCCGCCAGTTCGGCTTCGGTGGCGCGAATGATTCGCCCCGGCTTGCGATCCGCCGGCAGACGACGGATTTCGGTGGCCGAGTTGTCCGCGCCCTCGCCTGCACCGTCAGTGGCATTGCCCGCCAGCGAGAGGCTGGTCTGGCCACCGGTCATGGTCAGGTAGACGTCGGCGAGAATCTCCGAGTCGAGCAATGCGCCGTGCAGCTCACGGCCGGAGTTGTCGACGCCATAGCGTTTGCACAAGGCATCGAGGCTGTTGCGCTGACCCGGGTGACGTTCCCGGGCCATCATCAGGGTGTCGAGGATCGTGCAGTGCTGCGTGATGTCGGCACGATCGTGCTGTCCCATCAGGGCGAATTCGTTGTTGATGAAGCCAACGTCGAACGCCGCGTTATGGATGATCAGTTGCGCGCCGTTGATGAATTCGAAGAACTCGTCGGCCACTTCGGCGAAACGTGGTTTGCCGACAAGGAATTCGTTGGTGATACCGTGGACGCCGATCGCGCCCTCGTCACTTTCGCGATCCGGTTGCAGGTAGACGTGAAAATGCCGGCCCGTCAGGCGTCGACCGATCAGCTCGACGCAACCGATTTCAATGATCCGGTGACCATCGGTCACCGGCATGCCGGTGGTTTCGGTATCGAGTACAACGGATCTGGTGGCCATCAGTGTTCAGCTCTCAACGGTCAATCGTGCAAAAACGGCGATGTTAACACGCCGGTGGCGCGCGTCGCGTCCCGCCGGGTGATCGGCGCTCATGCAGTTTTTAACAATCATTAGCAATCTTCATAAAGTCTGGGACAGACCGGCTTGTTAGCGTGCGCGGCCTGTTTCTCACGGACTCGGACACCTCATGAAGACTGCACGGTTTCTATTGCTCGGCGGCTGCCTGCTGATGACTCAAGCACACGCCACCAGTTTCGTCGTCAGCACCGACATCACCCTGAGCCTGACGCTCAGTTCCAGCAAAGGCACCAGCGGTTCGTTCAAGGACGACAAGATCGTGCTGGCCGCCAGGGACGATGCGGCGGCCTTCGTTGCCAGCGACGGGGACATTCGTGGCGCACAGATGGAAGCGGCACTCCAGCGGATTCGCAGCCTGTTGCCGGAGCTTTCCGCCACTGACCTGCAGCTGGCGGAGGCCATACTGATGCTGTAATCAGCCCTGTTTCAAACCGCGCACTTCATCCACCCCGCGATTGGCCAGCTGGTCGGCCCGCTCGTTGCCGTGGTGGCCGATGTGGCCGCGGACCCACTTCCAGGTGACCTTGTGGCGATTGACCTGCTCGTCCAGCTCCTTCCACAGGTCGGCGTTCTTGACCGGCTCCTTGGCCGCGGTTTTCCAGCCGCGCTTCTTCCAGTTGGCCATCCATTCGTTGATGCCTTTCATCACATATTGCGAGTCGGTCACCAGCAGCACTTCGCAGGGACGCTTGAGGGCTTCCAGGCCGCGGATCGCGCCGAGCAGTTCCATGCGGTTGTTGGTGGTATTGGCTTCGCCGCCCCACAGTTCCTTTTCGACGCCCTTGCATACAAGCAAGGCGCCCCAGCCACCCGGGCCGGGGTTGCCCTTGCAGGCGCCGTCGGTGAACAGTTCTACGCTATCGAGGCTTTCGCTCATGCCAATCCATCCAGAAAAATGCGTGGTCTCGCCGATCAAGGATCGACGACGACCGGGGCCGGGACGGGCCCGGCCACTATAAAAAGAAGGTTTACGGTTCGATACGGCGACGATTGACCTTGGCCATCGGCAGTGGAATCAGCTTGCCCATCGGCTCGCGACGTTCCTGGCGTACAGGGCGCAGGCCGACCACGATCTTGCGCGCGACCAGCAGATAGAAACCGCCGCCCGCCAGTTGCCAGTCGCCGGCCTTGCGTTCCCAACCGGCCAGACGGGCCTGCCACTTGGGTGACGCGAGCGGCGGACGATAGCACCCGAAGCGGCGTTTCTCCAGCGCGAAGCCCAGCAGGTTGAGCCAGTCGGCGACCCTTGATGGCGAGATGCAGCGGGCCTGATGCAAGGCATCATGAGCGAAGACATGACGCAAGCCCCAGGTGCTCCAGGGGTTGATCCCGACAATCAACAGATGCCCGCCGGGGCGCACGCTGCTGGCTGCTTCTCGCAGCAGGCCGTGGGGCGACAGGCAGAAGTCCAGACCATGCTGCAACACCACAACGTCGGCGGCGTGTTCGCTCAAGGGCCAGGCCTGCTCTTCGCAGACAATCTCCACCCCCGGCAACGGTGCACCGAGGCGAACATTGCGCTGCACTTGCGGTGCCGACGGCGGTGTTTCGGCGGAAGGACCGTAATGCACCAGATAGCCTCCGAAAAAA
>NZ_LRUN01000068.1 GCF_001679645.1 Pseudomonas bananamidigenes | reverse complement strand
TTTTTTTGCCCTCAGTAATCGTCGCCGCGATCGGTGATGTCCTTCTCGACCATTGGTGCATCCGGATCATGTCCTTGCGGGAACTTGCCCTTGAGGTTCCAGGCGAACGCGATGATCTCGGCAATCGTCAGGTACAACTCTTGCGGGATGCTGTCGCCCAGTTCCATGCGCGCCAGCAACTTCACCAGCTCGGCGTTCTCGTAGATCGGTACTTCGCAGTCGCGGGCGATGCGCAGGATTTCTTCGGCCAGTTCGTCGTCGCCCTTGGCGGTCAGCGTCGGGGCCTGGCTGCCGTCGTATTTGAGGGCGATGGCCTGGCGTGGAGCGGTGGAATCGTTCATGCGGTTTCGTCGACCCAGCGGTGTTCGAGACGGGTTTGATTGCCTTGCGGTGGCGTGCCGAGGTGGCAGTCGAGATCGCCGACGTTGAGTCCGCGATCCAGCAGGCGCTGACGCAGGGCGGCCAGATTGGATTCAATCAGATCGGCGGTGCAGGGGCGTTCGGCCCAGAGCTGGCTCGACAGGCTGCCGCTGATCAGTTGCGCCTGAATCTGCATCGGCCCCAACGGCTCCATGTCGAATGCCAGATCGACTCGCCACAATGGCTGTCTGGTTTCGCGCTCGCTTTCACGGCGTTCGTTCTGTTTTTCTTCCTGTGGCGCTTCTTCACGCTGGAACTTGACCTGCAACGGCACGATGTCCTGAAGATTGCGCATCGGGATTTCCAGTTGCCAGGTGCTGAGCAGCCGTCCGTCGTCGGTCATGCCGGTCTGTTCCAGGCTCGACAGTTGATGGCTTTGCAGGCGCGAGACTGCGGCGGCGGCCAGGCGCAGCAAATGCTCCAGATCGCCTTCACCTTCCAGGCTTTGCAGCAGCCGGTCCGGCAGCGGGAATCCGCCTGGCAGCGGTTTGGCGCTGACCTGGCCGAGCATGCCAAGGGCATTGCGCACGAAGCTCGGCATCGCCTGGGCCAGAGTGTTGGCGGCGATGAGCGCATTGAGATTGGTGTTGCCGGGCAGGCCGGGAGTGAGCTGGGCAATCAGCTTGAGCAGGTCGCCTTTCATGTCCGGAGTCAGCGTCGGGTTTTGCCCGGCCAGCAATTTGGCTTCGAGAAAGGCGCCGCTGTTGAGCAGCGCCTGGGCCAGGCCTTTGGGGGTGGTCAGTTGCTGGACGTCCGGCAGGTTGGCCAGCAACCTGTCCACGGCCGCGCGCAGATCGCTGGAGGTCTGATTGTCGGCGGGCGGCAGGCTCTGGAGCATTTTCAGCAAGCCATCCAGCGAACCCTGGCGGCTTTGCTGGCTGACCAGTTGCTGACTGACCGCCAGTTGTTCCTGACGGTTGCTCAACGGCAGAAACTTCAGGGTCTGCGAATCCTGCACCAGCGCCGACAGCAGCGTGCCGATGCGCAACGGTTGCGGGCTGTCGATGCTCAGGGTGCTGCCGCTCAACACCGTGTTGAGCAGGCTGACCGTCGAGCGGAACACCGCCGGCTGTCCCGGCACCTGCGGCAGGGCCTGATTCGTCAGCACCTTGCCTTGCAGCAGCGTACCGACCGGTAATTGCGCGGTGTCGATTCGAGTCAGGGTGGCGACAGCCGTGGCGATGGCCTGTTGCACGGTAACCGCCAGATTGCCTGCCGACGGCTGGGTGACCGCCAGGTTGGTGCCTTGTGGCAGCGGCAGGGGGCTGGTTGCCTGCACGGTGGTCTGGCGGCCGCCGTCAAGGGTGACCTTGAGCAGCACCTGAAAGGCCTGGTCTGCCGGTTTCTGCGACAACACCTCGGCCCTGGCGCTCTGTCCGGCGGCAATCAGCCCGTCCATCGGCGTCAGCAGCTTGAGCAGCTCACCCACCTGCGGGCGAGGGGTCGCCGGAGTGGTGGGCGGGAGCGGGAGGATGTTCATTTCGCCTGTCATACGCGGACACAACCTGAGGAAAATGCACTCGGGAGAGCAGGGGACGCCATGTATAATGCCGCCCGTCCTTCCGTTCGTTCAAAAAAACATAGCAATTGTTTGACGCAGCTCTCTGGATTGAGCCGTCATTGCATTTATGCTGCAACTCTTTAACGGCCGCCCCAGAGCCGACTTGAACCGTATAAGGCCCGTGAACCCTTGACCAGCCCTGTCCTGCAAACCGTCGGCCTCGCCTGTGAGCGTGATCTCAGACTGCTCTTCGAGAATCTCGAATTGAGACTGGCCCGCGGCGATATGGTGCAGATCAGCGGTCCCAACGGCAGCGGCAAGACCAGTCTGCTTCGTTTGCTGGCCGGCCTGATGCAGCCGACCGACGGTCAGGTGCTGCTCAACGGTCAGCCCCTGGCCGAGCAACGCAGCGAACTGGCGCGCAACCTGCTGTGGATCGGCCATGCCGCCGGCATCAAGGACTTGCTCACCCCGGAAGAAAACCTCGCCTGGCTCTGCGCCCTGCATCAACCCGTTGGACGCGACGCGATCTGGCAGGCGCTGGCGGCGGTTGGATTGCGCGGTTTCGAGGATGTTCCCTGCCATAGCCTGTCCGCCGGTCAGCAACGGCGCGTTGCGCTGGCGCGGTTGTATCTCGACAGTCCGCCGCTGTGGATCCTCGATGAACCCTTCACCGCACTGGACAAGCAGGGCGTGGCGCAACTCGAAGAACACCTGGTCAATCATTGCGAGCAGGGCGGTCTGGTGGTGCTGACCACCCACCACACGCTGAGCCGGATGCCGGTCGGTTATCGCGACATCAATCTGGGAGACTGGGCAGCATGAGTGTGTTCGGCCTGCTGGTTGCCCGCGAGTCCCGACTGCTGTTCCGCCGCCCGGCGGAGCTGGCCAATCCGCTGATTTTCTTCGCCATCGTCATTGCGTTGTTCCCGCTGGCCGTCGGACCGGAAACTCAAGTATTGCAAAACTTGTCCCCGGGGTTAGTCTGGGTGGCGGCGCTTTTGTCGGTCCTGCTCTCGCTGGACGGGCTTTTCCGCAGTGATTTCGAAGACGGATCCCTTGAACAGTGGGTCCTTTCGCCGCACCCCCTGCCACTTCTGGTATTGGCAAAGGTGCTGGCACACTGGCTTTTTTCCGGGCTGGCACTGGTTTTGCTCTCGCCGTTACTGGCGTTGATGCTCGGGTTGCCGGCTGCGTGCCTGCCGGTATTGCTGCTTTCGTTATTGCTGGGAACACCGGTGCTGAGCTTGCTCGGCGCGGTGGGCGCGGCGCTGACGGTCGGTCTGAAACGCGGTGGCCTGTTGCTGGCGCTGCTGATTCTGCCGTTGTACATACCGGTGTTGATCCTCGGCAGTGGCGCCTTGCAGGCGGCGTTGCAGGGCATGCCGGCGATTGGTTATCTGTTGTGGCTTGGCAGCCTGACCGCCCTGGCGATAACCCTGACACCTTTTGCAATAGCTGCTGGCCTGAAGATCAGCGTCGGCGAATAATGAGGTCTGGTTAAAATTTAACCAGCAAAGACCCTGAGACTGCTCACATCGATGAGCGGCACCCGTGATGGAAACAACATGAACTGGACCTGGTTTCACAAGCTCGGCTCGCCCAAGTGGTTCTACGGCATCAGCCGCAAGTTCCTGCCGTGGCTGAGCATTGCAGCGTTGCTGCTGATCGCCGTCGGCGTCGTCTGGGGCCTGGCCTTCGCACCGCCGGACTATCAGCAGGGCAACAGCTTTCGCATCATCTACATCCACGTTCCCGCCGCGATGCTCGCTCAGTCGATCTACGTGATGCTGGCGGTGTGCGGTGTGGTCGGGCTGGTGTGGAAGATGAAACTGGCCGACGTCGCCCTGCAATGCGCCGCACCGATCGGCGCCTGGATGACCGCCGTGGCGCTGGTCACCGGGGCGATCTGGGGCAAGCCGACCTGGGGTTCGTGGTGGGTCTGGGACGCACGCCTGACCTCGATGCTGATTCTGCTGTTCCTGTATTTCGGCGTGATCGCCCTGGGCAACGCCATCAGCAATCGTGACAGCGCCGCCAAGGCCTGCGCGGTGCTGGCCATCGTCGGCGTGATCAACATCCCGATCATCAAATACTCGGTGGAATGGTGGAACACTCTGCATCAGGGCGCGACTTTCACCCTGACCGAAAAACCGGCGATGCCCGCCGAGATGTGGCTGCCGTTGCTGCTGACGGTGCTGGGTTTCTACTGTTTCTTCGGTGCCGTGCTGTTGCTGCGCATGCGGCTTGAAGTGCTCAAGCGCGAGGCCCGTGCAGCTGGGTAAAAGAAGAAGTGCAGAACAGCCTGGAGGCCGCTCGATGAGTTTCGCGTCATTCGGCGACTTCCTCGCCATGGGCCATCACGGCCTGTATGTCTGGTCGGCCTACGGCATCTGCCTGGCGGTGCTGGCCCTCAACGTGGCGGCGCCGATCCTGGCCCGCAAGCGGTATCTGCAACAAGAGGCGCGTCGTCTGCGCCGGGAGAACGGCAAGTGAATCCGCTGCGCAAAAAACGCTTGATCATCATTCTGGCGATTCTGGTCGGGGTCGGCGCTGCCGTCGGCCTGGCCCTGAGCGCCCTGCAGCAGAACATCAATCTGTTTTACACCCCGACCCAGATCGCCAATGGCGAAGCGCCGCAGGACACCCGCATCCGGGCCGGCGGCATGGTCGAGAAGGGGTCGCTGCAACGCTCCCCGGACTCCCTGGACGTCAAATTCGTGGTCACTGACTTCAACAAGTCCGTGACCATTACCTACCGCGGCATCCTCCCGGACCTGTTCCGCGAAGGGCAGGGCATCGTCGCACTGGGCAAGCTCAACGCCGACGGCGTGGTGGTCGCCGATGAAGTGCTGGCCAAGCACGACGAGAAATACATGCCGCCGGAGGTGACCAAGGCCTTGAAGGACAGCGGTCAATCCGCGCCAACCCAAGCGAAGGAGGGTTGATCGATGACGTCCACCATTTTCATTCCCGAGCTTGGCCATCTGGCCATGATTCTCGCGCTGTGTTTTGCGCTGGTGCAGGCCGTGGTGCCGTTGCTCGGTGCCTGGCGCGGCGATCGTCTGTGGATGGGCCTCGCTCAACCGGCAGCGTGGGGCCAATTCGCGTTTTTGCTGTTCGCCTTCGGTGTCCTGACGTATGCCTTCATGACCGACGATTTCTCCGTCGCTTACGTGGCGATGAACTCCAATAGCGCGTTGCCGTGGTACTACAAGTTCAGCGCGGTGTGGGGCGCCCACGAAGGTTCGCTGCTGCTGTGGGCGTTGATCCTCGGTGGCTGGACCTTCGCGGTGTCGGTGTTCTCCCGGCAGTTGCCGCAAGTCATGCTCGCTCGGGTGCTGGCGGTAATGGGCATGATCAGCAGCGGTTTTCTGCTGTTCCTGATCCTCACCTCCAACCCGTTTTCGCGGATCCTGCCGCAGATCCCGGCCGACGGTCGTGACCTCAACCCGTTGCTGCAAGACATCGGCCTGATCGTGCATCCGCCGATGCTGTACATGGGTTACGTCGGTTTCTCGGTGGCGTTCGCCTTCGCCATCGCCGCACTGCTCGGCGGTCGTCTGGATGCGGCATGGGCACGCTGGTCGCGTCCATGGACCATCGTGGCCTGGGCGTTCCTCGGCATCGGCATCACCCTCGGTTCGTGGTGGGCCTACTACGAACTCGGCTGGGGCGGCTGGTGGTTCTGGGACCCGGTGGAAAACGCCTCGTTCATGCCATGGCTGGTGGGCACGGCGCTGATCCACTCGCTGGCGGTCACTGAAAAACGCGGCGTGTTCAAGAGCTGGACGGTGTTGCTGGCGATTGCCGCGTTTTCCCTGAGCCTGCTGGGCACGTTCCTCGTGCGTTCCGGGGTGCTGACGTCGGTGCATGCGTTTGCCTCCGATCCCGCGCGCGGCGTGTTCATCCTGATTTTCCTGCTGTTCGTGGTCGGTGGTTCGCTGACCCTCTTTGCCTTGCGCGCTCCGGTGGTCAAGAGCCAGGTCGGTTTCAACCTGTGGTCGCGGGAAACCCTGCTGCTGGGCAACAACCTGGTGCTGGTGGTGGCCGCGTCGATGATCCTGCTCGGTACGCTGTATCCGCTGATTCTCGATGCGATCAGCGGCGCCAAGCTGTCGGTCGGCCCACCGTACTTCAACGCACTGTTCATCCCGTTGATGGCGCTGCTGATGGTGGTGATGGCGGTCGGCGTGATCGTGCGCTGGAAAGACACGCCGGTGAAATGGCTGGTCAACATGTTGACCCCGGTGCTGTTGGGCAGCGTCGCTCTGGCGGTGGTTGCCGGTGTCGCCTACGGCGATTTCAACTGGGCGGTGATCGCAACCTTCCTGCTCGCGGCCTGGGTGTTGCTGGCCGGTGTGCGTGACATCTTCGACAAGACGCGCCACAAAGGCCTGATCAAGGGCCTGCCGACCCTGACCCGCAGCTATTGGGGCATGCATCTCGCCCACATCGGCATCGCCGTGTGCGCCCTGGGCGTGGTGTTGTCGAGCCAGAACAGCGCCGAGCGCGACCTGCGTCTGGCGCCGGGCGAGTCGATGGAACTGGCGGGTTATCAGTTCGTGTTCGAAGGCGCCAAACACTTCGAAGGGCCGAATTTCACTTCCGACAAAGGCACCATCCGGGTGATCCGCGATGGCCGCGAAGTCACTGTGCTGCACCCGGAAAAACGCCTGTACACCGTGCAGAGTTCGATGATGACCGAAGCCGGGATCGACGCCGGCTTCACCCGCGACCTCTATGTCGCGCTGGGTGAACCACTGGGCGACGGCGCCTGGGCGGTGCGGGTGCATGTGAAACCGTTCGTGCGCTGGATCTGGTTCGGCGGTCTGCTGACCGGCCTGGGCGGGATGCTGGCGGCGCTGGACCGGCGTTACCGGGTCAAGGTCAAAGCCAGGGTGCGTGAAGCGCTGGGCATGGAAGGAGCCGCTGCATGAGACGTTGGTTGATGCTGGTGCCACTGGCGATTTTCCTGCTGGTGGCGGTATTTCTTTATCGCGGTCTGTACCTGGATCCGGCGGAGCTGCCGTCGGCGATGATCGGCAAACCGTTCCCGGAGTTTTCCCTGCCGGCGGTGCAGGGCGACAAGACCCTGACCAAGGCTGACATCCTCGGCAAACCGGCGCTGGTCAACGTCTGGGGCACCTGGTGCATTTCCTGCCGGGTCGAGCACCCGGTGCTGAACAGACTCGCCGAGCGCGGCGTGGTGATCTACGGGATCAACTACAAGGACACCAACGCCGATGCGTTGAAGTGGCTGGCCGAATTTCACAACCCGTATCAACTGGACATCCGTGACGACGAAGGCTCCCTGGGGTTGAATCTGGGTGTCTACGGCGCGCCCGAAACCTTTTTCATCGACGCCAAGGGCATCATCCGCGACAAGTACGTCGGCGTGATCGACGAGCAGGTCTGGCGCGAAAAACTGGCGGCCAGGTATCAGGCACTGGTCGACGAGGCCAAACCATGAAGCGTTTTATTGCTGCCGTGGTACTGGGGCTGAGTCTGGCCGGTGTGGCCCAAGCCGCCATCGACACCTATGAATTCGCCAAAGAGGGTGATCGTGAGCGTTTCCGCGAACTGACCAAGGAACTGCGCTGCCCCAAATGCCAGAACCAGGACATCGCCGACTCCAACGCGCCGATTGCCGCCGACCTGCGCAAAGAGATTTTCCGCATGCTTGGCGAGGGCAAGGACAATCAGCAGATCATCGACTTCATGGTCGACCGCTACGGTGATTTCGTGCGCTACAAACCGGCGCTCAATGCCAGGACCGCGCTGCTGTGGTTCGGCCCGGCGGGATTGCTGCTCGGCGGTTTTGTCGTAATCGCCGTGATCGTCCGTCGCCGTCGCGGGCAACGTGCCGAGACTCCGCCATCGCTGTCCCCTGAAGAGCGTCAGCGCCTCGACCAACTGTTGGATAAAAACCAAGAATGATTGATTTCTGGCTTGCCGCAGGGCTGTTGCTTCTGGTCGCCCTGAGTTTTCTGCTGATCCCCGTTCTGCGTGAGCGTCGCGCCCAGCGTGAAGAGGATCGGACCGCCCTGAACGTTGCGCTGTATCAGGAGCGCGTCGCCGAGCTGCAATCGCAGCAGGCTGAAGGCGTGCTCGATGCTGCGCAAATGGACAGCGGCCGTGCCGAAGCGGCCCGTGAGTTGCTGGCCGACACCGAAGGCGCGGCGCCGGCGCGGGTTTCGACGCTGGGGAAACCTTTGCCGCTGCTGGCGGCTGTGCTGGTGCCGGTACTGGGCCTCGGTTTGTACCTGCATTTCGGTGCCGCCGATAAAGTCGAACTGACTCGGGAGTTCGCCCAGGCACCGCAGTCGATGGAAGAGATGACCCGGCGGCTGGAGCGCGCCGTGGCCGCGCAACCGGACTCCGCTGAAGGCCTGTATTTCCTCGGTCGTACCTATATGGCTCAGGATCGTCCGGCGGATGCGGCGAAGATGTTCGAGCGCGCCGCCAACCTGGCCGGTCGTCAACCGGAACTGCTCGGCCAGTGGGCGCAGGCGCAGTACTTCGCCGATGGCAAGAAGTGGTCGGACAAGATCCAGGCCCTGACCGACGAAGCGCTGAAAGCTGATCCGAAAGAAGTCACCAGCCTCGGTCTGCTCGGTATTGCCGCGTTCGAAGGCGAGCGCTATCAGCAAGCCATCGACTACTGGAATCGTCTGCTGGAACAACTGCCAGCGAATGACAAATCCCGTGAAGCCCTGCAGGGCGGTATCGCGCGCGCGACCGAGAAACTTGAAGCCAGCGGCGGCAAGGTGGCTCAGGCGCCGGTCGCGAAAACCGCGCTGCTCAAAGTCAGCGTCGATCTGGCCAGCGAACTGAAAGGAAAGGTGCAACCGGGAGACAGCGTGTTCATCTTCGCCCGCGCCGTTTCCGGCCCTCCAGCGCCGCTGGCGGCCAAGCGCCTTACGGTCGCAGACCTTCCGGTGACCGTCGAACTGGGCGATGCCGACGCGATGATGCCGCAGTTGAAACTGTCGAACTTTCCTGAAGTCCAACTGGTTGCGCGCGTCTCACGTGCCGGTCAACCGACCGCCGGTGAGTGGGTAGGCCGCAGCGGGCCTCTGGCCAGCAGCACCACCGCGCCACAAAAACTGACCATCGACAGCCCGGACAAATAGCCGGAACCATCAGGAACGCACCGCCATGAACGTCATCGCCCGAATCACAGTCCTCACACTGGCCCTGGGCTTGAGCGCATGTGCGGTGCAACGGCCGGAACCCACGACCAGGTTGCCACCGATCCCGCCGTCACAGCCAAATCCGACACCGTCCACCAGCCCGACGCCGGGCAAACCGGGCATTCCGGCCAAGCCCTCGAAACCCGCCCCACGCACCTCCGCCAGCTTCGCCCCGCCACCGGGCGGCAACAGCCACTGGGATCAGAAACTGGGTGTGTACGTGCTGGATGGCCAGCCCAACACCTTCTACCGCCAGCGCACCTACTACCGCTGGAACAACGGCTGGAGCCGCTCGATCAGCCCGAACGGACCGTGGGAGGACACCAATATCCACGGCGTACCGGCGGGGTTGGGCAAACAGTTCGGGGAGTAATGAAAAACGGCGATCTTGGGATCGCCGTTTTGCTGTGTGGGGTTTTACAACGCTCGCGTCAACAACCCCTGCACATATTCAACAAACGCCCGCGCCTTGGCGCTGGCCATCCTGCCGGTCGGAAACACCGCCCACAGCTCCTGCTTCGGCAACACCCAATCGCTCATGACAGCCTTCACTGCGCCACTGGCCAGTTCCGGTGCGAACATCCACTCCGAGCCCAGCCCCAGGCCTTGATGAGTGAGGACGGACTCACGCAAACCTTCGGCGGCGCTGACGCGCAGGCGGCCATTGACGGTCACGGACTGTTCTTCGCCATCCTTGTTGAAGTGCCAGGTCGCACCGCCGCCACGGTTGTAGATGACGGCGCGGTGTTGTGCCAGATCGGCAGGGCAGGCGGGTTCACCGTGACTGGCGAAGTAGGTCGGAGTGCCAACGATGACGCGCCGGCATTCGGAGATCTTGCGCACGGTCAGGCCGGAGTCGCTGAGCGGGCCCAGGCGCAGGGCGACGTCGATGCCTTCTTCCACCAGATTGATGTTCTGGTCGTCGAGCAACAGGTCGACATTGAGTTGCGGGTGCTGATCAAGAAACGGCCCCAGTTGTGGAACCACATGCATCCGGCCAAAGGTGACGGCAGTGCTGACCCGCAGATTGCCGCTCAGGCCGCCGGCCACGCCACGGGCAGCATTGTCGGCCTCGTCGGCTTCCTCGAGCGCCCGCTTGGCCCGCTCGAAAAATGCCAGCCCGGCTTCGGTCGGCGTCAGGCCTCGGGTCGAACGCAGCAGCAGGCGCACGCCGAGGCGGGTTTCGAGTTGCGCGATCGTTTTCGACACGGCGGGCTGACCGATATCCAGTCGCCGGGCGGCGGCGGAAAACGATCCGGTTTCCACGACGTAGACGAAGGTTTCCATGGCGGCGAGACGGTCCATCAGCGGTCCTTGAAATAGAGGGGAGCAAGCATGGCAGCCGAGTTTAATCAGGTCCGAGAACAGTGCACCAATCACATGCTGCAAAACAACCGAACGTCGTGCTGCGGATTTATGTGCTTGAGTAAAGATAACTCTAGGGTTACTTTTGTCGAGCCGAAGCAAGGAGGCGGTTGGTGCAGAGCAGGTTATTGATCAAGGAGCTGGAGGAAGCAGGCTGGACGCTGGATCGGATTACCGGCAGTCATCACATCTTCACGCACCGTTACAACCCTTACACGATTCCCGTTCCTCACCCGAAGAAGGATTTACCGGTCGGAACGGTCAAAAGCATCAGGAGGCGCGCCGGGTTGTACAACCCGCCCGCCAGTGACACAGGAGATTCGTAATGCAATACCCAATCTGCATCGAGTGGGGTGATGAAAACACCGCCATCGGAATTCAGATCCCCGATATTCCCGGCGCGGTAACGGCCGGTGATACGTTTGAAGATGCCTACAACGCAGCCGTCGAGATTGCCCACATCATGCTGCAGGAGATCGCGGCGGATGGGGATTCGATTCCGATGCCGTCCTCAGCGGCGACCCATCGCAACAACCCGGAATTTGCCGACATGGGCTGGGGCATGCTGGAGCTGGACATCTCGCCGTACATGGGCAAGACCGAGAAGGTGAACGTGACCTTGCCCGGTTATGTCATCCAGCGGATCGACCGCTATGTGCGAGAACACAATGTCAAAAGTCGTTCATCCTTTCTGGCGGATGCCGCCATGGAAAAACTGGTCCGGCATTGAACGTCGGGCGCTGCCGGTCGCAGCGCGACGTTCAAGCAGTCGCCATGACGGCTTTTTGCGAAGCACTCAAAAACCGCACCAGCGCCAGCAGCGGGAACGCGCTGCCGACAATCACGATCCACAGCCAACCGCCATGCTCGTACACCGCACTGGCCACCGACGAGCCGAAGGCACCGCCGATGAAGATGCTGGTCATGTACAGCGCGTTGAGGCGGCCGCGGCTTTTGGCGTCGAGGGAGTAGACCGCGCGCTGCCCGAGCACCATGTTCATCTGCACGCAGAAGTCGAGCACCACGCCGGTCACGGCCAGGCCGATCACGCTGTAGGCCGGGTGGATGAAGGCGGGCAGAAAGCTCAGGCTGGCGAACAGCATGGCCAGCAGCGAGGCGACGCGGGTGTGGCCGGCGTCGGCCAGACGTCCACTGATCGGGGCGGCGATGGCACCGATGGCGCCGACCAGGGCGAAGATCGCGATTTCACTCTGGGACAGGCCATGGTTGCGCGCCAGTTCCAGCGGCACGGCGGTCCAGAACAGGCTGAAGGTGGCAAACATGCAGGCCTGGTAGAACGCCCGCTGACGCAGCACCGGTTGCTGGCGCAACAGCGTCCACAGCGAGCCGATCAACTGACCGTAGGAGGCGCTGTGATCCGGTTGGCGCTTGGGTACGGTCAACATCAGCACCACGCTGATCGCTGCCATCAACGCCGCCGCGATCATGAACATCGACCGCCAGCCGAAATGGTCGGCGACCACGCTTGATACCGGACGCGCCAGCAGAATCCCCAGCAGCAAACCACCCATGATCCCGCCGACCACCCGGCCACGGGATTCCTCCGGCGCCAGATGCGCCGCCAATGGAATCAGCACCTGCACCGACACCGAGCTGAATCCCACCAGCAGCGAAACCAGCAGAAACACATTGGGCTGATCGGTAAATGCCGCACCCAGCAGGCTGGCAATCGCGACCACCGTGGTGATGATCATCAGACGGCGGTTTTCCAGCAGATCCGCCAGCGGCACCAGGAAGAACAGCCCCAGCGCATAACCGATCTGGGTCAGCGACACGATAAAACTGGCCATGGTGTCGGTCAGGCCGATGTCCGGTGCAATCAGGCCGATGATCGGCTGGGCGTAGTAGATGTTGGCAACGATGGCGCCGCAGCAGAAAGCGAACAGCAGTACCATGCCTCGGGTCATTGCGTGAGTTGTGGCGGTCATAGGGTTTCTCGATCCGGCGAAAAGGAATGCGGTGAGGCTAAGGGACGAAGCGGGCGGGCGGTAGAAGCCCCGGATCGATATCAGTTATTCCGTTGCGGAATAGATGGCCTCGAACATCCGTCGTCCATCGGCGAACCTTGCGTCCGTCCGATCAGAGGCGATGATACATTCACTTACATCTTGTTCGATAGCGTGCTTATGTTGTCAGTGGATTTCCAACTGCGCACAACCGGAGGATTGCGATGTTTCGACAGCTGCTTCGCCACACCACGACTCTTTTGATGATCGGCGTGCTCGGCGCCGGCAGTGTCTGCGCCGGCGAAGCCCCGGGAATGCGCATGGGCGTACGCGGCGAAATCACCGGGGTCGGCCCTGACTCGCTCAAGGTGCACGTCAATACGGGTGAAAACGTCGTGGTCCAGTTGACCCCGGACACCAAGGTCCGCGCCGTCACGCTGGCCAATATCGAAGACATCAAACCCGGCAGCTACATCGGCTCGGCAGCCATTCCCCAGGAGGATGGCTCGCTCAAGGCGCTGGAGGTTCACGTATTCCCACCGGAGCTGGCCGGCAGCGGCGATGGCCATCGACCGTTCGACCTGGCCAAGGGCAGCAGCATGACCAATGGCAGCGTCGGCGATCTGGTGGTGAGCAACGGTCGGGTGCTGACCGTCAACTACAAGGGCGGTCAGCAGAAGATCCTGGTGCCGGAGGATGTGCCGATCGTCAACCTGACGCCGGGGGATCGCAGCCTGCTCAAGGTGGGAGTGAAGATTGTGACCTTCGTGACCCAGAGCGCGGACGGCACATTGACCGCGCAATCGATCTCGGTGGGCAAGGATGGTGTGAAGCCACCGATGTAACAGCCCTTATCCTTTCCCCAAGGGAGAGGGAATTTTGCCCACAAAAAAGGCGACCTCTTCAGGTCGCCTTTTTCATGTCAGCTCACGCCTTACTGGCCATTGTAGATCTGGTCGAAGGTCCCGCCATCGTTGAAGTGGGTCTTCTGCACGGTGCGCCAGTCGCCGAAGGTCTTTTCGACCGACAGGAAGTCGACTTTCGGGAAGCGGTCGGTGTACTTGGCCAGTACCGCCGGGTCACGCGGACGCAGGTAGTTGGCGGCGGCAATTTCCTGACCTTCCGGCGACCACAGGTATTTCAGGTATTCCTCGGCGGCGGCGCGGGAGCCTTTCTTCTCGACGACTTTGTCGACCACCGACACCGGCGGCTCGGCTTCGGCGGAGACGCTCGGGTAGATGACTTCGAACTGGTCGCGGCCGAATTCGCGGGCGATCATTTCCGCTTCGTTTTCGAAGGTCACCAGTACGTCGCCGATCTGGTTGGTCATGAACGTGGTGGTCGCGGCGCGGCCCCCGGTATCGAGCACCGGCGCCTGCTTGAACAGCTTGCCGACGAAGTCCTTGGCCTTGTTCTCGTCACCGCCGTTTTTCAGCACATAACCCCAGGCCGACAGGTAGGTGTAGCGACCGTTGCCCGAGGTTTTCGGGTTCGGCACGATCACCTGCACGCCGTCCTTGAGCAGGTCCGGCCAGTCTTTCAGGGCTTTCGGGTTGCCCTTGCGCACGATGAACACGGTCGCGGAGGTGAACGGTGCACTGTTGTTCGGCAGACGGGTGACCCAGTCCTTTGGAACCAGCTGACCGTTGTCGGCCAGGGCGTTGATGTCGGTGGCCATGTTCATGGTGATGACGTCAGCCGGCAGGCCGTCGATCACCGAGCGGGCCTGTTTGCTCGAACCGCCGAAAGACATCTGCACCGTGATGTTTTCCTTGTGTTCGGCTTGCCAGTGTTTCTGGAACGCAGTGTTGTAGTCCTTGTAGAAATCGCGCATCACGTCGTAGGACACGTTAAGCAGGGTCGGTGCGGCCTGAGCCACGCTGCCGAAGGCAAGACCTGCGGCGAGAAGTGAGGCGCCAAAGAGTTTTTTCACTGCGCATTCCTTGTTCTGTGGGGGTGTTTTTACAAAGGTGAGGCCATTTGCCAGCGACTATAGCGGGGCGCGCATAGTCGCTTAAAGATTAAAAAGAACTTTGCTTATGCCATTTTCTTGAACAGCGCATTGCCGCAACGGGAGCAGAACGCCGCGTCCTGTTCATGGCTGTTTTTCTTGCACACCGGGCAGTCATGTTGCAGTTGCCCGCCACGCATGGCCGTGGCCAGTTCGGCGGTAAAAATCCCGGTGGGCACGGCGATGATCGAATAACCGGTGATCATTACCAGCGACGAAATCACCTGGCCCAGCACGGTTCTGGGCACGATGTCGCCATAACCCACGGTGGTCAGGGTGACGATAGCCCAATAGATGCCTTTGGGAATGCTGGTGAAGCCGTGCTCCGGGCCTTCGACCACATACATCAGGGTGCCGAACACGGTGACCAGGGTGCACACGCTGAGCAGGAACACGAGGATTTTCTGCTTGCTGCCACGCAGGGCATCGAGCAGGTAATGCGCCTGTTTCAGATATGGGCCGAGTTTGAGCACGCGGAAGATCCGCAGCATCCGGATCACCCGGATGATCAGCAGGTACTGGGCATCGCTGTAATACAGCGCGAGGATCCCGGGCACGATCGCCAGCAAGTCCACCAGCCCGTAGAAGCTGAAGGCATAGCGCAGCGGTTTGGGCGAGCAGTAAAGGCGCAACAGGTACTCGCCGAGAAAGATGATTGTGAAGCCCCACTCGATGTACGCCAGCACGTCGGCGTAGTTCTGGTGGATGTCATCGATGCTGTCGAGGATCACCGTCACCAGACTGGCGAGGATGATCAGCAGCAGGGTCTTGTCGAATCGACGTCCCGCGACTGTGTCAGTCTGGAAGATGACCACGTAAAGGCGATCACGCCACGTGTTGTTGCCGTTCATTCAAATCGCCCTGACCATAAATCAGCGCAGCCTAGGTTGATTCTCCCCGTCAGCGCAAGGCGCCGCGTTCAATTCCGGTTGACGCATCAGGCGAATGCCGGTGCGCAGCAGCCAGCAGGCAAGAATGAAAGGCGCCGTGAGGGTCGCCAGGCCAAGGGCCGCAAACAGCGGCGTCACCAGCAGTGCCAGGCCGATGCCGAACAGCGGCAGCCACGGTTGCTGGCGTTGGGCGCTGAAGGCGAGGGCCGCGAGCACCGCGTTGTAGCTACCCAGACCGAGCAGCGCGACCTGGCTGTCGTGATGCAACAGGCTGGAACCCAGACCAAGCGCCGAGGCCAGCAGCGCCCAGGCAAATGCCCGGCGATCGGCGATCAGCACACCGGCAGCGATCAATGCACCGGCCAGCGGATGGTCGAGGAACATCACCTGACCGAAGCCTTTCAGGACGGCACCGAGCAGGTTCAGTGTGTCCGGTTCAAGCGCCGGGGCCGGCGTCGAAGGCTCGGCGAAACACAGAGATACCCAGCCCAGTATCACGAACGGCGCGGTGTAGGCGGGCAGGTATTCGGTGAGGCGTGCGCGTTTGAGCCATTGCTGGGTGATCATCGCGCTCAGGCCGCCGGCGGCCAGAATCAGCGGTGGCAGCATTGGCGACCAAGGGAAATACAGGCTCAGCAACAGACCGATCAGCACGCCGTTGTAGCTGAACAATCCGGCCTGGCGATCAGCCTTGGCGTAATTGCGGCGTTGCGCGGTGAGCAACCCGGCTACAGCGCCAAGCAACGCGCCGGCGAACAGCACCGGCGCGGTAAATAAAATGGCCAAAAGGCACAGCAGGCCACACAAAGGGTGGCGCTGCAGGAAGATCTGACTGAAGCCGTTGAGCAAGGCTTCGGCCCAGTCGGGGCAGTGGGTGTTGAAATGGTTGGCAGGCATGGCAGGTCATTCGGTACTGATCGTTCCCACGCTTTGCGTGGGAATGCCTCAAAGGACGCTCTGCGTCTGCTCTTGGGACGCAGAGCGTCCCGGGCCGCATTCCCACGCGGAGCGTGGGAACGATCTTGGTCAGTGTTTAAATCAATGTTTCGATCCGCAGTGAATTAGTCGACCCCGGCTGACCAAACGGCACACCCGCGGTGATCAGCAACGTATCGCCACGCTCGGCCATTCCTTGAGCCTGAGCGATTTCCAGCGCGGTCGAACACACTTCGTCCACCTGGCGCAGGCGATCATTGACCACCGAGTGAATGCCCCACGCCACGCTCAAGCGGCGAGCGGTCTGCAGGTTCGGCGTCAGGTTGAGAATTGGCGCCTTCGGCCTTTCACGCGATGCGCGCAGGCTCGATGCGCCGGACTCGCTGTAGTTGACCAGCACCGCCACCGGCAGCACGTTGCTGATCCGGCGAATCGCGCAGCTGATGGCATCGGACACGGTCGCTTCGGCTTTGGGCCGGCTGACGTCGAGCTGGGTCTGGTAGTCCGGACCGTTTTCGACCTGGCGGATGATCTTGCTCATCATCTGCACGGCTTCCAGCGGGTACTCGCCGGACGCGGTTTCCGCCGACAGCATCACCGCATCGGCACCTTCGGCCACGGCGTTGGCCACGTCGGTGACTTCGGCGCGGGTCGGGGCAGGCGAGAAGCGCATCGATTCGAGCATCTGCGTCGCCACCACCACCGGTCTGCCGAGCTGGCGGCAGGTGGTGATGATGCTTTTCTGGATCTGCGGCACGCTCTCGGCCGGCACTTCCACGCCCAGATCACCACGGGCCACCATGATCGCGTCGCTCAATTCGGCGATCTCGCGCAGTTGTTGGACGGCTGAGGGTTTCTCGATCTTCGCCATCAGGAACGCCTTGTCGCCGATCAGCGCGCGGGCCTCGCGGATGTCTTCCGGGCGCTGCACGAATGACAACGCCACCCAGTCCACACCCAGCTCGAGGCCGAAGCTCAGGTCGCGACGATCCTTGGTGGTCAGCGGGCTCAGATCGAGTACGGCCTGCGGCACGTTCACGCCTTTGCGGTCTGACAGCTCGCCGCCGTTGAGCACGGTGGTGTCGATCGCGTCGCTGTATTTGGTCACGACCCGCAGGCGCAGCTTGCCGTCATCGAGCAGCAGATCCATCCCGGCTTCCAGCGCCGTAATGATCTCCGGGTGCGGCAGGTTCACCCGGCGTTCGTCGCCCGGTGTCGCGTCCAGATCGAGGCGGAAGGCTTGACCGCGATGCAGTTGCACCTTGCCGTCGGCGAACTTGCCGACCCGCAGCTTAGGCCCTTGCAGATCCATCAGGATCCCGAGCGGATAGTTGAGCTGGCGCTCGACTTCGCGGATCCACTGATAGCGCTTGGCGTGGTCGGCATGATCGCCGTGGCTGAAGTTGAGGCGGAAGATGTTGACCCCGGCCTCGACCAGCTCACGGATGTCGTCGATGCCGTCGACGGCAGGCCCGAGGGTGGCGAGGATTTTGACCTTTTTGTCAGGCGTCATGATTTGGAACTCTCGAGGATCAGAATGGCGCGGAAGTCGTTGACGTTGGTGCGGGTCGGCTCGGTGACGATCAGCGCATCGAGCGCCGCGAAGTAGCCGTAGCCGTTGTTGTTGTCCAGCTCGTCGCTGGCGCTCAGGCCCAGGGCGGCGGCGCGGGCGTAGCTGTCCGGGGTCATGATCGCGCCGGCGTTGTCTTCCGAGCCGTCGATGCCGTCGGTGTCACCGGCCAGCGCATAGACGCCGGGCTGGCCCTTGAGGTTGTCGGTAAGACTGAGAAGGAATTCGGCGTTGCGTCCACCACGGCCATTGCCGCGCACGGTCACGGTGGTTTCGCCACCGGAGAGAATCACGCACGGTGCCGCCAGGGGCTGACCGTGATGAATGATCTGGCGCGCGATACCGGCGTGGACTTTCGCCACTTCCCGGGATTCGCCTTCCAGGTCGCCGAGGATCAGCGTGCTGAAACCGGCCTGACGGCATTTCACCGCTGCAGCATCCAGCGATTGTTGAGGGCGGGCGATCAACTGGAAATGACTGCGGGCCAGGCTCGGGTCACCGGGTTTGACGGTTTCCGATTCCGGGCTTTGCAGCCAGTTGCGCACCGACGCCGGAATCTCGATGCCGTAGCGCTTGATGATCGCCAGCGCTTCGGCGCTGGTGCTCGGGTCGGCCACGGTCGGGCCGGAGGCGATGACCGTGGCGAGGTCGCCCGGTACATCGGAAATCGCGTAGGTATAAACAGTTGCCGGCCAGCAGGCCTTGCCCAGGCGTCCGCCCTTGATCGCCGAGAGGTGCTTGCGTACGCAGTTCATCTCGCCGATGGTCGCGCCGGATTTGAGCAGGGCTTTGTTGATCGACTGTTTGTCGGCCAGGGTGATGCCTTCGGCCGGCAGCGCCAGCAGGGCGGAGCCGCCGCCGGACAGCAGAAAAATCACGCGGTCCTCTTCGGTCAGGTTGCTGACCATTTCCAGCACGCGTTTGGCCACGGCCAGACCGGCAGCGTCCGGCACCGGATGCGCGGCTTCGACCACTTCGATTTTTTCGCACGGGGCGCCGTGACCGTAGCGGGTCACTACAAGGCCCGAGACTTCACCTTCCCAGCAGCGCTCGACCACTTGCGCCATGGCGGCGGCGGCCTTGCCGGCGCCGATGACGATCACGCGACCTGTGCGATCGGCCGGCAGATGGGCTTCGAGGACCTGGTTCGGATGGGCCGCGTCGATGGCTGTGGCAAACAGCTCGCGCAGCAGTTGTTGCGGATCGACCGACATGGCGGGCTCCCGGATTTCTTGTTATTCGAAAGGGCGATACAGGTCCTGTGGGAGCGAGCTTGCTCGCGAAAGCGGTGGGTCAGTCAATATCCATGTCGACTGACAGACCCTCTTCGCGAGCAAGCTCGCTCCCACAGGTTTCAAGCGATGCAGCAGAGATTTACTTCTTGTCGCGAATCGAGAAGTTGGCCATGTGTTCCAGGCCCTTGATCAGCGCCGAGTGGTCCCAGTTGCTGCCACCGATGGCCGCGCAGGTGCTGAACACTTGCTGGGCGTTGGCGGTGTTCGGCAGGTTGATGCTCAGCTCCTTGGCGCCTTGCAGGGCCAGGTTCAGGTCCTTCTGGTGCAAGCTGATGCGGAAGCCCGGATCGAAGGTGCCCTTGATCATGCGCTCGCCGTGCACTTCGAGGATCTTCGAGGAGGCGAAACCACCCATCAGCGCTTCACGCACCTTGGCCGGATCGGCACCGTTTTTGGACGCGAACAGCAGGGCTTCGGCGACGGCCTGAATGTTCAGGGCAACGATGATCTGGTTCGCCACCTTGGCGGTCTGACCGTCGCCATTGCCGCCGACCAGCGTGATGTTCTTGCCCATGGCCTGGAACAGCGGCAGCGCGCGTTCGAAGGCATCGGCATCGCCACCGACCATGATGCTCAGGGTCGCGGCCTTGGCGCCGACTTCACCGCCGGACACCGGGGCATCGAGGTATTGCGCGCCTTTTTCGTTGATCTTCGCGGCGAAAGCCTTGGTGGCGGTCGGCGAGATCGAGCTCATGTCGATCACCACCTTGCCTTTGCCGATGCCGGCCGCAACGCCGTCGGCGCGGAACAGCACGTCTTCGACCTGCGGGGTATCGGGCACCATGACGATGATGAATTCAGCTTCCTGGGCCACTTCTTTCGGGTTGGCCAGGGCGACGGCGCCAGCGGCGACCAGATCGGCAGGCGCGGCGTCGTGGTGCGCCGACAGGAACAGGCTGTGACCGGCTTTCTGCAGGTTCGAAGCCATTGGGTGGCCCATGATGCCGGTGCCGATAAATCCGATTTTAGCCATGAGAAATTCCTCTTGTTTTTGTTTTGCTCAAGCAAATGGGGGGTCAGATCGCGTTGTGAGTCTTCAGCCAGCCGAGGCCCGCTTCCGTGGTGGTCAGCGGTTTGTACTCGCAGCCGACCCAGCCCTGATAACCGATGCGATCGAGGTGTTCGAACAGGAAGCGGTAGTTGATTTCGCCAGTGCCCGGCTCGTTGCGGCCCGGGTTGTCGGCGAGCTGCACATGGTTGATTTCGGCCAGATGCGATTGCAGCGTGCGGGCCAGATCGCCTTCCATGATTTGCATGTGATAGATGTCGTATTGCAGGAACAGGTTGGCGCTGCCGACCTGCTCGCGAATCGACAGGGCCTGCGCCGTGTTGTTCAGATAGAAACCCGGGATGTCGCGGGTGTTGATCGCTTCCATCACCAGTCTGATGCCGACGGCTTGCAGCTTCTCGGCGGCGTACTTGAGGTTGGCGACGAAGGTCTTTTCAACGGTGGCGTCGTCCACGCCCTGCGGACGGATACCGGCCAGGCAGTTGACCTGGGTGTTGCCCAGCACCTGGGCATAAGCGATGGCCAGATCGACCCCGGCGCGGAACTCTTCGACCCGGTCCGGCAGGCACGCGATACCGCGTTCGCCCTTGGCCCAGTCACCGGCCGGCAGGTTGAACAGCACTTGGGTCAGACCGTTGGCATCGAGTCTGGCCTTGATTTCGGCAGAGCTGAAATCGTACGGGAACAGGTACTCGACACCGCTGAAGCCAGCCTTGGCGGCGGCGTCGAAACGGGCAAGGAAATCCTGTTCGGTGAACAGCATGGACAGGTTGGCTGCGAAACGCGGCATGGTGGTCTCCCGTAAATCTTGTGAGGTTCCCCTTGTGGGAGCGGACTTGTGTGGCGAGGGAGCTTGCTCCCGCTCGGCTGCGAAGCAGTCGCATAGCTTTCGGGGACGCTTCGCACCCTGGCGGGAGAAAGCTCCCTCGCCACATGGCCCGCTCCCACAGGGAGAGCAATCAGCAGTTAATCGAGCAACGAAATCGCGGTAGGCGCATCGTTGCCAACCAGCGCCAGGTCTTCGAATTCGTTGACGGCGTTGATCTCGGTCCCCATGGAGATGTTGGTCACACGCTCCAGAATGATTTCGACGATCACCGGCACCTTGAACTCTTCGATCAGCTCTTGGGCCTTGCGCAGGGCAGGGGCGATGTCCGCCGGTTCGAACACACGCAGCGCCTTGCAGCCCAGGCCTTCGGCGACGGCGATGTGGTCGACGCCATAACCGTTGAGTTCCGGCGCGTTCAGGTTATCGAAGGACAACTGCACGCAGTAGTCCATTTCGAACCCGCGCTGGGCCTGACGGATCAGACCCAGGTACGAGTTGTTCACCACGACGTGGATGTACGGCAGATTGAACTGAGCGCCGACCGCCAGTTCTTCGATCATGAACTGGAAGTCATAGTCCCCCGACAGGGCCACGACTTTACGGTTCGGATCGGCCTTCACCACGCCCAGCGCTGCCGGAATGGTCCAGCCCAACGGACCGGCCTGACCACAGTTGATCCAGTGACGCGGCTTGTAGACGTGCAGGAACTGCGCGCCGGCAATCTGCGACAGACCGATGGTGCTGACGTAGCAGGTGTCCTTGCCGAACACCTGGTTCATTTCTTCGTAAACGCGCTGCGGCTTGACCGGCACGTTGTCGAAGTGGGTCTTGCGTTGCAGGCTGGACTTGCGCTGCTGGCAGTCTTTCAACCATGCGCTGCGGTCTTTCAGTTTGCCGGCGGCTTGCCATTCACGGGCGACTTCGATGAACACGGTCAGCGCGGCGGCGGCGTCTGACACGATGCCCAGATCCGGAGTGAACACGCGGCCGATCTGGGTGCCTTCGATGTCGACGTGAATGAACTTGCGGCCTTCGGTGTAGACATCGACCGAACCGGTGTGACGGTTGGCCCAGCGGTTGCCGATGCCCAGTACCACGTCGGATTTCAGCAAGGTGGCGTTGCCGTAGCGGTGCGAAGTCTGCAGACCGACCATGCCGACCATCAGCGGGTGATCGTCCGGGATGGTGCCCCAGCCCATCAGAGTCGGGATGACCGGGATGCCGGTCAGCTCGGCGAACTCCACCAGCAGGTCACTGGCGTCGGCGTTGATGATGCCGCCACCGGCCACCAGCAATGGACGCTCGGCCTGATCGAGCAGTGCCAGGGCCTTTTCAACCTGCACGCGAGTGGCGCTCGGCTTGGCCAGCGGCAGTGGCTGGTAGGCGTCGATATCGAATTCGATTTCGGCCATCTGCACGTCGAACGGCAGGTCGATCAGCACCGGGCCCGGACGGCCGGAGCGCATTTCGTAGAAGGCTTTCTGGAACGCGTAAGGCACCTGGCCCGGCTCCAGAACGGTGGTCGCCCACTTGGTCACCGGCTTGACGATGCTGGTGATGTCGACGGCCTGGAAGTCTTCCTTGTGCATACGGGCACGTGGCGCCTGGCCGGTGATGCAGAGGATCGGGATCGAGTCCGCGGAGGCGCTGTACAGGCCGGTGACCATGTCGGTGCCGGCAGGGCCGGAAGTACCGATGCACACGCCGATGTTGCCGGCCTTGGTGCGGGTGTAGCCCTCGGCCATGTGCGAGGCGCCTTCAACGTGGCGAGCGAGGACGTGATCGATGCCGCCGACTTTCTTCAGGGCGGAATACAGCGGGTTGATCGCTGCACCCGGAATGCCAAAAGCGGTATCGACCCCTTCACGGCGCATCACCAGAACGGCGGCTTCGATTGCTCTCATTTTGCTCATGGTTTTGTGCCTCTTTACGTTTTGTAATTGTATACAAGTGGCTTTTGCGCAGAGTGTATTCACGGCGGACGGCGCAGGTCAATCCATTTTCTCAAGCGCCTGTTTCATTCGTCGGAAGCCGATTCTGCTGTGGCTTTTCGTCGCATGGGGCGCTTTTCGAGAATTATTGTATACAAAAAAATAATTCATTGTGTTCTATTTGTGGCATCGGGCTGCGACGCAATCGCGCAGCAAAAAAACGCAGCCCAACGGCTTTCCCAATAACAAAATGAGGACGGCACCATGAGCGCTTTAACCTTGAAAGTCGCAGTCAACCTGGTCAACGAAGCCATCAGCGCAGGGCGGGCCATCTCCGCTGCGCCGCTGACCATTGCAGTGCTGGATACCGGCGGCCACCTGATCACCTTGCAACGCGAAGACGGCGCCAGCCTGCTGCGCCCGAACATCGCCATCGGCAAAGCCTGGGGCGCCATCGCCCTTGGCAAGGGCTCACGCCTGCTGGCGCTGGACGCGCAACAACGCCCGGCCTTCATCGCCGCGCTCAACAGCATGGGGCAGGGCAGCGTCGTGCCGGCACCGGGCGGTGTATTGATCCGTGATCAGGCGGGTAACGTGCTGGGAGCGATCGGCATCAGCGGCGATCTGTCGGATGTCGATGAGCAAGTGGCGATCAAGGCTGTAGAGGCCCTGGATCTGCGGGCGGATGCGGGGGTGGCGGCTTGATATTCGGCGTTTGATCGAAAGTCATCGCGAGCAGGCTCGCTCCCCACTGATTTGCAGCGCCGGACACAAAATGTCTAACACGGCAAGATCACTGTGGGAGCGAGCTTGCTCGCGAAGGCGAGTTAACAGACACATCCTGCCAAAGTCGTCCGCAGTCTTATTCTGTTTGCGGATCTAACCTTTCAAGTCTTCTATTGAAAGGGCAACGGAATGCCAAAATCATCAGCCTCACATCGACTACGCTTGGGGCGTTATGACGAACCCAACCGCATTTATCTTCTGACTGCCAATACGTTGAGACGCGCTCCTTTTTTCAGGGACCATATGCTGGGTAGATTGGTCGCCGATCAGTTCCAAATCGCTCAGGAGCAAGGCCTTGTTGATTCATTGGCCTGGGTGGTCATGCCTGATCATCTGCACTGGTTGATCAATCTGAAGCGGGGATCACTTAGTGAACTCATGCAGAAAACCAAATCCATGAGCGCGCGTGCTGTGAATGTTAGGGCCGGTAGAAGCGGAAGTATTTGGCAGCCGGGGTTTCATGATCATGCGCTGCGCCGGGAAGAGGATTTGGTGAAAATAGCCCGGTATGTGGTGGCCAACCCATTGCGGGCCGGTTTGGTGAAAAAGTTGGCTCAATATCCATTGTGGGATGCGGTTTGGGCCATTCGGAAAGACTGAGTCGCCCCGTTCGCGAGCAAGCTCGCTCCCACATTGAATCTGTGGTGCTCATGGATCAAATGTGGGAGCGAGCTTGCTCGCAATGCAGTTAACGCGATCTGTCAGTCCGGCTCGCAGCCCTTGAGCACCAACCGGATAATCGTCTGTGCCGCCGCCTCGTAATCCGCTTCGTCGAGCTTTTCCTTACCGGTAACGGCGGAGATCTGCCAGTCGAAGTCGGCGTAGGTCTGGGTCGCGGCCCAGATGCTGAACATCAGATGGTTGGGGTCGACCGGGGCGATCTGGCCGCGGTCGATCCAGATCTGGATGCAATCGATATTGTGTTTGGCCTGGCTGTTCAGTTGCTCGACCAGGTCGGCGCTCAGGTGCGGGGCGCCGTGCATGATCTCGCTGGCGAACACCTTCGAGGCAAACGGCAGGTCGCGGGAGATGCGGATCTTGGAGCGGATGTAGCCGCTCAGCACTTCGCTCGGTACACCGTCCGGGTTGAACGGGGTCGAGGCCTGCAGGATCGGCACGATGATGCTTTCCAGCACCTCGCGGTAGAGGTTTTCCTTGGACTTGAAGTAGTAGTAGACGTTGGGCTTGGGCAATCCCGCCTTGGCGGCGATGTCGCTGGTTTTGGTCGCAGCGAAGCCCTTGTCGGCAAACTCTTCACTGGCGGCACGCAGGATCAGTTCTTTGTTGCGCTCGCGGATTGTGCTCATAAACCCGGTGGTTCCTTGCCTGTACTGGCGGTTGCGCATGGTAGCACCGGCCTCGCGCGGCGCTCAACAATGCACCGTGCGGCCCGCAGTCACGGTATGCTGCGCGGCATTATTCACATAAGGAAACAAGGTTCATGGCAGGAAGCAGTTTGCTGGTGCTGATCGACGATATCGCCACCGTGCTGGACGATGTGGCGCTGATGAGCAAAATGGCCGCCAAGAAGACCGCCGGGGTGCTCGGCGATGACCTGGCGCTCAATGCCCAGCAAGTCTCCGGCGTACGTGCCGAGCGGGAAATTCCCGTGGTATGGGCGGTGGCCAAGGGTTCGTTCGTCAACAAATTGATCCTGGTGCCGTCGGCGCTGGCGATCAGTGCGTTCGTGCCGTGGCTGGTGACGCCGCTGTTGATGGTCGGCGGTGCCTATCTGTGTTTCGAGGGCTTCGAAAAACTCGCACATCCGTTATTGCACGGCAAGGACGAAGATCAGGCCGGGCATGCGCAGTTGACCGAGGCCGTAGCCGATCCGGCGACCGATCTGGTGGCCTACGAGAAGGACAAGATCAAGGGCGCAATCCGCACCGACTTCATCCTCTCGGCCGAAATCATCGCCATCACCCTCGGCACTGTGGCCGAGGCTTCGCTGACCCAGCAAGTGATCGTCATGTCGGGCATTGCCGTGGTCATGACTGCGGGCGTTTATGGTCTGGTGGCCGGTATCGTCAAGCTCGATGACCTAGGCCTGTGGCTGACCCAGAAGCCCGGCGCTGTGGCGAAACGTATCGGCAACGCGATCCTGCGCGCCGCGCCTTACATGATGAAGGGCCTGTCGGTGATCGGTACGGCGGCGATGTTCCTGGTGGGCGGTGGGATCCTGACTCACGGTATTCCCGTGGTGCATCACTGGATCGAAAGCGCGGGTGCGGCAGCGGGTAGTGCAGGGTTTGCGGTGCCGGTGTTGCTCAATGGCGTGGCGGGCGTTGTGGCGGGGGCAGTGGCGCTGGCTGTTGTGTCGGTTTTCGGCAAGCTCTGGAAAGCGCTGAAGGGCTGATCTCCAGCGCATAACACAACTGTGGGAGCGAGCTTGCTCGCGAATGCGGTAGTTCAGTCCCATTTCTATAGACTGACACTCCGCCTTCGCGAGCAAGCTCGCTCCCACAGTGTTTTGTGTTCGTCGAAATTACTCGGCGATCTGCAGCTTGCGCGATTCGGTGTACACGTAGCGCACCTTCTCGTATTCGAACGGCGAGTTCATCTGGCCGTAACGGAAGTGAGTCTGATAGCGCTTGTCGACGGCGCGCAATGCCCAGATTTCCGGATGGTTTTCGCTGACTTTCGACACGTTCAGGTAGTTGATCGCCGATTCGGCGGTGTAGTCCACGGCGAGACCCGCGGTGTCGCGCAGGTTCGACGGGCCGAGGATCGGCAGCACGAAATAGGCACCGCCCGGGACGCCGTAGAAGCCAAGGGTCTGGCCGAAGTCTTCGTTCTGGCGCGGCAGCCCCATGGCGGTGGCCGGGTCCCACAGGCCGGCGATGCCGATGGTGGTGTTGAGCAGCAGGCGCGCGGTGGTTTCCATCGAGCGCTTGCCCTTGAACTGCAACAGGCTGTTGACCAGGTTCGGTACGTCGCCAAGGTTATTGAAGAAGTTGCTCACGCCGGTACGCACGAAGCTCGGCGTGATGTAGCGATAACCATCGACCACCGGCAGGAACACCCATTGGTCGAAGCGGTAGTTGAAGTGATAGACGCGGCGGTTCCATGACTCCAGCGGGTCATACACGTTCAAGGCATTGAGCGTCGAGCGCTCGAACTCGCGCTGGTCCAGCCCCGGATTGAACTTGAGCTTGGACAGGGGCTCCTTGAAGCCGTCACTGTCGACCACCACCGGTGCATTGGCTTTGCTGTTGTCGGCCTGGGCCACGCCTGCACAGAGTAACGCTGCAAACAGCAGGAGATATTTAGCCACGGAAGAACTCCAGCATGGCGTCGCTGTTGACGCGGTAGTTAAGGTTGCCGCAATGGCCGCCCAGTGGGTAAACCGTCAGCCGATCGCCGAAGGTCTTGCGCAGGAAGCCGAGGTCGCCCGGGCCGAGGATCACGTCGTCGGCGTTGTGCATCACGGCGATTTTCGGGCTGTCGTGCAGGTAGTCCTTGAGGGCGTACAGGCTGACCTGATCGATCAGTTGCAGCAGGCTGCCGCCGTCGGTGCGGGCACGCCACATCGGGATCACCTGTTCGGTCAGGTAGCAGTCGAAGTCGCATTGAAGCGCACGCTTGAGGAACGGCGTGAGGCTGGTGCCTTCGGTGATCGGGAATTTCGGCGGAGTGATCAGGCCGCGACGGTTGATCAGGTCCGAGGTGAAGGCAATGTCCGCCGCCGAGAAGCGGAACGAGGTGCCGATGAGCATCGCCATCTGCTCGTTGCTCAGGTGCTGCTTGGACTGTTGGAAGTCATAGAGCAGCGCATCGTTGAGGTCGATGTAGCCTTTCTGCTGGAAGTAACGGGTCAGCTTGGCCAGCACCAGTTCATAGAACGTGGTGCTGTTGTTGATGCCCTTGACCTCGGTCTGCACCAGCTTGTCGAGGTTGGTGATCGAGGTGTACAGGTTGACCGGCGGATTGAGCAGCAGGACTTTCTTGAAGTTGAAGCTGCGGCGGGTTTCGTCCAGGTGGGCAACGAACGCTGCGTCCAGCGCACCGAGGCTGTAGCCGCTCAGGTAATAGTCGGTGACCGGCACTTTCGGGTTCTGCGCGCGCACGGCCTGCATCACCCGGTACATGTCTTCGGCGTCTTCCTTGGTCACGCCGGGGGTGGCGAAACGCGAGGCGGCGCTCATGAAGTCGAAGCTGGTGGGGGAGGACAGCTGCACCACATGGTAGCCGGCCTTGTAGTAGAGCTTTTTCAGGTATTCGTTGAGGCTGCTGTCATAGCGCGCACCGGTACCGGCAATCAGGAAGATCAGCGGGGCAGCCTTGTCCTGGGTGGCGATGCGGTAGGTGAGTTTTTTCACTGCCCAGAAGTTGTCCGGCAGGATGAACTCGCGTTCCGGACGCAGGGTGATGCTGCGGTCGCTCTGATGGATGTCGTCGTCCGACGGCAACTCCGGACGCAGGTCCGGCGGCGTGGTGGCGATGGTCGCTTCGAACGGGTTGGTCAGGGGAAAGCCATAACTGGCGGCATCGATATCCACCGCCAGCGCGGACGCACTCAGAATAAGGCCGCCAAACAGGGCGGCGAAGCGCAAGGATCGGAGCATGAGTGAATCCCTTAAAGAAAGGTGCCGAATGAGGTTCGCAGGCTATGACCACTGGGTTTGCGCCAAAGTGCCATGCCGCGGCACCCAACTGACGGAATTCGGGGTAATAGTAGCCGGACGATACACGTTGCACCGATCGAAAGACCAGTTAAGAGTTGTTAGTTCTTGCACATGGCGGGCAGGCGATTAAGCTGGCCGCCGATTTCATCGATTGGAGTGTTCCATGTCCCGCCGCTTGCCCGTGATTCTGCTGCTCGTTCTGTTGCCGTTATGGCTGGCCGCCAGTTACGGCGCGCGTTATGGCTTCATGGAGGACGCGCAGTGGGTGGGCATCTGCGTTGACGAGGCGAGCCGTTGGGAATGCTCGGTGCGCTCGAACCTGGGCCTGATGATTCATTTCCAGATGCTCGGCTGGGCGGCGGTCGCGGCTGCAGTGATCGGTTTTGTCCTGCCCGGACGGGCAGGGTGGTGGCTGGCGGTGCTGGCGCTGGTGTTCGGGTTGCCGGCGCTGGCGTTGTACAACACCACGCTGGCGGTGTTTGCGGTGGTGATTGCGGGATTGCGACTGGTGCGGGAATCTCGCAGCGTCTGACAGTCATCGCGGGCAAGCCCGCTCCCACAGGGTGCGGGGCGCACACAAAACCCGAGCTTGACTCGGTCACTGTGGGAGCTGGCTTGCCAGCGAAGAGGCCGGTTCAGCCTCTGACGATCAGCGGTTGCGAACCCGCAGGCAGCGCCACAACGCCGCCACCATCAGCAGGCTCACCAGCGCCCAGCCCCACGCCTGCTGGTTCTGCAATCCTTCACGGAACAACTGCGGCGCAATACCCGCACCGATGATGAAGGTCAGCAAGGCGATTTCCCGACGCGGCACATTGACCGGACGGCACAGATAGACCAGCGCCGGCAGGATGAACGCCATGCTCGCGAAGCTGCGATAGCGTGGGTCGAACACCATCTCCAGCATCATGATCGCGCCGGCAAAACCGGCGACCGCTACCAGCCAGCCGGCCCGGCGTTCGAACAGGGCGAAGGCGCGCTCACGCCAGCCATCGCGGGCGCTCAAGGTCAGCGCGGCGTGGGCCAGGATCAGCAGATTCAGCGCCGTCAGCAGGCCGACCCACAGCCATTCGCTGGTGAACCGCGTGGTCACGCGCGCCAGATCGCCCCAGGCACCGATGGAGCAGGCCGCCAGCGCGCCGAGCAGAGGCAGGATCAGGGCGCTGCGGGTGGTACGCACGCGACCGGCCAGCAGCAGCGTGCCAAGGAAAATCAAACCACCGACGCCCAGCCATTCTTTCCAGTACGGCACGTTGGTTACCGGCCCGGCGAGTACACCCTTGTCCTGGCGATCGGCATCGAACAGGCCCCAGTAACCGCCGACCGCACCTTCGCTACCGCGTTTCCATGGCTGATCGAAAGCTTCGATCAAGTTGTAACGCCAGCCTTGCTGTTCGGCCAGCGTGACAAAACCGCGAATGAACCTGGCTTCGTTGACCCGGCTCGGCAATGCGGTCTCCCGCTGACGGCCTTCGCTTGGCCAGCCGGTTTCGCCAATCATCACGTCCTTGGGCGCGAACTTGTTGCCGAACACCTGACGCACATCTGCCACGTGTTGCAGGGCAGTGTCGATGTTCGACGGATCATCTTCCCAGTACGGCAGCAAATGAATGGTCAGGAAATCCACCGCCGGTGCGACTTCCGGATGCTTGAGCCAGAACTCCCAGACATCGGCATAGGTCACCGGCTGCTTGATGTGGCTTTTGACCTTGTTGATCAGTCTGGCCAGTTGCGCACCGGTCACTTCCTTGCGCAGCAAGGCTTCGTTGCCGACGATCACGGCGCTGACTACGTCCGGGTTGGCGTTGGCCGAGGCAATCAGCAGATCGATTTCTTTCTCTGTGTCCACCGGGTTGCTGTTGACCCAGGCGCCGATCATCAGCTTCAAACCATGCTTGCGCGCCAGTTCCGGCAGGGCTTCGAGGCCGGTCATGGAATAGGTGCGGATGCATTCGAAGCGGGTGGCGAGCAGGGCAAGGTCGGCGTCCATACGCTCCGGGCGCAGCTTGAACGGCACGTCGAACGGCGACTGATCCTTGTCGAATGGCGTGTAGGACGCGCACTGCAACTTGTGGGTCGGGGTGGCGACATCCGGCAGGATCACCGGTTTGCCAAGGCCATACCAGAAGCCGCAAAGGGCGAACAGGCCGAGCAGGCAGGCGAACAGATAGGGAAAAAGGGGAAAGCGGGAAGTCGCGGACATGGTCAGGCCGAGTGGCTGCAAAGCGACGCATGTTACCTGCATTTATAGAGGGGTGGTGGTCCGGATCATTTTGACATGCAAAGTTCGGGCGGATTGTCTGGCGCCAAATATTCAGACGCAGTTAATGGCTTTCTGATGTCGTTTCTCGTTGCATTGAGGTCGCTGGCAGAGCAGGTCGCCGACGGCGTCAGGTCGATGATCGAATCATCAGTACTCCGCTGATGTTCGAAAGAGTTTGCGGTCAGGCGTGATGGAGGCGCCGTGCACCATAACAATACGTTGACGATGCCCGGCATCCGTCGGGCGCAGCATTTCGGGGAAGTAACGATGAAGATGCGACGACTTTTAGGCGCAGGTGCCGCTCTGGTGCTTGCGATGAGCTCCACATTCGCCAGCGCTGAAAAACAGACCCTGAACATCGGTTACGTTGACGGCTGGTCCGACAGCGTGGCGACCACCCACGTGGCGGCCGAGGTGATCAAACAGAAACTCGGCTACGACGTGAAACTCCAGGCCGTCGCCACCGGGATCATGTGGCAGGGCGTTGCCACCGGCAAACTCGACGCCATGCTGTCGGCCTGGCTGCCGGTGACCCACGGCGAATACTGGGCGAAGAACAAGGATCTGGTCGTCGACTACGGCCCGAACTTCAAGGACGCGAAAATCGGCCTGATCGTGCCGGAGTACGTCAAAGCCAAATCCATCGAAGACCTGAAAACCGACGACAGCTTCAAGAAGCGTATCGTCGGCATCGACGCCGGCTCGGGTGTGATGCTCAAGACCGACCAGGCGATCAAGGACTACGACCTGACCGGCTATCAACTCAAGGCAAGTTCCGGCGCCGGCATGATCGCCGAGCTGACCCGTGCCGAGAAAAAGAACGAATCCATTGCCGTGACCGGCTGGGTGCCGCACTGGATGTTCGCCAAGTGGAAACTGCGCTTCCTCGACGACCCGAAAGGTGTGTACGGCGCGGCTGAAACCGTGAACAGCATCGGCAGCAAGGAGCTGGACGCCAAGGCGCCGGAAGTGGCGAAGTTCCTGAAGAACTTCCAGTGGGCCTCCAAGGACGAAATCGGTCAGGTCATGCTGGCGATCCAGGACGGTGCCAAGCCTGAAGCCGCGGCCAAGGACTGGGTGGCCAAACACCCGGACCGCGTGGCTGAATGGACTAAATAACAGCTGCACCGCTTTACCCTGTGGGAGCGAGCCTGCTCGCGATGGCGTCCTGTCAGTCACCTGTGGAGTCGACTGGCAGATTGCATCGCGAGCAGGCTCGCTCCCACATTTATTTGTACAGTCCTGAAATTGGCAGAACGGTCATGGCCATCTACTACTAAGGTCGTCTGGAAGCCGGCTCGCAGCCGCATACAGTGGATACGTTCCAAAAATAAAAATCTGTGCTGCGAGGATAAAAACAATGAACGACAGCATTTACCTCTCGATTCAGAACAGCCCGCGCTTCAAGGAGCTGGTGAAGAAAAGGGAAAGGTTCGCCTGGATACTCTCGGCGATCATGCTAGGGCTCTACTCCGGATTCATCCTGCTGATCGCGTACGGGCCGCAAGTGCTCGGGACCCGAATCAGTGCCGGCTCATCGATCACCTGGGGCATTCCCATCGGTGTCGGGCTGATTGTCTCGGCCTTCATTCTGACCGGTATCTACGTGCGCCGCGCCAATGGCGAATTCGACGACCTGAACAATGCGATTCTCAAGGAGGCTCAGCAATGATCCGGCGTCTACTGGCTCTATTGAGCATCGCAGCGTTCGCTCCAGCCGTCTGGGCCGCTGACGCCCTGACCGGCGAAGTCCACAAACAACCGCTCAACGTATCCGCGATCGTCATGTTCGTGGTGTTCGTCGGCGCGACCCTGTGCATCACTTACTGGGCTTCCAAACGCAACAAGTCGGCCGCCGACTACTATGCGGCAGGCGGCAAGATCACCGGTTTCCAGAACGGCCTGGCGATTGCCGGTGACTACATGTCGGCGGCGTCCTTCCTGGGGATTTCCGCACTGGTGTTCACCTCCGGCTACGACGGCCTGATCTATTCGATCGGCTTCCTGGTGGGCTGGCCGATCATTCTGTTCCTGATCGCCGAGCGCCTGCGCAACCTGGGCAAATACACCTTTGCCGACGTGGCGTCGTACCGCCTCGGGCAAACCCAGATCCGCACGCTGTCGGCCTGCGGCTCGCTGGTGGTCGTGGCGTTCTACCTGATCGCGCAAATGGTCGGTGCCGGCAAGCTGATCCAGCTGCTGTTCGGCCTCGACTACCACGTTGCGGTGATTCTGGTCGGTATCCTGATGTGCCTGTATGTGCTGTTCGGCGGCATGCTGGCGACCACCTGGGTGCAGATCATCAAGGCCGTGCTGTTGCTGTCCGGTGCCTCGTTCATGGCGCTGATGGTGATGAAGCACGTCAACTTCGACTTCAACACCCTGTTCTCCGAATCGATCAAGGTTCACGCCAAGGGCGAAGCGATCATGAGCCCCGGCGGTCTGGTGAAAGACCCGATCTCGGCGTTCTCCCTCGGCCTGGCACTGATGTTTGGTACTGCCGGTCTGCCGCACATCCTGATGCGCTTCTTCACCGTGAGTGACGCGAAAGAAGCCCGCAAGAGCGTGCTGTACGCCACCGGTTTCATCGGCTACTTCTACATCCTGACCTTCATCATCGGCTTTGGCGCGATCCTGCTGGTCAGCACCAACCCCGCGTTCAAGGACGCCACGGGGGCGCTGCTCGGCGGCAACAACATGGCGGCGGTGCACCTGGCCAACGCCGTGGGCGGCAGCGTGTTCCTCGGCTTCATCTCGGCGGTGGCGTTCGCGACCATTCTGGCAGTCGTGGCGGGGCTGACCCTGGCCGGTGCTTCGGCGGTGTCTCACGACCTGTACGCCAGTGTGATCAAAAAGGGCAAGGCCAATGAGAAGGATGAAATCCGCGTTTCGAAGATCACCACGGTCACGCTGGGCATCCTGGCCATCGGCCTGGGCATCCTGTTCGAAAGCCAGAACATCGCGTTCATGGTCGGTCTGGCGTTCTCCATCGCGGCGAGCTGCAACTTCCCGGTCCTGCTGCTTTCGATGTACTGGAAGAAGCTGACCACCCGTGGTGCCATGATTGGCGGCTGGCTGGGGCTGGTGAGCGCGGTGGGGCTGATGATCCTCGGCCCGACCATCTGGGTGCAGATCCTGCACAACGAGAAAGCGATCTTCCCGTACGAATATCCGGCGCTGTTTTCGATGATCATTGCGTTCATCGGGATCTGGTTCTTCTCGATCACCGACAAGTCGGCTGAGGCCGAGAGCGAGCGTGCGCTGTTCTTCCCGCAGTTTGTGCGTTCGCAGACTGGGTTGGGGGCTAGTGGGGCGGTTTCGCACTGAGGCTTTGTAGGTTGAGTTGAATGGAAAATGCCCTGGTCGAGAGATTGGGGCGTTTTT
>NZ_LRUN01000067.1 GCF_001679645.1 Pseudomonas bananamidigenes | reverse complement strand
CAGATCGCCAGCGCCGCCGAAGAGCTGTCGGCCGTGACCGAACAGACCAGCGCCGGCGTGAACAGCCAGAAGGTCGAGACCGATCAGGTGGCCACCGCCATGCACGAAATGACCGCCACCGTGCAGGAAGTCGCGCGCAACGCCGAAGAAGCCTCGCAAGCCGCAGCTGCCGCTGACGGTGAAGCCCGCGAAGGCGACAAGGTGGTGAACGAAGCCATCGCCCAGATCGAGCGTCTGGCCAGCGAAGTGGTGCGTTCCACCGAAGCCATGAGCGTGCTGCAACAGGAAAGCGACAAGATCGGCAGCGTCATGGACGTGATCAAGGCCGTGGCCGAACAGACCAACCTGCTGGCCCTCAACGCCGCCATCGAAGCCGCCCGTGCCGGTGAAGCCGGTCGCGGTTTTGCCGTGGTCGCCGACGAAGTCCGTGGCCTGGCCCAGCGCACGCAGAAATCCACCGAGGAAATCGAAGGCCTGGTGGCCGGTCTGCAGAACGGCACGCAGCAGGTATCCGCCGTGATGAACAACAGCCGCGCCCTGACCGACAGCAGCGTGGCCCTGACCCGCAAGGCCGGCGACTCCCTGGAAAACATCACCCGCACGGTGTCGAACATCCAGTCGATGAACCAGCAGATCGCCGCAGCCGCCGAACAGCAAAGCGCCGTGGCCGAAGAAATCAGCCGCAGCATCATCAACGTCCGTGACGTGTCGGAACAGACCGCTGCGGCGAGTGATGAGACGGCCAAGTCCAGCGTTGAACTGGCGCGGTTGGGTGGGCAGTTGCAGCAGATGGTGAGTCATTTCCGCGTCTGACCTACAACCAGCGCTGAAGCGAAATCCAATCGCGGGCAAGCCCGCTCCCACAAAATTCTGAGGCGTACACAGAGACTGTGTTCGACTCTTTACCTGTGGGAGCGGGCTTGCCCGCGATTGCGTCAGATCACTTAACGCGTCCCCCGCTGCCGCAACGCCGACGGCATGAAATACGCGTCCTCCGGCATCGGTTGCGAGAAGTCGACGGTGGAGGCCTCTTCGTTATCCAGGTTCTGCACGTAGTAACGCCGGGCCTGCAAGTCGTGGAAGACGTCCAGTGCGCTCCAGGTGGTGGGCAGGTCGTAGAAGTTTTTCAGGTAGGCCATCGACACGCGCCACAACTCCCCTCGCCCGTCGTACTGGTCCACCAGCGCAGCGCCCCAGCTGTCCTCGTCCAGAAACAGCACTCGCTTGGAATAGACATGCCGCGCACCCGGTTTGAGCGTGCCTTCCACCACCCAGACCCGGTGCAGTTCGTAGCGGGTGTATTGCGGGTTGAGGTGGCCGGGGGTGAGCAATTGGGCGTATTTCACTTCGGGGCTGCCGACTTTGTAGTTGTTGTAGGGGATGTAGATTTCCTGCTTGCCCTTGAGCTTCCAATCGAAGCGGTCGGGGGAGCCGTTGAACAGGTCGGTGTCGTCTGCGGTACGCAGGCCATCGGATGAGGCGATCGGCGTGTCGTAGGCGAGGTTCGGTGCACGGCGCACGCGGCGTTGGCCGGCGTCGTAGATCCAGGCCTGACGGGGTTCCTTGAGCTGGTCCAGCGTCTCATGAACCAGTGCGGCACCACCGGCGAGACGCGCCGGGCTTTTCACGAAGGCGAGGTAGTAGAACAGGATGTTTTTCAGGTCGGCGAACTGGCCGCCCGGGCGGTAGTAGTTGAAGAAGCCCTCCTGCTGCGAGGTCACCAGCGCGAAACTGCCGTTGCGCTGTACCGGCGCTTCGGAAGCACGACGGACGACGTAGATGCCGCGATAGCGGGTGATGTGGTTCCACAACACTTCGACACCATCCTTGGGCACCGGGAACGGCACGCCGCCATACGCATCGGCGAACCCGCTGCCGCCCTCCAGCAGTTTGGCCGAGGTCGCGTTTTTCAAGGTGTTGTCATACAGCCATTGCGGCGCCGAACCGGATCGACGCGAGGGATAAACCGGCATCTGGAAGGTGTCGGGGTAGCTGTTGAACAGAGCAATCTGGCCCGGTGTGAGATGCGCCTTGTACTGGTCGAGATTGGCCTTGGTGATGGTGAACAGCGGCTTGTCCGCCGCGTAGGGATCGGGGTGATGCTGACCGGGTTTGTAGCCCGCCGGGGCCTGGGTGATGCCGCCGGTCCACGCCGGAATGGTGCCGGCCGCGTTGCCGGCGCGCTCGGCGCCCATGGGGGTGAGCGTGGTTTTCAGTTGTTCGGCCCGCTGGGGCGAGATGGCGGCCAGCGTGCTTGCGGCGGTGAGGCTCAAGAGCAACGCCAGTGTGGTCTTGGTCAGTCGTGATGCAGGAAACATGTTCGTTCTCCGAATTCAAAAAACCTGTGGACTCACAAGAAATACTTGAGGTTGAACCCGACGTTGTCGCGGTCGCGGATGCCGTTGTTCTGCCCGCCGCCCCAGAACTCGGTGTATTGCAGTTCGGCTTCGAGCCTGTTCTGGTAGTTGGCCTTGACCCCGAGGGTGTAGGCCTTGCGCCCGTCGATGGCGTTACCGGCCTGGTAGCTGTTGCCCTTGAAGTCGTCCTTGTAGACGACGTAAGGCGAGACGTTGATCCCGGCGTACACATCGTTCCAGGTGCCGTTGAACATCACCGTGTAGCTGTAGGAATTGCGGTTGACCTGATCGTCGCGATCACCGCCGGACACGTACGATGTGTTGCCGGTACCGGCGTAGTAGCGGGTGCTGCCGTCGTAGGCGGTGTATTGCAGACTGCTGCCGCGCAAGTGCTCGGAGGCCAGTTCGAAGATGCCGAACATCGAGTCGAACGACAGGGTCGGGCCGAAGTTGTAGATGCTGCCCAGCGAGGTGTTGAACGCTTCCACCCGCTCGGCGTTGTTGATCCGGCTGTCGAGGGTGACCATTTGCCCGCCGACGTTGATGGCCTTGCCGGACACCGCCGCCGCAGCGCCATTGGCCAGATCGCCGATCAAGTCGTTGGTGGCGGCGATGCCGATGGGCAGGTTCGGCCGATAGGCCAGTTCACCGAACACCGAGGCATTGCCCAGGGTGGTGTTGAAACTGAAGCCGTACATGCGGATGTCTTCGGCATACCGCCGATGGGCCTGGATGTTGCCCATCACATCGGCGGTCGCCAGACCGTTGGCGAGAGCCCCGGCCTGACTGCCGGCAACGCTGGAGAGCATGTTGGTAAGGGCATTCATGTCGATGCCCTTGTAGCCACCGAGGTCGGCGGCGATGGTCGGTTCCTTGGCGTGGTAGTTGACCATGTACAGGCCGAACTCGGTGCTGTTGAGTTCTTCGGCGATGTAGCGAAAGGCAAAGCCGAACTGGCCGTCGTTGCGCGCGTTGTAGTCCTTGCCGATGGACGCCACTTTCAGGGTGTTGCCATAGGCCGGGGTCACGCCATTGGCGTAGAGGCCGGTGGATTTCAACGCCGGGCCCAGCATCGGGTTGTTGCCCAATGCGCTGTACAGGCCGATGACATTGCCGAACCCTGGCACCGGCGTGTCGAGGGCGGTGCCGCTGAAGTTGTTGTAAGCGGTGTTGCCGCCGTCGGCGAACAGGTCGGTCTGCGAGTAAAAGGTGCCGACCGGGTCGATGCGGGTTTCTTTCCAGTTGGTCTGGTAGAAACTTTCCATGGTCAGGCTGTCGGTCAGGCCGATGTTGAAGCTGACCGCCTCCACCGGCATCAGCACTTCCTTGACCTCGGCGCCGGGCAAGCGGTACTTGGCGGCGTCCACCGGGTTGGTGGTGTTGATCCCGCCGCGATAGAAAATCCCCTCGCCCCAGTTGAACACCTGACGCCCAACCCGCGCCGTCACCGGCATTTGCGCAACGTCCCAGCTACCATGGACGTAGGCGTCGAGCATCTCGATCCGGCTGCCGGCGATGTCGCGGGTCTGGCTGGTGAAACGGTCGTCCTGGGGATAACTCTGGCTCGGCTGCGACGGGCTGTTGTTGTGGTAGTAGTCGTTGCGCTTGTCCATCAACTGGGTGTCGTAGAACGCGGTGCCGCGCAGGAACATCCCGTAGTTCTGGTAGTTGGCCTCCAGCTCCGAAGTGATCTTGTACACCTCGGAAACCAGCCCGGTGTCGAAGTTGCGATTGCCGTCGTTGGTGTTGACGTCATCGTTGTTCTTGTCCCGGCCCTGAACCCGCCACAAGCGGCCATAGGACAGAGTCGTGTCGAGCGAGCCGGTGACCTGATTGTCCAGCACGCTGAACTCGGCGGCCTGCACCGCGTCGACTGCGCAGAGTTGCAGCAGCCCTGCCAAACCGACACCGGGGAGCGCTACGCCAGACAGGCGCAATCGAGTGTTGATCATCTGTTCCTCCTTCCCTGTTCTTATTGTTGTGTGTTGCCGCGATGCTCAGGGCGCCAGTCCCGCGCTGACATAAATCCGGCTATGGGCGCCGAAATGGCCGAGCAGTCTGAGTAGTTGCCGGTTGAGCTCCGGATGGTCGAAATTCTCTTGCTGCAACTGATTGCCGGCACTGAAGTCGCTGGTGACCGGCGCCGCCTCAAGCCATTGGCCGATGGCTTCATCGAAGGCGGCGGAGTCGTCTACAGACTCGGCGCTCACCACTTCACGCAGGTAGTCCACGGAGTACGGCGGGTAATGCGCGTCCCCGGCGGCATCGGCGTAAGCATCGAGCATCGGATGCGGCTGACCGGCGCGCAGCACGCGACGCAGCCAGGTCGACTGGTATTTCTCGACTTCCATGTGGCGGTCGCGACCCGTTCGATGGACGCCTGTTTGCCTTCCGCAAAACCGGCCAGGGCTTTGCCCTCCAGCAGCAGAAGGCTCGGCAGTTCGACGCCGGGCAACGGCTTGGCGTGATACGGCTGGGTCAGGTCCTGAACGTGGTGCAGGCCCCAACCGAGAAAGCGATAACCCCAGTAGGAATGACCGCTGGCAAACGCCAGTCGCGCCAGCCCCATGTACTGATACGCGCGCCAGTCCGGCCAGCTGCGCTCAAGAAATCCGGCGGCCGCGTAGACCACCGGGCTCTCATGGAAGAAGCCCATGTGGAACGGCGCCTGGGAGCTGTACTGGAAGCGCGCATCGCCAAACGGCTGCGGGCCGAAGCCGTACAACGCGGCGACGTCGCCGGGGTTGTCGCTGAAAAGATTGATGTCGTGGCCGTAGTCCGGCTCATCGGCGGCGCTCGCCAGCACGGCGAGGGGCGCGACTTTTTCGTGATCGGCCACGCGGATGAAACGCTGGCGATTCCAGGGTGAAAGCGTCTGCTCGACCATCACCTGGTCGGCTTGCAGATGCTCGCGTTCGGGCAGGTCTTTGCCCGGCAACGGCTGGATGACCATTGCCAGATGAATCTGCGGATTGATCCGCAGCGCGGTGAGGAAGTCGTGGCGCAGATTGTCGCTCGGCACCGCTGGCAATTTCAGGTTGTCGGGGCGCGGCGGGTATTGCTTGAAGTGTTCGCGGGCGAAGCGCTCCTGCTCATCGAGCAACACGACGATGGCCGGATACTGATCGGAGAGAAACCGCTCCAGCGGTTCGACTTCGACGGGCGATGCATCGCGCAACGCCGGCAGATCCTGCAACGCCAGGTAACTGCCCACCGTATGATTCGACCAGCCCCACGCCGTCGGGGCCATTGTGCAAAGCAGCAGGAGGGAGATCAGCTTCATTGCTTCTGGTTCTTGTTATGTGTGCCGTGGGGATCGAGCCTAACAATCGACCCCGCCCCTGACACTGTCCGATCTCACCAGAAAAGTTCTCCGATAGCGCCACGTGCGCTGTTCGTTCAGGCCGGGTAACCGGTGATCTTGCGGATGTTCTGGTACAACGGCTTGAGCTGCCGGTACATGCGCAGATACACGTCCCTGTACAGTCGCTCATAGACCTTTTGCGCCTCGGGCTGCGGCATGAATACCGCGCCGACCCGGGTCATCGCCGCAATCGCCGTGGGGAAATCCGCGTGCAATCCCAATCCCACCGCACAACAAATCGCCGCCCCCAGACCGGACGCTTCGTAGACGTGCGGACGCTCCGCCGGCAGGCCGAAAATGTTCGCCGTCAGTTGCATCGCTGCATCACTTTGCGAACCACCGCCAGCCACTCGCAAACGGGTGACGGAGATCTTCGAGCGCTTCTCGATTTTCTCCATGCCCTGACGCAACGCATAAGCCAGGCCTTCGAGGATTGCCCGGTAAATGTGCGCGCGGGTGTGCACGTCACCGAAGCCGATCATCGCGCCTTTGGCTTCGACACCCGGCTCACGAATCCCCGGTGACCAGTACGGTTGCAGCATCAATCCCATCGAGCCCGGCGGCACCGCCTCGACCAGCGCGTCGAACAGCTGCTCGGGCTCGATGCCCTGTTCTCTGGCCTGCTGCATTTCCCGCAGGCCGAACTCGTTCTTGAACCAGCTGACCATCCAGTACCCGCGATAAATCATCACCTCGCAGTTGTACTGATCCGGCACCGCCGACGGGTACGGCGGAATCAACGGGACGATTTCCAGATAGCGCGAGCGGGTGCTGGTGATCGTCGCGGTGGTGCCGTAGGACAGGCACACCGTGCCCGAGTCAACGACGCCGGAACCGAGCACTTCACAAGCCTTGTCCGCCCCCGCCGCAATCAGCGGCACGCCTTCGGGAATGCCGGTATGAAGACTCGCTTCGGCGCTGATATGGCCGAGGGTTTCACCGGGTTTGTGCAAGGTGGGCAGTTGCTCGGGACGCACCGCCAGCGCCTGCCATTTCCAGTCACGGGTTGCGGCCCAGCGCAGCCGTTTGAAGTCGAACGGCAGGTAGCCGACGCAACAACCCACCGAGTCGACGAAGCGCCCGCACAGGCGATGCGTGAGAAACCCGGAGAGCAGCAGAAATTTGTCGGTCGCCGCCCACACATCAGGCTGATGGCGGGCGATCCAGTTGGCCTCGGCCTGAGCGCGAAAGTAATCCACGGTGGCCTGCGCGCCGGCCAGTTTAAACAGCCAGCCCCACGGCCCCTTGATCCCGCCTTCGACTTCGCTCTGGCGCTGATCGAGCCAGAGAATCGCCGGGCGCAGCGGCTTGCCCTGAGCGTCGACGTTGATCACCGTGCCACGCTGGGTGGTCAGGGAAACCCCGGCAATCTGCGAACGATCGATGCCGGTTTGCGCCCACACCTGTTGGCAGGCCTCGCCCAGTTTCGCCCAGTAATATTCCGGATCCTGCTCGGCCCAGCCCGGTTGCGTCGAGTAATAGGCCTGCAATTCAACCTTGCCCTTGCCGAGCAGATTGCCCTGCAAATCGAAGAGCAGCGCGCGCACGCTCTGGGTGCCATTGTCGATGGCCAGCAGGTAACGCTTGTTCGGGTGGTTGTCCATGGAGCTCTCTTCGAGGGGCATCACTGCACGATTTCCGGCAGGCCGTGATGGCGTTGCCATAACGCCTGATAGCGTTGCTGTTCCTGTTGCCAGCGTTCGTCGTCCCAGCCCAGTCGTGGCTGGCAGAGTCGGCGAATGCCCGGGAAATAATCGGCGCCGCCATGGGGCAGCAACAGGCCGAGACGGGTTCGACGCAGCAGCAGGTCATCCAGATGCAGGACCATTTCCGCGTCGCAGGCGAAGGCCAGTTCGGCCCACAAGGTGTCGGTGGCGCCGACCGTTTCATGGCCCAGTTCGGTGAGCAGTTGCGCCAGCCTCGGCAGGTCTCGGCCATGTCGCCCGGCCAGACGTCGCCACTGGCCGGGGCTGAGACCGGGAATCGTCAGTGGCGGTACCGCCGCGAATACCGGCGCGGCATCATCTTCGAAAGAACGACCGAGCATGTCGGCGCAAGCTTTAAGCACTTCGATGGCTTGCGGGCGGAACGTCGTGAGTTTGCCGCCGGCCAGCGTGACGCAACCCGGCTCCTGCCACAGCACATGTTCACGGGTTTCGTTCGACGGTTTGTCTTGATGCTCACCCGCTGCACTGCCCACCACCGGGCGCACGCCGGACCAGGTTGAAAGCACGTCGGCCGCTGTCACTTCAGCGCCGGGAAACTGCTGTCGGCAGGCGGCCAGCAGATAGTCCAGTTCTTCACCGCTGATGCTCGCGCTCTGGTCCAGATTCTCGCGGTGATCGAGGTCGGTGGTGCCCACCACCGTGGCGCCTTCCCACGGGAAAACGAACACTGGTCGCCGATCCTGCTCGTGCATAAACGTAAAGGCCTGCGCCACCGGCAAGCGCCAGCCCGGCAGCAGCAAATGACTGCCGCGCAACGGGCGCAACTGACGTGGCGCTTCGGCCGGACGCAAGCGTTCGGCCCAGGCCCCGGTGGCCACCGCCAACACACCACAACGCAATTGCAGTGAGGCGCCGGCCTCGCAGTCCTCGACCTGAACCCCGTACACCCGCCCGTTTTCCCGCAGCAGATGTTCGACGCGCACACCGTTGAGCACCACCGCGCCATCGGCCCGCGCTTCGCTCAACACGCGCATTACCAGCCGCGCGTCATCGGTCAGCGCATCGACAAAACAGGTGCCGCCCAGCAAGCCGTTTTCTTTCACGCCCGGCGCCAGATAACGCAGTTGCTGTGCGTTATGGAAACGATGATCCCGGCGCCCGGCCAATGCGTCATACACCGACAACAAACCACCCAGCACCCGAGGCCCGGGGAAGCCGCCGCGATAGTGCGGCATCATGAAGCTCATCGGTTCCACCAGCCCCGGTGCTTCGTCGAGCAGGCGCTGGCGTTCGCGCACCGAATCCCGGGTCAGGCGCCACTGGCCCTTGGCGATATAGCGCAAACCGCCATGGACCATTTTCGAAGAGCGGCTGGACGTGCCCCAAGCAAAATCACGCTGCTCCAGCAGCAGGCAACGCCAGCCACGGCGTGCGGCTTCACGCAGGATGCCGGCGCCGCTGATGCCGCCGCCGATGACGATCAGATCCCAGTTCTCACCCGCCAGCGTCGGCAGGACTTGCTGGCGCCATTCGGCGTTCCAGTCCGCGCTCATGGCGGTCACTCCTGCAACAGCGTGCCGGGGTTCAGGCGCCCGGCCGGGTCGAAGTGCCGGCTCAGCGCCTGCAGGGTGTCCATCGCCAGTTCGCCCTTTTCGCGCAGCAGGTATGGCGCGTGATCCTTGCCCACGCCGTGCTGGTGGCTGATGGTGCCGTGGTTGTCGACGATGGTCTGGCTGGCCGCGTGTTTGAGGGCTTTCCAGCGGGCGAGCGTCGCGGGATAGTCCGCCGCCGAGCGAAACACGTAGGTGGTGTAGATACTCGAGCCTTCGCCATAGACGTGGGACAGATGGGTGAACACATGCACCCGTTCGCCCTCGGCCGCCAAGGCATCGCGCAGGCTGTTTTCGATGCGGTTGAGCAGGTTGTCGACGTTGCTCCAGTCGGTCGCGGTTTCCAGGGTGTCGACCACATAACCGGCGTTCCACAGGTTCTCCCGCAGATACGGAAAACGAAAGCGGTTCTGCGCCCACTTCTTGCCGAGCAGCGTACCGGTGAACACGCCACCGAAGGCCTTCAGGTGCTGACGGGCCTGGCTCAGGGACAGCGCATTCTGCTTGCGATTGCCGGTCACGCCGAAGGTCAGCAGGCACTTGCCTTCGCCCGCGCCGCGCAGGTTCAGGTATTTTTCCAGCCAGGCAATCTGTTGCGGGTGACCGGCCAGCGCCAGTTGGGTTTCGGTTTCCACCGCGTTGGACAAGCGCAGCATCGACAGCGGGACCCGCGCCTGGGCCAGTTGCCGGATGGCTTGCAGCGCCTTGCTCCAACTCGGCAGAAACACGCCGTAGAAACGCTCATCCGCCGGCAGTGCACTGACCCGCACCTTGACCTCGGAAATGATCCCGAAACGTCCCTCGCAACCCAGCACTACTTCACGCAGATCCGGGCCGGCCGCCGAGGCCGGGAAGGTTGGAATCTGTAGCGGCCCGGCAAAGGTTTCCAGTGTTCCGCCGGCGAACAGTTGCTCGATCCGTCCATAGCGCAACGACTGCTGGCCGCTGGAACGGCTGGCCACCCAACCGCCCAGCGTCGACAGTTCCCACGACTGCGGGAAATGTCCCAGCGTGTAGCCACGGGCGCGCAACTGGCTCTCGACCTGCGGGCCGCTGGCGCCGGGGCCGAAAGTCGCCAGCAGACTTTGTTCATCGAGGTCGAACAGGCGATTCATCCGCGCCAGCGACACCGTCACCACAGGCCGCGCAGAGTCCGGCGGATTGATGTGCCCGGCCACCGACGTGCCGCCGCCGTAGGGAATCAGGCACAGGTCCTGCGCCTGGGCGAGGGCCAGCAATTGGCGGATGTGCTCGGCGGTTTCGGGGAACGCCACGGCATCGGGATAGTTGCCCAGCGCGCCTTCGCGTAGCGCCAGCCAGTCCGGCAGGCTCTGTCCTCGGGCGTGCAGCAGGCGATCGTGGGCATCGATGCTGTACAGCGCGTGTTGCACCAGCCGCGAGACCGGCACCCGGGCCAGCGCGGCTTCAAGCGTTGCGTCGGGCAATGCGCGCCCTTCTCCCAGCCGCTCATGGAGAAAACCTGCGCCCCGGGCCGGCAGTTCGACCACCGTGGTTGCATCGCCCCAGCCGTTCCAGCGTCGCATGCGTGTGTCCTTCTGTGCAGTCCGATCAGTGAGATTTCAGGCCCTCATACTAGTCAGCCGGCCAAAAGTGTCACGGTCGCATCCGGCCAGTTCGAGTAGCCAATTGAGTCAAACGTCGCACAAGCGTCAGCCATTTACTTTAGCCGTGGATTCAAATTACCTTTCAGGGCGCTCATCCGCCCGTGGCGGTCTCGATCAAGGGAATTCGGTCATGCAATCGCTCGGTTTCACCTCCGTTCCGCCACTGCTCAAGTACCTGCGTCATGCCGAGCATCTGGGCCTGGCCATCGAGCCGGCGCTGGCGGCGGCCGGGTTGCAGGCGCAACAGCTGAGCGACAACAGCCTGCGCCTGCCCGGTGAAACCCACGAGCGCTTGCTCGACTACTTTTGCGAGCATTCGGGCGATCCGCTTTTCGGTCTCAACGCCGCCAATTTCGTGCTGCCCAACTCCTGGAGCGTGCTGGGCTACATCACCATGAACTGCGCGACGCTGGGCGATGCCATGAGCCGCATCATGCCGTTCGAAAAACTGGTGGGCGACATGGGCGTCAGCCGTGCCGAGGTGCAGGGCGAGCATGTGCACCTGATCTGGAACTGCCGATTCGAACGCCCGCGGATCCGCCGGCATCTGGTGGAAAACGTGCTCGGCTCCTGGCTGCACTACGCACGCTGGATCGCCGACACCCGGTTGTCGCCGGCCGCCGTTTGGCTGGAACATTCGATCCCGGCGGACACGACGCTGGAACAGTACGAACGGTTTTTCGAATGCCCGGTGCTGTTCGATCAACCGTATTCGGCGTTGATCGTGCCGCTGCCGTATCTGCAGTTGCCGTTGCGCCAGGCCGATGCGCATTTGCTGCGCACCCTGGAAGAACACGCGCAAAGCCTGATGGCGACGCTGGAGGATGCGTCGCTGGAACAACGGGTCAAAGGCATCCTGCGCCAATTGCTCAAGGAAGGTCTGCCGCGCAAGGAACAGGTGGCCGAACATCTCGCGGTGTCCGTGCGCACGCTGCAACGCCAGCTGCATCAGGCCGGCACGTCATATCAGCAGATTCTCGATGAGCTGCGTCAGGAGCTGGCCGAGCACTACCTGCTCAACAGCACCTTGCCGATTCAGGACATCGCCCAGTATCTGGGCTTTACCGAGCCGCGCTCGTTTCACCGCACCTTCAAGAGCCGACGCGGGATGCCGCCCGGCGAGTTTCGGCAGACTCACCGGGTTAGTGGTGGTGCCGAATAAGTGTTCGACTCACAGCTCCCCTCACCCCAACCCTCCCGAAACGTCGGACCGCCCCGAGGGAGAGGGAGCCGACCGCGAAATGCTAACGATCTACGCCGACCTGAAAGATCTTTTTTGAATCCATAATCGATACGATCTTTCAGGTCGGTGTATGACGATAGACACCTCGGTCAGTCCCCTCTCCCCTGGGAGAGGGTTAGGGTGAGGGGGCTTTTGGCTCAGAGGCTGATCGCGTTGGTGAACACCAGGCGATTGCCGAACGGGTCGACGATGGTCATGTCCTGGCTGCCCCATGGCATGGCCTGGATGCCCGGGTGCGAGAACTTGTAGTTCTTCGCCAGCAGTTGCTGCTGAAACGCCTCCAGCTCATCGGTCTCGATCCGCAGGGCCGAACCCGGTGTCGCATCGCCGTGATGCTCGGACAGGTGGAGCACGCATTCACCTCGGGAGACTTGCAGGTACAACGGGAAATCCGCTTCGAAACGATGCTGCCAATCGATCTTGAAACCAAGGAAGTCGACGTAAAACTCCAGCGCCTTGGCTTCATCGAAGATCCGCAGGATCGGGGTGGTTTTGCCGAAGCTCATGGGGTGCTCCCTGACTGATTGGCCCCGCCGTGCAGCCGGGGCAGATGTCAGCAATTCGGCTTGGTGATGGCTTTCTTTAATCGCAATGTGCCATCACTGTGACGCACTCCGCGAAACTCAGCGAAAGTTGTCACGCAGATCACCCTCGCGGGCCAGAAAGCGCCCGGCCCTCTGCCCGTTGGCCTGACCGTCGCGGTAGCTCAATACGCCGTTGATCCACACGCCATCGATGCCTTGCGCCGCCCGTTGGGGATCCTTGAAATCCGCGACGTCCTGCACGGTTGCCGGGTCGAACAGCACCAGATCCGCCCAATGGCCTTCGCGAATCTCGCCCCGCCCCTTCAAGCCGAAACGTGCCGCCGACAGACCGGTCATCTTGTGCACGGCGGTGTGCAGCGGGAACAGACCGACATCGCGACTGAAATGGCCCAGCACCCGGGGAAAAGCCCCCCACAGACGCGGATGGGGAAACGGATCTTCCGGCAGGCCATCGGAACCGACCATCGACAGCGGATGGGCAAGGATGCGTCGCACGTCCTTCTCGTCCATGCCGTAATACACTGCGCCCGCCGGTTGCAGGCGTCTGGCGGCATCGAGCAGTGGCATGGTCCATTCGGCAGCGATGGCGCTCAGGTCGCGGCCGCTGACTTCCGGGTGCGGCGTCGACCAGGTGATGGTGATGCGGTGAGCGTCGGTCACCTGCTTGAGATCCAGCGTCGAAGAGCTCGCCGCATAGGGGTAGCAATCGCAGCCGACCGGGTGGGTTTGCGCCGCTTCCTCCAGCGACGCGAGCAACTGCGGACTGCGGCCCCAGTTGCCCACGCCGGCACACTTCAAGTGGGAAACGATCACCGGCGAGCGGGCGTGGCGACCGATGCGAAACGCTTCGTCCATGGCCTCCAGCACCGGTTCGAACTCACTGCGAAGATGCGTGGTGTACACCGCGCCGAATGCCGTCAGCTCTTCGGACAGTTGCATCACCTCATCGGTGGACGCGGAAAACGCGCTCGCATAGGCCAGCCCTGTGGATAAACCGAGCGCCCCGGCCTCCAGGCTTTCACGCAGTTGCTCGCGCATCGCGGCGATTTCATCGTCGGTCGCGGTGCGAAACAGATCGTCGAGGTGATTGCTGCGCAGTGCCGTGTGGCCGACCAGCGCTGCAACATTCAGGGTGGTGTTGGCCGCTTCCACCGCCGCGCGGTAATCGCTGAAACGGGGATAGACGAATGCGGCGGCAGTGCCGAGCAGATTCATCGGATCCGGCGGTTCGCCCTTGAGACTGACCGGTGCGGCGCTGATCCCGCAATTGCCGACAATCACCGTGGTCACGCCCTGGCTGAGCTTGGGCAGCATCTGCGGCTGGCGGATCACCACGGTGTCGTCGTGGGTGTGCACGTCGATGAAACCCGGCGCCAGCACGCGGCCGGCGGCGTCGATTTCGTCGGTGGCGCCGACGTCGCGCAAGTCACCGATGCGTGCGATGCGGCCATCGAGAATCGCCACGTCGGCGGTATAGCCCGGAATGTCGCTGCCGTCGATGACCAGGGCGTTGCGGATCAGGGTGTCGTACAGCATGTCAGTCTCCGGCGGCAGCGCGGGCGTCAGTGTCTGCCCTTGATCAAATGGTGATCGAATCCTTGTTCGATCAGGTAGCGCCAGGCGACCTCGACTTCATCGGGAATCACCTGCTCGACCTGAAAGCCCAGCGAAGGGTAAACCATGATCCGGTGGATATCTCCGACCATTTCGTCGATCAATCCGAGGACCCCGATCAGGTTACTCACTTCACCCGGAAAACCGAACGACGGCGCATCCACCCAGGCCTCGAGCCCCGGCCATTGAACGGGCAGGGTCAACGCCACGCGCCGGATCGAATTGGGCTTGGTCAGGAACGTCGCCCGGCGCACGTCCGGGAACAATGCCCTGGCAAACGCGATGTTCTCGGCGAAGTTGGTGGCGCGGGATTCGAGGGTGAATTGATCCGGCGAAACACCCTGGATCATGGCCCGTTGCGCAAAAACATCGGCTTCGGTGCGTTCCCACAAATGCTTCGTCCAGTTGCCGGTGTTGCCGGTAAACAGCAGATGCGGGGCGACGCCTTTTTTCAGCAACTGGCAGGCGTAATCGCAGACCCGCAGGTCGTAGGAGCCGCACACCACGATCAGCTCACAATCGCTGTGTTGGCGCCCTGCTCCGAGGAAATTCCACAGGACGGTCGCGTGTCGCAAGGTCGGTGTCATGAGTGTGCGAACCTCTGGGTTACCTGCCCGCTGATCAACAGTCCGCCGTCGGCATAAAGGTGCGTATCCACCCCGCCCTGCGAGACCGGGAGCGCCGTGAAATCTGCGTACGTCCGCAGTGCTCCATGAGCGCTCAGCGTCGGATCGTCGCCAATGCCGATGCACAGCGCGCCGCTGCTGACCGCCGATTGCACACCGCTGACGGAGTCTTCGAAGACCAGGCATTCATCGCTCTGGCGATCCAGTCGGGCGGCGGCCAGGCGATAAGGGTCCGGGGCCGGTTTGCCACTGCGCACATCGTCGCGGCAGATGATGCAGTCGAACACTTGCGTCAGGTCATGTTGCTGCAGGACGTGATCGACCCGCGCGCGCCAGCTGCTGGTGACCAGCGCCAGCGGCACGTGCCCGGCGAGACGCTCGATGAACGAAGCGACGCCCGGCACCAGCGGGCAGATCGAAACCTCTTCGATGGCGTCGACTTCCTGCTTGATGAGCACACGCTGCTGCTCGTCGAACTGGCCGAACAACGCCTGCAGGGTGTAGCCGCCGGGGCGACCATGAATGTGTTCGTCAATGAAGGCCTGATCGACCGCCACGCCGTACTGGCGTGCCACCGTGGTCCAGGCCCGTTCGATGACCTGACGCGACTGGATCAGCACGCCATCCATATCAAAGCAAACGGCTGTAAAGGTTCGTTGAGTCATCGGTTGCACTTCGCATTTTCGGATAGGCAATGAATGCCAGGACAGTGCCGGTCAACGCAAACAGGGCCATGACGTACCAGGCCCACTGTGGCTGCGTGTCGTACAGATACCCGGCGAAGGGTGTGGCAAGGCCCATGGGCAAGGCAACCGCCAGCGAGTAATAGACGCCCTGGGTAAACACCTGCAGCTGCGCCGGCGCATGGTCGCGAATGCAGCGCATGATTGCCGAGTGGTAAGCCGCAAAACTCAAGGCGTGCAGGCATTGCCCCAGCAGAATCACCGCCAGCGCATCGCTGTCGGAAAACAGCGCCCAGCGTATCGCCGCACAGACACTGGAAACCATCACGATAGACAGCGGTGAACAATACGCCAGGACTTTGTTGGAGAACGCGAAATAGGTGATTTCCGCAATCACCGCCACGGCCCAGAACATGCCGATCGCGGTGGCCGGGTAGCCCTTGGCGCCCCAGCCGATCGACGCCGTGGAAAAGTACAGGGTGTGGCTCAGTTGAATGAAACTGGCGGCAGCAATCGCGATCAGCAGGCCTTTGTGTGCGAACAGCGCCTTCCAGTCAGGCCGTTTCGTCGTACGCTCGTGCGGTTGCAGAGGCGCCAGCGTGACCCGACGCTTGAGCCACAGACACGCCAGTGCAGTGAACAGCATGCTCGCCGCAATCACGATCGGCACCCACATCTGGCCGTAGTGCGCGAACAGCAGACCGCCGAACGTCGAGGTCAGGATGAATGCCGAAGAGCCCACTGCGCGGACCCGGCCATAGTTCTGCAGGGCCTGCTTGTCACGCTTGAGCAGATAGGACTCGGACAATGGCAGCACCACCATCCACAGCCCGCCGAAGACAATGCTCAGACACACAAAGCCCCATAACCGGACCGGCATGAAACAGAACAGCAACGTACACACCGCCGCCGCGAATCCGAGAACGGCTGCCAGTCGCAGCTGATCCACGCGCCAGTCGGCCACGTAGGTCATCAATACGCCGGTCACGACCTGAGGCCAATAGACCGCCGCAATCAGCAGACCGATCTGGCTGGCGCTGAAGCCCAGCGAATCCAGCCAGGTCGGCCAGAACGGATAGATGATCCCCTCCGCGGCAAAGAACCCGAAAAAGATCAGATACATGGGTCAACCATACGCTCGACACTCCTGAACAGGGCTCCGGGGGAGCCCTGAAATACGCTATCCCTTATTCGAAGCGTTGGCGGGTGAAGCTGTTCCTGCCCTTGCGCCAGACGATCAGTGCTTCGCTCATGACCACCAGATCGACCATCCCCTCTTTGAGCGCATCCAGTGCGTCCTGTGGCGAGCATACGATCGGTTCTTCGTGCCGGTTGAACGACGTGTTGATCAACGCCGCCTGACCGGTGCGCTCGTGCCAGGCATTCAACAGGCGATGCATGAACGCATCACGCTCCGGGCGAATGATCTGCGGCCGCGCGGTGCCGTCGATGTGCACCACCGCCGGACTGGCTTCGCTGAACGACGGATGACAATCGTAGGTCATGGTCATGGTGTCTGCCGCCACTTGATCCTCATCCCAGCCGACGTAGCAGGCAGCCGCCTGTTCAATGGCGGTGACCGGTCCGAAAGGCATGAACTCGGTGCGGTGCATGCGCTTGTTCAGCCAGTCGTTCACCTCGGCATCCTGCGCGTGATAGACGATGCTGCGGTTGCACAGCGAGCGCGGGCCGAACTCCATCTTGCCCTTGAACATGCCCAGCACCTGGTTTTCCATCAGTGCGTCGGTCAGCACGTCGATGATGTTCGACGGCGTGTGATAACCGAGTTCGGGGTAGTCGCGCTGGATCAGGTTGATGTTCTGCGAAACGCTGCGCGACTCCGGGCCGAGGGTCATGGCCGGGTTCCTGAAGCGGGTGCCGTTTTCCAGGTATGCCACCCCCACGGCCGCCGCCAGCGCCAGCCCGCCATCGCCCATGCACGGCAGCACATAGACGTTTTTCACCCCCGGAATCTCGCGCAGGCGCTGATTGAGTTTGACGTTGCCGAACACTCCGCCGGCCAGGCACAGGTTGGCGCTGCCGCGTTGCGCCAGATGATGCTTGACGACCGCCACCAGCAAATCCTCGGAGTGACGCTGCACGGCGGCGGCGATGTCTTCCGGGGTTTCTCGGGAGAACAGGGTCTGCAGTGACTCGCTGTAGTTTTGGTAGGACGGCAGGAACAGGTCACCGCAATTCGCCCTGATGCGCCCGTCTTCGAAACGGATCATCTGCTGCATCACCCCCAGCAACTTCTGCGGGTCACCGAACGCGGCCAGTCCCGTGACCTTGCCTTCATGACGGTTGGGTTTGTAACCCAGCAAATGAGTGATCCGGCCGTAGAAATAACCCAGGCTGTCGATGCTGGTTTCGCGCTGCAGCACCGTGGTTTCGGTCGGGCTGTACCAGGTCACGGTCAACGACTGGAAATCACCGCGCCCGTCACAGGTCAGGGTCAAGGCTTCATCGAATGGCGAGCAGACATAGGCACCGAGGGCATGGCACTCGTGGTGATCGATGTAATACGCCTTGCCGGTCAGCCCGTTGGCGGCAATGTACTGGTCGAATTCGGCACGTTTTTCTTTGTCGTTGCGGACTTCATCGGTGACACGCTGGCGGAACTGCGCCAGGCCTTCGGGGTTGTTCCTGACTTCTTCGACGACCCGGTCGAAATACAACTCAAGGTGCTTGTCGGCGCTGAAACCGGCATTCCATCCATAGGCCACGTAATCGACATCCTCCAGCGACAGGCCGGCCTGGTTCAACACGAAATCGATGGACTTCGCAGGCCAGATCTTGTGGTCCTTGATGCGGGTGAATCGCTCTTCGCTGACCGCCGAGAGAATCTGACCGTCACGTACCAGGCAGGCACCCGACAAGTCATTATTGGTAATGCCCAAAATGATCATAACTACTCCTTGTTATTGCCAATTTCGCGGATGAGTGTGCCCGTGACCGAAGAGCGCAATGCTCCGGCCAGGGCGCTTGGCGCCGTGTCATGAACCGTGAGGAGGCGAAATCGTCTGGTTCGCCCGGGATATGCCTTTACGTGCAGGCAGCAGAGGTGCGTATTGCCATCGCAAATTCCTTTTTGCAGAAAAATTCCACGGGCGTTACCCACCGACCTGGCCTCATGGCCAGACAACCAGTGGGTGCCCGCTATCCTACAAACCGGCCTGTTGCGTTGGCCATGTCTGTGCAGGGATCAGACTAGTAGGAAATATCTGAACGTTTCGATGAGCCTCGGCGCCCTGTCCTTCTTTTCCGGGGCATAAAAAAACCTGCGGGAGCCGAAGGGCTCCCACAGGTTCGAGTGCGATGTGAGTGTGTGGACTCACAGCATTTCGTTGCGAATCCACTCGACGACCGACGTGCGCTTCGGCGCCCAGCCCAACAGTTCGCGGGCGTGTTTGCCGCGTACACGGCTGTTGGAGCCCAGGCCATAATTGGCCATTTCATAGCCCCACTCTGCCTCGGCGTCTTTCAGCGGCCAGTCTTGTGGCTCACCCAGATTCAGGGCCTCGGCCATGGCGGTGGTCATGTCGATGAACGACGCCTCGCCGCTTTCAACGAAGTAGAACGTGCCCGGAACATTTTTGCTCAGGGCCAGCAGGTACAGCGCCACCACATCTTCGATGTGCACGTTGGACCAGATGTTCTGCCCGGTACCGACATGACGCACCACACCGCTTTTGCGTGCCTGTTTCAGCAGGCGCGGCAACTGCACGCTGTCGCGATGGACGCCCAGGCTGTGCCCGTAGATCAGGGTGTTGCAGATCACGGCCGAGTTCACGCCGTCCTTCGCTGCCGCGAGGATCAGGTTGTCGATGGCCACCCGCGCAGCCTTGTCGACGGTCGGCTCGGGCAGGTTGTCTTCGAAGTAGATGACATCGCTGGATTTACCGCCCGAAGCATCGCCGACGATGCTCGAACCGCTGGTGTGCAGGAACACTTTGTTCGAGCCGCGCAGGGCGTCGAGCAAGGCTTCGACTGCGCCGCGATGGTCGCTGCTGGCAGCGTTGATCACTGCGTCGGCGGCACGGGCGTGTTTGCCCAGCAGCGCGTTGTCGTCGAGGGTTCCGATCACCGGGGTGATACCCAGTGCTTTCAACTCATCGGCCTGCTCGGCGCTGCGCACAAGACCGGTGACGCTGTGGCCGGCCTTGACCAGCCCGGTGGCGATGGAGCCGCCGATAAAACCGGCAGCGCCGGTGACGAATACGTTCATGGAGAAACTCCCTGCGTGAATAAGTGATGCAGCGAGTATCGACCGGCGAGCCCGGTGGAAAAACCCGCCCACAACCAAATCACTGTTGCGCAGGGATCACGAATCAGCCCTTGAAATCGGCGCTGGCGTAAGCCGCCAGTTTGCTCTGGATGAAATCCAGGAAGCACTGGATGCGCAGCGCCAGTTGCGAGTTGCGGTAGTACACCGCGTTGATCGGCTGGCGATAACCGCTGTTGAATTCCGCCAGCAGCACCTTGAGGCGCCCGGCGCGAATGTCGTCGATGGTCATGAAATGCGAGAGACAGGCAATGCCCTGGCCTTCCAGCGCCAGATGCCGGACCGTCTCGCCGCTGGAGGCGCTGATCGCCGGGTTGATCGGCCAGCGGTCACCGTGCACGTAACGCAACGGCCACTGGTTGAGGCCTTCGTTCTGGGTGAAGCCGAGCAAGGTGTGTTCGCTCAGATCGGCGACCTGAAGCGGCGCACCGTGTTTTTCCAGATAGGCAGGACTCGCAACGATCAGCAGCGGACTGCAACCCAGCGACCGAGCGTGCAACGTCGAATCGGCCAGGGCGCCGATGCGGATGGCGACGTCGGTGCTTTGTTCCAGCAAATCAATGATCAGGTCGTTGCTGTTGAGTTCGAGCTGAATGTCGGGGTACAGCCGCCGGAACTCGTCGATGTACGGCACGATGGCGTGGAGCATGAACGGCGAGGCGGCGTTTATGCGCAGCCGTCCTGATGGCGTCTGTTGACGTGAAGACAGGCGCTCTTCGAGTTGATCCATCTGGTCGAGGATCAGCTTGGCCTGTTCGAAGAAATACTTGCCTTCTTCAGTCAGGTCCATGCGCCGCGTGGTGCGGTTGATCAGCGTGGTGTCGAGCTTGGCTTCCAGTCGTGACAACGTGCGGCTGACCGCCGAGGGCGTCTGCCCGACCTGCTCGGCGGCGGCTGAAATCGAACCGCACTCGATCACGCAGACGAAAATCTGCAACTCATCGGATCTGGCTTTCACGGGTGTCCTCGAATCGAAAGGCCTGCGGTACAGGCTCAGGCCTTCGATAGTAGCCGAGCGTCAGGCCTTGAGGCCAAACACCTCGCTCAGATGCTGCTCGTAACGCGCCACGTCCGCGTCGATGTTCGGGCGTTTCATCACGTCCACGCAGAGGAAGGTCGGCAGACCGGTCATGCCGAGGAACTGGTTGGCCTTGTGGAACGGGAAGTACACGGCATCCACGCCTTTGGCCTCGAAGAAGTCGGTCGGATCGTCGAACGCCTGCTGCGGCGCATTCCAGGTCAGCGACAGCATGTATTGCTTGCCGTGAATCAGACCACCGCTGCCGTACTTCTGCGAGGAGTCGGAACGGGTGCGGCCATCGCTGGCGTAGAGGCTGCCGTGGCCTTCGGTGAAGACTTCGTCGATGTACTTTTTCACGGTCCACGGCGCGCCCATCCACCAGCCTGGCATCTGATAAATGATCACGTCGGCCCAGAGAAATTTGGCCACCTCTTCGGCGATGTCATAGCCCTCGTCGATGAAAGTGGTCTTGACGTCGACACCGCCACGATCCAGCACACCGAGCGCCGCTTCGTGCAGAGTGTCGTTGTAGCGACCGTCGGAGTGGGCGAATTTTTTACCGCCATTGAGCAACAGCACTTTTTTCATGGGACAGCCTCGATCGGATGCCGATACACAGCGCAGAGCGCCGGATGGACAAGGGGAAGAAATTGGATGGCGGCAGATTAACGATGCGCCTCGCGCGGAATAAGCGTCGGTTGCGCAAAATTCATTTGAGTAAAACGCACGAATAGAACGTCGATTGTTGCCGTAGGATTGGCCGCCATCTGAATCTGAATGGAGTTTTTTGCCATGAGCGAACGTCAGGGTTTCATCCTGCACGCCAAGACCCGCCCGGAAAAAGCCGAAGCCTTCGAAGCGTTTTTCCGCGCTTATGTCGAGCCAAGCCGCGCAGAACCTGGCTGCATCGAGTACCACATGCTGCGCGACAAGGAAGACCCGAGCCTGTTCATCTTCTACGAGATCTGGGAAAGCCAGGCGCATCTGGACGTGCACTCGAACCTGCCGCACATGCAGCAGTTTCTCGCCAATCGCATGGAATACCTGGAGCGGGATTTCGATATCCGTCCGATCGAGATGCTCAGCGCATCGTCCGCTAGCCGCTGATCAGCAGATGGGCGCCCAGCGCGCACAGACCGATGAAGAACACCCGCCTGAACAACACGGTGCTGATGCGCTGGCGCAGCCATTGCCCGAGCCACATGCCGAGCATGGCCGGAATCAGCATCAACAGCGAAGCGCTCAATTGCGCGCCACCCAGCGAGCCGCGCCAGAGCAGTCCGGCGGCCAGCGCCAGGGTCGACACGGTGAAGGACAGGCCCAGGGCCTGAACCAGTTCATCGCGACTCAAGCCCAATGCCTGCATGTAGGGGACGGCGGGAATCACGAACACGCCAGTGGCCGAAGTGATGACGCCGGTGATCAAACCGCAGAGCGGCCCCAGCCACGGTTCACGGCGACGACTGACATTCAGCGTCGGCAGGAACAATCCGCTCGCCGCATAGAGCAACAGCGCCACACCGAGCCCGCGCACCACCCAGTGCCCGCCCGCCATGCCGATCCACAATGTACCGATGGCCGTACCGAGGACAATCGTCAGCAGCATCGGCCACAGCCGTTTCACCAGTGCGCGCAAATGCCCGCCGAACGCCAGTTGCCAGACATTGGTCAGAGTCGCCGGAATGATCAGCAACGCCGCAGCCTGCGCCGGTGCCATAGCCAGACCGAGCAGCCCCATGGCGACAGTGGGCAGGCCGAGGCCGATCACGCCTTTCACCAGGCCGGCGAGGACGAAGGTCATCAGCACCAGTAAAGACAGGGCCAGACCGAGGTTCTGATAGAAATCTGCGAGTGCGTTCATGGCGATACTGTGCGCCGGCGCGGGTGAACTGAAAATCTGTCATACACTGAGGCAGCCTCTCTTTCAGCAAGAGTCACGACCGATGCACTTCGACCTCACCGACCTGCGCCTGTACCTGCACATTCTCGACAGCGGCAACATCACCGCCGGTGCCGCCCGCAGTCATCTGTCGCTGGCGGCGGCCAGTGCGCGGATCCGTGCCATGGAAGCTTCGCTGGGCACGGCGTTTCTGGAGCGCGGACGTCGCGGGGTCACGCCGACGCCGGCCGGAAAGGCCCTGGCGCAACATGCGCGGCTCTTGCTGCAACAGGCCGAGCGCATGCAGCAGGACCTGAACGAATACGCCCGCGGTGCCAAGGGCCAGGTGCGTCTGTTGTGCAACACCACGGCCATCAGCGAATACCTGCCGGAAGTGCTGGCGGATTTCCTGAGCGAACATCCCAACCTCGACATCGACTTGCAGGAACTGCCCAGCGCGCGCATCACCCACGCCTTGCGTCAGGGAACGGCAGACCTTGGCATCGTCTCCGACGCCGTGGACACCCACGATTTGCAGACCCGGATCTTTCGCGACGACCCGCTGGTGCTGCTCGTGCCGCCGGGGCATGCGCTGGCAGAGCGTCTCTCGCTGACCTTTGCCGAAACCCTGGCCCATGACTACGTGGCGCTGGGTGCCGACAGTGCCCTGGCGATTCATCTGGAAGAACAGGCGCTGCACATCGGCCAGCGCATGGCGATCCGCATCCGCGCCGATGGTTTCGATGGCCTCATGCGCATGGTTGCGCGGGGGGCGGGGCTGGCGATCGTGCCCAAAGTGGCGGTTGAGCGCTGGCCCCGGGCGAACTCATTTGCCTGTGTGCCGCTGGACGACCAATGGGCCAGGCGGACACTGCACCTGTGTTCAAGAAATTTCGCCCATCTGCCGGCCTACACCCAAGCCTTGCTGGAGGCACTGACGCCTTGACTCTACCGCTAGGGGCAGACTCTATCCTGTGAGCTTCTTTTCAGGAGTACACACTATGGGCAAACGAATGCTCGTGATTCTGGGACACCCCTCCACCGAGAGTTTTTGCGGAGCACTGAGTGAAACCTACGTTCAGGCGGCCAAGGACGCCGGGCATGAGGTACGGTTGATGCGCCTGGATGCGCTGGATTTCGACCCGGTCCTGCACGAGGGTTACAACAAGATTCAGCCGCTGGAGCCCGATCTGCTGCAAGCGCAGGCCGACATCACCTGGGCCGAGCACCTGACTTTCGTCTATCCGATCTGGTGGGGCGGGATTCCGGCGTTGATGAAAGGCTTTCTGGACCGCATCTTCCTGCCCGGTTTCGCGTTCAAGTACCGCGAGGGCAAAGCCTTCCCGGACAAACTGCTCAAAGGGCGCACCGCCCATTTGCTGGTGACCATGGACACGCCGTACTGGTACTACAAGTGGTTCTACGGCATGCCGGGCCTGCATCAGGTGCGCAAGACCACGCTGGAATTCTGCGGGGTCAAGCCTATCAAGACCCTGACGTTCGGTCCCATGCTCGGCTCCAGACCGGAGCAGCGCGACGTATGGCTGAAACAGGCGCGGGCCAGCGCCGCGATCTGAATCCGACGCCACTGTCCAACTGACGGCGCCGCCGACGCCGTCAGCCTTCCACGGGCTCTCCCTCAAGCCCGTCCGTCAGCTGTGCGCGTCATTTACGCACAGTTGCAACCTGCCGATGGTATTCACCCTATAATCGCCCGCCGGTCAGGCCTCGAGCCTGGTCACGCTACGCCCTGTTTTATCATCGAGATGGATCTTTATGTATATCGGCAAAGCCGCCCAGCTGTCGGGCACCACAGTCAAAAGCATTCGCCATTACGAAGAAATCGGCCTGTTGCCCGAGCCCAAGCGTGAAGGCAAATACCGTATCTACAGTCAGGAGAGCGTCGAGGTCCTGACGTTCATCAAATGCGCTCAGCAACTGGGCTTCAAGCTCAAGGAGTTGCAAGTCATCCTGAACAACTACCGCGGCGACGAATTCCCCTGGGACATGGCACAGAATGCCATCGCCCGAAAAAAAGCCGAGCTGGTGACCCAGATCGGCGATTTGCAGCAGTTGTACGATGGTCTTGAAGCGTTTGAAAACAACCTTCACGAGGCTCGACAGGAATGTCAGTTCGAGCGCATCGCCCGGCAGGGGGAAAAAACCCCGGCCGCTACGCTGAACTGAAAACCCTTCTGCGGCGCATGGGCCGGTTCGCCTGTCGGATCAGGGCAGGCGGAACCGGCTCAGGCCTGTTCAGCCCGGTACTGCCTCTGCGTCGAGGCGTTGCGCCCGAGCGGGCTGTGCAACCGGCTCAATTGCGCCGAAGAACCACGGCGAAACCAGCGTCACCAGAATGATGGTCATGACCCCGCTGGAGAACAGCGCCATGGCCACCAGTGCCCCCAGGTCGACAATCGGCTTGAAGTCAGAAAACAGCAGCGCCATGAAGCCCACGGAGAAAATCACTACGTTGATCACCGTCGAGCGACCGACGCTGTGCATCGCCTGCAGAATCGCCGCGTCGACTTCAATGCCCTGCTGCACCAGCCATTTGATGCGCGACAGCAGGTGCACCGCGTAATCGACCACGCCCACCACCAGGAAAGTCACCAGCGTCGTGCCGATGTTCAGCTGGATCTCGAACAGGAACATGAAGCCGTAGACCGTGACCGAGGTGGTCAGCAGGGTCAACATGCCGAGAATGCCCAGCCGCACGGACTTGAGCCAGTACATCATCATCAGCGTGACGACCAGCAACGCCAGGGAAAAGCTCAGGACCTGGCCCTGGGTGATTTCCTGCAACACACCGGTCCAGATCAACGGCGTGCCGGCATGCGTCACCTCCAGGTTGGCCGGCTTGTTCACCAGCAGCCAGGCGTCGAGGCGATCGAGCATGCCCTGATAATCGCTGGCGACCGACGAGGTCATGGTGTACAGCGTCAAGGCCTTGGAGAAGTCGGCGTTGAGCACGTTGTTCAAGTCCGAGCCGCCACCGTTTTCGAACAGCATCACGTGCTGCTCGATCAGCGAATTGCCCGGCACTTCGAATTGTTCGACCTGCCCGTCATCATTGACTGAGCTCACCTTTTCCATGGCGTTGGGAACGCGCAGGTAATCAGGGTTCATGTCGTTGAGCACCAGGTTCATGCGCTTGACGTAAGTGGCCAGGGAGTAACCGTAACTCACGTTCGGCTGCTGCTTGATGAAGTGGTCGAGCCTGTCGATGAACTGAACCACCTCCGTGGTCAGCACCCCACGTGGCTCCTTGCTGTCGATGGCAATCCAGCCCGGCGCCGTCCCCGCCACGTTGGCGTGGTTGATGAACTGGTCCGAGATGCGGATATGGCTTTCGGGCTTGAAATAGGCGATGCCCGAGTCTTCGATATCGACGCGGAAGGTGAACACGGTGGCCAGCGCCAGCAGCGGCAACATGACCATGAGAATCGGTTTGCGAAAGCGGATCATCCAGGCGCAGAACGCCACCAGATAACGCGAGATGATCGATTCCTTGTGCACAGCCACCCTGGTCTGCGCCGGTTGATCCTTGCCCCAGAGGGAGATCCAGGCCGGAATCAGCAACAACGAAATGATCAGCGCCGCCGTCAGGCCGATGGACATGAACACGCCGAAATTGCGGATGCTGACGATGTTGTTGGTGGTGGAAATCATGAACGTGGCGATGGTCGTCACTGTGGTCAACACCACCGGTACTACCATCAGGCGCTGGGTTTCGCGGTTGGCGTCACGGTTGCTCTTGCCAGCGTTTTTCTGCTCGTAGTATTCGGCCATGACATGGATGGCGTCCGAACAGCAGATGGTGAACAGAAACACCGGCAACACGCTGGTCAACAGGTCGAACGGCACCCGCAGCAATGCCATCAGGCCCAGCGTCCAGATGGTGCAGAACAGAATGTTGAACAGCGGCAACAGCACGCCCAGCGGTTTGCGGAAGAAGAACGTCAGCAGCAGGGTGATCAGCAGAAACACGATCGGAAACAGCACCGCCAGGTCATGGTCGATGATTTCCTGCTGGGCCGCGATGAATATCGGCATGCCGGCAATGAAAATCTCGTCCTTGTACTCCGGATGCTCTGCCTGATACTTCGCGACGATGCCCCGCACGATCTGATAGGCGCGCAGTTGCGCCTGGGCGTCATCCTGCTTGGTGCCGAGTTCGGCCACCAGCATTGCGACTTTCTTGTCCTTCGACACCACCCCGTCGACCATCAGCTCGTTGCCCATGATCTGCGACTCGACCAAGGCCGGGTCCATGTCATAGGCGTTGAGGGTCTTGTGGATCAACAACTCGCCACCGTCGGTCAACACGATGTTTTCCAGGTCGCCCATCGACGCCATTTCGCGAATCGGGTTGATCCGCTCGGCGAGGAAGGTCAGGAACAACTGATCATGAGCATCCCAGTTCTGACTCTGGGCATGATCGCGCAGGGCCTTGGCCTGAGCGTAATCATTCTGGGAAAAACCGTCCTCCAGAATGTCCCGGGTCAATAACTGCGCGCGGCTGTCATTCGGGTAGCGGGCGACGATCTGCGTCAGTTGCTCCTTGTCGGCGTCGTTGGCCAGGATCATCTTGCGCACCGACTGCGACATCGAAAACAGCGCATTGAGCGTCTGTTTGTTGAAGACCGTCTGCGGGTTGTTCAACGCCACCATCACCGAGTCGAAAGTGCCGGTGAACTCACCCTGCAAATCGATGATGGTCTTGCGCGCCGGATGGCTGTCCTTGAGCAGATAAGGGTTGGTGTCCGAGATCAGCGCGCCCAGCGTATAAGTGAAATACGCGGTGATCGCCACCAGCAGGAAAACGATCGCCCGCGCATGGCGCTCGACGAAGTTAAGGTATCTTTCCATGATCATGTGTTCCAGGGTCGTCGGGAGCGGCGCTTAACGGGCAGACACGGAAAATTCCGGTATGTCACCGGTTTTCAGTCCGCGCTTGATGGCGGTCTGGGTAAACAGTCGGTCTTCCAGCGCAACGTTGTACTGCAACTGGTTGAAGCGCATTTCCGAGCGCGTGCCGTCGATGAAGTGCTCGGTTTCACTGAGCACGATGCTGTCGATTCCGTCGATGGTCTCGACCTTCTGGGTGCGCATCTGCTTGATCAGTACACCTTTGACGTCGAAGAAGTCCTGACGCATGACCAGGAAGTTCTGCTTGTCGATCCACACCTTGAGCTGGTTGTAACCGGTCTTGGCCAGCACTTCCGGGGACGCAGGCTCACGCTCGATCACGTAGCAGTCGCGGCCCTTGATCTGCTCTTCGCCCAGCAATTTCTGCGAGTAATCCTTGACCCGGATCTTGTCCAGGTCGGCATAGGAGTATTCGCTGCCCATGAACGAGCCGCGCTTGTCGGTGGTGGAGATCCGGCGGGTCTGGCGGCTGACCGGCAGGTACATCCACTGGCTGTCTTCCAGGCCCAGGGGCTCATGGGGGTTTTCAATGTGGAACGCGACGTCGCGCACATCGGTCGGTGCCGAGAAATACATGCTGAATTTGTCGCTGTCCGGGTAGTCCTTCTGCAGGTAGGTGAATTCACGAACCCGGGTATTGCCTTTCTTGTCGTGGAGGATCAACGACACCTGGGACATGAAGCTTTTACCGTCATTGCGATCACGCACCTGACGAATGATTTCATCGGCATTGCTGCCGTCGGCAGCGCTCGCGCAGGCGCCACTGAGGATCAACGCGGTGGCGGTCAGACTTTTCAAAAGCGGCAACATCGGAATTTCCCTTTTCGTCGGATGAGTACATGCGGGCCTGCGCCACCGACGGCAGGCAGGCGTCACGGGGTTAAAACAGATAGCCGGCGGACAGGCGCACTTGATCGCGCTTGCTGTACTCGCCGAAGGCCCTGTCGGGTTTGCCGAAGAACACGTCCACTTCCAGTCCCAGCTTGATGTAGTCCACGGGTTTGTAGGTGAAGATGCCCTGCAACAAAGCGTTGTCCTTGTACGGTGGCGAGGCGGCGGCCACCAGTCGGCTCTTGAGCCGGTCCTGCCAGTGAGTGCCCTCGGCCGAGAGGGTGAACAGCGGCTCGCGCTTGTCCTGCAGCATTCCGTCCTGCCAGTCGAGCAACACCTGTTCCTGCCATTGCGCCGAAATCAGCCAGTCGCGCCACAGATAGTCGACACCCAGCAGCGACTTGACCATCGAAGTGCTGTCGGCACCATAGGCGCGGGTCGGATTGGTCACGCGCCAATTGTCGAACCACGCAATCTCGCTGCGCACCACGATGCTGTGGCCGGCGTCGATCGCCAGCCCTGCACCGCCCATGGTGTAACGGGGAAACTGGCGTTCAAGGCGCGTACGACCGTCATCGGCCAGACCTTCGACGGCATACACCGGGTCCTGCTGACGTGCGCTCAGCGCCACGAAACTGGTGTCCACTGCACCGATCCGGCCATTGGCGCTCAGACCATACGAGTAGCCTTTGTCACCGTCATAACCGGGTTTGGAATCCAGCAGGAAATACTCGGGATCGGGCGCCGCAAACAGCGGCGCGGCGAACTCGCTGCCCGCCACCGGCGGCCGGTTCTTGACGAAGTCGGTGATCCACAGCGCTTCCAGTTCCCACTCGCCCACGGGCTGCGTCACGCGCACCATCGGCACGGCGATGCGGCTGTCTTCGAGCAACGGGGTCAGGCCATCGCGATAGTCCAGCGGGTTGATCTGGTCCAGCACACGCAGTTCATCCGCACGCCCCCAGACCACCTGCTGCCAGCCGACCGTCACTTCACCGTCGCCCAGCGAATGACCGACATACAGATGCCGCCAATCGGCGTCGAAACGATATTTGTCCCGGGCGCGTTCGCTGTAAGGGTTGTTGCCGTCGTAGCGGGCGTCATACCGTACGCGGCCCTTGGCCTTGTAATAACCGCCGTCCCAGTTGTCCTCCAGATTGGCTTTGAAATACACGGCTTTCTGCGTGACCTGATCGTCACCGTGCAGGCGCAGCGCCGTGGCCACGCCGATTTCGGCGTCGGCGTAATCGGGCTTGAGATCATCGACTTCCAGGGCCGCGACAGCCGCCGGAGCGGCCACGCACGCCCACACCGCCCAGGCGATGCGGTTGATAGATCCTGGCATCGCTACATTCCCAATCCGACGCCGCCATCGATCACCAGGCTCTGGGCCGTGACCCCGCCGGCTTCAGGACTGGCCAGATACCGCACCATCGCGGCCACTTCTTCGCTCTGGATGAAGCGGCGCATCGGCAGTTTTTTCTTCGCGTTGCGCACGATCTGTTCCTGGGTCAGACCGGCGATCGCCGCCTGCGTCGCCAGCTCGCCCTGGAGCATCGGTGTATCGATCCAGGCCGGCAGAATGGCGTTGACCGTGATCTGCCGTGGCGCCAGGTCCAGCGCCAGGGCCTTGGTCATCCCGACGATGCCGTGCTTGGAGGCGCAGTACGCGGTATTGCGTACTTTGCCGGCCCTCCCGAGGATCGAGGACATGTTGATGATCCGTCCCCGATCCGGCATCAGCGCCAGACACAGCGAAGTCACATAAAACGTACCGTTGAGGTTGACCGAAATCACCTTGTGCCAGTTGTGCAGATCTTCGGGCTCGTTTTCATTGCAGATGCCGGCACTGTTGACCAGCACGTCGACCTGCTTGATCCGGGTGCCGAGCTGCTTGAAAAACGTCTCCATGGCAGGCAGGTCGGCGATGTTCGCCGCATAAGTCTCTACCCGCGCCTTGATCCGCTCCTGCTGTTCTTCTACCCAGCCCTGCAGTTGCGGCAAATCCAGATCCAGCAGGATCAGGTGATTGTCGCCATTGGCCGCGAAGTCCTCGGCCACGGCGCGACCGATGCCTTTGGCCGCACCGGTAATCAGAATCGTGCGGCTCATGGCATTTTCAACCCGCCGTTCACCGGCAGGACCTCCCCGGTCAGGTACAGGCCACGGTCGGCGAGGTACAGCACCGCCTCGGCAATTTCCTGCGGCTCGGCATAACGCTTGATCAGCAACCGCGACTGGATCTGCTCCTCCTGGCTGCCAATCAGCGCGGTGCTCATCTCGGTCTTGACGATCCCCGGCGCCACCGCGTTGACCCGGATATTGCGCGGCGCCAGCTCGACCGCCAGGGCGCGGGTCATGGCTTCGACCCCGCCCTTGGCCGCGGCATAGTTGCTCTGGCCCTTGCCGGGTTTTTGCGCGGCGACCGAACTGATATTGACGATGCAGCCACTGCGCTGGCGCAGCATGCCCGGCAGTACCTGCTGACAGCAGAGCAAGGTGCCGACCAGATTGGTCTGGATCACGTCCAGGATGTCGCTGGCCGGCATCGTCGCCAGCAAGCCGTCACGGGTAATGCCGGCGTTGTTGACCAGCAGATCGACGCGCTGGAAATGCGCTTCCACCCGCCCGAAGAATGACTCGATGCTGTCGCCACGGCTGATGTCGCATTGCAGCGCCAGGCAATCCACGCCCGACGCCTGCACTTCATCACGCAGGGCCATCGCCGCTACTTCATCGCGCACATAACTGAACGCCACTTGATAACCGGCACCCGCCAGCGCCAGGACGATGGCCCGGCCGATGCCACGGCTGCCACCGGTCACTACTGCTACTTTGTTCGGCATGACCGTTCCTTACAGCGAGTTGTCGGTTTTGAACTGCGCGAGGCTGAACCCGTGGGTCGCGGCCAGTGCACGGATCTGCTGCACTTGCTCACGGCTGATGTCGCCGTAGGAGTAGTGCTGTTTCATGCCCGACAACCCCATCAGTACCGACTCCGCCATGCAGGCATACAACTGCCCTTGCTTGAGGTAGGCGCGAACGTTGGGGGCCAGGCCATCGCCCAGCGGCGTCTGGACAATCCCGCCGTGCATGTACAGCACGTCGGAGCGCTGACCGGCGAGGTTCTGGTCCACGTTCAGCGGAACGGCGATGTCACAGATCACGCTGTTCTCGGCAAAGTGTCCGGCACCGAGAAACGCCTGCGGTGCATTCGCCGCACACAGCACGATGCGCGCCTGTTTCAAGGCCTCCAGGTCGTTGCTGACGGTGATGAACGCGTTGCTTCCCAGTTGCTCATCGACCAGTTGTGCCACACGCTGACCTAGATCGGCACTGTTGCCATGGGCTTGCAGCAGGGCGTCGATACCCTGCAGCTGCTGCAGGCGACTGGCGAGACGATCGTGCTCGGCAACCCCCTTGAGTAGGGCGCGGGCAGCCTCGGCGTAAATCTGCTGAGCGGTTTTCTCCAGGCGTCGCAGCGAGCCGTCACGACCACTGCCGATCAGGATCAGGTGCTCGACACGGGTCGACAGCAGCGAGGCGTAGGTCGAAGCAATGTTGCCGGCCGCACCGACCACGGCAGCGGTCTGCCGGCTCAGTTCCAGTCCTTGCTGTCTGCAGCCCTGCTCGATTGCCTCCAGCCCCATGCCGATGGTCAGCGCGTTGCCCGAAGTCAGCGCCATGTCAGGAATTTTCAGCGCCTGGCAGTTGTTGGTGACAATCGAGGTGTACATGCCCAGGCCGGCCACGCTGTAGCCGTCGGCGCGGGCATCCTTGATGCGATTGCCGACCTCCTCGCGGATGGTTTCAAGATCACCGCTGGCGATGTAAGCCGCCATCGCATCGGAATCCATGCACAGCGGATAGAGGGTGAATTCCACCGCCGTGCCCAGTTTCGAGCGAATCTGCACCGGGCCGATGGGCGCCGCGCGGCGCTCGGGGGCCATGCGTTTGATGAACTCGCGCTTCTGCTCCGGGCTCAGGGTCGACAGCGATGGGTCGACGTCACTGAGCATGTCCGCATCGATCAGGTGATTGATGAACGCCACGCGTGCTACCACGCGCACGTTCTCGTCAGACTTTGGGAGGCTGTCGGTCTCCGTGAAGCTGACCTCGCGTGCCGGCACATGATCGATGCTGTCGGCACACACACCGGCGGCCAGCGGGAATGCATCGCGGCGACGCAGCATGTCGCAGACTTTTTGCAGCGAAGCGATCAGGCCATCGATCTCCTGGAAGGTGATGCACACCGGGGGTTCCAGGCGAATCACATTGGCATTGCTGCCCGACGGCGCCACACGCAACGACTCGAACTGCAACAGGTAGCCGGCAATGATGTAGCCCAGCGCTTCGTTGTATTGCGCCGACGCCTGGACCAGCGAACTGGCACCGGTCAGGTCATGCAACTGGAAGCCCAGCAGCAGACCGCGCCCGCGCACATCGGCGATTACGTCCGGGTAGGCCGCCTTGAGCTCCAGCAGCGAAGCCTTGAGGTATTCGCCCTTCTTGTTCACATCCTTGAGCATGGCGCTGTCGTTCTCGAACAACCGGCGCAGGGCCGACAGTGCGATGTGGCACGAGGCATCGTCTTCAGCGAAGGTCGAGCTGTGGATGTAGCTGAAATCGTTTTCGTAATGACTGGCACGAATCACGGTGGCGGCGATTTTCATCAAGCCACCGCCCAGCGCCTTGGACAGGCAGTAGTAGTCGCCCTGCAGGTTGAAATGGGTGGCGCCGAGCAAGGTGCCGGTGCGGCCGAAACCCGATTGCACTTCGTCGATGACCAGCGGGCATTGCTGCTCGTTGCACAGGCGACGCAGGCCCAGGTAGAACTCTTTGGCAAACTCGTTGATCCCGCCCTCGCCCTGGATCGGTTCCAGCAGCACGGCAGTGATTGCGCTGAACGCTTCACGACGCACGTGCAGGGTTTCGCCGTTCCACTCCAGGCTCAGCCAGTGATGCTGATGGCGGGCCGGCAGGTCTTGCAACTGCTGCGGTTGATCCGGGTCGATGAATTCGACGTTGAGCCCGAAACGGGCAAATGGCTTGCGATATTGCTTGCCGTAAGTCAGTTGAACGGTGTTCACCAGTTTGCCGTGGAAGCTGCCCCGCACCGCGAGGAAGACCGGCTCGACATGCAGTTGCGCGAGGTTGTGCTGACGCACCGCCTCGGCCACCTGACGCACGGTCACGCTGGTCAGGTGCGGCGGCAACAGGCCGGCCGGCAGTTCGAGATCATCGACCTCCAGCTCGACATAGGCCTTGTCGCTGCTCATCAGGTTCGCCAGTTCGAAATCATGCTCGTCGAACTGCTTCTGCAGGTTTTTCTGCCGGCGGTACTCGGCATGCTTGACGGCGATTTCCACCGACTCGGCGCCACTGTTGGAGAACGTGGAAATGTAGCGCTCGGTGTTGTTCAGCTCACGGTTGAACGCTTCGCTGAGTTCGCGACCCAACTGCCCCGCCGCGCTGCGCACCGACATTTGCGCGTTGAACGGCACATCCGCGCGCAACAGGCCGCACAGCTGATCGACGAATTGCGGATCGTTGTGACCGTACAGCGCAGCACCGTAGCCACCGAGAAAATCGGTGACGGTCACTTCGTCACCCTGTTTGTCGCGGTAGAACAGCTTGCTGCCCTGCGCCCGATGGAACTGGCACTCCAGGCCCAGGGCCTGCATCAATTCAACGAATTTTGGCCGAACGTAATCGCGGTAATCCATGACAGTCATATCCCTTGAGTAAAAATTCAGAAGCGATGTATTGCCTTCAAGCGGTCAGTCGTCCGCCTGCAAGTCGAGTTGGTAACAGGCGCTGAAGCCGTTGTCGTCGCGGTTGATCACCAGGCAATCGTGCAGAACGGCATCCCGTGGTTCGCCCGACACAAACGGCAGATGGGTATCCACCGGCTGCGTCAGCCCGGCAATCGGAGCGATGCTTTGGGCCTGCAGCATCTGGCGGGCGAGAATCAGGTCGACCAGGCTCGGCGCACCGCTGAGGATGCCGGTCAACGCCGTGCTGCTGGTGATGTGTGCGGCGCCGGTACGGGCCAGCGTGCGGGCCAGATCGGCGTCCTTGTGCGCAGTGCCGGTGGCGCTGCTGATCAGCAGATCGACCTGTTTGTCCGGCAGGCTCAGAGCGTCCAGACGCGGGTGCGCGAACAGCGCCGTCAGACAGGTCTGCGGTTCCGGCGGCAGATCCGCAGCCCGCCGCAGCACCAGCGCAGCGGCGCCTTCACCGGCAATGCCGCCCGAACCTTTTCGGTCGAAGGCGAGCATCTGCCGGGAACCGTCGGTACCGATCACACCGGCCTCGGCGAGCGCGGCCAGCGCCAGCGGGTCGAGCTCACTGCCGGCCCCGACCACGATGGCCACGTCGATTCGTCCACTCTGCAAGGCACTATGCGCCTGACGCAATGCCGCCAGATTGCCGGCCACGCCTTGCATGTAGGCGTTGCACTCACACTCCAGTTTCAACGCCAGGCTGACCACGCCGAGCAAGCCGTTGCTCAGACTCTTGAGCACCAGAAACGGATCGAGCGCACGCTCCTGCAACACCTGTCGGGCGAGGCGGTTCATGTCGGCTGCGTTGTCGGTCCGGGACTCTTGAAGCAGTTCTCCATAGGAAGCCACCGACGGATGGGTATACCCGCCCTGGCAGCAATAGAGGCCATACCGCAAGCCGTCCCGGCCGGGTTCGACGCCGGCCTCGGCCAGCGCCTGGCGTGCCGCGCTCACGCCCCAGATCACCGCCGGCGGGCAGTAACGCTGCAGGTTTTGCGCGACGTCCTGGCGACTGCGCTGGTGCGTGGCGTCATTGATCTGTCCGAATGCGGCGATGCGTTCACTGTGAAACAGCGGCGTTTGCAGAGGCGCAATCGCACTGCGACCTTCCCGGGCTGCCGACCAGAATCCCTCGACACCCCAGCCCGTGGGCAACACACAACCGCTGCCAGCGATGGCAATGCGTGCAGTGGCGCTAGTCATTGTCCGTGCTCCCTATATTTGCCAAGTGCCAGCGAGGTGTTCAGCCCGCCGAAGCCAAAGGAGTTGCTGAGGGCGTAATCCACACGACGACTGACGGCCTGACCGGCGCAATAATCCAGATCGCAGCGCTCATCGGCCTCGTGCAGGTTCACGGTGGGCGTGACCAGATCGTTCAGACAGGCGAGTGCAGTGACAATGCACTCCGGCGCCCCTGCCGCCGCGATCAGGTGACCGAATTGCGATTTGTTGGCACTCACGGCCAGCGTCTGAAAATGCTTGTGCCGACCGAACACCTGCTTGATGGCCAGGGTCTCGGCGACATCATTGAGTGGTGTCGAGGTGCCGTGAGCATTGATCAGGTCAATCTGTTGCGGCTGCAACCCGGCATCGTCCAGCGCCGCTTGCATGGCCAACGCGGCGCCCCGGCCCTCCGGCTGCGGCGCGGTGACCTTGTAGGCATCGAGACTGCTGCCGTAACCGAGCACTTCGGCATACGGGGTCGCCCCTCGCGCCAGAGCATGTTCAAGACTTTCCAATACAACGAATCCGCCGCCTTCGCCGGCGATCAGGCCGCTGCGGTCACGATCGAACGGTCGGCACAGATCAGCGCCCCAGCGTTGCTCGCCCGAGGCGGCACCCAGCAGGTACAACGCCGCCATGGTGTCGAGGTTGAGCACCGAGTCGGCGCCACCGGCCACGGCAACGTCCACTTCGCCGCGACGAATCATCCGGAACGCATTGCCGATCGCCTGGGACGCGCCGGCACAGGCACTGCTGATATTGATCACCGGACCTTCACAACCAAGGTCGTCGGCAATCACTCGCGCCAGCCGGTCGTTCGCCTGACGCAAGGAGCCTTCGGCACTGACTTCCGCGGCCCGCGCCATCAGGTGTTGCCAGTCCGGTGCAGCGCCGTCCGGCGCCTGAGTCAGGAGCATGTCGGCGAGCATGTGCTGCGGTGCCCCGGAAGCACACAGCACGGCAGCCTCGCGCAATTGCCCGGGATTCAGCCCACTGTCGGCGACGGCCTGGCTGGCAGCCACCCAGCCAAAGCGACTGCGTTTTTCCAGCGGCAGCGTCCAGGCCGGGTGGTTCTGCAAATGCCCGGGCAATAACGTCATGTCCACGGGCGCCGCGTAGCGAACCGGAAATTCATTGTCCTGCAGGTCTTGCGGCTGCCAAGGGCGCACGCAGTGTTCGGCGCCGAGCATTTTTTCCCAAAGGGTCTGCCATTCGAAACCGAATCCGGTTACCGCGCCCATTCCGGTGATCACAATCCGTGTCGCACTCATGCGTACTTCTCCAGGTTTTCACTGGCCAACAGCAATGCGCCCCAGTGACCGGCGCGACCATGGCTGACGAGCAAGGTGTAACCAGGCACGGCGCCTGCTTCGCGACTGTGGTGCAAAGTCATGGCGACCTCGGTCAGCAATCCGCTGGCGCCCAGTTCGCCGGTCATTGCACTGACACTGCGCAGACATTGTGGCGTCGACTCAAACAGGCTCATCAGTTGCCGGTCGGCGGGATTGGCCACCAGATTGGCAACGTCGCCAACACAGAGTTTTTCCTTGCTCAGGGCGCGCTCGATCACGCGTTTGCCGACGGCCAGCGTACGCTGCGGATCCGCGCTGTAGCCTCGGGCAAACCCGGCCACGCGCAAGACCTGCGTGGCGTCCTGCAGCGGTTTCGAACTGAGCAACAGCGCCGCAGCGCCTTCACCGTAAACCGGCTCGTCCGCCAGATCAGGCTCGCGCAGGTACAGGGCCGGTGTCAGGTTCGGACTGCTGCTGACCACCAGCGCCGCATCGGCGTGTCGTTCGGCAATTTGCTGACAGGCCTCTATCAACGCATCGAGCCCGGCATTGTCCTGGGAGCAGAAGCCGCCCATCGGGCCATGGCAATTCAGCGCCTCGGCCACGTAAGCCATCACGCTGCTGTTGAGCAATGTCAGCGCATGCAATGGCGGGGTATTGGCCAACAGTTGCGACAGCTGTTTGTGTGGTTGTTCGAGGATCGCCTGCACTGCATCCCAGCAAGGACTCGGCGCGTCCACCTCCGGAATGGCGGCAGTCAGGGCAATGCGCGCTGCAGGCAGTTGCAGTGCCGCCAGCGCGGGCGCCAGCCGTGCAGCGCAATGCAGCAGACGCAGCCCCTGCGGTTCGACGCTGCGCTGGATCTTGCGATCGAACAGATCACTGGCCAGGCGCGGCACGGGCAACGCCAGAGCCTTGCGTTGCAGGTCGAAGGTCAGCGGTTGTGGCACCGGCGGTGTGCCGAGCAGATCGGCGCATTCGCTGCCGGCCGCATTGAGTACGGCAGCGGCATTGATGTAGAGGGGTCTGTTCATGTCATGCCCTCCCCAGAACCAGCGAGCTGTTGACGCCGCCGAAACCGAAGGAGTTGGACATCACCACGTTGATCGACTGGCGCATCGGCTCACTGAGGAACTTCAGTGAAGGGTATTCGGCGCGCTCAGGCTCATAGTTCAAGGTCGGCAACAACACACCGTCGCGCAAGGTCATCAACGACAGCACGGCTTCAATGGCACCGCTGCCCGCCAGAGAGTGCCCCATGGCCGATTTGTTGGCGGTGAAGGTCATGAAGTCCTGACATTCGCCAAACAGCCGCTGCAGGGCCAGGGCCTCGCAACTGTCGTTGGCCTGGGTGGAAGTCCCATGGGTGTTGACGTGTTGCACGGCACTGCGCAGCAGCCCGGCATCTTCGATTGCTGCGTCCATGCATTCCTCGTACTTGCTGCCATCCCGGCTGCTGGAGGTCATCTTCTGGGCTTCGCAGACATTGGCGTAGCCCAACACTCGTCCCAACGGCCTGGCCTTGCGGCGTCGGGCATGCTCGGCGGATTCGAGAATCACCAGTGCCGCGCCTTCGCTGAGCACAAAACCACTGCGATCGGGCATGAACGGGCGGCTCTGCTCGCCTGCCGGCAGGTCGGCCTGGCACAACGCGCCGAGGCTGTTGAACATGTAATACGGCAGCTCATTGGCCATCAGCTCCACGGCGCCGCAAATCGCCAGATCCACTTCACCGCGCTCGATCGCCCGGAAAGCGCTGCCGATGGCCATGGTGCCGGCGGCGCAGGCATCAGAGTGGGTCGAGATGCAGTCGCGGATACCGAGCCAGTCCGCCAGATGCTGGGTCTGCTGATCGACCCGACGCACGAAGGCCGAGCCCGACGGTGCCGGATGGTCCAGCAGGCGATCCAGATCGACTCTTCCTGCGTCATCCATGCATCGACTGACCCGCTGCAGATCGTCGCTGTCGGCACAATATTTGTTGGCCCCCAGAAAGAGACCGCTGCGGCTGTGGGCAAAGTCGGCCGGTGTCAGACCGGCGTGCTGCAACGCCTGACGCGCGACGTACTCGGCCAGCACGCTCTGACGCGGGTGCAACGCTGCATTGCCACCGAATCCGGCGGCGATCTTCTGCCACTGTGCTTCATCAATAAACCCGGCCGCGCTGTTGCGAAACCCCAATGCCTGGAACCGGGGATGTTCGCGGACACAGGATTGTTTCCGGCAGATGCGCTCGAACAACGTGGCGGCGTCCAGCGCCATGGGCGCCACCAGGCCGAACCCGCTCACATAGACTTCTCGTGCCCGCATGTGAGCTCCTACACCGTCTCTTTGACGTGAGTGGCGACAAACTGCTCGACCAGTTGACGGGAGACTTTGTCGCCATCGGCCGGCACCAGGCGTGCGCTGCATGCACCGCAGACCACTTGCTGACGCTCGTTGAGCACGGCTTGATGGGCGTTGCAGTCAGGGCAGCTCGACGGCAGGTAATTGAACAGATTGCGGCACTGCTGCGCCCAGTTGAGAACCGTGGTGGCCGCAAACACCTGCGCCGGTTGCATGCCGGCCTTGAGCTGGTCCGGTGCGTAGGCGCTCAGGCTTTGCTCCAGCAGGGCCTTGCCGTTTTCAGTGATCCGGCCATTGGCCAGAAACTCGCTGGCATCCCCGCACACAGCCACCGCGTGGTCCAGCACGCTGGTCTTGGGCAAGGTGCAGCCATACTGGCGACCCAGCTGGAAGCTGAGGTCGACGATGTCCAGCGAGTCCGCTCCCAGATCTTCGACGATGCTGCTGTGTTCATCGATTTCGTCAGCGCTCATTACCAACAACTGCGCGAGAATGGCGCGGGTGCTGCCAATGACCTGTTCCAAGTCCAATGGATTGTTCATTTCTATCTCCCTATATGTGGTGTCTGACTCATATTTTCCGTATTCGAGAAGTAACTTTTCCCACAGCAACTTCTCACGCGGCGGAAATCTAAACTCTGCCCTTAAGGGGAGAGTCAACGAACTGTTCAAAGTTTTTTATTGATCTGAGACGAACGTGCACAAGCCCGTAAACGCTGCACTCGATTGGTGCAGGCGCTTGGTCGGAGCGACATATTTACTTAACAATGTCTGCGTAGGGTGGAGCGCGCCCGCCGCACTCATGTTCAACTTTGGAAAGCAACTTAGCGACGACCCCTGGCGTATCACCTGTCAAATTAAAGCAAGTAATTTTGTTATAAGTTCATAACCTTTGTTCCAGATCAGTACATTGCCTTAATTAAAGTTCCAGCGGGTTATTGACTAACCGTTCAGTGCAATCCGTTGTTGCGTTTATGAGCAACTGAATGTCGAACCCAGACAATTGGCAAAGTACCCGGCGCTATAGGGTGCAGCTTCCGCTTCAAGGCCTGCTCTGGAACTCACCAATGACCGCACCTGTTACCGTTTTGCGCGACACCCACCCGCTGCCCGTACTCGACGCCTGTAAATGGGAAAAGCTCGAGGGCGATCCGCACACCGTCAACCTCAACGCCTACACCAGCGAAGATGGCAGCAAGATCATGGGCACCTGGATCTGCACCCCCGGCAAGTGGCGGGTGGATTACGTGAAATGGGAGTACTGCCATTTCCAGGAAGGCTACTGCGTCATCACCCCGGATGGCATGGAGCCTATCCATCTGCGCGCCGGAGACATTTTCGTCGTCGAGCCGGGCATGAAGGGCACCTGGGAAGTGGTCGAGACCGTGCGCAAATATTTCGTGTTCGCCTGATGCAAAAAAGCCGGGAAACCACCCGACGTGATTTCCCGGCAATAAAGGCCTGTGCCGCGCACAGGCCTGTCGACGATTACTGCGGCTTGCGATAGCTGTTGATGATCGCCGAGAAGTCCTTGCCACCTTCCCCACGCTGGCTCATCGCCTGATACAACTGCTGCGCCACGGCGCCCAGCACTACCGGCTGATGGGCCTGGCGCGCCGCTTCGGTGGCCAACCCCAGATCCTTGAGCATCAGTTCGGCACCGAAACCACCGGTGTAACCGCGCGAGGCCGGCGCCGTTTCGACGATGCCCGGCCACGGGTTGTACATCTCCGAACTCCAGCAACGCCCGGTCGAGCTGTTGATGATCCCGGCAAGCACGCCGGTGTCGATCCCCAGCGCATCGCCCAAAGCCATGGCCTCACTGACGCCGACCATCGAGATCGCCAGCAACAGGTTGTTGCAGATCTTGGCGATCTGCCCGGTGCCGACTTCACCGCAGTGCACGATGTTGCGGCCCATCTGCGACAGCACCGGTTGCAGGGTGGCAAACAGTTGCGGTGTAGCGCCGACCATGAAGGTCAGCGTCCCGGCCGTGGCGCCGCCGGTACCGCCGGACACGGGCGCATCGGCCATGGCCACGCCTTGTCTGGCCGCCGCCGCTGCCACGTCGCGAGCGGTCTGCGGATCGATGGTGCTGCAATCCACTGCCGGCACACCTTTGCCGATTCCGGCCAGCACACCGTCCTCACCGAGCCAGACGCTGCGCACATGCACCGCCGCCGGCAGCATGGTGATGACCAGCTCTGCATCCTTTGCGGCTTCGCGAGCCGAGGCGCGAATGGTGCCGCCCAGTTGCTCGAGTTCCGCCAGCACGGTTTTGTTCAGGTCTACCAGGTTCAATGAATGCCCGGCCTTGATCAGGTTGCGCGCCATCGGCGCACCCATGTTGCCCAGACCGATAAATGCGATTTTCATGGCCATTCCTCAGCGCAGGTTGATGGTGGTGTTCACGCCATCGTTGACGCTGTCGTCATCGAACCAGCGCGCCGTGACCGTTTTGGTCTGGGTGTAGAACTGCACCACTTGCTTGCCGTAGGGGCCGAGGTCGCCGAGTTTCGAACCGCGCGAACCGGTGAAGCTGAAGAACGGTACCGGCACCGGAATCGGGATGTTGATGCCGACCTGGCCGACGTCGATTTCGCTCTGAAATTTACGTGCTGCCGCACCGCTCTGGGTGAACAGGCCGGTGCCGTTGCCGAAGGGGTTGGCGTTGACCAGCGCGATGGCTTGATCGAGGGTGTCGACTTCCAGCACCACCAACACCGGGCCGAAGATCTCCTGGGTGTAGATCTGCATGTCGGTGGTCACCCCGGAGAACAGGGTCGGGCCGACGAAGTTGCCGTTCTCGTAGCCCGGTACGCGGATGTCGCGACCGTCCAGTTCAAGTTTGGCGCCTTCCTTGATGCCGCTTTCGATCAGGTCGAGAATCCGCGCCTTGGCCTTTTTCGAAATGACCGGGCCGACATCGGTGCCCGGCTCATTGCCGGCATTGACCTTGAGCTTCTGCGCCAGCGCTTTCAGGTCCGGCAGCCACTGCCTGGCCGCGCCCACCAGCACCACCACCGAGGTGGCCATGCAACGCTGACCCGCCGCGCCGAAACCGGCACCGACCAGCGCATTGAGCGCTTGCTCGCGATTGGCGTCCGGCAGCACCACGGCGTGGTTCTTCGCACCCATCATCGATTGCACGCGCTTGCCGTGTTTACCGGCCAGGTCATAAACATGGGTGCCGACGGCGGTCGAACCGACGAAAGAAACCGCCTTGATGTCCTTGTGGGTGCACAAGCCATCGACCACGTCCTTGCCGCCGTGCACCACGTTCAGAACACCGGCCGGAATGCCGGCTTCAATCGCCAGCTCCACCAGCAGCATGGTCGACAGCGGATCCTGTTCGGACGGCTTGAGCACGAAGGTGTTGCCACAGGCGATGGCCATCGGGAACATCCACAGCGGGATCATCGCCGGGAAATTGAACGGGGTGATGCCGGCACAAACACCGATCGGCTGGCGCAGGGTGTAGGTGTCAACGCCACCGGCGACGTTCTCGGCGAATTCGCCCATCTGCAGGCTGCCGATGGAGCACGCGTGCTCGACCACTTCCAGGCCACGGAAAATATCGCCCTCAGCGTCGGCAATGGTTTTGCCCTGCTCGGCGCTCAGTACCACGGCGATACGTTTCGAATGTTCGCGGATCAGCGCCTGAAGCTTGAGCATGATGCGCATGCGCGCGCCGATCGGGGTCAGTTTCCAGGTCTGGAAGGCGCGCTGGGCGGCACTGACGGCAGCGTCGACTTCAGCAGCGGTGGCGAACGGGACTTTGGCCAGCACCTGCTGGGTCGCCGGGTTGACGATGTCATGCCACTCGGTGGTCTGCGACTCGACCCACTCGCCGTCGATCAGCAGCTTGACCTTCTGGACCGTGGTTTCGTTGGGCGTAAGCGATGCGTTCATGCTGGTCTCCGGAAATTGTTTTTATCTTGGGAGCCAAGGCGAAGGTTCGCCTTGAGATGAGGCGTGTGTCACGAATTGGTTGTCGGACTGTTTTTGGAGTATAGATGTGCAAACTTCTAATAAGAACGCACATATAAGCCCGTCCATCATGCAAAAAAACATCACCTCTCTGGGTTCGCTGAACTGGGACGACCTCAAGTTTTTCCTGGAGGTCGCCCGTACCCGCAAGGCCAGCACCGCGGCCAAACGCCTGGCGGTGGACTACACCACGGTGTCGCGCAGAATCAGTTCGCTGGAAGCCGCGCTGGGCACACTGCTGTTCGAGAAATCCCGCACCAGCGGCTTCGTGCTGACCGCCGAAGGCCAGCGTCTGCTGAGTTATGCCGAGTCGATCGAAAGCACGCTGCACATGGCCTGCGAGCAGGTGTCCGGCTCAGGAGTCGCATTGTCCGGCCACGTGCGGATGGGCTGCACAGAAGGTTTCGGCAGTTTCTTCATCACGCCGCAGCTGAGCCATTTCGTCGATGCCTACCCGGCGATCTCGGTAGACATCCTGCCGCTGCCGCACTTCATCAGCCTGTCCAAGCGCGAGGCGGACATCGTCATTGCCCTCGAGCGCCCGGAACACGGGCCGTATGTGTGCTGCAAACTCTGCGACTACCGCTTGCAGCTGTACGCCACCCAGGAATACCTGGACAAGCACCCACCGATCCACCGCCCCGCCGACCTGGGCAAGCATCAATTCATCAGTTACGTGGATGACCTGGCGTTCAGCTCGGAGCTGCTGTATCTGGCGAACGTGTTGCCCGGCGCCAACGCCCATTTGCGCAGCACCAGCGTGATCGCCCAATTCGTGGCGGCGCAGCAGGGACGTTCGCTGGCGATTCTGCCGTGCTTCCTCGCGGCGCAGGACCCGCGCCTGCTACCGGTGCTGCCGGAAGAAATCGATATCACCCGGCAGTTCTGGATGTACTGCCGGGAGGATCTGCGCAAGCTCAAGCGGATCACCCTGTTGTGGGATTACATCCGTGAGGTGACCGAGCGCAATCAGGCGTTGTTGATGGGACAGACCCGGGAAATGCAGTTTGCCGACTAGTCGGCACTGACCACGATCGAGACCCGGCGGTTTTCGGTGCGACCGGCAGCGGTATCGTTGGACGCCACCGGTTCGCGGCTGCCGAGGCCCTGCAGCTGGATGTTCTCCTCTTTCATGCCAACCGACGTCAGCACTTTGCTGACACTTTTCGCCCGGCGCAGAGACAACTGCTGGTTGTAGCTTTCCTTGCCCGAGGCGTCGGTGTGACCATCTACGCGAACCCGCTCGATACCGACGCCGAGCAGAGCCTTGCCGATACGCTCGACGATATCGGTGCTTTGTTTGTTCAGACTTTCCACATCGCTGCCAAACAGCACTTTGCCCGACAGGCCGAACTCCCAGCCATCGTCGGTCAGTTCAAAGCCCTGCTGCTTGAGCACGGCAATCTGCGCCGGTGTCAGGCCTTTTTGCGGAGCGGTCTGGCAACCGGTGAGGGTCAGCATGACCGTCAGCAACAGAGTGGAAAACAGTCGAACGGAAAGTGAGAACACGGCATCAGCTCCTGGTTTGAACGGGATCGACCGGGTGCTCCGACCCGGCGGTGAATTGGGCGCCACGGGAAAGGCGCTTGGCTTGATACATCGCGGCGTCAGCGGCATCGAGCAAGGTGCCCGGCGTAGCACCATGATCGGGATAAACGGCAATGCCGATACTGAGCGAGGTCACCACACTGGTGTCGCCCGGTACGGTAATGGGCGTGTCCATGCTGGCGAGAATCTTGTCGGCGATGCGCTCGGCGTCTTCGGTCTTGTGCAACGGCGTCAACAGCACGGCAAATTCGTCACCGCCCAGGCGCGCCACGAGATCCTCTTCACGCAACTGCGCACGCACCCGGTTCGCCACCGCCACCAGCACCGCATCACCGGCAGCGTGGCCAAAATTGTCATTGATCTCCTTGAAACGGTCGCTGTCGAGAAACAACACCGCTGCGCGCTCGTTGAGTTTATTGGCGCTGCGCAATGCACGAATCAACCGGCCCTCGAAAAACGCGCGGTTGGGCAGTCCGGTGAGACTGTCGTGAGTGGCTTGGTGGGCAAGGGTTTCGTTCTCGTTTTGCAGGTGGGTCTGCCACGACTCCAGTTCATCGAGCAGGGCGTTGAAGTCGTTGCCAAGGTTGTCGAGTTCGGCGATTTTCGCCGGAGGTACGCGCCGATCCAGCGCGCGCTCGCTGCGCGCGGCGTGGGCCACTTTGGCGAGGCTGTGCAATGGCCCGATAATGCCGAGCAACTGGCGACGCGCCAGAAAGAGCGCAACCCAGGCGCTGATCGCGGTGCAGAGAATGATGCCCGCCAGACCGCTCAACAAAAATCGCATCAGGCTGCCGCCGTGGCCGGTGAGCAGAATGCGTCCGATCTCACGATCCTGATGCAGGATCGGCAGGCTGATCGGTTTTTCCAGAATCGCTCGTGCCACCTGCATTTCCAGCGCGGAAAACAGACCGTTCTCCGGTCGCTGCCAACGGGCGAGTACCTGGCCCTGACTGTCCAGCACCTGCGCGTCAGCCACTTCTTCGGTCGAGGCGATCAGCGCGAGCGCTTCCGTTGCCGCTGCCTTGTCGTTGAATACCACCGCGGCTTCCACGGTGTAATTGATCGAACGCGCGATGAGGTGCAGGTTGTGATCGGCATAGACCCGCAGCGCCAGCACGCCGAGCAGGGTCAGGGACACACTGGCCATCGCTACGGCGACCAGTGCGACAATCAGATGTCCGCGCCCGATGACCGAGCCCAGGGTCGGACGTCCGGTGGAAGGGTCGCGCTTCATGGGACCGCCGGCTTGCGGCGCGACAACTGCAGCACGCTTGGATGGATACGAACGCCGCTACGGGCGACGGAGTCGAGATTGACCTCGAAAGACACCTGCTCGTCGCCAACCCGCAGACAGAACAGGCTGCCGACCGTGCACTGATCGCCGCCCTCGCTGATGCTCAGGACCGGATGGCCGATCAGCGATGCGAACAACCGATTGCGCTCATCGGCGGTGAGCTTGCCGATGTACACCGCATCGCACTCATTGGCGACTGTCGGGTTGTCTGCCAGCAGACGACGCACAGCGACAGGACGGCCTGTCGCCTGGGTCGTGCCTTTCACCAGATCATCGGTGTATTCGGTAGGGCCGACGATACAAAGACGCAACTGTGCAGGTTCGACCGGCCAGCGCGCATAACTGAGAATGCCCAGCACCACTTGAGTGACAGACCTGGCCCTCTGTTCAGCCATGCTCACCGGCAGTTCCGGCTGAGCAACCGCCACACCCGTGAGCAAGCAGAGCAGAACGGCAAGCAATACTCGTTTGCTGCCAACTACGCGCTCTGTCGCCCAGACAGCCAGCTTCATGCAGGGATTCTCTTGGATCGTTACGAAATGATGCCGCAACGATAGCACAGCGTTGAAACACCAGCGATACAAGCCCCGCTGACCGACTGGTCAGATCGTGCCGGAAAAAGCCGACATCTTCAGCCTTGAGTCCCCGCCCTGTCTTCCAGTTCAAGCATCAAACCGCTCAAGCGCTTGACCTTGCGCTGCACGGCCTCCTCGAACACCCCGCTTCGCGGCTCGATCAAGGTGAACCATTGCCTGGCTCGGGTAATACCGGTGTAGATCAGCTCTTTGGTCAACACCGGATTCAACGCATCCGGAAGTATCAGTGCGGTATGAGCGAACTCCGAGCCCTGAGACTTGTGCACGGTCATCGCATACACGGTTTCTACATCATTGAGCCGGCTCGGCAGCACAAACCTGATGCCGCCGCGCCCGTCATTGCGCGGGAATGCCACCCGCAGGACAGGTTCACCGACGGCCCGTCCGTCGGGTTCAGGCAGTTTGAGCGCAATGCCGATATCGCCGTTCATCAGCCCCAGGCCATAGTCATTACGGGTCATCAGCACAGGGCGGCCTTCATACCACTGCTGGTCGCTGTCGATCAGACGCGCCTTTAGCAGCGCTTCGGTGATGCGCCGGTTCAACCCTTCAACGCCCCACGGCCCCTTGCGAACCGCGCAGAGCAGCTGGAACGTATCGAACGCCCGCAAAACCTCTCGCGCCCATTCGAGCCAACCGGGATGTTCAATGGGAGTTCCGGCAGGCGGACGCTGATTGCGTAAAACGCTCAAATAATGTCGGTAGCCGTGTGGGCCCTCGCCATGCCCATCCAGAACGAGGCGTTCCAGTGCGTGATCATGCTCTCCCTTGAGCGCCAGCGAATACACGTCGTCATGGCTTCGCGCTGCCAGCAACTGGCGAGCCTCATGCGGCAGTTGCTGATTCACCCGGCGTGCAAGCTGGCCGATGCCGCTGCCCTCGCCAAATCGCCGCGAGTGACGCAACATCACCACTTGCTGCGCCAGGGGATGCGTGCCCTCCAGGTCTTCGTGCAGGCCGGCGCCCTGCAAGGACTCCCCGCTCACGGACTCCAGCCACTGACGTGTCTGCGGACTGTACCAGCCGGCCTCGGCATCGCGGCACAGATCCCCCAGCACCGCACCGGCTTCAACCGAGGCCAGTTGATCCTTGTCGCCCAGCAACACCAGGCGGGCGTGTGGCGGTAACGCATCAAGCAGATTGGCCATCATCTCCAGGTCGATCATGGACGCCTCATCGACCACCAGCACATCCAGTGGCAGGCGATTGCCGGCATGGTGGCGGAAATGACGGGTGCCGGGACGACTGCCGAGCAGGCGATGCACAGTCGTCACATCGGAAGGAATCTTTTCCCGAACGGCCTCGGCAACCTTCAATGACTGTACCTGCTGACTGATGGACTCGGTCAGCCGTGCAGCGGCTTTCCCCGTAGGCGCAGCCAGACGAATGCGCAAAGGTTGGCCAGCCTCGACGGCAGGCGCCTGGAGCAAGGCCAGCAAACGCACGACCGTGGTGGTCTTGCCGGTGCCCGGCCCGCCCGTGACGATGCTGAAGGCACCTCGGGTCGCCAGTGCGCAGGCGAGTTTCTGCCAGTCGATCGCGTCGGGTTTCCTTGCCGCGCCGAACACCCCGTCCAGCCGCTGCGACAGATCATCCGGTGTCGGTTCGCGCTCCGCCAGGCGCTGACGCAGTGCCATGTCGATGCGGCGCTCATAGGTCCAGTAGCGCCGCAGGTACAGGCGTTTACCGGACAGCACCAGAGGGCATTGCCGCGCGGACTCACTGTCGTCGACGGCCAGCGCCACCAGTGGACTGCCGGCCAGAACCTTGCACCAATGCGCCCCTTCAAGGCCCTCGAGCAACTGTGAGGGCAGCAGCAATACACCGTATTGCACATCGCCCTCCGGTGGCAGGGACAGTGCGAAGTCCGGAGCCTTGAGGGTTTCGTACAGATCGAGGCAGACATGACCATGACCGAGTTGATGACTGGTCAACGCGGCGGCCAGCAATACCAGCGGATCGACATCAGGCGCCAGCTCATGAAGAAACGCCACGAATGCCTTGTCCAGAGCCCGCAACCATCCACGCTCGACCCAAAGATTCAGTAGTTGCAGCAGGTCATGGGCCCGGGTCAGTGGTGTGAGTTGCCCCAGGTCTTCGGCATCCAGCGAAACCGGTGGGAAATCCACGAAGGTACGGCTCATAGCAATTCTCCCTGTTCCCACACCGGTTCGGTTCTCGGTTCCGGTTTGCCCTGGAACATCCGATCCAGGCGCTCGATCAGTTCCCGTGGCGGGCGCGCGAAATAAACGCCACCGCTGTCTGCCCGGGTACCGCGCAGGAACAGATACAGCGCCCCTCCGACATGCCGGTCATAGTCGTAATCGGCGAGACGCGCCTTGAGCTGGCGATGCAGTGCCAGCAGGTACAGCACGTATTGCAGGTCATAACGGTTTTCCAGAATCGACTGCTCCATGGCCTGTTCGGTGTAGGCAGCGTCATCAATGCCCAGCCAGTTGGATTTGTAGTCCGCCACGTAGTAACGGCCATCGTGCTCGAAGGTCAGGTCGATGAACCCCTTGAACATTCCGTTGAGCTGCACCGCTTCCGCGGCGACCCGGGCTGCGCCCCTGTGGGTGTGCTTGCAGACCTGTTCGTCGAGCTTGACCACATCGACCTTGTGGCTGGCGAACCAGAACTCCATCTCGACCCGGTACTGCTTCAATTGCGCCAAAATGATTGGCGGACGACCCGCACCTGCCGGCATCGGTGACTGCAGCAAATGCCGCAGCCAATCGGTAAGAGTGGTGATCCAGCCTTCCCAGCCGCGCCGATTGCAACGCCGGGCGATCGCGTCTGCCAGCGCTTCGCTCGAAACCGCGAACCCTTCATTACCTGCCCACTCAAGCAGGCCATGGAGAAACGTTCCAGGATTCGGACCACGGGGGAAGCGATGAATATCGGCGCCTCCGGGGATGATCTCACGGGGAGCATCGGGTTCGAGACGTTCGTCGTCGAACAGCTTCTGCGCTTGCGGGCTGTCCGGTGCCTCGTCGCTGCCCATGGTCAACACGTCACTGATGCGCAATGCACTATAGGAAGCGATCCACCAGTTTTCGCTGGCCTTGCGTTTGGGAATCAACGTGGCACTTGGGGTCGCTACGTTGCGAGGTGGCTGGTAGCGCTCATTTGTCGCCAGTGGCATTTCAAGAACGTTCAGCGCAGGGCAATGCTCTTTCAGATCATCGAGCCAACGGATCAGACCGCTGGACTCACCCAGGGAGGCGCCGCCTCCCAGCAGATAACCAAGCGCTGAAAGATGCAGGACCGAGCTGCTGTTGTTACCACGTTTGAGGTCCGCCACACCGAGCCAGCAGGCATGTTGCGCACGGGTCAGCGCGACGTAGAGCAAACGCAGGTCTTCCGCGAGTCGTTCATTGTCGGCCAGGGCAATCAGCTCGGCATCAGGCTTGAGACTGATCCGGGCCTGACCGGATTCATCGTGGTAGTGCAGCGGCAGGCGACTGCCGTCCACGGGTTTGGCCGAACAAATGAAGGGCAGAAATACCAACGGGTACTCGAGCCCTTTGGACTTGTGGATGGTCACCACCTTGACCAGTTGCTCGTCGCTTTCAAGACGAAGGATCTGCTCCTCACCGGCCTGACCGGATAATGCCAGGTGCTCGGCCAGGTGCCGGATCAGGGCCTGTTCACCATCCAGTTCGGAGGCCGCCTGTTGCAGCAGCTCCGACAAGTGCAGCAAATTGGTCAGCACCCGCTCACCGTCAGTGCGCGCAATCAATGTCTGCGGCAGCTGAAAGTCATGCAGAAAACGCCGCAACATCGGTAGCACGCCTTGCTTGCGCCACAGCTCACGATAGGCCCGGAACTGCATGACTCTGGCTTCCCAGACCATTTCGTCCTGATTCAATCGCTCCAGCTCGGCCAACGACAGATTCAATGTGGTAGAGGCCAGGGCAGCTTTCAACGAGCGCTCGATATCCGGTTCGGCACAGGCCTTGAGCCAGGCCAGAAGATCATGGGCCTCCTGGGCGGCGAAAACCGAATCCTTGTCTGACAGATAAACGCTGCGCACTCCCCTGGCGGCAAGTTCGCCACGTATCGCTTGAGCCTCTTTGCCATCGCGTACCAGGATCGCAATGTCTGCCGGTTGCAGTCCGCGAAACGCCTTGCCGTCCTGGGCGAAGCCAGCGCTGCCGCCTTGTCCGCCATTGAGCAAGGCCGTGATTTCACTGGCGCAAGCAGCTGCCAACTGTTGGCGATAGACCGCACCGGAAACCGGCTGCTCGGTGGAGAAATGCCAGATGTTGAGTGCCGGGACGTCGTGCCCCGAAATCTGTAACTGCTCCTTGCGCCCCTGCGAGTCCACAGGCTGAAACGGTACCGGGTTGTCACCGGTTTTCTCTCGGAAAAGAAACGCACCCCGTCCCTGTTCCCGGAGCTCGGCGCGCTCGAACACCTGGTTCACTGCACGCACCATCCCGTGACTGGAACGGAAGTTCGTGCCCAGTGTATGCAGTCGACCTGCCGTGGCCTGTCGGGCGCGCAGATAGGTGTAGATGTCTGCACCACGGAAGGCGTAGATAGCCTGCTTGGGATCACCGATCAAAAACAGCCCGATATCGGAATCGTTGTCCTCGATGCGATAAATACGCTCGAAGATCCGGTACTGCACCGGATCGGTATCCTGGAACTCGTCGATCAGCGCGACCGGAAACTGCTCCCGGATAAGAGTGGCGAGGCGCTCGCCTCCTTCGGATTGCAAGGCTGCGTCGAGACGCAGCAGCATGTCGTCAAAGCCCATTTCTGCACGTCGACGTTTTTCTTCTTCAAAGCGCTCACCAACCCATTTGGCGGCGTGCTGCAGCACAGCGGTATCAGGTGTCGGCAGTCCGTCAAGGCTCGATTTGAGTGCCTGCATGGCGTCCAGCCCCGGATGGTTTGGTGGCTCGCCTTTCCAGGCTTCGGCCATGCCATCAGGCGTTAGTCGGGTAAATCCGGTTCCGATGTCCAGTTGCTCCTGGGACTCATCTTCAGCCCAGGCCTTGAGCTTTTCGAACCAGGGCTCGAAGTAGCGAACCTGCATCTTGCGCCCGTCGACGACTTTGTTCGCGACGCCCTGATGACAAAGGGCAAGCAGTTCATCTGCCCATTGATGCCAAGGCTTCTTCAATTCAATCAATGCCGCACGGCGCTCCTGCAGACACGCTTCGATCAGCTCAGCCGGAGTCCTGTACTCCCCCTCTGCACGTTCGGTGCCGAAGAGTCCTCGCAGGCGAGGCAACAGTGCTGCCGGTCCCCCCCAGTGGCTGCGAACCCAATTCAGAGCATCCCCACGCATCGGGTAGCAGAACAGACGCCAGTAATCGCGAAGCACCTCGCCCAGCAACTCGCTGTGATCGGTCTCCAATGTATGGGTAAACAGACTGCCGCTGTCGAAAGCATGCTCGCGCAGCATCCGCTGGCACCAGCTGTGGATCGTCGAGACGGCGGCTTCGTCCATCCACTGTGCGGCAATGTCCAGACGGTTGGCGCAGCCGGACCATTGCTGAGGATCGAACTGCGCGCGAAGCTCATCGATCAACGTATCAGGGGGCGGCGTCTCGTCACGAAAAAAACGTGCGGCCTCGGCCAGGCGTGTGCGAATACGTTCGCGCAACTCCTTGGTCGCCGCATCAGTGAAGGTCACTACAAGAATCTGTGGTGGCAGCAGCTCGCGACCGAAACCACTCGCTTCACCTCCGTGACCGAGGATCAGGCGCAGATACAACGCAGAAATGGTGAATGTCTTGCCCGTGCCTGCACTGGCCTCGATCAGTTGACTGCCCTTCAACGGAAACGCCAGGGCGAGAGGTTGCTTTGCACTCATGAACGAACTCCCGCACCGGCCAGGGATTGCCAGGGAGCCTCGAGTAACGGGCGGTATAAAGCGTTGCACCAATCGGAGAATGTCTCGTCGGCCAGCAGTGCATCGTAATCCGGGAACTGACGGGCCAATGCGGGGCTTTCGCGTCGCTCACCTTCGCTGGTCAGACCATCACCTTCATAAGCTTTACGGGCAGCAGCTTCAGCCTTCTGCGAATCACTCTGCCCCAGCCATGCGAATGCAGTTTTCACCGCGACCGGGAGCGGTTGACGCATCCCGGACTGCCAGGCGAGCAGCAGATCTTCGAGTACTCCCCAGGCCCGATCCTGCTCCATCGGTTCAAGTAAAAGGGTGTCGTCACTGGCAACCAGCGCAGTCGTCAGTGAAAGCCCGCTCGCACAAGCGACCAGATGATTGACCCATGGTTTGGTCAGACGGTGCCACTTGCGGCTTTTGATCGAACCGACGCCGTTGGGAATCGTCGTCACCGACAACACTCCGCCATCGGCTCGTTGATGCAGACCGCCCAGCCATCCTTCCAGGCGTAAACCCTGCCATTGCAGATTGATTGGTGTCGCACTGGTCAGCGGCGTCGGCCAAAGCGTCAGTAGCTGCTGATAGCGTTGCAGCAAATCAGGCAGTGGTTCGATCAATTCTCGCTGCAGGCACTCACCGAATCCCGCCATGGGCAGCAGTCCACTGTTTTGCAGACGTCTTGCTTGAGCTTCAAGCGCCTGATCGACATTCTCAGGTTGCCTCAAGGCTGCTTCGAGCAGGCTTTCGCTCAGGGTGTATCGTTGCAACGCGTCCAGCACAAAGGGCTCTTCATCCGCCTGGGGGGCCTGTGCCGCTTCAAAGTAGACCTTCAAGCGCTGGGTAAAGAAGTGGCGAACCGGGTTACGCAGAAAATCCTGCAGCAACGCGAGGCTCAGTGGCTCTTCCTGGACATGAGGTTCAAGCCTGGATGCTACCTCAGCAGGCTCATGATGCTGGTGCAACACTTGCCATTCACTGGCATAGCTGAACAGTTCGTTGCCTTCATGAAAGTAGCGCGCACTGAATGGCTGAAGTGGATGCTCCTGGGTCAGGGCTTCCAGAATATTGGTTTTTTCATCAGTCGTTCGCCAGCCGCTGGCGAGATGATCACGCAACTGACCGATCAGCACCGAAGGTGGTCGCTCACTATTGTCCCGAATGCTGCGCCCGACCCAGCTGATGTAAAGCTGATGGCGAGCAGACAACAGCGCTTCGAGCAGCAGGTAGCGATCGTCCTCACGGCGGGAACGATCTCCCGGCCGGTAATCGCTCCCCATAAGATCAAAGTCCAGGGGAGGTTGTGCCCGAGGATAATCGCCATCGTTCATGCCCAGAAGACAAACCAGCTTGAATGGAATCGCCCGCATCGGCATCAGGGTGCAGAAGTTCACCGCACCGGCCAGGAATCGTTGCGACAAACGCCCCTGGTCCAGCCCGGTCAGCCAGGCCTCGCGAACAACGGTCAACGGTAACTCGTCCTCCAGTCCGACAGACTCGCAGGTCTCCAGCCATGACTCGCGCAGCTCCTCGAGCTGAGTCAACAAGTAGTCATCGTGTTCATTGCTCGGTTTGAAAAACAACTGCATCAGTACCTGCAACCGGCTCCCCCACTCTTGAGGTCTCGCGGGCCTCAGTAATTGCTGGTGCGAGTACTCCAAGGCATCCAGAAGTGCGACCAGAGGACCGATCAACGCCGCATCAAGACCGCCAATTTCATCGTAGGGTTCAATATCCGCGCAGGCACCGAAATCGCCAACCGCATATCCGAGAAGCATCCGTCTCAGGCCGAAACGCCAGCTGTTCTGCTCCAGTTCATTGGGCAATCCCAGCCCGGCACGCTGGTCTGCGTCCATCCCCCAGCGCACACCGGCGCCTTCGATCCAGCGATGCAGTGTCGGCAGATCTCGCTCTTGCACACCGAACCGCGCGCGTAATGCGGGAACATCGAGCAGATCGAGGACTTCACTGACGGGAAAACGACTGTCTGGCAGTTTGAGCAGATGCTCGACAGCGATCAGTAATGGATCGCGACCGCGTTGTCCCTGGTCTGCCAGCGTGAAAGGGATGAAACGTGGGTCATGGCGATCCAGCTGCCCGAATACCGCACGGACGTGCGGTGCATAACTGTCGATGTCAGGTACCATCACGATCACATCGCGGGGTCGCAATTGCGGATTGGCACTGAAGCGAGCCAGAAGCTGATCGTGGAGAATCTCCACTTCGCGCTGTGCACTGTGAGCAATGTGGAATCGGATCGACTGATCCTGCGTCAGGTCGACATCGGGCCATAGCTCACGCGTCTCGCTGAGCGGGCGCAGTTCCAGGATGTCGTCCTGCAATTGGTTGAGGATGTTTTGCGCAAGGGTTTCGCTGAACAGGTCGATGCGGCCGTTGCGAAATGCCGCGCGATAGCTGCCTGGATCGTCGTAGCTGTCCAGCAGATTGATGTAGTCACGACCTTGCTTGCCCCAGGCGGCAAGCAGCGGATGGGCGTGTTGATGCAGAGATTCCGGATCCAGCACCACGGGCATGCCGTTCTTGCGAGCCTGACGCTTGTATTGATGACGCAACAGATCCTTGTCGGCAACGATATCGGCCCAATGATAGCGGCAAGGGTTGTGTACGCAGAGCAGGACCTGGCTGAACCGGGCCAGTCCTGCCAACGCTTCCAATACTTGTGCAGGCAGTGAGGAAATCCCGAAAACGATGACTCGTGAAGGCAAACCTGCCGGTGCATTTTCAAGGTTGTTGATGCATTCCATAAATCTCTGATGCACGCCTGCCCGACTCTGAGCCATGCCTTGCTCACCGACATCTTCAAGCAATGCACGCCATAGCTCTGCCTGCCAGCAACTGGTACTGGGGAGTGGTTTCACTTCCCCTCTGACATTTCGTAGCTGATGACGCCCCTCGGCCCAATCCTCGAGCCAGTCGGCACGGTACACCTGATACTGATCGAACAGGTCTGCCAGTCGCTCGGACAACTGATAGCGCTTGCGCAGGTCCGTGTCATGAGTCAGGAATCGTTGCAGTGGTTCGAAATGCGGCCGGTTGATGACTTGTGGCAGCAAGCGCATCAGTCGCCAGGTCAAAGGGGCCTTGTCGAGCAGGGACTTGGCCGGAATCTCATTTCGTCCCAGAACCATGCGGTAAAGCTGCCACATGAAACTGCCCGGCAATTGCACATCGATGGCGGCAGCAATGCCACAGCCACCAAGCTCATCCGCTTCAGGATCCTCGGCTAATGCGAGCTTGAGCCATTGGGCGATGCCATTGCTCTGCACGAGGGCAATTTCGTTTACCAGAGGAGCCAGCGGATAACGCCGCATTATGCTGATCACAAGGCTGCGCAGTTCGTCCAGGCTGTTGCTCTGAACCACCATGAATGCAGCGTTGAGGGACTGAGTGTCCGGCATAGGGCTTCCTTGAAAAATACAAAAGCTAGGTCTGAACCTTAGCATTGTCGGCTGGCGAGGGCAGCCGCGAGGCGTCCGAGAATGCCGTACGAACTTTCCTGCGGACAAAACAAAACCCCGACTGCT